>JAPLDH010000075.1 GCA_026391355.1 Bacteroidota bacterium | reverse complement strand
TCATTCAACAGACGTGAGCTAATGAGTCTTAATCCTTGTTTTAATGGAATAGCCTTTCGGCGAATTCTTTATTCACTAATATTAATCCAAAGTTTATGCGTCTTAATCCTTGTTTTAATGGAATAGCCTTTCGGCGGCCATTGGTAGTAGGTGACAGGTCATTCTTCCAAGGTGTCTTAATCCTTGTTTTAATGGAATAGCCTTTCGGCGTTATCAACAGATGGTAAAGTACAGCTGAGTGTAAGCGTCTTAATCCTTGTTTTAATGGAATAGCCTTTCGGCGTCAGGACAATGCTGAGTACAAAATGCAGTCAGCAGTCTGTCTTAATCCTTGTTTTAATGGAATAGCCTTTCGGCGTATGAAATTAACGTGGATTGGTACAGGAAAAACTGGTCTTAATCCTTGTTTTAATGGAATAGCCTTTCGGCGAATAAGAATTCTTTATTCACTAACTAATATCCAAAGTCTTAATCCTTGTTTTAATGGAATAGCCTTTCGGCGAAAGTTAAAAAGTATGAATACTGCCGAAATTTATTTTGTCTTAATCCTTGTTTTAATGGAATAGCCTTTCGGCGTTTTTGACAAATCCTGTGAGAGTTTTAAATATTAGTCTTAATCCTTGTTTTAATGGAATAGCCTTTCGGCGATTAAGACGAAATATTAATAACTATTTAGAAACCGTGTCTTAATCCTTGTTTTAATGGAATAGCCTTTCGGCGCCCGGCAATGTTTGGAGAAATCAAAGGGAAAAAGGTTGGTCTTAATCCTTGTTTTAATGGAATAGCCTTTCGGCGGCTTCCTTCAGGCTCCTGGTCAGAGAAAGGAAACTTTAGTGTCTTAATCCTTGTTTTAATGGAATAGCCTTTCGGCGATCGGAAGAAGAATTTATTACTGCCGACAGGCAGTGTCTTAATCCTTGTTTTAATGGAATAGCCTTTCGGCGGATATACTGTATTTTCGAATAAAAATTCCTTCTTTAGTCTTAATCCTTGTTTTAATGGAATAGCCTTTCGGCGATCTGAAAGTTATCGGAATAGTTACACCACCAATGTCTTAATCCTTGTTTTAATGGAATAGCCTTTCGGCGTTTTTTGAAGAATAAATATCATGAAAGAATCTCTTGTCTTAATCCTTGTTTTAATGGAATAGCCTTTCGGCGAAAGTAAAATTATGGCAACAAAAGTTGTGAAATCCGTCTTAATCCTTGTTTTAATGGAATAGCCTTTCGGCGTTCTACAAACGTAGTGTTTACTGGTAGTTTGGAAGAGTCTTAATCCTTGTTTTAATGGAATAGCCTTTCGGCGAAAAGTTCTTAGGAATAGACATCCTGATAATGTATCGTCTTAATCCTTGTTTTAATGGAATAGCCTTTCGGCGGCAGTATTTCATGAGTTAAACAACAGATTTCATAAGTCTTAATCCTTGTTTTAATGGAATAGCCTTTCGGCGGAAGATCAGGGGTACCGAAAACCTTTAAGAGAGTGTCTTAATCCTTGTTTTAATGGAATAGCCTTTCGGCGAAAACATCTTCTTATCTGCAGAATCTTTTAAATGCAGTCTTAATCCTTGTTTTAATGGAATAGCCTTTCGGCGTATCAAGGATCTAGTGAAACATATGAAATGATAACAGTCTTAATCCTTGTTTTAATGGAATAGCCTTTCGGCGGGCGCAAACAAACAACACGAACGGGAGTTAATCACTCGTCTTAATCCTTGTTTTAATGGAATAGCCTTTCGGCGTATTATATGATCCCTTAGAATGGCAAAAAAAAGGAAATGTCTTAATCCTTGTTTTAATGGAATAGCCTTTCGGCGTTCGGTAGACGGTGAATCCTGCACCTGGTACTCAATAGGTCTTAATCCTTGTTTTAATGGAATAGCCTTTCGGCGAGTATACTATTATAGGTATCACAGACAATTTAGAACGTCTTAATCCTTGTTTTAATGGAATAGCCTTTCGGCGTCCAAAGCTATGAATCCAACAATCACTTTCTTCGTGTCTTAATCCTTGTTTTAATGGAATAGCCTTTCGGCGATATTAAGAAATTTAGTGGGTCAATATTTTCAGGTTGAGTCTTAATCCTTGTTTTAATGGAATAGCCTTTCGGCGTTTTCTTAAATAAGTACACTTACTTACTATCTATCATGTCTTAATCCTTGTTTTAATGGAATAGCCTTTCGGCGTTTGTAGAATTAACCTCTATGATTGAAACTGGAGGATGTCTTAATCCTTGTTTTAATGGAATAGCCTTTCGGCGAATGAAAGAAATAGAAATTAAAAGATTTTCTCCCTGTTGTCTTAATCCTTGTTTTAATGGAATAGCCTTTCGGCGATACTAAACGTGAATTAGCAAGCTTTGCAGTTCAGGTCTTAATCCTTGTTTTAATGGAATAGCCTTTCGGCGCCTGCTGGCATACTTTGTGTGTCTGACGGAGAGTTTGATCCGTCTTAATCCTTGTTTTAATGGAATAGCCTTTCGGCGTCTAAAGAACACATACCCCAAATAATATTCTTTGGTCTTAATCCTTGTTTTAATGGAATAGCCTTTCGGCGACAACAGCAGTAGCTTGCTCATTGAGCAAGGACGGGTCTTAATCCTTGTTTTAATGGAATAGCCTTTCGGCGATTATATCACAGGATGCACATTACTTGGATGTACTAAAGTCTTAATCCTTGTTTTAATGGAATAGCCTTTCGGCGACCCGCAAGGTAAATCTTTGGTAGTCTGGTGGTTTAGTCTTAATCCTTGTTTTAATGGAATAGCCTTTCGGCGAGGTGTTTTTATTTTTTGTTGATTTATAGAGTTTTAAATTAATATTTATAGCTAAAAGTGGCAAATTCATCATAAAACCAGTCCCGGTTTTCGGGGGTGCAAAAGTAAGTAAATATACATCTTATTTTTCCGTTATCATTCTCCATCAGAAAAAAAGCGTGGACTTGTTCTCCAAAATCATATCCACCGTTACATTCTGACCAAGGATCTTCATCGAACGCAACTCATCGGTCGAAATAGGCACAAAAAAAATACTGTCCTCATTATCATACATCTCCTGGATCTCTTTCAGGGTTGTATGCATCTCGTCAAAAAGTTTCCGCTCTTTCTGTGCTAAAAAAACTGATTTCTGAACACGGATACAACCTTTCTTAAGCAGATATTTTGCAATCTGAGTGCGAATCTTGTCGTGCTCAATGTCGTACATTATAAAGAATATCATATGATCGGGTTTTGCTGATGCCGTTTTATATAAATGAAAAACCTTCCTGATCCTTTCACTGATCTGTTCCACTTCCGGTTCTTTCGACCTTACCGTATTCAAAGCATCCACATTCGACAGGCCTGCATACTTCAGCTTGCGGATTATCTCGGGAAATGTGAAAGGTATTTTCTTTTTACGTGTCATTGAAATATTCCAAACTTTTACCCTAAATTTACATATAAATTGAAAACCGACGTGATTTATGTTTCAGCTTGGCCAAAATCTCACTTCTGTCGTTCCTGATGCGTTGCGTAAAATCCAGTCGTCCGATCTTTTCAACTACATCCGCCAACCCGCCTTTAACCTCCGGGAAAAAATCGAACAACTGCATAAAGTACGCTCCATTGACGAAAAACAATATCACCGGCTGAAAACACAGTTACCCTATTTTACCTGCGGTATCTTCCATCCTCCCTTCCGCAAAACCGAGAATTTTGCCTTCATTGAAAATTTTGCCATCGATATTGATCATCTTGCTGAAAAAGATATCCAGGTAAACCAATTAAAATCAACCATCAAAAATGATCCTCGGGTAATGATGATCTTTATTTCTCCCGGTGGCGACGGCTTGAAAGTAATCCTGAGCCTGAAAGAGAAAATAACGGATCATGTTAAGTACACCATGTTCTATAAACTTTTTACAAAACACTTTTCAGATATTTACCATCTTGACCAGGTCATTGATAAAAAGACCTGCGATGTAACCAGGGCAACCTTCCTCAGTTATGATTCGGATATATTTTATAATCCCGAACCTGAAAAAGTCGATCAGGATGCATATATAAATTTTGAAAGCGCTTTTTCGCTGGAGGCTGCAAAAGAAGTGATTACGGGCATTGACAAAGAAGCAAAGGAACATCCTGATCCGGCACAGCCTGCTGCAAATCCCCTGAGCTCAGACATCCTTGCTGAAATAAAAAGCAGACTTAATCCTTCCATCCGTATCCGGCAGGAGAAAAAAATAATCGTTCCTGAAAAACTAAACATACTTGAACAGCAGATCAAAGAAAAAGCGAATCAATATGGGGTGGAACTGATTGGTTCACGACCAATAAACTATGGTAAGCAAATGACTTTCGGAGTGAAGGAATTGCAGGGAGAATTGAATGTTTTTTATGGCAAGAAAGGATATTCAGTCGTTAAATCCTCCAAGTCAGGATGTTCCGAAGAGGTAAATGAGATTGCTTTCCGGATCGTCTGTGAAATTGTGTTTTAACTGTTCAGAAAGCGCTGTGCAAGATGCTGGGCATACAATTCAATATGGACTTCACGGCTCCGGTCAAGACCTTTGATTTTGATTATTTCCGATAAATAATCATTGACTGCCTGGATCAGAATTCGTTTCCCATTGGCCTCCAGCCAATACGATCCATCCTCTTTCACCGTAAAACAATCCTCGTTTATGACCTGCTGAAGACAAAGTCCGAATACCACATAGTCGATCCATACACGATATTTTTCTATCACATCATACACCAGAACCGGCCGGTTGTATTCATCGCGGTGCAAAACGCCAAGATACGGATCGATACCGGCCTTGATCAAAGCGCCCTCAACCTTACCATACAAAATTCCATAACCATAATTCAGCAGGCAATTAAAAACATCGGTGGCCGGATGTTGTGATCGCTGGCCAAATTTATATTTTTCCGGCATGAACAAATCGATGATCTCAAAATAGTTCCTGGAAGCAGCGCCTTCCCAACCCCTGAAGGTGGCTGCCAGATCCCGGATATATTCTCCTTTTGCTGCCGCTAATTTTGCTTTATAGCTGTCAATCCGTTTAATGGCCGTTTGTACACGGTTCTGCAAATTGAATTCTGGAGTAGTAATGGACAACATCAGCGCGGTCTGATTGTCGAATTTTTCAGTAATGATTTCCCTCACCCAGTCAACAGCAGCAGGTGTAGTAATGAAATCGAGTTGTTTTCTTCGAATAGTCGAGATCGAACCATATTTGATACTCCAAAGTCTGCCAACCGGCTTGCCGGTATTGTCGATAAATAGCACATCGATTTCCCGGTCAATGGCCAGCAATGCCGCATCGGAACTGATCTTTGCCCCTTTACTGATGCTGATTGACTTTACTTTATCCGGCGAAACAAGCTGTTTCCCGTCTTTATGCACGACCAGAAACTGATCATTTTCTTTTTGGAGCGATGTTCCAAAGGTATTAAGGATCAAATCCATATCTTTTATTTTAAGCAATAATTATCGAGGAAATGTACATTTCGGACTCCTCGTGAAATAGCGGTGTAGGACCAACGGTACTGGTTTTCCTTTTCAAGGGTGGGATTGAAGAGGCATTTCTCAAGTATGATGAATACATCCATCCATTCACCCCCCTGCGCTTTGTGGCAGGTAACGGCATATCCGAATTTCGCGCGGATCGCGTTCAGCCATGGATCCGTAAGCATTTCCGAAAGGAAGCCCTCGTGCTTCGGAGTTATCCCTTTTCCCTTCATCCGGATGATAAAATCCAGGTACAGATTGTATTCCTGTTCTGATGTAAGTCCGGATTCTTTGGCATACAACAGGTTCTCAATCAACTTTCCCTGGATTATTCTTGTTCCGAAAGTATCCCTGACCTGACCTGTAATATTCAGAAAAGTCAGTCCTGCTCTTATTTCACTCTTTTTTTCAATGATGGTAATAAGCAAATGCTCGCCATTAGCTATGTCAAATTTGTAATTGTTCTGCATCACCATGAGCGATTCTCCTTTTACCATCCGGTCTTTACCGGGAAAAAGCAGATGCCGGATCGTCCGGTTCATTTCTGCTGCTTTGGCATTGCTGAATGTAAGTAAAATCACATCATTAACACTGCGTGAACGGATGCATCGGATATATTCTTCAGCCATCGATTCTTCGTTGTATATCAAGTGAATATCTTCGTATCCGCTGACCTTTATCTGAAGAGCAGGAAACTTCCCGGATTCAATAATATTCCGGAGGTTTGTTGTATTAAAATGAATCCCCGAACCGGGTTGATGGCGCATTACCTGAACAAACGAAGCTTCCTTCACATTTTTCTGATGCTTTTGCATCAGGTAACCCGCATCCAGGCAAGGTGAAAACAGTGCATTAATCGGCGGGAGCTGACAGGGATCCCCTGAAAAAATAACTTTTCTGGAGCCTGTGTAACTGAAAAAGTCACTCAGAAGTTTTCCGGAACCGAAATCAATGAAAACACCTGATGTTTTATGGTCGGAGATCATGGAACATTCATCCACAATAAAAATAGTTTCCACCGGATACATATTGTCTTTAAGTCGGAAAACAAGCCGGCGTATCTTTTTTTCATCATCGGCATGTTCAACATCATAGGTATAGATGTGTTTATGCACCGTTTCCGCATCGTAACATGCTTTCTCACCCACGATCTTGGCTGCCCTGCCGGTGGAAGCGAGTAATATAACCGGCCGCTTGATACTTTTCAAATATTTGATAACGGAATCCAGGAAAGTTGTTTTCCCTGTACCTGCATGACCCTTGAGAATGAAAACCTGATCTAACGGCTCATCAAGAAATGTCTCAAGTAAACCGGCAGCTTTTTGCTGGTCTTCATTGAGGGTGAAGGGGGAAAATTCGTCGATGGGCATGATCAGGCATTTTCAGGCGAATTGATTAATACCCCGATATCTTTCCTGAAATTATTAAAAACAGGTGTGTATTTTACTCCCAATTTAAGTTCAAGTATTTCTATGAGCTCTGAATAATAGGTTTCAAAAGATCCAGTGACAGTTTCAATCTCTGCTTTTGACACCCCTTTAAATCCATGACCCATAATGCTATTATTTCTCAAAGTCACTAATTTATTGTCATTTTGATCATAATTATTATTCAGCTTTGCAAAGAAATCACATATTGCACAATTTTTTTCCAGGCTCCTGAAAAAGAAATAGAAAAAGTTTTTTCCGCTTCGAACAGGAACAACAGGGAAATTAATAAAAGACATTTTCCCCTCTATCAATGTAAAATGTGAGGGATAATTTTGTGTCAGAAGTTTTTCCAAATAAGATTCATTTTTTAAGAACTTCTCGAATTTATTTTTGACGATTTTTCCTTCAGAATCTATTGCTACAACATTGTCCTTTTCATCAATTAATCCTGCTTCTTTGATCTCATTGAAAAACAGAAGCTGCCATGTTGCTTCCTCGATTCTGAAAATTCTTCCTACTACATCTGCATATCTGCCCTGGATATGACATGCTTCCATGTTATTTAAAAGAAGATTGATTGCGTTTTTTGCAAAATCAGTATAATGTTTTATTGTGTTTTTCTCATTTTTGTTTTCGGAAAGAACCAGATTGTATTTATCGATTGCTTCCTGACAAACTTTCCTGATCCCAATTGAAACCGGCAGATTCCTTATCCCTTCAAAATCATATACTGAAAGCATACGGTTTATGATATGCCGTAATATTTCATTTTCCTGCTTTTTAAAATTCGTTTTATTAACTTTTTTCTCTCTTGCGTTTACTGTAACAAATTCAATATCTTTAAAGACACCCGCGAAATATGAAGCCGCACGCATATCAGGCGTGCCTCCTGAATTTCCGAAGAAGATCTTATAATCCTTATACTCTGAAAATAAAGCAATGTAAAATTCTAGCAATTTTGAAAAATCGGTCGGATTATCAGGAAATAACTTTATATCAGCTTCAAATCCCTTATTCTGATAATGCTTTTGTGCTATTAATGCAGCATAGAGACAATCCTGCTTATCATGCGTAGTTTGGTTAGAGGTAGTGAATATTATTTTCTTGAAAGGAGTGCCGATTTCCTCTATTGCCCTTTCAACAATTGGGAAGTTGATGATCCTTGAATATTCTTTATCATAGTCATGATAGATGATTTCAGATTTTTCAAAAAAATTCCATTTTGATTTATCTATAATAAGATAATCTGCATCATCATTATTTAAAACAAACCACTCTTTGTGAAGGAGAGGAATCTCGGCTTTCCTACTAATCTGCAAATCTCTGTTGCCAAGAAGAGAAATAAAAACTGATTCCATTTTATCAAGTATTTGTGTGTTTTCCTGCATTGTTTACAGAACTTATTTGCTTAATTCATTTGTTTACACATCGAAATCTTTCATGTTCATCAATGTGATCGAATAGGAAGTATAATTTGGATTATTATAATTTGGATTATATTATCCAGGAATCATAGAAATCTTGACAAACCCCATCAGATCAAAGCTATATTGATCATTCTCTTTGGAGAATGCTACTTTCCTGCTTTTGTAACGGGTTCCTTCAAATTGACGGGTTTGATTATTTTTCCTTTTATTCAACTCATCAGGATAGGTAATGCTCTGAACATGGTCATTAAACCGCCAATCACCAGTAATGCTGTAAAATCCGCTTCCTTGCCCTAAGCGGAGGATGCAGGATTTATTTTGATCATCAATTTGCTCATTTAACCAGTTCAGACAATCAATCATGTATCGAGAATCTGAATCATCAGTATCGTTTTCATGTTTTTGATAAAAGTCGATTTCCTTTTCAATATAGGTCCTTGCAAATAAATTGATAATCCTGAAAAGATTTTCAAGAGGATCCTTTGTATCTGGAATCAATTGAGCGGAAAATTCAGGTTTCTTAATCAAAAAATCCAAATAATCCTTATCAAAAGAACAAATCAAATCAGCATTTTCATCATAATCAATGCACTCATAGGTAAATACAAAACCTTGTTCGTTAAAGTCGTGTGCAGAAATATTTCCATGTTTCCACCCTTCTTCCCAATCTCCATTATGATTTATGAGATTAAATGTTTTTGTGTGCCTCAGTATTGTTTTCGTAAAATAGGAATCACTAACTTGTAATAAATGCATCAGGTTGTTTCCAATGTACCCGAAAACCTCATTTTCATATTCATTTGGCCGGAGTAATCTTTCATTCTTTGTATCCCTGTCAATGATTTTCCGGTTCTTTATATTATTTGTATTGAACAGGGAATTGAAAATTACTGACCTGATAGCTCCTTTTATTGAACTCCCGGGAATATAAGGTAGACCGTAACCATTACGAATAAATGTTCTGATATCATCTACCGGTTTTGGGGAAATTGAAAATGAAAAATCACTAAATTCAGCCGGTTTGTGTGTTTTAAAAAATTGTCCCAGGAAAAAACCGGATTCGCTCCTGGCGATTTTAGCGCTCCAATCAGACAATTCCCGTAATGATAATACGGAGGCAATTTCCCTTTGGTTTAAAATATAAACACGTCCGGATTGATAATAATAATCCAGATTATCATGCCAATACTTTTCACTTCCTGCACCAATATGGACAGTAGTAAGCACGGATAATTTTAATGTATAAGATAAGTTTTGGTTCATAATTATAAACAAATTGGTAAAAACAAGGCTTTCCCCACCCTGAATATGGGATTATTAACGGGTAATGGTGTGTTAAAAGGTTTCAAATCAACTGTTTTCCCAAAAGAAGTAATTCCGGAAACATCCTTTTTGAATACCGATCCCACATTAAACATATATACAGATTTTTTTCGGTAAGTATTGTTTGGCTCACCGATCCATCCTCCACGTGGGATAAAATCGTAACTAGATTTTTCATCCATCATCTGATTCAACGTTTCAAATGAATCCGGACAAAAAAGAGAGAGATTTATACAGTAATCGGCTGTGTCAGGAGTATTTAATGAAATAGTATCTGTTTCAAATTCAAATCGCCCATAGCCAATTGATCTGTCTGTGCCAATTCCTGTCTCTGAAAGGTATCGAAGCGCAACTTCAACCTGGGCTTGACTCTCAATATTGCCAATGAACATAAAAAACAACCCTGATCCTTCTTTAAAAAATAGCTGTTCCATATAAAATGGTTCTGCATCTTCAAGTTCATTGCGGTGCCAGCGTATCCTCGGTATTATTCCTGATGAAATGAAATCCGTATCGAATTCCATTTTGCTTAGATACTGGCCTTTAGCATCCGCAACATGACCAGAGTAACATCCATTCAGCGCTTTTTCAAAGTATTCCTGATCAAAGTACAAAACTTTCTTGAACTTCTTAGCATCCCCGGGGTTTTCTTCCTCTTTGTTTGTTTTTAGATCCCTTTTAAATTCATAGGGCTTACGAAAAAAATATAAAAAGCTTTTTCCTTGTAATTTCGTAAAAGGAAACATACTTGAAATGGAAAATTCAGGATTTTTCGAAATCCACTCCGGTTTTCCAATTATGGACCATGATTGCATGAAAGCTGCATATATCATATCTGAGTGAATGATACGCTCACTGCTGTTATAATCACCACGTATATTACTGATATGTAATGGCGAAGTGAACCTGAGCCTGTAAATTTTTAACGCTATTTTCATGCGGAAAAATATTCGTTAACGTCTTTTGCTTTTGGTTCGTTAATTTGAAACTTTACCTTCCCGTAACCACGTGTCCCGCTCCCTCCAAGGTAGTCATCCTCCAAAAGTCGTATTCCGCTTGAAAATAAATCGAGGTATTCCTTTTCAAGCGATATTGCGGATTGTTCATTTTCCGCAATAATATTAATAATAAACTCAATTTCAAACTCAGTTCCGGCGGGAATTCTCTCAATTTGCCGGGGGTGCTCTGCAGTTCCTTTTATCCGGTTAATCACATTTTCAAATTTGATCTCAGTGAAAGGCATATCTGTAAATTCGGATTCATTCAATTTTTTTGCCCAATCCTTTGTCAGATAGGCATCGCGAACCAGAATCCGGGATGGCATACCATCATCACCCGCACTTCCAAAAAGTTCAGGAATGATTTTTCCCTCTAAGGAATAATCCCCTTTTCTAAATTTTGAATCGGCATTGCTACCTGTGGCAATTTCAAGTAGTGCGCGCATTTTCCCTTTAAGGGAACTGCCTGGGATGTATGGTTCATTGTTATCTTTTCGACGAACCACTGGGGAATCGACTCCGCCGATTTCAACACTTTCTTTACTATCGCCAATATGTAAACCGGTTACCAATTGTACCTTGCCTGTTATAAAAATCTTTTTAAAAAGTCTCATATATATCATTTTTAGGAATTATCACCAGATTGCTCTTTATGGTAGGCCACAATTGCCTCAAAAATATTGACGAACTGTTTAAATTTCAATTTATCTTCTTTAATATCATCGATTAACGGTTGTAGTACTTTGTACAAATCTTCCAACTTTGAGTCTTTATTTCGACCCACTGCATAAGCAAGTTTTGGTGAAAGAAGGACAATTTCTGTTTTAGCGTAATCAAAATCAGCTTGTATTTTTTTTACAGCGCCGAAAAACTTCCGCAATTGCGATGTTTTAATTGCATTTTTACCTTCTGAAAGGTAATGACCCCATTTTTCAAGCAATGAAGTATCCTTTATGCCAATTTCTAAGATGGATTTTTCAATCATGTTCGGTTTAGGGGTGTTTGTTTGATTTCTGCGATCGCCTCCGTGAAAGGAGTCATTGGGATTTTGTTGATTAAATCTCGGTCTCATGTTATTATTTTTTATTAGTTTTTCATTCTGTTTTCCAATTCTGCCCAACGACAAGCCAGGGCAAAGGCATCAAATCGCAATTTATTTTCACAAACCTCAGTAAAAATGAGATTTTTTAAATAGTCAAGAGCTGCTCTTTTTTCTACATCATTAGTGGCATTACGGCGACGAGCAAGATTATATGCTACTTGCCACTTCCAACTTAGATCTTCACCAGTCAGTTCATCATTATTTTTATAGGATTTTTTTTGAAATTTATACCGGTTATAATATTTCAATAATTGCATTAACAAACCTTTCGTAATAACGTCATTTTGTAACCATTTGACAAGTTGTACCTTCATTTCACTCACCTTGGAAAATTCATGGTCCCAATTGACCGGAATGTCAAAAAGAGTCAATGAATTCTTGACATGATTATCGTATACATGTTGCTTTGCAACATCTTCGGCTATGCCAGCAAGATCTGCACTTTTAGCAATCGGAAATTTTTGGCTAACAAGCACTAAACCTGCGCTTAACGTAATATCGTTACGACCTGTTAACCGTTTAAAAGCAATATTAACATCATTGGCAAACCCAATCATTTTGTCCCATCGGCCAACTGCAAAAAGGTCATCTCCACCTGAGTATATAATCGAAACCCAATCTTTATAATCCAGGGTGTTCCGAATGGTATTTATATATCCGCTGAAAAACAGATCAAGCATGCCGGATAATGTTGCATACGCGGAGAAACTTGATTTATCTGTCAAAACTTCATGACTATGCTCATTAATATGCAAGAATCCTTTTGTAAAAAGGTTTCCCAGATTATCAACATCCATCCTTAAAACACCCAACCGTTTGAACGATGAGTTACCGACAAGATCCTCAAATGTCTTTGGTGCCCCCTCAGAAATTGGATAAGAACTACCACCAAAATATTTGAACCCATAAATATTTTTGTTATTCAAGCCAGAAGTGAGAAAATCTGGTTCATTTTCCTGTAATGTGGAATAAATCTCTGCACGTTCTATGTTTTTTGGTGTGTTCGTGTCAATTATCAAACGATGATCAGTAATCATCTGAAATGATTTTTGGCTGGATAGATAAGTTTGTTCTGTCGAATAAATTATAACATTATGACCAACAAGGCGTTCTCCGATTTCTTTTTGCTCTTTTACTGCTTGGGTAACTTTAAACTCATCTTCCCCTTCTACCTCAGTTAAAGTCTCCATTTCAAGACCAGTAACCTGGCAAATCGGGTTATTGCCACCTTGGCCAGTTGGATCGAAAAATTCTTTAAACTTGGATTCAGTAGTCAACAAATTAGAGAAACGCTTTCTCTTTTTTAGTGCGGCATTTTGGGTTGCCTTCATCCACAACTGATAAAGATAAACAGGATTATCTTCTCCATCTAACCAGATATTAGGTTTCCTTTTATTAATATTGTTATCGTATGCAAAAGCAATTCGACCAAAACATAAATATAGTCCTCCTTTATATTTATCCCAAAGTGTTGTCAATAGTTTTTGCTCAAAGGTATCAAGTGTATCTGTTATTGATTTAGTGTTGGGCAAAAGCATATAGAATTTTCCACCGCTTGAATAAACAATATTGCCATTAAAAGCACCAGTAATATGTAAAAGTTCACGCGCAATATCATCAAGCAATGCCTGCAAATAAAATGAACGGCCCCGGAGGCTTTTGGCAGCATATTTTGAGGAGATATCATATAAAAACTTCTGGATACCGGATAAGTCTACACAGACTAAAAGCAAAGGCAATGCACCTTTTAGAACCTCCATTTTCTTTTTACTAGTATTGAAAATGAAATGCTTTGGATTCTCATCTTTGGCTTTCATTAATGACCATGCTATGGCTGCTGTGACCTTACTGTGATCAAAAAGGCTATTGAATGGAAAATCTTCGTTTGTAGCTGCCGGAATACTCCAACAGTATTTTTTTACTAAATATAACAGAGAGTTGGCAAAATACGAAATATTTCCATCTGGTAACATATCGAATTCGTTAAAAAAAGCTTCCCACAATTTTCCATATTCTTCTTTCGCGTTAGCATTCTCATCAATATAGGGTTGTGGATAAAACCTCTTAACATCAATATTCAATGGATTTAATAAGAATGAAGATTTGTTTTCCTGGGTCCCATTATTATTGATACTATTATCTACATTTAATATGCTAAAAACATTTCCTATAGGTTGTCTGCGGAACCTTTGCTTTCCGAAATCCAAATGCTGATATCCTTCTTCATAGGAACGATCAATACCACTTGCCCACCAGTCTGCAATTTGAATTATGGATTCTTGTTCAGTGGATGGATTATGGTGATAAACCGCCAAATTATGTAAATCCTTTAGAAAGGGATATCTTTTCTCTTTTAAAGTCAGAAACTCAGAAGTCCAGAGTACATGCAAATGGGTGAAATAACCACCTTGAGCTTTACGACAAATGTTTCCTGCATTATTTCGGGTGTTCTGGGATAATCTATTATTTGGCGAATCCATTGCATCATCTGCCCGTTGCCAGAATTTTCCTATATCATGCAGCAATGCTGCTAAATAAATTTCATTTCGTATCTGGTCCATTATTTTGATCTGTTCTTTTTTGTCGTATTATCCCATTCCCCTTAATCACCGCTTTTCCCATCCCTATAAAATTAGGAAAAAAAACATTAGCGATAAAATTAATATTAAATCCGATGAGATCGTTTGTATTCAGGTTTCCTGTCCGTGGTTCTCTGAAATCAAGGATCTTTAACTCAATTTGCTTGTCAATCGTCCATTCAATTCCTTTTGCAAAAGAGAGAATGTTGCTGGTCAACGTTTTTTCAAGAAAAGCAATCCGGTCTGACAGTGCAGTCATTTTGTTGTATTTCTCCAGATTTTCCTGGTTAAGGGCAATCCAATTATTTATTAATAGTCAAAGTTCTTGTTCCAGACTTGAAGGGCAAATTGATTCAATTCAAGTTTAGTTAATTCCTTTACCCGTACCATTATGGTTTGGGTCATTAATCTGCAATTTTTGATAATATAAAGTTCTTGACTCTTAATGCAAACTGATAGGCTTCTCTGGCTTCGTCATTATCACCTTTCTTAAACCATTCATGATATATTTCGTTCATATACCCGTTTCCCTTCTTTATTTATGATAAAGGCCATCGTATTGATTTGCTGTTTTTGTTTCTCGAATTCTGATGGAGTATATACCAGAATATCAAGATCGAATATGTATGGATTAAACAGCTTATGGATTTCGTCAGGTCTTCTGGTCGCTTTGGTTTCAGTTTCTTTGATAACCAACAGGTCAATATCGCTTGCCTGGTTCTGGGTATTTCTGGCATAAGAACCAAACAACCAGATTTGCATTGGTTGGTAAGCTTCTGCAATTCTGTTAATGATATACTGAAGTTCTTTTTCACCTACCTGCATATGTCAGATTTTATAGAGTTCGAAAAACTCATTGATGAAATCGTTCCAAAGTTCAAAGTAAGTTTTTGAACCAGCAACGCACCCAAATAAATTTCGTAACGCTTATTATCCATGTCTTTTCTGTTTTAATCCTGTAAATCCTGTCTTACAGACCTTACAATCCCATACCCCTTACTCACCGCTTTTCCCAGCCCTATAAAATTAGGCAAAAAAACATTCGTGGAAAAATTCACATTGAAACCGATAAGATCGTTTGTTTTCAGTTTTACTGTCCGTGGTTCTTTGAAATCAAGGATCTTTAATTCAATTTGTTTGTCAACCGTCCATTCAACTCCTTTGGCGAAAGAGATAATGTTGCCGGTTAATGTTTTTTCAAGAAAAGCAATCCTGTCTGACAGTGCAGTCAGGTTGTTGTATTTCTCCAGATTTTCCTGGTTAAGGGCAATCCAATTATGAATTGAATATTCGAAATGCTTGTTCCAGACCTGCAGGTTGAATTGGTTCAGTTCAAGTCGCGAAATTTTCATTTCCAATTGGCGGTCGTTAACCCTTATATTCCAGTTCCGTTTTTCGAAATATTTATGAATCTCATCAACTCCATAATCAATGCAAATGATAGTTGGCTGATGTTGAAGCACTTTGTATTGAATCAATGGATAACGGTAAAGAAATTTCTCCTGATCAAGATGGTGATGAAAAAGGACGTTTTTCTGGCCAACTTTGTCAATAATGGCTGCACGGAAGGCAGGAACTTCTGAATCCTTAATCTCTGCATCAAATGAAACCCTCAGCATCCTGATCTTTTTCATAAAATAAGGCGCTTGACATTCTTAACCATTCAAAGGTAATCGGTAAATATCTATTCACCAAAGAATTTTACTAAATTTGCCGTTCCTAAAAAAAACCTCATTTTCATATATATAGAATTATGTTATCGAACAGAATCAACTACCTTTCAGAATCCGAAACACTCGCAATGGCCCGTAAAAGCCGGGAACTGAAAGCGCTGGGCCATAATGTCATCAACCTGAGCCTGGGTGAACCGGATTTTAATACCCCCGATTATATCAAAGAGGCCGCAAAGGATGCAATTGACCACAATTTCTCATTTTACACACCGGTTGCCGGTTACCAGGATCTTCGGGAAGCCATTTGTCACAAACTGAAAAGAGACAACGACCTGGATTACAAATGTGAACAGGTAGTGGTATCGACCGGTGCAAAGCAATCCATCGCAAATGTTGTGCTCAGCCTTATTAACCCCGGTGATGAAGTGATCCTTCCTGCCCCCTACTGGGTCTCTTATAAGGAGATCGTGAAGGTGGCCGAGGGAAAAGCTGTATTTCTGCCAACCACTATTGAACAAAACTTCAAGGTAACTCCACAGCAGATCGAATCTGCGATTACCCCAAAATCAAAACTGATCATCTATAGTTCGCCCTGTAATCCAACGGGTTCTGTTTACACCAGGGAGGAATTAAAGGCAATTGCGGAAGTTCTTGCAAAACATCCCCAGGTTTACATTATTGCCGATGAAATATATGAACATATCAACTTCGTGGGAAAACATGAAAGTATCGCTCAATTCGATTTTATTAAGGATAAGGTGATCCTTGTGAATGGCGTTTCCAAAGGTTTTGCCATGACCGGATGGCGCATCGGGTATATTGCCGCTCCATTGGTCATTGCCAAAGCCTGCGACAAGCTGCAGGGGCAATTCACCTCCGGCGCCTGCTCCATAGCTCAAAGGGCTGCCCTGAAAGCCATCATTACGGATCCTCATACAGATGAACTTATAACGATGCAGAAAGCATTCAGGGAAAGAAGGGACCTTTTGCTGGAGCTGCTTGGCAAGGTTCCGGGATTAAAACTGAACCATCCCGACGGTGCATTTTATATTTTCCCTGATATTTCATGGTATTTCGGGAAATCGGATGGAACAACCCGCGTAAATGACAGCAACGACCTTTGCATGTATCTGCTGAATAAGGTATTTGTTGCAACAGTTCCCGGAGAGGCTTTCGGGGACCCGAAATGTATCAGGCTCTCGTATGCCACCTCAAAGGAGAACCTTACGGAGGCGGTCAGCAGGATTTCGAAGGCCTTATCTGATCTGAAATAGTCATTGGTCATTAGTCATTGGTTAATTGGTCATCAGAAATTGACTTTACTTATTCAACAAATCATCAACTCAATAATTAATTATGAACACTAAACTTCAGGCCTGGGCAAATGACTGGGCTACATTATGTCAACCGGATTCTATTCACTGGTGTGATGGTTCGGAGGAAGAAAACAATAAACTGCTTGACCTGATGGTCAGGACCGGTACGGCAGTCAAACTAAATGAATCCAAACGACCGGACAGTTATTATTTCCAAAGCGATCCGAGTGACGTGGCGCGCGTTGAAAACCGGACCTTCATCTGTTCTGCAAAGCAGGAAGATGCCGGACCTACCAATAACTGGATGGATCCAAAGGAGATGAAAAACATTTTGACAGAGATGTACCGGGGTTGCATGAAAGGTCGCACTATGTATATTATTCCTTTCAGTATGGGACCTCTTGGATCGAAGATTGCGCACATCGGCATTCAGATAACCGATTCCCCCTATGTAGTTGTCAATATGAGGATCATGACACGGATGGGTACAAAGGTGCTCGATATCCTGGGTGACAGTGATTTTGTACCCTGTTTACATTCAGTCGGTGCGCCCCTGATGCCGGGACAAAAAGATGTGAAATGGCCTTGTGCCCCGATTGAAAAAAAATATATCTGCCACTTCCCTGACACCAATGAAATATGGTCGTTCGGAAGCGGATACGGCGGCAATGCCCTCCTTGGCAAGAAATGCTTTGCACTCCGCATTGCATCGGTCATGGCCCGTCGACAGGGTTGGCTTGCTGAACATATGCTGATCATGGGCATTACCAATCCAGAGGGTGTGAAAAAGTATTTTGCCGCAGCTTTCCCAAGCGCCTGCGGAAAGACGAACTTAGCTATGCTCATTCCCAATATACCGGGTTGGAAGGTAGAAACTGTCGGGGACGACATTGCCTGGATGAAATTCGGGGATGATGGACGACTCTATGCAATCAATCCTGAAGCCGGTTTCTTTGGTGTGGCTCCTTACACTTCAATGGAGACGAACCCAAATGCCATGCTTTCCTGCAAATCCAATTCGATCTTTACGAATACGGCACTGACACCGGATGGTGACATCTGGTGGGAAGGGATCGGAACTGATATTCCCGACGGATCCATCACATGGACCAACGAGAAATTTGATCCGGCAAGCGGGAAGCCGGCTGCGCATCCAAATGCACGTTTCACTGCACCGGCTTACCAGTGTCCGGTTATCGACAAGGATTGGGAGAATCCGAAAGGTGTTCCGATATCGGCATTTCTTTTCGGTGGTCGTCGCCCGGGAACTGTTCCCCTGGTCTATGAATCCTTTGACTGGAATCATGGTGTATTCATGGGATCCATTGTAGGATCGGAAGTGACGGCTGCTGCCATCGGGCTGAAAGCAGGTGTGCGCCGCGACCCGTTTGCAATGCTGCCTTTCTGCGGCTACCATATGGGCGATTACTTTGGTCATTGGGTAAAGATCGGCGAACAGGCTCCGGTCAAAGCCAATCTTCCGAGGATATTCAACGTAAACTGGTTCCGCAAGGGCGCCGATGGTAAATTCCTTTGGCCCGGGTACGGAGACAATATCCGGGTGCTGAAATGGATCTTCTCCCGTGTTGAAGGTGCCGGTGAAGCTGTTGAAACTCCCATCGGATTTGTCCCTTCTGAAAATGCAATTGATATTTCCGGCCTTAATAATATGTCAGGTAAAATGAAAGACATCCTGAAGGTTGATAAGCAGGAGTGGCTTGACGAATGTGATCTGATCGCCGATCACCAGGCTATTTTCGGAGACCGGCTGCCTATGGAAATGAAAAACCAATTTGAGAACCTGAAAAAAAGGCTTAACGGGTAAATGCCTAAGGAGCATAAAATATACACGAAAACCGGGGACCTGGGAGAAACTTCTCTCCTGGGCGGAAAACGTGTATGGAAATCTCATGAACGGGTCGAAGCTTACGGAACCCTCGATGAATTAAACTCTTTTATCGGACTGCTCAAGGATCAGCAGATCGGGGAACACTACAAATCAATTCTCGCCACCATCCAGGAAAAGATCTTTGTTGCGGAGGCCTGGATTGCCTCTGATCCGCAAGGAAAACCGGCGACTTTACCTTTTCTTACGGATGAGGACATCAAACTCCTGGAAAATGAGATCGATGAAATGAATAAATCGCTTCCGCTACTGAATCATTTTCTGCTTCCCGGGGGCCATACCATGGTTTCGTATTGTCATATAGCACGAACGGTTTGCTGCAGGGCCGAAAGAACAGTGATCCGTCTCAAAGAAAAAAGTCAAATGGATCAGATAATAACAAGGTATCTTAACCGTTTATCGGATTACTTTTTTGTGCTGGCACGGAAAATAGCAAAGGATCTTGGGGCAACAGAAAATCAATGGGTGACAAAAACGTGATTATTTTTGTATTTTTGCAAAATTGTAATTAACAGGTAAAAATGTACTGGACACTAGAATTGGCCTCAAAACTTGAAGATGCACCCTGGCCTGCAACCAAGGACGAACTTATCGACTGGGCCATCAGGTCGGGCGCACCCCAGGAAGTTATTGAAAACTTAAGAGAGATCGAAGACGAAGGTGAAACGTATGAACGTATTGAAGACATCTGGCCCGATTATCCTACAAAAGATGATTTTTTCTTTCATGAGGACGAGTATTAGGGGGAATGGAATAAACTGAAATTTACATTCCCATATTTCCGGTGCCGGTAAAAGCCCGGAACCTCAGAGAAATCATAATTCCGGGAATGTTCCAACACGAAATAACCTTCCGTCCTAATCAGTTTCTTTTCAAATACAAGACCGGGTAATTCATCAATTCTTTCCAATTCATAAGGCGGATCTGCAAAAACCAGGTCGAATTGCCCCTGGGGTTGTTTCAGAAAAACAAAAACATCAGCACGCAGGGCAGTCATACAGCCGGGATTCAACTTTTCTGCTGTCTGGATTATGAATTTTATGCATTTGTGCTCAATATCCACCGCCACAATTTCCTTGCATCCCCTGGAAATAAATTCATACGATATACTGCCTGTGCCGGCGAAAAGATCAAGAACCTCCAGATCTTCAAAGTCGATCAGGTTATTCAGTACATTGAATAACCCCTCTTTCGCAAAATCGGTAGTGGGACGAACCGGAAGATTTCCCGGTGTATGGATCTGCTTCCCCCTGAATTTTCCCCCTATAATCCGCATAACCCAAGATTTAGAAGAAGATAATGTTGGTGTGGAGGAATATCATTGAAGATATAGCTGTACCTGAATGATTCATTCCTATCGGCAAATTCAATATTCCGGATATACCGGAAAAGAAGTTCAAAGGTTTCTGAATCCCGGTTAATACTGCCCATCAGGATGATCCCTGTTTCCTCGGGATTCAGGTTGAGTTGTTCCATCACGAAAATCACGTAGTAAGCCAGGTCAGACGGTGCAAGGAAATGAAAGGAGTTGAAATATTCCACCTTTTTACCATCAAAAACCAGCAGATCAAAATCCTGTTCCCTCACATGAATGAAAACCCTGGTCGAATTGATCCGGTTTTTATAATTCATGGTGATGCTTTTAATCATGGCCGTTGAATGATGAAAAATCTTTCCCGATGGAAATAGTTGCTTAGCATATTCCAACTGCCGGTGGGCAATACCATAAACATTCACTATATCAAGCTGATCCAGCAAATCCCGGCATATCTCCAATCCATCTGTTTCGCCATGGATGAAATCCAGATAGGTCTCCTTATCTTTTTCTTCAAATAATATCCGGGGGATCAGCGTGGAAATATTGTTCTCAAGCATCATGAAAACAGAACGGAAGGGTTGTCTGAACAATGCAGTCTCCCTGGCGGCTTCTTCCAATACTGAGGGGAAGGATTCAATCGCAACGAACCTGTTCGTAGAAACATCCTGGATGCACCAGGTAACCCTTTTGTCGCTCACCTGCAGCAATAGTGAGCACATTCCGGTATCCTCTGTCCGGAAGGACTCATCCATCTTTGAAAAAACCGGCCGTAACAGAGATTCCATTGTTTTGTTCCTATGGAGCAAATGTAAAACTAATTTAGTTTACCATAAGGAAGTGATGCAATTTCTAATGTGCCTTCTATTGTGTTCTAATCTCAAATCTTATAATTCATAATTAATATCCGGAATGTTTTCATAACTTTGTTTAACCGGTACAATCCCGATCCCCCGGCCATCTGATGAAGCACCTCTATCTAACATCTCTCCTGTTTTTCATTTCATTGATTGGGTTTTCTCAGAAAGAGTTCAACAACTGGTATTTCGGCTCGAATAAAGCCATCACCTTTAACTCCGGATCACCGGTCCTGATCTTTGGGAGCCCAATGTATGCAGGAGGAATTACCGTTAGTGTGTCAGACTCTGTTGGTAATCTCCAATTTTACTCCAAGGGAGATGTGATCTGGAACCGGCTTAACACTGTGATGCCTAATGGAAGCGGCCTTTATGGACTTTCAGGAAGCTTCGAGCAAACTGTAACATCTGTTCAAAAACTTGATGACGATAGCACTTATTATCTGTTTACCGGAGGCATATATATCCCATCTTCCCAAATCCATCCGCCAAGCTATTCCATCATTGATATGAGACTGGACAATAAAAAGGGTGATATTTCCCCAGGCTTGAAGAATATCCCGTTACCCGGCGGACAAAGAGGCTGGAATGCGGTTGTCGGTACCCGTACAAGGAATAACCACGATGCCTGGATTGTGATCCGCTTGATGGATGTAGACAGTAATTATTTTGCTGCATACCATATTACCGTTGCAGGAATCAATCCCGTACCTGTTTTGTCACCCAGTATCGTTCATACGCCTAAAGATGCACCAAACTGGTGGCCGGTGACTGAGGAGATAAAAATATCACCGGAAGGAACAAAACTCTACTGCCTCTATACTACGGATACCCTTGAAATTTGTGGCTTTAATAATGAAACAGGTGTCGTTTCTCCTCTCTTCACAGTAAAACCAAGGTTTAATACTCAGTTAATACACAATTTGAACTCCATGGAGTTTTCCATCGATTCAAAACTGTTATACATTTCAGGAATGAATAGTGGTTATAACATTTACCAGTACAATACCGAACTTAGTGATTCGACCGCATTTACCCAGAGTATTTTAAAGGTTGGCTCTCTGGGTCAACATCATTCGGCTATGCAGATGGCTCCCGATGGAAAAATATACGGCACCCTTGATATCATTGATTCACTGTGGGTTATCAATTCCCCATCTGTAATGGGAGCGGGGTGCGGATTTGTGAGAAATGCTTTTTGCCTGTTGAATTTCTGCCATGCCGATGGATTGCCCCAATTCATTCAGCGTTATAAGGCATATATTCACTATAGCGACAATTGCGCTGACCCAATGGTTTCTTTTACCAGCGACATCTGGCCTCCTGCCGACAGCATCAAATGGAATTTCAACGACCCTATGTCCGGGGGGGCAAATACATCAACACTCCCAAATCCTGTGCATGTTTTTACCTCTGCAGGAACCTATCTCGTTGAGCTCTATGTGAGGCATAACGACAATCGCACGGATACATCCTGGTGTGTGTTGCATATTATGAATTCATTACAACCCGATCTCGGTCCCGACAGGTCTGTCTGCACGGGTGTTTCTACTACCTTTGATGCAGGCGCCTGCTCCCAATGTACCTTTCTATGGACCAACCTGGTAACGGGATTGCCAGTTGGCTCAAACCAGACACTGACAACAAACCAGGCCGGTACCTATATTGTCGTTGTGACCGACCCGCTTGGATGCACGGGATCGGATACGGTCCAGCTTTTTAACATCCCACCTACTTCGGTCACCAATAACCCGCTTAACAAAACTATTTGCTCGGGAGAATCCACAAACATCCCGTTAACTTCAAATGTTAGCGGAACAATGTTTCATTGGACGGTTACCCTGACCTCCGGAAGTGTTACCGGGTTCAGCCCCGATTCAGGTGTTCTCATTAACCAGGTGCTTGTCAATCCGCTTTCAACACCTGGAATTGTGACCTATCACATTACGCCGGAAGTTGAGGACTGTCCGGGAATATCCGTTGATTTTCCGGTGACTGTGAACCCAGGGGATTCAGTTTATATCTCTATTTCAGTTTCCGACGATACAATTTGTTCAGGAACAGCCGTCACTTTCACAGCTACACCTGTGAATGGCGGCACGAATCCAACCTATCAATGGTTGGTCAATGGTATGGACGTATTGCAATACGCCCCGGCAATGTCGTACACGCCTGCGAACGGCGACCAGGCTTCCTGCATCCTGACCTCCAATGCCATCTGTGCAACAGGAAACCTGGCAACATCAAACATCATCACGATGAACGTCGCTACCTCGCCTATTGTTACCTTTACTCGTTGCAACGACTCCATAACCACCCTCAATGCCCAGCCATTCCGCCTGAAAGGTGGAATCCCATCAGGTGGAACCTACTCTGGTCCCGGAGTAACGAATGGCATCTTTTATCCTGCACTTGCGGGTGCTGGCACTAAAACGATCACTTATTCTTATACTAATGCAGCGCTTTGTACGGCATCTGCAAGCAGGTCATTCGTCATTAGTAATTGGTCATTAGGGAATTGTGGCAACAATTTGACCGATATCAGGGATGGGAAGATTTATCCAACCGTGTTGATCGGAAGTCAGTGTTGGTTTGCCTCAAATTTGAATTATGGATCGATGATTCCTGGAAGTCTTAATCAGCGGGATAATTGTATCGTTGAAAAGTATTGTTATCAAGACCTAAACGCAAACTGCGAACTGCGAGGTGCGATATATCAATGGGATGAACTTGTCCGGTACGATGAGTCATTATCCACCCAGGGCCTCTGTCCCCCCGGATGGCATATTCCTTCTGAATCAGACTGGAATACTTTGTTTGCCGTTTACATTAATAATGCATTTGCCGCATGGCCGTTGCTTTCAACAGGGTATTCGGGGTTCAATGCCACGCTTTCCGGGACACGGCACATGAATGTGACATGGGACTGGAACGGCTTCTCGACGATGTTCTGGTCATCAACCTCGCATGGAACCACCAAAGCCTGGAGTCATGGGATGAATGACACGGAT
>JAPLDH010000058.1 GCA_026391355.1 Bacteroidota bacterium | reverse complement strand
GTACCAGGTATCGGTAGTAAGAGCAACGGTAACGTAAGTACGGTTAGTCTGGCCTGAAATATCACCGAAAGTTGTTCCATCCGTACTACTTTGCCATTGATAAGTGATTGTGCTGGGTGGAGTAACATGCCCTGTGGCAGCTGAGGCATTAGAAGTAGTAAATTGTGCCGGAGTTGATCCACTGCAGATAGTTTGCACATTACTGAGAGATCCAGGTGTGATAAAGTTTACATAAACAAGAATAGGTACAGTGTATTGATAGCATGGCAAAGAATTGAAAGTAGAGGTAGCTGTCCGTCTGAAATAGGTATCCACCGTAAGAGCGCC
The DNA here is from genome assembly GCA_026391355.1 of Bacteroidota bacterium. GTDB lineage: Bacteria > Bacteroidota > Bacteroidia > Bacteroidales > FEN-979 > CAIYUC01. Next base: position 56,811 of record JAPLDH010000058.1, on the reverse strand, counting down.
GGAGGCATAGGTTTCGTCGGTGGCAGTGGAAATATTTCCGTAACTGGTACCATTGGTACTGGATTGCCATTGATAACTTATCACGGCACCATCGCCAGAATGAATAGCGGTAGCCGGGCTGGAAGTAAATGCAGCCGGGCTGGTATTGTAACAGATCGTTTGAGCCGTAGCAATAGAACCCGGATTGAGCGCATTCACATAAACCAGAGCAGAGTTGGATGCAACCAGGGTACAACCAAGATCTGTGGCCCAGACAATTACACGGTAATAGGTATCTGTTGTAAGACCGGGAGTTGTGTAACTATTGGAGGTAGCGCCGCTGCCGCCGGTTGCATTGCTCCAGGATCCATCCGCATCAGATGAACTTTGTTGCCACTGATAGAGTAAAATGGGCGAACCACCTGAACCGGACACGGTCATATTGTAAGTTCCATTGGAACAAATGGTTGTTCCTGAAGGATTGTCAACAGCAGGATCGGGATGAATAGTGACCTTGACAGCAGTAGTAGCAGAGTCACAAACATTAGCAGAGGTGGATGTGACAAAACGGCGGTACCATGTATCCTGAGAAAGAGCACCGGCCTGGTAAGTCAGATTTGTAGCGCTTGAAATGTCACTGAACCCTGAAGTTGCGCCAGAGGTACTTGACTGCCACTTGTAACTTGCCGTTCCGTCAGTTGAAGGCGCAGTAGCAGAAGTAAATCCTGCCGGAGTACCACCGGTACATATATCCTGAGAAGCAGCGATAGCACCGGCATTCACATTATTCACAAACATCGTAAGAGCAGGAGTAACATCAACGCATGTTGCCGTTGTCCCAGCCGTCAGAACTGATGTACAGACCCTTCGGTACCAGGTGTCACGGATCAATCCTGAGGGAACGCTATATGTTGAAACGGTAGCGTTACTGATATTGGCATAATTTGTAGTTCCTGAAGGGGTGTCGGTCCATTGCCACTGGTAGGTTATCGTAGCGCCTGTATGCCCGGAGGCATCCAGGGTTGAGGTAAACCCGGCAGGAATATCGCCACGACAGAGGTTCTGGCTTGAAGCGACCGTCCCGGGAATAATGAAGTTTACAGAAATCTTGATGATGTTTGTGTAACCGGAACAGGGATGGCTGTTGATTGTAGCAATATCATTCCGTCTGTACCAGGTATCGGTAGTAAGGGCAGGCGGCGCATAAGTTTGGCCGGTTGCCCCGCTGATATCAATAAAGCTGCTTCCATCTGTGCTGTTTTGCCACTGATAAGTAACGGCATCACCGGTGTGATAGGTTGGAGCAGGAGCAGTAGAAGTATTCCATGCAACCGGCTGAATATTATAGCAAATAGCCTGTGCATTTGTAAGGGTGGCCGGGTTCACATAGTTTACTACGTTTTCCAGGGCAGGAGTGGTATAATCTGGACAAACCACTTTATGAAGAGTCGAAAAGGCAAAACGCCTGTACCAGGTATCCGTGGTTAAAGAACCTGGAGCAAAAGTCGCATCTGTTGCTCCTGAGATGTTGGTGAAGTTGGATGAACCGCTGGTGGTGCTTGACTGCCATTGGTAAGTAATGGCGCCTCCGCCGGTAGCATCCGTAGTCGAAGAAAATGCCAATGGAGTGTCTCCCCGGCAAATGGTATGGTCTTGTGAAATAGCACCAGGATAGATCCGGTTTACGGTATCGGCATAAATATTAGATACGGCCTGATCGCAACCAAGTCCAACCCCGGATGCATTCACAAGGACCCTGTAGAAGGTGGTCATAGTGAGTGCCGGAGTTGTGTAGGAGGTTGAAGTTGCACCTGAACCGCCTGAAACATTCAAATAGGTTCCGTCATGATCAGAGGAACTTTGCCATTGATATACCAGTCCGGGCCATCCACCGGATGCCGAAACGGTCATGGTAAATGTTAAATTATTGCATTTGGTTGCATCAGAAACAACGGAAGTGATGGTTGGGTCATCCACTACATTGATAATAGTTGTCCGGGATGTAGCCGATGGAGTACAACCATTGCCGGTAGCCGAGATGATCACCCGGTATTGGGTAGTGCTGGTCAGGCTCGGAGTAGTATAAGTGGTGTTTGTGGAAGTTCCGGGGGCATTTATCCATCCGCCATTATCATATTCCCATTGATACAACAAAAATGGTGTACCACCGGAAGCACTGACTGAAAGCTCCCTGTCTCCACCGGTGCAGATCGTTGCATCGGATGGCTCGGCCGTAATAGTCGGGTCCGCAACAACGGTTACACGGGCATTGCCTGAAGTGGTTAAACACCCTGAAGGTACCTGTGTGATTTCGCATCGGTAATAAGTCGTAATGGTAAGCGGTGCAGTTGTATAATTGTTGGTGTTCGAGCCAACATTCGACCATGAACCTGTTCCGGTTGGACTTATCTCCCAATGGTAGGTTATCGTGCCGGTAGCCGCGTCCCCGGTTGCAGTAATGAACAAATCCTGAGTTCCTCCGGTGCAGATAGTTGCATCGTCGGGCTGATCAGAAATGTTTGGATCCGGTACAACAGTAATGGTCGTTGTTCTTGAAATATCATAGGGGGTACAAGCAATTCCGGTGGCGGAAACGATTACCCGGTACAGAGTAGTTGTTGTTAACGCTGGTGTGTTATATGATGCGCTTTGCCCACCACTTGAAGGATTTTGCCAGTTGGGATCATTATAATATTGCCATTGATACACTAATGAAGGTGTGCCTCCGGATGCAGAAACTGTCATTGTTCCTGTTCCTCCCGTACAGATGGTACCATCGGAAGGTTCTGCCGTTATGATCGGGTCTGCAAGAACTGACACATGTGCTTCACGGGAATTTAACGTACAAACCGGATCATTGCTGGTTATGATAACCCTGTAATAAGTATCGCTGGTGAGCTCATCTGTCGTATAAGAGGTATTCGTTGCATTAAGAATATCACTGAATCCGCTGCCTGAGGTGGTTGATGTCTGCCACTGATAGGCGAATGTGGCAGTACCGCCGTCAGTACTTGCAGCAATATTCAGGGTTGGGGAACCCGGTCCGCCTGTACAAATCGTCACATCCGAAGGTTCTGTTGTAATATGGGGAATGGAAACTTCGGCATTCGCGGATGTGGTGGTGGTACAACCATTTCCACCGGCAGATATAATAACCCTGTAAAATGTTGTTAGTGTTAAATCCGGGGTAGTGTATGAACTCGTACCTGCTCCCAGATCTGTCCAGGACCCGGAACCGGTTGTACTCCATTGCCAATGGTAATCCAATGACGGAGTACCGCCACTTGCTGCCATCGATAGTGTCGTATGAGTATTACTGCATATGGTTATATTATCAGGTTGATCATAAACATTGGGATCAGGGTTAACTGTCACCGTTGCGGTGGACTGGGCGGTCGTACAACCATTCCCTCCGGCTGAAACCAGAACACGGTATTGGGTTGTTCCTGTTAATGCCGGTGTAGTGTAGGAAGTATTTGTTGCCGTTCCCGGAGCATTATACCAGTCAGGATCATTATAATATTGCCATTGATAGTTCAGGGAAGGAGTACCGCCGGTCGCGGAAACTGAAAGATCCTGGGTGCCCCCTGAACAAATGGTTGCATCTGACGGAATTGTCACAAAAGTCGGATCCGCCACTACCTGCACAAACGCAGAGTTGGTGACAAGAGCGCATATGGGCCCTGCTGTACTTGGACTCGATATTATGGTACGGAAATAAGTGTCACTCGATAATGAAAAAGTTGTGTACGTGATGTCAGTTGCTGTTGTGATATCCGTATAACCCGTAGCCGGTGGAGTTCTGTATTGCCATAAATAGGTATAAGAGGTACCTCCCGAAGCGCTTACGGTCATTGTGTGGGTGCCCTCATAACATATTATGTAACCGCTTGGATTACTTGTAATTACAGGAACCATTACCGATGCACAGTTGGAATATGTTGTCGCACAATTATCGCCGTCGGCTGAAACCCTTACACGATAATATCTTGATTGTGTCAATGCAGAAATATGGTAAGAACTTGCCGTTGCCCCCGGTATATTTGTATAACCGGAACACCCGTTTCCATTCGATTGCCATTGATAAAGCAGGGTAGGTGTACCACCCGATGCAGATACCGTTAAATTATAGTCAGAACCCGAGCATATGGTGGCACCGACGGGTTGTGAAAATATATCAGGGGAGGGAACAACATGCACAAAGGCAGCCCTGGAATTCGATAAGCCACATTCTACCTCGGCATAATAATAGAGATCTGATGTCAATGCACCTGTAGAATAACTTGCATTTGTAGCATTTATGATCGTTGTCCAGGGTCCCATATTAGAAGTACCGGAATACCATTGGTATGTATAGCTGCCGGATCCTGCTGAAGCAGTCACGGAAAGGTTAGCAGAACCTCCTGAACAGATGGTTGCATCATTGGGTCCGGTAACCACACTTGCACTGTATTTAAAGATCTTCATATCATCAGAAGATGTACATCCGGAAGTTCCTGTAGAGATCGCCCATGTAAAGGTATAAGTGCCATTACTGGTTACGGTGACAGATGTTTCCGGATTATGAATATCGGCAAACACAACAGGTCCGGGGCCATCAGAAGGAGGATCGACCCAGCTCCAGGTACCCGTCCCTGAAATGGCAGAATTTGCGTCCATCGTCGTGTAGTCATAAATGCCACTGCAAATTATCTGGTTGGGACCGGCAATTGCCTGGGTTGGTAATGGGTTTATTATTATGGTTACATCATCAGAGCTTGGTGTGCATCCTGAGGTTGCAATCGTCCATCGGAAAACATATGTGCCCTGAACTGTCCCGTAAACGGCAGTGTTATACAGGTGGGGGTAGGCAAATGTCACAGTACTGGGGCCGCCAGGAAGCTGTGTCCAGGTTCCGGTTCCTGTTGAAGGATTATTTCCGGCAAGTGTGACCGCCTGATAAAGGCAGAGGGTCTGGTCAAACCCTGCATCTGCAGTTGTAGGTGGATTGCATTTCAGTAGTGAAACCTCATCGGATGTTGAGCAGGTACCTGTTGCGCCGCCTGGTTCACTCCAATCCAGATAGGTTGTCCAGATAAATTTATAGGTTATAGCAGTGTTTAATCCCGTAACGGTTGTACTGTTTGCAGAAGCATTTGTTATGGTGGCATCTGAAGGGTTTGATGGATCCTGTGTCCAGAGTCCATAGACTGGTAAAGTGACAGATCCGGCAGTTATTGTTGCATCAGAAGCGCCACAGATGGTCTGATCAATACCGGCATAGGCTGTAGTAGGATTAGTATGAACAAGAACATTGACATCAGCATATGTTGAAATACAGTTTCCGTTGGCGGCAGTCCATCTGAAAATATAACTACCCTGGATCAGTCCGGTAATGGTTGTGTGTGGATCGAGTATTGATGTTATTGATGCAGTATTCGGCCCGCCCGGAAGTTGCGACCAGGTCCCTATTCCATGACCCGCATCGGGTTCAACGGCATTCATTGTAACGGTTGTTCCGCAAATGGTCTGATCTGACCCTGCAATGGGAGGTACAGGCGGATCACCATAATCGGTAAACCTGACCTGATCGGAATTGCTGCAACTGCCTTGGGAGATGGTCCATACGAAAACAAAATCACCCCATGTGTCAGTGCCTTTGGTATAAATTGCATCTGGCTTTGTGGCATCATCGAATGAACCGGTTGGATCTGATGGGCCCAACAAAGTCCATAAGCCTGTACCCACAAGGGGAATAGGTACGATTGCTCCCAGTTGAATAGTTGTAGTGCCGCAGGTTAAGGTTTGATCAGAACCTGCATCAGCAGTGCTGGGTTGACCGGAAATGACGACATTCATATCATCATAAGATGTACAACCCGGAGCCGAAATGTCATATCTGAAGGTATAAGAACCGGTGATAAGCGCAGAGGCGATGGCAGAATAGGTTCCTGATGGGGTAATAACAGGTTGATTGGTTGGATCAGGTGGATCAGGTGGTCCGGGCCAAGCGGTTGCACTCCATGTTCCTGTACTTCCAATATTTCCTGTAAGGTTAACTGAAACTGCATTACAATATGATTGATCCGCACCGGCATTGGCAATTTCATATACGGTAATATTAACAAGATCCGTGCTTTCCGCGCAGTATGGACCTCCTGATGTGGTCCACTTAAACGTATATGCACCGGGCATTAGGTTGGTTAAATAGGCATTTGGTAATGTGTAACTATCAAAGGTAGGGACATTCGGTCCGCTGACCACCGACCAGAGCCCGGTGCCACTTGTGGGTGGATCGGCGGCAAGATGTGTTGTTACAGGAGCTGCACTGCAAAGTGTTTGATCAAGCCCTGCAGCAGCAGGAGAAGGAGGTACAGAATAATAGACCATCATGTCATCAGAACTTGATTGGCATATTCCATTGGATATTGTCCATGTAAACTGGTAATTTCCGCTTGTCAGAAAATCAATCTCTGATGTAGGATAATGGGGCGAAACGATATATGATCCTCCATTACCCATTGTTTGGGTCCAAGTACCTGTTTCATTTTCACTGAGAGGAAGAGTATTGGGGGAGGCTAAATGGATAATTCCCGATGAACTACATTCCGTCTGATCAGGTCCTGCAAGAGCAGTAGTAACAGGATTGGCAATCGTGATCTTTACGGTATCTGCATTAGAGTTGCATGGATCCGCGGAAATTGTCCAAGTGAATATATAGGTTCCCGGGTAAAGGTCGGTCACATCCGTATTTGGATCTGTGATATCAACGATATTTGAGGGGTAAAGAGCCGGCCCGCTAAATTGCTCCCACATTCCGCTTCCGGCGCCGGGATCATTTGCTGCCATGGTGGTTGTATTACCACCCGGCTCAGGAGTAAGACACTGGTCAGGACCGGCATCTGCAGTAACAGGCCCCTGGGTGTCGTCTGTCGTAATAACCACATCATCACTTATTGATGAACAGGCATTTTCGACCGTCCAGGTAAAAGTATAATCAGTATGTGCAGCAAGACCGGAAACGGTCGCATTGTAAAAATGCGGGTCTGATATGGTAACTCCTAAAGGATAAGTCCATGTTCCGATCTCAGTAGGAGCGGGCTCACTTCCCTGGAGAACATAGGGTGTGTTATAACATACTGTTTCATCATCACCGGCATTAACATCCAGCGGTGTGTTGCCTAATACTACGATACGGGTTTCCGATTGTTGTGAAGGACAGGAAGGACCCCCCGAAATCAGCCATCGTAAACGGTAAGTTCCTTTAGTACCATTGTTATAAAGATTGCTGATGGGTGAGACGTTGGAATTAATATCTGTAATGTTAGCGGGGTACTCGGGTGGAAAGCCAAGTACCACTGACCAGGTTCCTGTTCCTCCCGGAATATAAGTGTGGGGTCCTATTCTGATCTCTGGTGCATTCCCTGCAAGGGTTGTCGAATGAATCATGCATCCCAGTACCTGGGGGGTACCGGAATTTGATCCGATAGCATCAAAAGAAATTGTTACCGAAAAATCAGCGGTTACCGTTGAACAGGAGGCACCTGTGCCTGTAGATGACCGAAACCGGATGATATATATGCCCGGGTTTAAAAGATTGTAAATAACCTGTGGACTGGGATGGGTTGCATCTGAGTATCCTGTTGGAATTACAGGATAAAAGCTGTTCGTGGGACCTGACAAAAGCTGCCATTGAAGGTTTCCTGCACCATTCCAATCATAATTGATGGTTGCCGTGGTCGAGTTACATGGCAAAATCGGATCCCCACTCAATGAAAGGGTGGGTGCTGTGGTAAAGACAACGGAGGTACTTGCCGACGAGGAGCAAATTGTAACTGAATTGGTGATCGTATAGGTAAAAGTGTAGGTTCCTGTTGCAGAGGTAACGGTAACCGAGGTGATCGGATTTGTCGGGCTTCCGAAAGTTACTTCACCGGGCCGGTTTGTACTCCAGTTTACAGTTTCACCAACGTAAAGCGGATTATTACCGGTAAGGGTAAAGACAGTACGTCCATCGCAGAACGTTTGTGCTCCGCCACCTGCATTTGCATTAGCACCGGTAACACTGGATGTCGGAGGTGGCACTATGACCGTTTGATCGGCATATGCTGTGGTCACGCAAGGGCCTGAAACGGTCCATCTGAAAACATAGGTTCCCTGGATTAAGTTCGAAACAGTAGAATTATTTGCATAGGCGTTACTGAATGTCGGCAGATTGGGGCCACTGATAACTGTCCAATGTCCTGTTTGACTATCTATCCCGCAACCACCATATGATCCACTCAACGTAGCTGATGTTGTAGTCGAATAGCAGTGGCTTACATTAATTGTACCGCCGGTAGAGACCGTTGAAACCCCACCTCGATTCGTGATCGTCATATCATCGTACGACATGCATCCGTCTCCGCCGGAGATGGTCCATCGAAGGGTGGTTATTCCGCATGAAGTTGCAGAGAGGTTTACAGAACTGGTAGGACTGCCGGGAGTAACGATGGTAACTCCATTATTTGCACCTACAACCTGCCACAATCCTGTCTCTCCACCCGATGGTGAATTGCCGCCAAGTGTAATTACTCCTGTTCCCGGACAAGAAGAATAATCCCCCCCTGCATTTGCAAAGGTCATGGCAAGGACAGTAACATAAACCGGGTCAATCGGTAAAGTGCCATCCTGGCATTTAGCCATAATCGAAAAGGTATAGACATGGCCTCCTGTACATCCTGTAACATTTGTGGTCAGAGTGTAAGGGTTGACGATATAAACCGACGGTCCACCGGTTTGTATCCAGTGGATATTTCCGCTACCCGTATATAGGCCACTCGTCACTCCATGCAAGGTCAACGTCGAATTCTCGCATATTGTCTGGTCAATCCCGGCGTTTACCGTACAGTTTTGTGCTTGAACCTTGGTGTAAAGGGTCAAGAAAACCAATATTGCTAATAACGGTAATAATTGCCCGATTCTAACTGATCTCCTTAGCATGGATGAAAGTAAATCTCTTTTCATAGTATTCTCTTTTTATGATGTTATCGAATCATTTTCTCGCTCTGATGCTGAATATAAAGAAGCATTGTTTATTTAATCACAATATCCCAGTATAGATAATTTGCAGTAAAATTACTTAATTAATTGTAAAAAAAAAATTATGAGAGATTCTTCATAATAATAGCGTCGATCTTTATAAGGTTCGTGAGTGAAATATAGGCATCTCTTAAAAAGTTAAGTTCAATGTTGGAAAAATGAAAATAATGACAAAAGTTAAAATTCTCCGGTGTAAGTAATACCCGACATTTTTAGATTTTAACATGCTGGTATATAAATATTTAACTTGACCCGGCAATTTCCCGATTCGGGTTTTCCGGAAGAAAAGATACCCGCTTTCCCCAATTGCTTTCCCTTTTACGGCCATGTACCTTTGTTATGTCATAAAAATTTATTTATGTGGAGTTACAGTTATTTATTTTCTTATGACTCAACAATAAATAAAACAATAAAAATCAATCCTAAAACACAGCAAAATGAAAAATGAAAATTTACTCAGATCAGGGCTCTTTTTTTTAGCATTTTTATTCATCACGATTTCAGGATGTCAGAAAGATCCCAACGACCTTCAGGTTGTAAAACAAGATAATAATCATAGTGCACTCTTACCATCTGGTGCAGGAGGTACGATAATTTGTTCATCCGCTGTAATTAGCGGTGCATATGTAGCCGGGGTTGCCCTCACTTCTTTCAATACTGTTGGTGTCAATGTAAATGTGACGTCAATCGGCGCTTATACCATTTATACCAATACCGTAAACGGGTACAGTTTTTCAGCAAGCGGAAACTTCACAGCTACCGGAACACAAAATGTAATCCTTTTGGGAACAGGCACTCCGGGTGCAACGGGGATCAATACATTCATGGTCACCTTTGGAACTTCAACCTGTAATTTCAGTATGGTTGTAGTGAGTGGCGCGCCTATTTATAGTACTTCATGCGGAACAAATTATGTTTACTATGAGGTTGCAAATCAGAAGACCTTAAAGGTATGGCTTGACAGGAACCTTGGCGCAACACGGGTTGCACAGTCATCAACTGACTACCTGGCTTATGGTTCATTATACCAATGGGGACGTCTTAACGATAGTCATCAATGTATTAGCTGGACAGGTCCTAACAGCGGAACACCTGTTAATGGAACGACAACTACCAAATCTTCCAAAGATAATCCCGGAAACAATAAATTTATCAAATCACTGACAAATCCTTTTGACTGGAGAGTTCCTCAGAATAATAACCTGTGGCAGGGTGCAAGTGGAATAAACAATCCATGTCCTGCAGGATTTCGTATCCCGACAAATGCAGAATTTATTGCTGAAGTAGCATCATGGAGTTCTGCAAATATTGCTGGTGCTTTTGCTTCACCACTGAAATGGACAATGGCCGGATATCGCGATTTCCCTGATGGTGCTCTTTATATCGCCGGTTATGCCGGAGGATATTGGAGCAGTACCATTGCAAATACCTCAAAAGCTATGATCCTGTGGGTTGATCCAACAGTGGCATATACTCTCGATGACTTCAGGGCTGCCGGTTATTCTGTCAGACCTGTTAAAAACTAGTAGTCATTGGAATATTACTGAAAAACCCCGGATGCTTACTCAGTCCGGGTTTTTTTATGTGGTTGATAAGGGATCGAGGGATCTAAAATTACTGTTTTCTATTGCCTATTGCCTATTGCCTCCTTAGACTAATGACTAATAAACATGTTCCTCCTTGTTCTCCATTTCAATCGAATCAATCTTCTTCTTGTTGATCGATCTCCAAGCATACCAGATGTAAGCAAGAACCACAGGTACCAGCAAGGAAACATAGCTCATGGCAGTCAATGTATAATGGCTTGAAGAACTGTTGCGGATCGTTAACGAACTTTGAAGATCGGAAGTGGAAGGATAAAAAGCGGTATTGTTAAACCCTGCCATCAGGAAAAGGGAGAAAACGGTTAAAATCGTGCCTGGGCCTGCAAACCAGATTCCCTTTGAGCCATATCTGGATTTATTCAGAAAGGGTAGTCCGATTCCCAACAGAACAGAGACCACACCCAGCAGGAAAAGGATAAGAACAACGGGCATATTCAAAAAGTTGTGAAGATATTTGTAATCTTCCATTGAAACTATTCCGGATGATGGATCTACCGCAAATCCTTTGGACAGTATTAGTGTGATCATATAGGCCAGAAAAAAAACAAGGAATGGTATTGCGTTATAAAGCAATTGTTTATGAGAACGATTGAAAATATTTTCATCCGCAATTGAATTCATAAAATAGAGGGCGCCGAGGAGCCTGGCAAGGAAGAAAACCGACAGTCCAAGCGCTGCATTGCGCCAGTTCAGCATAGCTTCCAGTCCATGAGCAGCACCCTGCCATTGGGAAATAACCGGGTTTAAGGTATTTGTGAGGTTGAGTTTATCAATAGTGAACTGGGATCCTGTAAAAAATGTGGAAACGGCAGCGCCTACCAATATTGTCCCCAAGGCCCCATTGATGATCAGGAATATCTCATATGTTCTTTTTCCCAGCAGGTTTTGTGGTTTTGAACGATATTCGTAGGAAACCGCCTGGATAATAAAACAAAAAAGTATTGCGATCCAGACCCAGTAAGCTCCTCCGAAACTGGTGGAATAGAAGAGTGGAAAGGAGGCAAAAAAAGCGCCCCCGAATGTGACCAGCGTGGTAAAGGTAAATTCCCATTTTCTTCCCAATGTATTGATGATCATCTTTTGCTCCATATCGGTTTTTCCGATCGTAAATATCAATGTTTGTCCACCCTGTACAAACATCAGGAAAACAAGTAAACTTCCCAGAAGGGAGATAATGATCCACCAGTAATCCTGGAGGGCATTCATCGATAAAGTTTCAAACATCACTCATTCCCTCCATCTTTAGCTCCGTTTTTAATCTGGTGCAACATAATTGTAATATTGGCTGTTAGTAATCCTGTGAAAAGGATCACAAACAGCACAAAGGTTATCTGAATGGAGGTTGTGTCAATCTTCGACACCGCCGCTGTAACCGGAAGAAGGTCCTGGATTACCCATGGTTGCCGGCCAACCTCCGCAACCACCCAACCAAGTTGTGAGGCAAGATAAACCAATGGGATGGTCCATACTGAGAGCCATAATAATCCACGTTTATTTTCCAGCTTCTTGCTGTAAAGGAAATAGAGAACCAGGATAAACAGGATAATGAACCAGAAGCCCAATCCAACCATCAAACGGAAACTGTAAAATACCAACGGAACGTTCGGAATAACACTTTCGGTAGAAGTAAGATAGCCATAGCCGAAAAACATGAAGTATCTGTCCAAAACCCTTTGGGCTTCATAGGCACGGGCCGAATCCCCGTTCTTTTTTGCCATACGGTACTCATAAAGCGCGGAGATTGCCATCCGTCCCCGCTGTATCTTTTCATCCACCGAAAAAGCAGCATCCTTCTCTTCCAGTGAAATATTCTCATACTCCGGTTTAAATCCTCCATTCTTCAGATCCTCAATTCCGGGAACAAAAGCATCGCCATTATGATAGCCCATAGTGGAAAGCAACCTTGGAATCTCCAGCTTAAACAAAAAACCATCTTTACCATCTCCGATTTTCTTATTCGGATCGTGAAGCCCGATCACCACCAGGCCATTTCCTTTATGTCCCTGGTACAAATTCTCCATGGCAGCCAGTTTCATAGGTTGTTTCTGGGCTACAGTGTAAGCAGAACTGTCGCCGGTGATGGCCACCAGCAGCGAAGAGACCAGGCCGAAAATGGCAGCGATCAGTATGCTTCTTTTGGCCAACAGGAGATGACGTTTCTTTAAAAAGTACCATGAACTGACACCTACTACAAAAATGGCAGCGGTCACATATCCGGAGCAAACGGTATGAAGGAATTTATGGATGGCGACAGGGGAGAAGATCACCTCCCAGATGTTTTGCATCTCATTCCTTGCAGTATCCGGATTGAATCGCATCCCTGCCGGGTATTGCATCCAGCCGTTGGCGACCAATATCCAGAGTGCAGAAAGATTTGCGCCTATCCCTGTAAGCCATGTGGAAGCCAGATGAAAGCGTTTCCCGATTTTGTTCCATCCGAAGAACATCACCGCAACAAAGGTTGTTTCAAGGAAGAATGCCATGATGCCTTCAATCGCGAGCGGAGCGCCAAAAATATCGCCTACAAACCAGGAATAATTTGACCAGTTGGTGCCAAACTCAAATTCAAGGATAATTCCGGTTGCAACACCAATCGCAAAATTGATACCGAACAAAGTCATCCAGAACCGGGTGATCTTTTTCCATTCCGGATCCCCTGTTTTTACGTAAATCGTTTCCATGATGGCAACGATGAATGCAAGTCCCAGCGTCAGGGGTACAAATAACCAATGGAACATTGCGGTAACTGCAAACTGCGCCCGCGACCAGTCTGCAACACCGGGATCTAAAAGTGGGATCATGATAGCGTATTAGGTTTATATTTGTTAGGGATAAAGGGATAAAGGGATAAAGTTATCGAGTTGTTTTTAATCAGTAATTCAATAATCCAACAAATCAACAAATCAAAACTCACCAACTCACCAACTCACTAGTTCACCAACTACCTCCTGCTCCGCCACCGCCAAAGCCGCCACCGCCAAAACCGCCGAAGCCACCTCCGCCTCCTCCTCCAAAGCTGCCGCCTCCTGACCGGAAATCGCCCCAGTTTCCTCTTCCGCCACTTCCCATGGATCCCATCAACCACAAAGCCGTCCAGAATGGCAAACTTTTACCGACAGAATGGGTTCCGCCACGATTGCTTCGTATCCATAAGATGATGAATATCAGTATAAGAATGGGCACAAATATCCCGTATGGCTGGGCTTTTGTCCGTTTGTTATATTGATCAGCGGTAAATTCTCCCTTTGTTATAGAAATTATTGTAGTGATTGCCTTGTCGAGTCCTGCATAGTAATTATTTTTCTGGAATTCGGGTATCATCTCGTGCTCGACAATACGTTTACAGGTGATATCAGGCAATACGCTTTCCAGTCCGTACCCGGTCTGAATGCAGGTCTGACCTTTATCGTTGTCATATTTTGGTTTTACCAAAATGACAATCCCGTTATTCTTCCCCTTTTGTCCTGCTCCCCATTTCTGACCGATGCGCTGGGCAAGGTCGCACTGATCAAACCCGTTCAGGGATTTAACCAGGACAACCGTAATTTGCGAGGATGTTGAATCGTTAAATGCAACTAATTTATTTTCCAACGCTGAAATTTCATCCGCTTTGAGTATCCCTGCAAAATCATTGATCAGCCGTGGCGGACTCATCGGGGCTGGAATGTCCTGGCCATCAGTTGTAACTGAAAAAAGGGTTACAATCAGAAAGAGGATACTATATTTGAAAAGGTTGTACATTGATTATGAGATTAGTCATTGGTCATTGCTCATTAGGTCATTAAGGAATAATTCCTTCATTCCTACATTCCTCTATTACTGCATTCCTGCATTACTTTCCGAAGGAAATATCGTCCGGCAGTTCATTTACATCATCGGATTGGCGGGGAAAATATTGTTTTAGCTGTTCACCTGCTTTCTTTATAGCATAACATAATCCTTCTGTAAATTCTCCTTTTCCAAAGTGCCCAAGCATCTTTTCTTTGATATCGTCCCAGAAATTTTCCGGAACGACCTGGTGAATTCCTTTATCTCCGATAATGGCAAATTTTCTGTGCCTCACAGCAAGATAGACCAATACTCCGTTCCGGAGCTGGGTTTTATTCATTTTTAATTTATGGAACAGGTAAGCGGAACGATCGAGAACATCTTCCTTACAGGTATTCTCAATATGTACCCTGATCTCGCCCGATGTCTCCAATTCTGCCTGTATGATGGCCTGCTTTATTTCCTCCTGCTGAAGCGGGTTAAAAAATTCTTTTGCTGAAACACTCATTTTGATGGTTGGTCTATATTTTATTCGAATTTTACTTCAGGCGCTTTTTCAGCCCCTGTCTGTGCCTTGAAATATGCCTTTTTCTGGAACCCGAACATCCCGGCAAAAATGTTGGCAGGGAATTGACGCAGATAAGAATTGTAGGATTGGGCGACCTCATTGAAATTTCTTCTTTCAACGGTAATCCGGTTCTCTGTTCCTTCAAGTTGTGCCTGCAATTCACTGAAGTTCTGTGTAGCTTTCAGTTCCGGATATTTTTCAACAACTACCATAAGTCGTGCGAGGGAACTGCTCAGGCCATCCTGCGCCTGTTGGAACCTTTGCATTGAGGCCTCATCAAGGTTCTTGGGATTTATATTGACAGAGGTTGCCTTTGCACGGGCTTCAATGACGGCAGTTAAAGTACTCTTCTCAAAATTTGCCACTCCTTTCACGGTAGCTACCAGGTTTGGAATAAGATCGGACCGCCGCTGGTAAACATTCTCAACATTGGCCCATTGCTGGTTGACCGTTTCTTCCTTATTTACCAGCTTGTTATATATTCCGGTTCCCCAGAAAATAAAGATAATTGCCACAAAAACAATTACAATTGCGATTATCCATCCTTTTGATAGTTTCATATTTCCAGTTTTTAAATAATGGTTGCTAATTTATAAAAAAACAATTTATTAAGATATTACAATATACTTTATTTGAAGAATTCTGTTAAAAAGTAACACAGTAACAAAGTAACATAGTAACAGCGTTTTACTATTGCCTATTGCCTATTGCCTTCTTTCCTAATGACTTAATGACCTGATGACCTGATTACTCTTTATCTATGTTTTGTATATTCCTCATGATAAATTCATTAAGTTCCTTCCCTTTCAGGATATTTTGAGACAGCATAGCAAGGTCGATCAATTGTTTCAATGACTGTTCCTGGGCTGTTGCATCGGTTTTGAGCAGAATTTTTCCGATCACCGGGTTATTGGTATTTACTACAAGATTGTATTGCTCGGGAAGGCTTCCCATATAAGACATACCGCCACCACCGAGCATCGACATATCCTTCATCCTTCTCATAAACTCAGGCTGGGTGATCATCAGAGGAAGATCTTTTTCACTCTGGGATTCAAACAGCACGGTAAATTTTGTTTTATCGATCTGCTTTTCGATGATCTCCTGGAGGATCTTCTTCTGCTCTTCATCCAGCTTACTGGGCATGGGTTCATCTTTTTTAATCAACTTATCAACAGTATCGGCATCCACCCTGGTGAACCGTGCTTTGTCAAGTTTCTGTTCAAGGACATTGATAAAATGGGTTTCGATCACTCCATCCATCTGTAGCACATCATAACCGCGTTCATTCACCGCCCGGATAAAACCGAATTGTTCCTGTGCATTGGAAGCATAAAGGTAGATGAGGTTACCCTCCTTATCCTGCTGGGCTGCTTTTATCTGTTTTTCATATTCCTCAAAAGTGAAATATTTACCATCGGTATTCTTAAGGAGACAAAATTTCTTTGCACGGTCGTAAAAGGTGGGTTCAGAAATGATCCCATACTCAATGAAAACTTTTACATCATCCCACTTTTCTTCAAATTCTTTCCGGTTCTCTTTGAATAATTCTTCCAGTTTATCTGCTACTTTCTTGGTAATATGATTTGAGATCTTCTTGACATTCGGATCACTTTGCAGAAAACTTCTGGAAACATTCAACGGAATGTCAGGAGAATCGAGGACTCCATGCAACAATGTCAGAAAATCAGGTACGATCCCTTCTACCGAGTCGGTAACAAAAACCTGGTTAGAATAGAGTTGGATCTTATCTTTCTGAACTTCAAATGCTTTTTTAACTTTTGGGAAATACAGTATCCCTGTCAGGTTGAAAGGATAATCCACATTGAGATGGATCTGAAAGAGAGGTTCGTCAAAAGTATAGGGATATAATTCACGGTAAAATGCTTTGTAGTCCTCATCTTTCAATTCAGTTGGCTTCCGCTTCCATAAAGGACTTGTGTTATTGATGATCCTTGGCTTTTCAATTTCAATCTCTTTATCATTGCCTTTCTCATCTTTTTCACCTTCCACCTTTTCCCAATGTTTTTCATTCCCAAACCGGATGGGAACAGGAAGGAATTTGCAATATTTTTTTAATAATTCAAGGATCCTATATTCTTCAAGGTATTCTTTTGACTCTTCAGAGAGATGGACGATCACCTCCGTACCGCGATCCTTCTTGTCATATTCATCCATTGTGTATTCCGGGCTTCCATCGCATTCCCACCGCACAGCCTTCGTTTCGCCTCCCTTTTTATAAGTCTTGGTAAGTATTTCAACCTTATCGGAGACCATGAAAGAGGAATAGAAACCCAATCCGAAGTGCCCTATCAGGGCATTCATCTCAGTCTCTGATTTTGTCTTGAACTTCTTGATAAATTCTTCAGCGCTGGAGAATGCAATCTGGTTGATGTATTTATCAACTTCATCGCTGGTCATCCCAATTCCTTTATCTTTTACGGTAAGGGTTTTTTTTTCTTTGTCGAGGGAAACTTCAATGGTAAGATCACCTGTGTCGCCGCTGTATTTTCCTAATGCAGCGAGGGTTTTGAGTTTCTGGGTTGCATCCACGGCATTGGAAATGAGTTCCCTCAGGAAAATCTCATGGTCGGAATAGAGGAATTTTTTGATGATGGGAAAGATGTTTTCCGTTTGAACATTGATTTTACCTTTTTGCATATTTATTTGAGATTAAATGAGACATTGATGGCTGCCGCTTAGCAAATGAAGTGCCAGGTGACTATGGCTGACAAAATGACAAATATCGGTCAAAAAATTTTCTCCTTCACTTACAGGTGGAGAATAAATAATATTCCTAATTTTACAATGTTTTTTAACCATTTATTGCTGCCAAAACCTAAAAAGATTCAATATATGAACACAATTGATTGGAAAAATCTGCCTTTTGGTTATTTCAAAACGGATTATAATCTGCGAAGTTATTACAAAGACGGGAAATGGAGCGAACTGGAAGTTTCCACATCCGAGTATATCAACCTTCACATGGCTGCAACAGGCTTGCATTACGGGCAGGAAGCATTTGAAGGATTAAAGGCTTTTATGGGAATTGACGGGAAGATCCGTGTATTCCGGATGGATGAGAATGGAATACGGATGCAGAATTCTGCCAAAGGAGTGATGATGGAAGAAGTTCCGTTGGATCTTTTCCGGGAAGCTGTCATAAAAGGGGTCACCCTGAACAAGAAATATGTTCCTCCCTACGGAACCGGAGCTTCTCTTTACATCCGTCCAATTTTATTCGGTTCAGGGGCAGAGGTGGGGGTTAAACCTGCAAAGGAATATCTCTTTTGTGTGTTTGTTGGTCCTGTAGGACCCTATTTCAAGGAAGGCTTTAATCCGTGCAAGATGCAGATCGTAAGAGATTATGACCGTGCAGCTCCCCTCGGTACAGGAAATATAAAGGTAGGGGGAAACTATGCAGCAAGCCTGAGAGCAATTATGAGGGCACATGATGAAGGATTTGCCTCCGCTCTTTTCCTCGATGCAATAGAGAAAAAGTATATCGACGAAGCTGGTCCTGCAAACTTCTTTGGGATCAAAGGAAATTCATATATCACCCCCAAGTCGGATTCGATACTCCCCTCAATCACTAACAAATCGCTTTGCATCTTGGCAGAAGAGATGGGAATGACAATAGAAAGACGCCATATCCCCGTTGAAGAACTGGCGGAATTTGATGAAGTCGGCGCTTGTGGCACTGCTGCTGTAATCTCACCGGTTTGTAAAATTGTGGACCGCGATTCCGGGAAAGAATACACGTATTGTAAAAATGGAAAAGCTGGTACTGTTTCAACAAAGCTCTATGAAAAACTGAAAGGGATCCAGGAAGGTACGGAACCGGATACTCACGGTTGGACGTACATCATTGAATAGGGTTACCGCTGTTAGTTTTGCAGTTCCCGGTTTCCAGTTTCAGGTCATTATGTCATTGGTCATTAGTCATTAGTCGTTGGTCATTGGTCATTGGTCATTGGTCATTGGTCATTGGTCATTAGACGGGTAATCCCAACCGGTTTTTTCTTGCGTGTTTCAGGGTAAATCAACCTTTTCGTGTATTATCAATGTGTTCATATGATAAAACCATGAAAAAACTTTTCCACCCTCTTTTCTTCATTATCACCGTGATCCTTCTTTTTTCTTTCCCCGGAAATGAAGTAATTGCACAACCCGGAAAATTCGGAAAACCTGCAAATCCGGTCATTGTATTTTCATATAATCCGGGTATCAAACGTTTCATTCCCATAATCAGGGAAAAAAAGATTCTTGTCTTTTCTACGGATAAGGATCCCGTCCTTCAGAAGGGAAGAGTGACACGGATAATATCGGATTCAATATATATAAACTATACCGGTTACAGGATGAAGGATTTCTCATTCATCGGGTTCTCCCCATTTATCCACCATATTCCTGATAGTTCAGAACTGGAGAGAAATAATGATTTACAACGGAAGGTCTATCTCAGGAAAGATTCTTCCTCATGGAAGATAATCTACCCTCCCGACAGCATTTACCGAGGGCATTTCAGTTATACCGGGTATCTGCATCATATGAATCATTTAATAAAAAAAGAAAAATTTCAGAAATTCAATCCACTGGTGTTTGATAATTTCTTGAAAATAAATATTTCCAAGCTTTTCCATTGTGAACTTGCTCTTTCGTATGAGGTTTTGCTCAGTGAGAAGATCACCTGGGAGATGGAAGCCGGGATAGAGATCGGCATACCAGGTGCAGATGCTTCATATTTTATTAATTATCCGCTCTGGAATTACTCTGGTTTTTCTTTTTTAACCTATCCTAAATTTTATATAATCAGTCCATGGAGTTATCTGAGTTGTGTTATTTTATATAAATACCTCTATTTTAATGGTGTAAGGACGGGGTTTCTCGGGGATGGAGCCGATGGGGGGGATTTGCAGGATCAATACCGCAGCGATTATGGTTTGAGCATCCGGGTGGGAACAATGAAGCGTTTTGGCAATGTTGTTCTTGATCTTTATGCAGGATTAGGGTGTAAATATATATGGGTGAACCAGATTATCTATGGGAGTTATTATTATCACGATGAAAGTACAATACATTGGTATAACCCTGATCATACCCCGAAAAAAGAAGGAAAAGGCATGTATATGCCCATTGTAAATCTCGGGGTTTCACTGGGGCTTGGGTTTAACTAAGTGAATGCGGGAAGTATGAATGCAGGGATAAAAGGAATTCAAAAATAACATTTAAAATTACTATTGCCTGGTGCCTGGTGTCTCATGCCTATTTTTAGTATTTTTATCCGCAAATTTCTTTCCATGGCACAAAAGAAACTACCCGGATCAAAGACAACTAAAAAGAGTGCGAAGACTGAAATAGCGGAAAAACCCGTATTTAAAGTCAATTATTACCTCGGAATTTTCCTGGCAGCGATCGCCTTATCTCTTTATGTAAATGGAATAAACCATGGCTATTTACTGGATGATTCTGCTGCTGTCACTGACAACAATTATGTTCAGCAGGGAATTCAGGGCATTCCGAAATTGCTTACTACCGATTTCTGGCACTTTTCCTCAGTCAGGCTGGGATACTACCGGCCATTACCATTGATAACCTATGCCATCGAATTTCAGTTCTTCGGACTTTCTCCTCATGTCAGCCATTTCAATAATGTATTGTTCTTCGCAATTGCAGTTTTCTTCCTGTTT
This sequence comes from Bacteroidota bacterium, assembly GCA_026391355.1. Lineage (GTDB taxonomy): Bacteria > Bacteroidota > Bacteroidia > Bacteroidales > FEN-979 > CAIYUC01. The sequence continues at coordinate 36,142 of JAPLDH010000058.1, read as the reverse complement.
TTGTTGTTGAGCAGGTTATTCTCCGGGTATAATGCGCTGTTCCCTTTCATCATAACAATTCTTTTTACGGCACACCCGATCCATACAGAGATCGTCGATAATATTAAAGGAAGGGATGAACTGCTCAGTTTCCTGAATACCATAGCAATGCTCTATTTTGCTTTGAGATATGCAGAAAGTAAAAAATCAGGTTTCCTGGTTATCGGGGTACTGCTTTTTTATATGGCGCTGATGTCGAAGGAAAGCGCCATGTCAGGAATTTTGCTTATTCCGCTCGTTCTCTGGTATTCGGGTGAAAAATCCCTTATAGGTCTTGCAAAGAAAACGCTCCCGTTCCTGTTGGCGATCATTTTGTTCATTATCCAGAAACACCTGCTGTTCGAGACCAAACATCCTGTGATCCCGATCGATCCTGTCAATTATCCTTATACAGCAGAACTGGTAAAATACTCCTCTGCTTTTATGTTGTTCCTTTTCTTTCTAAGGATACTTATATTTCCTCATCCGCTACGGTATGATTATTCTTATAACCTGATCCCGGCTGTCGGGTGGGACAGTTTATTGGCATTGCTCGGATTCTTTGTTTTTATCGGGATCCTTGTATATACCATTATTGAAGTGCGAAAGAAGAGCAGGGTCGGGTTTGCCCTCGGATTTTTTTATATCACCCTGATCCCTCCATTGGCTTTTATAATGACCAGAGGAGGAATATTTGCAGAACGCCTGCTATTTTTTCCTTCCTTAGGATTTTGCTTTCTTATTGCTCTCTTACTGGAAAAGATTACAGGGAGTAGCTTTTCCCGCCCGTTAAAAGCCAGGTTGGAGTCATATAAAGGTTATTTATTTATTGCTCCGCTGATCCTTGTTGTCTTTGCACTCTATTCATTCAAAACGATCGACAGGAACAAAGCCTGGAAAGATCGTTTATCTTTATATGGTACGGATATTAAAACCGGGAAGAACAGCGCCCAAAACCAGTTGCATTATGGCTCTTACTGGCTCAGAATGGCCCAGGTTGAAAAAGATTCTGTGAAAAGAGCGCAGGATATCAACAACGGGTTGGCAGCTTTACACCAGGCAGTAACCATTTTACCAGGTTTTGGAGACGCTTTATACTGGATTGGTTTTGCCTATGAAGTGAAGGCATTTGCTCATCCTGATATCAAAACCATTGATTCTGCAATGTTTTATTATAATTACTCCATCGAAAGAGCGCCGAAAATGTTTATGAGCTATTATCACCTTGCAAATCTTTATGAATGGATAGGCAGATTTGATGTATCATCCTATTACTATAACCGTGCACATGATATTAGTCCGGAATATCTACCTGTTTTAAAAAAAGTACAGGAGATGAAAGAAAAGAGGGGACTGGATGTCAGGGTCAATCCTTTAACGGGAAGGAACTTCTAGGGTTCGAATATTGTAATATAGGAATGTAGGAATGCAGGAATTATTCCTTAATGACTTTAATGACCTAATGACTAATGACCAAATTAAAATTCCGGCAACCCTGCCAGTAAACTTTCCATTTCGAATTGGATCTTCATTGCTTCTTCCTGAGCTTTCACTGCGAAATCCTTACCATTTGAGGCGTAGATAATATTGCGGGAAGAGTTGACGATCAACCCGCACTCCTTGGTAAGGCCGAATTTTGCAACTTCCTGCAAGCTCCCACCCTGAGCGCCTATACCGGGAACCAGCAGGAAGTGGTCGGGTACGATTTTCCGGATATCAGTCAGCATCTCGGCTTTGGTAGCGCCAACAACGTACATCATATTCTCCGAACTGCCCCAGTTCTGTGATTTCAGGAGAACCTGCTCAAAAAGCCGGTGTTCATTGCTGCGGAAGAACTGGAAATCTTCAGCTCCCTTGTTTGATGTGAGGGCAAGAACCACGATCCACTTACCCGAAAAGGATAGAAATGGTTTCACCGAATCCTCACCCATATAAGGGGCTACGGTCACTGCATCGAAGTTCATGCCTGATGAACAGGGATCAAACATTGCCTTTGCGTATTGCTGGGATGTATTCCCTATATCACCACGTTTTGCATCAGCGATCGTGAAAACCTGGCCGGGATAGGTCTCATTGATATATCGGATCGTTTTCGTCAGGCTTGTCCAGCCATTTATACCATAACATTCGTAAAAGGCAAAATTGGGCTTATAGGCAACAGCAAGGTCGATGGTGGCATCAATGATCTCCTTGTTAAACGCAAATGCAGGGTCTTCCTCTGTCAACAGGTGTTGCGGGATCTTTGACAAATCAGTGTCAAGTCCAATACACAGAAATGACCTTTTTTTCTTTATCGTAGATATTAATTCATGACGGTTCATAGAAGAGATTTACGATTGTAGTTAATTATAACTTACGACTTACGACTTATGACTTAATGACTTAATGACCAGATCAACAGTTATACAACTGCTTCCTTCAATCTCTCCGCATTTTCCGCTAACTGTAAGGCATCGATCAGTTGCTGTATGTCGCCATCCACGACTGTTTGAAGGTTATACATGGTGAGGTTGATACGGTGGTCGGTGATACGGCTTTGAGGATAATTGTAGGTACGGATCTTGGCAGAGCGGTCGCCGGTGGATACCATTGTCTTTCTCTTTTTAGAGATCTCATCTAAATATTTCTGGTATTCCATTTCGTAAAGCCTTGTACGGAGCACTTTCATGGCTTTCTCGAAATTCTTGATCTGGGATTTTTCATCCTGGCAGGTAACGACAATCCCTGATGGCACGTGCGTAAGCCGGATGGCTGAATAGGTAGTATTCACAGACTGACCTCCGGGGCCGGAAGAGCAGTAGGTATCTTTCCTTACGTCAGCGGGTTTTATCTCCACATCAAATTCGTCAGCTTCAGGCAATACAGCTACAGTAGCGGCGGAGGTATGCACGCGCCCCTGGGTTTCGGTTTGCGGGACACGTTGAACGCGATGCACCCCCGATTCATATTTCATCTGGCCATATACATTATCGCCGATGACATCGAAAATGATTTCTTTGAAACCACCCGCCGTTCCGGGTGTAAAATCAACCAATTCGATCTTCCATCTCCTTGATTCACAATATTTAGTATACATCCTGTAAAGATCCCCGGCAAAAATACTTGCTTCATCTCCTCCGGTTCCCGCCCGGATCTCGACAATGGCGTTCTTATTGTCCTGCGGATCGGCCGGTATCAGCATCAACCGGATATCTTCCTCAAGTTTATCCTTTGCTTCCGCTAATAACGTCATCTCCTCCTTGGCAAGATTCCGGAACTCCTCGTCCTTCTCGTTATAAAGGATATCTTTTGCATGATCAATATTTGAAAGGATATCCCTGTATTTGTAATAGGCTTCTATGACAGGCTGAAGTTCCTTGTAATCCTTGCTAAGCCTTATGAAACGCTTCATGTCACTCATTGCAGAAGGATCATTCATCTGCAACTCCAGTTCATCAAACTTTTGTTTTATGGCCTCTAATTTCTCAAGCATACATCTGTAAAAATAGATTGCAAAGGTACAAAAAGTCTTTCAGGGATGAAGGGATAAAGGGATATAGGGATAAAGAGATATTACCTTTTCTTACTTTGCAATTTCCTGTATGAAAAGTCACGGTTCGAATATGCCGCAGTATAATCCGGGTCAATCTCGATCGCCCGGGAATAATCAGCTATTGCCTTGCTCCACTGCCCAAGGTCACCATAGGCAACGCCCCGGTTGAAATGGGCTTTGACATATTTCGGGTTAATTTCGATCGCCCTGGAGAAATCGGCAATTGCCTTGTCAAACTGCTTAAGATTATAGTAAGCAAGACCAAGGTTGTAATAGACTACAGCAGATTTCGGATCAATCTCAATCGCACGGGAGTAATCGGCTATCGCCTTATCCTCCTGTCCAACGTTTGAGTAAGCGACGCCACGGTTGGAATATGCATCTGAATTTTTCGGATTGATCTCTATCGCCTTGGTGTAAAGGGCTATTGCATTGTCCTGCTGCCCAAGGTTACTATAAACATTGCCAAGGTTGAAATAGGCGTTCGAAAAAACCGGGTCAATCCCGATCACCACCGTGTAATCGGCTATTGCTTTGTTCCATTGCCGAAGGTTATAATAGACAATGCCGCGGTTGTAATACGCTTTGACAAATTTAGGGTCAATCTCAATCACGCTTGAGTAATCAGCAATTGCCTTGTACAACTGCCCAAGGTTACCATAAACAACACCACGGTTGGAATAGGCGTTGGCATATTTCGGATCAATTTCAATCACTTTGGAGTAATCTTCTATGGCTTTGTTCCACTGCCTGAGGGTTGAGTAAGCGATACCACGGTTGTAATACGTATCTCTATCTTTCGGGTCAATGTCGAGCGCCCTGGAGAAATCGGCTATTGCCTTATCCCACCGCCCAAGGTTAGCATGTGCATTGCCAAGGTTTGAATATGCAATCGGTGAGTAATTATATCTGCTGATTACATCATCCCATAGAGTTATGCTATCTTTCCAAACCATACAACGTGAAAACGAAAGGGTTGAAAGAATGAGGATAAACAGCATAAATATGGGATACCTGATTCTGGTATTCCTGATTTCCAGCAAACCCAGTGCAAAACAAAGCAGTAATCCAACCGAAGGCATGTAAAAATAACGGTCTGCCATGATCGCTCCTCCGAAGGGGATTATTTGTAAAACCGGCAGAAGATTCAGAAAGAACATGCTAAGCCCAAAGGCATATATTTTAGAACGCTTAAATAAGAAATATGACCCAATTACATAAACTGGCAATGGGATAATAAATAACCAGTAAAATGAAGGGATGTTTCCATGTAACAGGCTTGGCGGATAGGGATATATTGCCGAAAGGCCGATAGGAATAATGCTTTTAATCAAATATTGGGTCAACCCAAAGGATGCAAAAGCGAACCTTTCATGCAGCGGGAAATATTCTGAGTAGAAAGCTTTAACAGAATCCTGGGCAAGGAAAGCAACACATCCAAAGATCCCCAAAAGAAGTAAAAAGGGTATTTTTTCTGATAAAACTTTTATTGAAAACCATTTTCTTTCCTTCATATAATCAATGAGAGGGAGAATGGCTACCAGAACTACTCCCTGTCCTTTAGACAGTAATGAAAGTAAAAATAACAGAAGGGACAACCCATAATAAACGACTCTCCTGCCGGAAACATATTTTGTATAGAAGATAAGCGATAGCAGGAAAAAAAATGAATACAAAACATCCTTTCTTTCAGATACCCAGGCAACGGATTCAACATGCAACGTATGAACGCCAAATAGCATGAAAGTTAATATTGCCAGAAGATTGTTTTGGGTAAGACGTTTAACCAGAAGAAAGACTAAAAACGTGTTGAAAAGATGCAGGAGCAGGTTCGTAAAATGAAAGATAAAAGGGTTACCCCCGCCTATGAGACGATCAATCCCAATTGATAACAGGGTAAGAGGATGATAATTACCGGCGAAATAAATGGAAAATATTTTCACAATACCTGCCGGAGACAGGTCTTTTACATATGGATTGTTCAGATAGTTAGTATCGTCCCAATTGGTGATCCCATTGAAAAGGCACGGAAAATAAACGATCAGGGTAAGTAACAAACCTGTTATTAACCAGTATTGTGTATAATCTTTTTTGATTAAGGTTTGAAAATGTACTGGTTTTTCTGGTTTTTGTTTATGTCTGGCCATTAGTCATTGGTCACGTGTAACGTGTCACATGTCACATGTCACGTGTCACGTGTTACGCATTACGGGTAAATAAAATCCCCTAATTGGGAGGTAATTGTCAATTGTGGCAGGCCGTTACCTTCTTCCACCCGGCCAATGATCCTTGCACCAATATTGAATTGGGAAGCAATTGCAATGACCTCTTCGGCAATCCCTTCCGGGAGGTATATTTCCAGCCGGTGTCCCATATTGAACACCTTGTACATCTCCTGCCAGGATGTTTGAGATTGTTCCTGGATCATCCTGAATAAGGGAGGAACTACAAAGAGGTTATCTTTAATGATGTGCAGGTTATCAATAAAATGAAGCGCCTTTGTTTGTCCTCCGCCGGAACAATGAACCATTCCGTGGATCTCCGGAAAATGTTCCTTCAGGATTTTCTTCACAACAGGGGCATACGTACGGGTAGGGGAGAGAAGCAGTTTCCCCATATTGATCCCGGGAATTTCAGTCGGGTCTGACAACCCGTAACTTCCTGAATAGATAAAATCTTCGGGAATATGGTCGTCAAAACTCTCCGGATAACTGTATGAATATGGTTTTGCAAAAACATCATGGCGTGCCGAAGTCAGTCCGTTACTTCCCATACCTCCGTTGTATTCCTTTTCGTAAATCGCATGTCCGAATGAGGCCAGGCCAACAATGACGTCCCCGGCCCGGATATTGGCATTGTCCACGACATCAACGCGTTTCATTCTGCAGAATACCGTCGAGTCGACAATGATCGTCCTTACAAGATCACCAACATCTGCTGTTTCCCCGCCAGATGAATGGATATCAATTCCCCATTCATGCATCTCCTCAATGAATTCCTCAGTTCCCCTGATAATTTCCGAGATCACTTCACCGGGAATGAGGTTCTTGTTCCTTCCGATCGTGGAGGAGAGTAAAATGTTGTCGATGGCGCCCACGCAAATAAGGTCGTCAAGGTTCATGACAATGGCATCCTGTGCAATCCCTTTCCAAACGGAGAGATCGCCGGTTTCTTTCCAGTAAATATAGGCCAATGAAGATTTTGTACCGGCACCATCGGCATGCATGATGTTGCAGTATTCCGGATCATTCCCGGAAATATCGGGGAGGATCTTGCAGAATGCTTTAGGGTAAAGCCCTTTATCCATCGATTTTATGGCATTGTGGACATCTTCTTTTGAGGAAGAAACACCTCTCCGGTTGTAACGGGAATCATCTGCCATTAATTATCTGTGTAATCTGTGGTTAAATCTGCTAATCTCCGAAAACGATCTGGTTATTGGTGTCATCAAAAGTATAGGCGCCAAACTTAGCCAACATTCCTGGGCCGAATTGCACTGAATTCTTGATCTTGTTGTTTACTGTTACATCCACACCCCTGATCGTATTTTTCCCGATCCTGAATTCCTTAACAGTGAATACGGCTTTGTTTGCGATGGTACCTTCCCCGATGGCTTTGGTTGCATCTCCCCTGAAATCATTCTTATCAATGATTCCATCTTTTAGGAGTTTCATGGCTTCCGAAGGGGAAATGAAAAATTCCTTTTCGGCCTTGTCGTAATCGAAGGTCATCGTAATTCCATCCACATAGCAGGTTCCTTCGAGGAGGCCATCTTTCGTTTTGGTATAGGAAACTGAGTTTTCTTCCGGATTCTGAACCACCTCGATTTTAGAAGCGACCTGTTTTCCGGGTTTGGTTTTTGGGATGTAATCATTTCTCACGATACTGAATTCTGTTCTCCGGTTCAGTGAATGTGCTGCTTCTTTTGCCTGAGTGTTAGGGAGCCCGTTAATAACAGAATCGATGAGGGGAGTACCTGTTTTAAAAAGATAGTCATCTTTTGTAATGTCCTTGGCCAATATCCTTGGAACCCTCTTTCCGTATCCTTTAGCGAGGAGGCGGTCAGGATCAATGCCACGTGAGATCAGGTAGTCAACAACAGATTGTGCACGCCGTTGTGACAAGACATCATTTCTTTCATCGGTTCCACGGGAGTCGGTATGGGAAGCCAGTTCCACCACGATATTTTCATTGGCATCGAGTGTCTGGATGAGTCCCTGCAGTGAATCCTGGAATTGGGGTTTAAGATCCCATTTGTCGAGGTCATATAAAATATCAGGAAGAACCACCGGTTTTTTGGGGATCGGTTTTAATACGAAATTCCTTGTAAAATCTTTGCTTCTTTCAAGACCCACCGTGGTTTCTTTTCCTTTTTCGTTAAAATAATCCTTTTTGGTGATCATGATCTCGTAGGTAGTAGCAGGGGAGAACTGGTTCTTATTGAAGCTGTAATGACCTTTTTCATCAGTGGTAAATTTCGCCGATTTACCGTTTGTACCGGTAATCCTCACTTCTGCTCCGCCAACCACCTGAAGGGTACGATCATCGGTTATATTTCCGGCAAGGGTGAATATAAGCGGTGGAACGACGAAGGAATAAATATCATCCCTGCCTTTTCCTCCCGGTCTGTTCGAGGAGAAATAACCCTCCTCCGGTTCATCGGGATTAAAAATGATGGCAAAGTCATCATAGGAGGTATTGATCGGATATTTCATATTTTCCGGCTTTGTCCATAGACCGTTGACTTTCACTGACCGGAAAATATCCAGGCCACCCATTCCCGGAAGTCCATTTGAAGCAAAATAGAGGACCGAATCGTCCCTGATAAACGGAAAAAGCTCATCTCCTGTAGAATTGATTATAGGCCCCAGATTCTCAGGTTTACTCCACCCGCTGCTTTTAGACTTTCCCTGTTTGGTCGCCATCCAGATATCTTTTCCGCCTTTTCCTCCCGGAAGATCAGCAGAAAAATAGATCGTTCCTTCATCCGCGGTTATGGTTGGATGACCAACTGATCTTGAGCTGTCGGCAAGGATGGGCAGCTTTTCAGCTTCACTCCAGGCATTGGTACCCATCCGGCCTGCACGGTATATTGCACATCCGTCTTTTCTCCCGGGTTCAATCCAGCAACGGGTAAAATACATTGCCGTATAGCGTGAATTGAATTGTGATGCGCCTTCATTGGCTTTGGTATCAATAACCTCATTCTGATCGATCAATACCGGATTGTTCCATTCGCCTTTCTGATCTTTTCTCGACAGGAAGAGATCTGAAAATTCAAGACCGGTCCAGTTGTCGACGTCTTTACCGGTGGCTGCAGGCCTGTCGGAGGTAAAGATCAGGTTCCGGTGTGTTTTATCGGAATAGCAAGGTGCAAAGTCATCATCCTTCGAATTGATCTTTTTTTCCCATGAAACCTGGTATTTTGATGGGTTGGCTACCCATTCCTTTGCCAGCTTGCATGTTTCCACACCATTTGTCCCTCTTTCGTCGGTTGGGACTTTCTCCTTGTAAAGCTGGTATTGCTTAATTGCTTCGCTATAATTACCGTTGAATTTCAGAGCATCAGCATAATAAAGGATGACCTTGGGTTCTTTATCAGCGTATTTACCCGTTGCCAGCCGTTTATAAGCGATCTCCGATTTTTTCATGTTGTTCATCATACGGTAACACTCCGCCATTCGGAAAGATATTCTGTCTTTTTCACCTTTATTATTCTTGACTTTTGAATAAGCTTTCTGATAGCGTGTCAATGCGGTGCTGAACATCTGGTCGGCGAATGCATCGTCAGCCGTTTTGGTATATTTGCTTTGGGCAATGATTCCGATCGGGAAAATGAAAAGAAAAGTGAGAATACCCCACAACGTTTTATTCATAGGTATACGGTTGATCAACAATGAAAAAACTGATTACCCCTAATTATATTGTTTTTACAAAAATAAAAAAAGTCCGGGGATATTGTGCATACATGTCGACCTAATTATCCTAAATCGCAATTTGGTCTATTTTTCATACCTTTGTATTGTATTTTACCTTTTTTATTATATTGCTGTCGTGAACTCAATTTTAATCATTAAAGAACTGAAAAAAGCTTTGGTTTCTCAATTTGGAGATAACATAATGGATGTCATTCTTTTTGGATCCCAAGCTTCTGGCAAATCAACAGAAGATTCAGATTACGATGTTCTGATTCTTATTGCTAATGATTATGATTGGAAGTACCAGAACCTTATTTTCGATAAAGCATTTGATGTTGGCTTGAAATACCAGGTACTATTTGATCTTCATCTATTGTCAGTTCATGAGAAAAATAATACAATAAGAGGAAAGGAACCTATTATTGTTAATGCTATACAAAATGGAATACATGCATGATTGATGAAGAAAGCAGAATCCAATTGATTGACTACCGTGTTGAACAAGCTAAATCTACTGCACGGGAAGCGCAATTTCTTTTGAATAATGATATGCTTCGGGGTGCGATGAACCGCATATATTATAGCATGTTTTATATGGTTCAGGCATTATCCCTGAAATTTCAGTTTGAATCGTCCAAACATTCTCAATTGTTAGGTTGGTTCAATAAAACCTTTATACATTCAGGTGAAATAGATGTCAGATTTTCGAAAATTATTACAAAAGGCTATAACCTTCGGACGAAAGGTGATTATGCTACAATCTATACGTTGGATAAGCAGGAAATACTGGAAATGTATAATGAAATGAACGAGTTTATTGAAGAAATCGAGCGGTTTCTGAAAAGATAACACGAGAGATATAATAGCAATTTACATTATTCCTTGAAGAGTCAGTACGTGTCAATTAAATAAATCAGACCAATAATGATTTTAAACTTATTACAACGGGTTTGTAAGTCACTGGATGAAAGTGATATTCCTTATATGATTTCCGGTAGCATCGCTTTAAATATTTATTCTATTCCCCGCATGACAAGAGATATCGATATTGTCGTGGAACTTACAGAAAACAGAATAGATGAATTTACAGCTTTGTTTCCTGATAGTTACTTCAACAAAGAAGTGATTAAAGATGAAATCAAGCGGCAAGGAATGTTCAATATTATTGACCATCAAACAGGATTCAAAATTGATTTTATTATTCGAAAAGAGACCGAATATTTTAACCTTGCATTTCAGCGACGTCAGCGCATTAAAGAATTTGATACGGATATTTGGGTTATACGACTTGAAGATCTGGTAATTGCGAAATTTATTTGGATACAAAAATATCAAAGTGACAAACAGTTGTCTGACATTAAAAATTTGTTACTCAACCCCGATAAAGATATGACCTATATAAAAGAATGGTGTAATGCCCTTAAATTGCAGACCTTCAATTTATTACACGATGGATGATACCCCCGGATATGTTTTGCAGAAACAGTTTGAAATAATTTATGCTAAACCCCTGAAAGAGAGGCTTGAGGGATTATTTGAAATGACTGAATTGTCCAGAAAGATTATTCAGAATCAGATATTAGCGAAACGACCTGAACTGAATAAAAATGAATTACAAATAGAACTATTTAAGATATTCTACCGGTTTGATTTTGATGAAGAAACATTGAACAGGATAGCGGAAAGCATGAGGCAGTTTTTAATTTTATCACCTCAACCCCCATCGGGGACTGGGTAAAAATTATTTTTTAATGACCTTTATCTTTTGCTTATAAAGATTGTAAACATTCAAATGTCTAAATGTCAACTGTATGTTATCTCGCTTTTGAGGAGAGTTCCTTCTTTTCTTTCCTGCGGCGCTGCCACATGATCACATCATAGGCAATTGGCGTTGCATTGAAAACAGATGAATAGGTTCCGGAAATAACACCGATGATCAAGGCAAACATAAAACCTCTCAGTACTTCTCCACCGAAGATGAAGATAACAACCATGGTGACCAATGTGATACCGGAGGTATTGATGGTTCGGCCAAGGGTGCTGTTGATTGCGGCGTTGATGTTATTTGCAAGATCCCTTTTCGGATATAGTTTCGAATATTCACGGATCCTGTCGAAGATAATAACCGTATCCATGATGGAATACCCGATGATTGTGAGCAAAGCAGCAATGAACGACTGGTCAACTTCAAGACTGAATGGCAGGAATCCCCATAATAATGTAAAAGCCGTAATAATAACGAGGGTGTCATGGAACAGCGAGATCACACCTCCAAGACCATATTGCCAGTTTTTGAAACGGATGGCAATGTAAATAAAGATGATGATCAGTGCAAATAACACGGCTAAGAATGCCTGTTGTATCAACCTGTAAGAGATAGTCGGGTCAACCCTTTGAGAACTGAGTTCTCCCATGATCTTCTTGGCATCATTGGATTTGAACTGCTCGTAAGTAATTGCAGATTTATAGAAAGCTTTAATACCCTGAAACAATTTTACATTTACTAGTGAATCAGCTTTAGGCGTACGGTCGTTGATCAGGTATTTTGTGGTGATCTTCACCTGGTTTTTTGGGCCGAATGTTTTTACTTCAGGAGATTCGCCCATTTCTTTCCGTAAGGATTCACGTAAACCATTGGTAGGTATATTCTGATCGAAACGAACGATATAGCTTCTTCCTCCCGTGAAGTCAAGTCCCGGATCCAAACCCCTGATAAAAATACTGATGACACCGGGGATAATAATACACAAGGAAAGGATATACATCTTCTTTCTCAGGCCTATGAAATCAATGTGGGTATTCTGAAAAGCATTGATGGTATAACGGTTTCCAACGGTAATGTTCATGTTTCTGTCGAGCATAAATTCGAAACAGAGACGGGCAATAAAGATAGATGAGAAAAGGGATAAGAGAAGACCGATAACGAGGGTTGTAGCAAAACCCTGAACAGCTCCTGATCCGAAAATATAAAGTACAATCCCGGTAAGGATCGTGGTAACGTGTCCGTCGATGATGGCTGATAACGCATGGTGGAACCCGTCCTTGACGACAAGCCGGAGACCTTTCCCCGCCCGGATTTCTTCCCGCATTCGTTCGTAGATGATAACGTTTGAGTCGACTGCCATGGCAAGGGTCAGCACAACACCGGCGATACCTGGAAGTGTAAGAACTGCCCCTATCGAAGCAAGCACACCAAACAGGAAGAAGACGTTTGCAAACAAAGCGATATCTGCAACATGACCTGCACCGTTGTAATAGAGTGACATATATAAAAGCACACCGATGAAAGCAATGATAAAGGAGATCAAACCGGCGTTAATGGATTCCTGTCCAAGGGAAGGTCCTACGACTTCTTCAGCCACGATCCTTGCCGGAGCCGGGAGTTTGCCGGCCTTCAGGATATTGGCAAGGTCCTGTGCTTCTTCAACAGTAAAGTTACCGGTGATAGAAGATGTTCCGTTTGGGATCTCACCCAATACATTCGGCGCCGAATAAACATAGCCGTCAAGAACAATGGCAATCTGTTTTCCGACATTGTCGCCGGTCAGTCTTTTCCAGACCCTGGCACCTTCCGAATTCATCGACATGGCAACTTCAACTTTTCCATTCTGGTCATAATCCTGACGTGCATTGGTGATCACATCTCCGCCAAGAGAAGGAGAACCATCACGGGAAGTAACTTTCAATGCATTCAGTTCAAGGACATCCGGAGTCTCTGTTCTTGGTTTTACTGTCCAGGAAAGCTTCATGTCGCGCGGGAACATGTTCTTCACGAGTTTCAACATATGATTGACCCGTGAAGTATCTTTGATATAGGAACTTCCTACGGTTGCACCCTTGCCTGCTTCGTATTTTCCGTCTTTTGTCTGGTAAATGGCCAGGTGAAGGTAAGCAGTCAGGGGATTCTTTTTGGCATAATCCTGGAAAGTCTGCTCATTCTTACTTGCTTCACCTTTTTTTGTGGTGTCTTTTCCTAATTGGTTAAGCAGCGCATTTGAAGATTTTGCAGTATCTTTTTTAGCGGTCTTTTTTTCGGGAGCAGCAGTTTCTTTGGGATTCTTCCCTGCTTTTTCTTTTTTACCTTTCTTTTCTGCTAAAGTTTCTTTAGTAGCCGGAGATTTGGCAAGGTTTGCGGTATCCATCACCTTTGTAGAATCACCTTTAATTGTATCGCCGCCTGCAGTTAATATGGAAGCAAGCTTTTTATTCGACTCCAGGAAAAAAGAAGAGAGATCAGGGAACTGGTAGGTTTCCCAAAATTCCAGGCGGGCAGTACCCTGCAGGAGTTTTCTTACACGTTCTGGTTCTTTGATCCCCGGTAATTCGATCAGGATCCTGCCGGCAGTCTGAAGACGTTGAATATTGGGCTGTGTTACACCAAAACGGTCGATACGGGAGCGGAGAATATTGAAAGTACGGTCAATGGCAGCATTTGCTTCTTCCCTGATGACAGTGATCACTTGCTCGTTGGTTGAGTTATAGTTGACCTTGTCTTTCAGTTCAACAGTATTGAAAATGGCGGCCAGTTTTGCGTTCGGGTCGGTTTCTTTAAAGGCCGCGGCAAAAAGGTCAACAAAATCGGCAGTACTTGTTTTTTCCTTTTCTATTGCTTTTTGCAATGCTTTGTTAAAAACAGGATCCTTGCTGTAGCCTGACAGTGCGTGGATAATATCGGGTACAGAAACTTCCATCGTAACGTTCATCCCGCCTTTTAAGTCAAGGCCAAGGTTGATCTCGCGTTCCCTGATATCCTTCAGTGTATATTTTTTTAACAGGATATTATAAACCGATACACTCGACATTGAATCGTTGAAATATTCAAGCCGTGCCTTACTCAGCGAATCAAAGATAAGTTCCAGTTTGGCCGGGTTGCTTTTAGCCAGTTGGCGGGCTTGTTCCATCACCTTAGGACCGGTTGAATAGGTATTGGCTTTTCCCGACATGATTGTGCTGACGAGTGTGAAGGAAAGCTGGAAAAGACAGACCAAAGCAAATATGATCGCAAAAAATTTAACTACGCCTTTATTCTGCATGAGATAATGATTTTAACCTTATAATTATACGTATGCCTGATTTTTGGAGGGTGCAAAAATAGAACTTTCTTTGGAATAAACCAAAACACTTATGACAGTTTTGATTTATTATTAACAGAAAGTTAATGGTAATGTAACATTACATTAATTCCTTCAGATTTTAATACATCTACTTTTGTGACGGGTCAAGGATAACTAAAAATGATCCATAAAATGGTTACATGCCAATTGAGTGATTCGTACTTTCCCATTATGGATGGGGTTGGAATGACGGCTCACAATTACGCTTACTGGTTAAACAAGAAGTACGGACAATCATACATGGTTGCCCCAAAGGTAAAGGATTTTAAAGACCATGTCGATTATAAAGTATTCCGTTTTAAATCAGTACTTTTACCCGGGATGCATCCTTACCGGATTGGAGTTCCGTTGATTGATATAAAATTCCAGAAAAAGTTAAAGGAGGAACGGTTTGATATTATTCATGCCCATTGTCCTTTTTTAAGTGGTCAGATAGCAGTCAAACTGGCTAAGAAACTTGATGTTCCATTGGTCGCAACTTTTCATACCAAATACAAGGAAGATTTTAAAAGAGTTTTAAATTCGTCAACATTTGTTGATGTTCTGACCCACTTTTCCCTCGAATTTTACAACGCGGCGGATTATGTCTGGGTACCGAACAAAGCTACCGGTGAAACTTTGAAGGATTATGGTTTTAAAGGATCGTATGATATTATGCCCAATGGCACTGACCTGGAAATTCCGGATAAGTCAAAATGGCTTAAATACCGGAAAAAAGGACTGGAAGCAATCGGTGCAAGTAGTGATGATTTCATCATGTTGTTTGTTGGTCAGCATCGTTGGGAAAAAAATGTAAGGATGATAATTGAAGCCCTGAAGATATTGCGGGATGAAGGGAAATCTTTTAAAATGGTTTTTGCCGGAGAAGGATATGCTGAAAAAGATATGAAGAAACTGATAAGGCAATACAAACTATCGAATGAGGTAACTTTTATGGGTGTTGTCACCGACCGAAAAGAACTTGAATATCTTTATGCTTGTTCGGATCTCTTCCTGTTTCCTTCAATATATGATAACTCTCCCCTGGTACTGCAGGAAGCCGCAGCTTATGATGTTCCATCGATCGTTGTCAGGAACAGTTCCTCCGCTGAAGGGATCCTCGACACCGTCAATGGTTTTCTAATAGACAATACGAAACAATCCCTTGCAAACACCATATCAGGATTAATGCGGTACCCTGAAACAATACAGAAAGCCGGAAAAGAAGCAAGGAAATCAATATACAGGAATTGGGAAGACATTGTGGATAATGTTTTTGAGAAATATTCAGATATAATAAAACTTCATAAGCATTCAAGGACATTGAACAATATCTCATTGAATGAATTGATACCCAATAAGCTTGATTTGATGTATCACTAAATTGCAAAAATATAACTATATTGGTTGGCGCTGAGTTCAGTTGCACAGTTCCTGATTATAATATAGGCATTCATGTGCTGACTTATGGCTTCGATGAGGAGCAGGAGAAGATGCTGAAGAAATTACGGAAAAATATATATATATTTCAGGAATATACAAAGGAATTCAATTTACCGACGATATGGGCTCATCCGCTTTACCATTATAGTCCGAAAGGTATTCCTCCTTTTGACTTTTATGATAAGATGTCATTGATCTTTGAACGTTTCGAGGTATTGAACGGGCAGCGGGATACATGGCAGAATATGTTGGTAAAACTATGGATTGATAGCCTGACTCCTGAAAAAATAGACCAGATTGCTGCAAGAACCGGAATTAATCCTGATCATTATTGCAGGGATCCGTATAAAAAATCGAGGACCGGAGGATCCGACAGTCACATGGGCATTTTTTCAGGTCTTACTGGTACTTATTTGCATATTCCTGACCTTAAGCAAAAACTGCATGACAAACCAGCCTCGGAGCTTGCACTGGAAGCAATCAGGATGGGCAGAACTGCTCCATTTGGTTCTCACCAGAACAGTGAAAAGCTTACCATTGCTTTTCTTGATTATGTTTGCCAGATAGCCCTTAATGGTACTGATCCGGGTTTGTTAAGGATTTTATTACACAAGGGAACAAGTAATGATAAGATCATTGCTTTGTTGGTTTCCAATGGTTTTGCCGAACTCCGGCAACATAAAGTTACGATGCGTTTCATCGAACTGTTTCATCAATGCCTTATCGGAAAAACTCCGGCATTTACAAAGAAATGGTTTATTCCCAGGGTTTACAAACCTGTATTTTCAGATGCAGTAAAGATTGCTGAGACAAAGCAGAACGACTCGGAGAAGATGGTCGAAATCTATGGAAAATCAATTTTCTCAATAAATTCGGAACTTAATAAAATTCTTTTCAACCGGTTAAAAATTAAAATAGAGAACTTCACCAGGGAGAAAAACATAACTGATCTTGATTTTAATGAACTTATTGCAAATTTCGAACTACCCAGTGAATTTCGGGCATATATGGATGACAATAACAGTCATCTTCACCCGGATATTCCAAAAATCCTGGACGGACTTCCATTTCCCTTTCTTGCCTCAGCGCTGATCCTTGCTGCTCATTTTACAAGCGCCCGCGTACTTTACAATGCACGACCGCTGCTTCAAACCTTTGCAGAGAAATTAGGTCATCTTGAACATCCCAGGAGGGCATTATGGCTTACCGACACCTTTGAAGACAGAAACGGGGTTTCTATGGTGCTCAAGGACATACATGATGAAATAAATAAACGTACTATTTGGGATGGGTCAATCATGAATTACTTCCAAAGGTCTATTCTGCTGCTGATTTATTGATCTTACCTTCGAAATTTGATACATTCAGCTGTGTTGTGCTTGAATCACTGAGTTGTGGTTTACCCATGCTGGCATATAAGACAAAGGGTCCTAAGGATATTATCCAGGATGAAAATAACGGTTACCTTGTTTCCACTGTTGATGAGATGATCGGGTGTATTGTTGATTATTTCAGTGATATCCGTGTTCGAACTTCTTTAAAGAAAGCAGCCCTTATCCGTTCTGCAGAATATAATAAGGATGAGATAATTACCCGGTTCATTGCCGATATCGGGTTATCCCAACGATCTGCTTAAAGATGGATCAGCCTGGAAATCCTGAATGGGTTTGGTGGAAACATGGAGTTATTTATCACATTTACCCGAGAAGTTTCTTCGATTCCAATGATGACGGTATAGGCGATATTCCGGGTATTATCGCAAAACTTGATTACCTGTCCCAATTGGGAGTGGATGCGATCTGGTTGTCTCCTGTTTACAAGTCGCCGATGCTGGATTTCGGGTATGATGTATCTGATTATCGTCAGATAGATCCTGTTTTCGGAACACTTGATGATCTGAAAAAATTATTGGAAGAAGTCCATCTTCTTGGTATCAGGGTTATCATGGATATGGTGACAAATCACACCTCCGACACCCATCGCTGGTTCCTTGAATCAAGATCCTCAAAAGATAACCCGAAACATGATTGGTATATATGGAGGGAGGGACGGTTCGGAGGACCACCCAATAACTGGAAGTCGTTTTATGGCGGCAGTAGCTGGGAATATGATGCAGGTTCAGACTTCGCAGGAATAAGGAAGCAAAAACCAAAGTGGCAGCAGCATTTTTACTGACCGTGAAAGGAACTCCATTTATTTATTACGGGGAAGAAATCGGAATGCGGAATACAAATATTAAGAAAGAGGATATCAGGGATCCTTTGGGAAAGAAATTCTGGCCTTTTTTTAAGGGAAGGGACAGAGCCAGGACCCCGATGCAATGGTCAGATGAACCTGAAGCCGGTTTTACCAGAGGAAAACCATGGCTACCGGTGAATACAAATCACTCTAAAATAAATGTAGTTACCCAAAAAGAGGACGCAACCTCCCTCTATCATCATTATGAAACACTTATCCGCCATAGAAGGAAGTATAAAGCCTTGCACCAGGGCGAATGGATCCCTTTCATAAAGGGAGATCATAATGTAATTGCTTACCACAGGGTTTTCGGGGATGAAAAGATTCTTGTTGCATTAAATTTCTCAAATAAGTCCAGGATGATTCACCTTGAAAAAGAAGGGAAAGGAAATCTTTTGTATTCTACACACCGTTTCACAAGAAAGATAATGAATAGCAATAAATTTATTCTGTTACCATTTGAATGTTTCATAATGGAAATGGCATGATCAGGAAAAGAGTCTTATTATCAGTGTTATATGCGGTTTACTTAACAATTATTTAACATTAACTTAATCCTGAATTAACGTCATTCATTTAGCTTAAATCTACATTTGCCGAAACAAAATTCAAATTAACTATGAAAAGAAACAGATTACCTATGTTTATTCTTGCCGTTGGACTTTTTGTTGCAATGGCAACCCCAAAACCAGTATTGGCCCAGTCGGGTACAGATACACTGGCACCACAGGTGACCACCATCAAAGACCGGATCTCCGGAGTCGAAGAACGGATTGCTACCGCTGAAGCCAGTCTGGATAAACTGACCAAAATTAAATTTTCCGGATACATTCAGGCACAATGGCAACACTTCGAAGCTGCCAACGCTTATCCATCCAATTATTTAACAATTCGCCGTGCAAGGTTCAAGATGGTATATGAACCCACCAATGGAGTGGCTTTATGTTTGCAACCTGATTTCCAGCCCGGTAATTTTGTGATCAAAGAAGCTTATGCAAAATTGAATGAGCCATGGTTAAAGTCCTTCTCTTTATGGGTTGGAAAATTTAATCGTCCGAATTATGAAGTTGAATACTCCTCCAGCGATCTTGAAGCATTGGAACGCTCAAGAGTCATTACCAACCTGTATCCCGGAGAATATGCAATCGGCGCAAAACTCGAATTTATCCCCAAAGGTATTCCCCTGAAAGTTCAGGTCGCTTTGTTTAACGGTAATGATGGTCTTACCATTGCTGATGCATCAGGCGCCAATATCAACCCTGATAATAAAGATTTTGATAACTACAAGGATCTGATGGGACGGATAACTTACATGTTCAAATTGGGTAAATTCGGAGGATTGACAATCGGAGCTCACGGTTATTATGGCTTCCTTAAAGCTACAACAGATACTGTTTTAAAATCAGATTATACAAAAGACAAAGCCATCAAGATAGGCGATGCACTGAACCGCAACTGGGTGGGTATTGAAGCTCAGTTATATGCTGATCTGCTCGGCGGTATGGTCATAAAAGGTGAATATATCATGGGTATGAATGCTTTTCCCGGATTTAACAGTACATCCACAGCAACTGCTACCTCAAATACTTTCAATAAGACGAATGATACACTCACTGTTACTACTACTACAACAAAAACGACGAACATTCGTCCGAATATCAACCGTAATTTCAGCGGTTTTTATGTTTACCTTGTGAAAAACATAGGTAAAAGAAACCAGTTTACAATTCGTTATGATGCCTACGATCCCAATACCAAACTGGCAGGTAGTGACATAGGTGTGAAAGGTTATAAAGCATCTCCGGCCACAACTACCGATACCAAAACGATTGGCGCAGGTAGTAATCTCATTACAAAGGTTGTAAATAAAACTGTTGTCAATAATTCTGTTACCAGTGGTTTGTCGGATCTTGCTTATAGCCAGGTTTCCCTGTGCTGGAGTTATTATTTCGATGATAATATCAAAATATCCCTCGATTACGACATTCCAATGAATGAAAAGGCTGCCGCCGGTAAGGTTACCTCATCCTATAGTATTAATGGTGGTAAAACAGCAACATATGATTACAGCAATGTTTTGAAGCAAAATACGCTAACTTTGCGCATCCAGGCCAAATTCTAATGAAATATGAGAATATGAGAATATGAGAATGACGAATTAATTAAACAAAAAAAAATAAGAAATATGAAAAAACAAATAATTATAGCTTGCATCATTATGATATCATTGATTGGATCCGCTTTCATGCCGGCTCCGAAAAAGATCACCATAAAAGGTTCCGACACGATGGTGATCCTTGCTCAGAAGTGGGCGGAGGTCTATATGAAATCACACCAGGAGGTGAACCTTCAGGTTACAGGCGGTGGTTCCGGAACGGGAATTTCCGCGCTGATTAATGGAGCAACGGATATTTGCAATTCAAGCCGTTCCATGAAAAGTTCAGAAATTGATAAACTGAAGGAACGTTATGGTTCTTTGGGCATTGAGATTCCATGTGCCAAAGATGGTATTACCATATATGTAAATGACAAGAATCCGGTGAGCGAACTGACCATTAAACAGTTAAGCGGAATATTTTCCGGCAGGATAAGGAATTGGAAAGACGTAGGCGGACCCGACTCAGACATCAAATTATATGGCCGTGAAAACAGTTCTGGAACCTATGTGTTTTTCCAGGAAAATGTGGTAAAGGGTGATTATGCTGCCAGTTGCCAGACACTTCCGGGTACTGCTGCAGTTGTGAATGCTGTTAAAAATGATAAATTCGGGATTGGTTACGGCGGAGCAGCCTATTCTATGGGGGTAAAAAAATGCAAGGTGAAGAAAGATGATAAAAGCGCTGCAGTGGAAGCTTCAGCAGAAACGATAAAGAATGGAACTTACCCCATCAGCAGATATTTATACATGTACCTGAGAAACAGGCCGACAGGCGAAGTAAAGAGCTATATTGATTGGATTTTGGGTCCCGAAGGCCAGAAATTGGTTGTCGAGACAGGATATTTTCCGGTCAGATAGGGTTAATAACAGTGATTTTTTGAAGGTAGCATCAGAAGGAGATGCTACCTTTGTTTTTGAAAAAAGCGTTGAAATGGATAATGAGCCGACAAATTTCGAAGAACCAAAGGAGAAATTAATACCGCAAGACAAGGGGGAAGAATTGACTTCGGATAAAAAGACCAGGGGATTGGTCAGGGGAACTTACCGGTTTACCGCTGATTCGCTGAAGAAAAAGGTTAGGTTATCGGAATTTATATCCGAAAAAGTGATCACGGGAGTTGCGTTTCTGACCATTACCATCATTGTCCTGATTTTTCTTTTCGTATTCAGGGAGACTTTACCCTTGTTCAGGCAACATTCGCAAAAAGTCACTACCACCGCACAGGTTCAGGAACAATATGGTTCCGACGAAGGAGCAGGGAGGAATGCCGGCAATCAGGAAGTTTATGGTATAACCAAAGATTCCATTACTTCCGCCGATAATTCACGTGAAACAATTGAACCCGGGAACAACGAAGGCAGGGTTATTTTTCCCGACAAGGCCACCTTTAAAGGGTTGTGGGGAAAAGAATGGATGCCTGTTTCCGATAAGCCACGGTATGGATTGATGCCACTGATCCTTGGCACGTTTAAAATCTCAATCCTCGCCATTCTTTTTGCGGCTCCGCTGGCAATCCTTGCGGCCTTGTTTTCTGCCGCATTTTCTCCGAAATGGTTACGTGAGATCATCAAACCGGCCATTGAACTGCTTGCAGGGTTTCCTTCGGTTGTGATCGGCTTTTTTGCCCTGATGGTGATGGCCTCTGTTTTTCAGAATTTTTTCGGATATTCAACCCGGTTGAATGCCTTTGTAGGAGGTATTGCAATGGCGTTGGCAGCGATCCCGATCATTTTTACAATGACGGAGGACGTGATGACAGCAGTTCCCGAATCCTATAAGGAAGCAAGCCTGGCGCTCGGGGCTTCGAAATGGCAAACCGCTTTTTATGTTACACTGCCGGCAGCCACTCCCGGAATATTTGCTGCCATTCTCCTGGGGATCGGCAGAATTTTCGGAGAAACCATGATTGCTTTGATGGCAACAGGCAATGCAGCCCTGATATCGATGAATCCATTCGAATCGGTCAGGACCCTTAGCGCAACGATAGGAGCGGAAATGGCAGAAGTGGTTTTCGGCGATACACACTACAGCGTGCTGTTTCTGATCGGAAGCCTGTTGTTCATCTTTACTTTTGCGCTGAACGCTTTTGCCGAGTTCTATGTAAAAGGCAAGATGGTAGCCAGATTCCAGGGGAGGATAGCATGAAAAAATGGACAAATAAACTCACGGGCGGAATAATGGTCGGTACTACGGCACTGTCGGTAGTAATCATTATTGCAATCATCGTAGTGATGTTTGTGGTGATCATCATTGGCGGAAAGGAGCAGATATCATGGAAATTTCTGACATCCTTTCCCGAAGATGGCATGACCAAAGGAGGAATTTTTCCGGCTATTTTTGGAACTGCACTGATGGTCCTTTTAATGTCGGTAGCTGCGGTTCCGTTCGGAACAATAACCGCCATTTATCTCACAGAATATGCTCATGAAAATTCTTTTTTATCAAAGTGTATCCGGTTTGCAGTGAAAACTCTGGCCATGGTTCCCTCCATTATCTTTGGATTATTCGGGCTTGGATTTTTTATCAAGTTTGTGGGTGATGGGATGGATCATGCATTTCTTGGCGGTCATTTGAAATGGGGTCAGCCGAATATTTTATGGGCAAGCCTGACCATGGCATTACTGACATTACCCGTCGTAATTGTTTCGGTTGAGGAGGCGATCCATACGGTACCGGGCAGTCTGCGGGAAGCAAGCCTTGCACTGGGAGCAACAAAGTGGCAAACCATCCGCAAAGTAGTTCTGCCCGGAGCACGATCCGGGATCCTGACTGGAACCATCCTTGCTGTTTCCCGGGGAGCCGGGGAGGTAGCGCCCATACTTTTCACCGGGGCTGCCTATTACCTGGCAACCTTGCCTCACTCCGTGAGCGATCAGTTCATGTCGCTGGGATACCATATTTATATTATGTCGACCCAATCAACCAATGTCGATCAAACTCTGCCTATTCAGTTTGCCACAACACTTGTGTTGTTAATGCTTACCTTTATTCTGAATTTTACGGCAGTAATTATTCGTGCACGACTCAGAAGAACTCCCAAATAAGAAGCATCAAAGGACAAATAAATAATGAAAGAAGCAAAAATCAAAATTCGGAATGTCTCCTTTTACTATGGTACAAAACTGGCGCTGAATACGGTATCACTCGATATTTATGCGAACCAGGTTACTGCCTTTATCGGACCCTCAGGTTGCGGAAAATCCACCTTCCTGCGTACACTGAACAGAATGAATGACCTGATCCCGAATGTAAAGATCACAGGAGAGATCATTATTGATGATGTCAATATTTATGACCGCCAGATCGATGTGGTGAACCTGAGAAAAAAGATCGGAATGGTTTTTCAGAAATCCAATCCTTTTGCAAAATCCATCTATGAAAATGTCGCATATGGTCCGAAAATAAATGGTATTCACAATAAAAAAGTGCTGGAAGAGATCGTGGAAACCTCATTAAAGAGAGCTGCGATCTGGGATGAAGTGAAAGACAGGTTGCATGATTCCGCATTAGGCCTGTCAGGCGGGCAGCAACAGCGGCTCTGCATTGCACGGACACTTGCCGTGAATCCTGAAATCATCCTGATGGATGAACCGGCCAGTGCTCTGGATCCGATCTCAACCTCTAAAATTGAGGAACTAATTTTCCAGTTGAAAGAGCTTTACACAATCATTATTGTTACGCATAATATGCAACAAGCAGCCCGCGTGAGCGAAATGACTGCATTTTTCTATATCGGGGAACTTATTGAATATGGTAAAACAAAGAAAATTTTTACAAACCCGGAGAAGAAGCAAACGGAGGACTACATAACGGGAAGGTTTGGATAATAGTCATTAGTCGTAAGTCGTAAGTCGTAAGTTGTAAGTTGTAAGTCATTAGGGAATTAAGTCATTAGGTCATTAGGAAGAAGGCAATAGGCAATAGGCAGTAGGCAATAGGAAGTGGTCATAAGTCTTTGGTCATTAATAATAGAAATTCGTAATTCGTAATTCATAATTCGTAATTTTTTTGTTATGGAGCGTCATTTTGAAATGGAACTGGCAAAACTGAACAACCGGGTTATAAAGATGGGGAATCTTGTGGCCAATCAAATCCATGAAACCATGGAAGCGCTGACCCACTGTGATCCGGAGTTGGCATCATTGATCATCAGTAACGATAACCAGATCGATGAACTCGATGTGAAGATTGATAAGCTGTGCCAGCGCATCTTTGCACTTACGCAGCCTGTTGCGACCGATTTGAGATTAATAATGGCCTCACTGAAGATGAACAATGACCTGGAACGGATGGGTGACATTGCGGTGAACATTGCATCAAAAATCGAAGGAATACAGGGATATCAGGATATCATCAAAAGTCTTGAAATAGATGATCTGGCGGCAAAAACAGAAATCATTGTACATGATGTGATCAGTATCCTCACTACAAAGAATGTTGTTTTCATCCAGGATATTTTCAGGGATGCTCACGTGATTAAGGATATGATACCTGTTATCTCTGCAAAAATAATTGACGAAATGATCCATAAATCGGATGTAATCGTAGTTGCCACAAACCTGATGATCATTCTGACACAAATCGAAAGGATTGCCGGTTATTCAACAAACATTGCGGAGTCGATTGTGTTCCTTGTAGAAGGAAGGATCGTAAAACATACAGGATTGGATGAGCACTTTGAATCTTCCAATGGAAATGTTTAAGCTTTCTTAAGTGTGAAGGCAAATGTAGTCCCGATTCCCACAGTACTTCTCACATTGATCGTCTGGTCATGTGCTTCGATGATGTGTTTGACAATGGCGAGCCCAAGACCTGATCCTCCCTGCTCACGGGAACGGCTCTTATCAACCCTGTAAAAACGTTCAAAAACCCTGGGAATATCACGTTCTTCAATCCCGATCCCATTGTCTGTTATCTCGATCAGCCAGTTCTCATCCATATCAAAGAATGAAATTTTTGTATTGCCTCCCTCTTTTCCATATTTTATTGAGTTATCGATCAGGTTGATCAGCACCTGCCTGATTTTCTCCTTATCTCCATCAGCCATATATACATTCCCTGCTTCTGAACGGAGGCGAAGCTGGATCTGTTTATTTCTGGCCTTTATTTCGAGTAGTTCTATCACCTCCTTTGAAAGTGAAGCAATATCAAACTTCCTAATTTCAACCTGTAACTGACCTGTCTCCAGCCTGGAAATGTTCTCCAGATCTTCAACAATGGAGATCATACGCTCAATATTTTTCCTTGATCTTTCCAGGTAATCATGATTTATTGATTTGTCATCAAGGCCACCATCAAGCAGGGTCATAACATATCCCTGGATATTGAAGAGCGGGGTTTTTAATTCATGGGAAACATTGCCGAGAAATTCACGACGGTAGAGCTCCATTTCTTTTAACTCTTTGATCTCATCCTTTTTATCCTGGGCCCAGTTCAATACCTCCTGGTTTACATCCGAAATAATATCCTGATGAAGATCGATCTCCATCTTTTTCTGCGACGATTTGAATGTATGGATTGTCTTGAAGATGAGTTTTATCTTACTGTAGATGAATTTCTCAAGAATGAACCGGAAGAAAAAGTATGCGATAAGGAAAACACCGGCATCGGTTATCAGTAATGGAAGAATATCAAAGGGAAGATGAAGCAGGAGGGAAGAAAAGATGAAAAAAGTTGTCTGGACAACGATAAGCGTAATGGAAGAAACCAAAATCCAGGTATGTGGACTGATCTTTTTATTAAACTTCATATTTATACCCGACTCCTTTAATAGTTTTAATATTTTCATCGTTCAACCGTTCCCGTATCCTGCGGATATGTACATCGATCGTACGGTCGCCCACAATTACATCATCTCCCCAAACCTCTTCAAAAATTTCTTCCCGTGAATATACCTTATTGGGTTTGGAGGTAAGTAAACTGAGAAGTTCAAATTCCTTTCTCGGGAAAGCAATGTCCTGGCCGTTTTTAACGATCATATACCGTTCCCTGTCGATAACAAGATTACCAATCGTTGTTTTCTGATCCCTGGTCTTATCTTCAGGACGCCGGCGAAGCAAAGCATTGACCCTGCTTATCAAAACCCTTGGTTTTATCGGCTTGGTAATATAATCATCCCCACCGGCATCGAGTCCGGCAATTTGTGAAAAATCTTCTCCCCGTGCTGTAAGGAATGCGATGAGAGTGGATTTCAATTTGGGAAATTTTCGCAATTCGGTGCAAACTTCGATCCCGTCCATTCCTGGCATCATGATGTCGAGAATGATCAGGTCGGGAAGTTCTTTTTTTGCCAGTTGAATCGCATCTTTCCCATTATTGGCAGTGATCAGTGAATAACCCTCTTTCTTTATATTATACCCAACAAATTCAAGGATGTCGGGCTCATCGTCAACAAGAAGTATCTTATAACCGGGTTTTTCCATCAGTTCTTTTTGCGTAAGTATTTCAGAATTCGAAGTTAAGACGATTTTATCTTCCTGATATTAAGAAAATATTAAATAAAACAAAAACTACTAAGGCACTGAGAACACTGAGAACCACTAAGAAATTAACAGTACCCACCCCTTTATCCCCGCCCTAATTTAGGGAGGGGGCAGGGGGTGGGTACCGAAAAGGTGTTTTGAATTATGCAATCTTCTCCACAAGATCAGCCAGGCGGTTTGAGTAACCGGCTTCATTGTCATACCATGCGACGATCTTTACCAGGTTGCCATCGATCACTTTTGTCAGCAGGGAATCAAAGATGGAAGAATGGGGATTCCCGATGATGTCACAACTGACAAGGGGTTCATCAAGGTATTCAAGAATGCCTTTCATCGGACCATCAGCAGCTTCTTTCATAGCAGCATTGATCTCGTCTTTGGTCACTTTCCGTGACAGTTCACAGGTAAGGTCAACGAGGGATCCGTCAGGCGTCGGGACACGGACAGCAAAACCATCGAGTTTCCCTTCCAGTTCAGGAATAACCAGACCGATAGCTTTTGCAGCGCCGGTTTTGGTTGGGATAATGGATACTGCTGCTGCCCTGGCCCTTCTGAGATCTTTATGCGGTGCATCGAGGATGATCTGGTCGTTGGTATAGGAGTGAATGGTGTTCATCAGTCCTTTTACGATGCCAAATTTATCATTCAGCACTTTTGCAATGGGTGCAAGACAATTTGTCGTACATGATGCATTCGAAACAAGCTTAACATCCTTTGTCAGCATTTGGTCATTTACGCCCAGCACGATTGTTGCATCCACATCTTCCTTATTATCAGAAGGGACGGATAAAACAACTTTCTCAGCGCCGGCAGTTAAATGCTTACTGAGTTTTTCACGCGTTCTGAAAATCCCTGTCGATTCAACAACCACAGTAACTCCGAGGGCTTTCCATGGCAGGTTTGCAGGATCTTTCTCAGCAAAGACCTTCATTTTTTTGCCATTCACCACCAGGAAATCACCATCTACGGAGATTTCTCCCGGGAATTTTCCATGAACGGAATCATATTTTAAAAGATGTGCAAGTGTTTTTGCATCTGTCAGATCATTTATTGCAACCACTTCAAGGTTGTCCTTTTTCAGCATGGCCCTGAATGTCAGGCGGCCGATACGACCAAAACCATTGATACCAACTTTGATCATTCCCATATTGTTGTATTTATTTAGTGTTAATAAAATGTAATACTCTTCAGTGCCGCGAAATTAAAGATTATAACGATATTGTTTAGATTTGAACGAAAATTTTGTGGGATAACACAATGGATAGGTTCAACAAGAATTGGGATACTGATCTCCGGGTACTGATCTCCGGGAATGTATGTTTATCCTTCTATTTTAAGCAATAACCACATGTATTTTTTCAATTTTTTTCAATTTATTGTGATTACCTTGTGTTTTTTTGAGATAACCACAACCTATAGGGATAAAAGAAAAGCATCAAAACCACTGAGATTTACACTCATGTTAACACTAAGGGTTTTGATCAGATAAAAAAATCCGTTGGACAGCTTGGATTTTGAATAATTATGGGGTGTAATTTGGATTTGATGTGGAAATTACATTATTTGTTTATAAATTTGTTTGACATCTCGATTCTAATGAACCAGGTTTTTTTTGAATAGTTACTTTCGGTTCAACAAGAACTAAAGTTAAGGAAGAGCGCTTTGCACTTTAATCAATTTATTGCATTTCATTCAGGAAGTTTATCAAAAAAATCGATCAATGAGCAGAACTTCTTTCAATATACACAATATCAATACTTTTGAAAATTACTTAAAAATTACCTGAGGTAAACATAAGTCAAATATATCAACACTTCTGTGGATACACAGGCGTTGGTGGCAATAATTAGTGAAAATGACCTACACAGAAAATAGCCAAAATATAGATAGACTTAGTCATTTTATTAAAAAATATACTGAGCTAATATCTCTTATAATCGATAGATTCTCGGAAATTGATCGAACTAAAGATTTGTTGGGGTTTTGCAATTTTATATTTCTTAATCGGTTTTATTATAATTCACTTGGTATTCGATCTTTACTACCTTCTCTTAAAAAAGATTTATATTATAAAATTCCAATAGGTATCATTTTAAGAACATGTATCTCAGATGCTTTGACATACTTCTATTTTTTTTATTTAGCTAAGACTAATAGTGACCCAAATAAATTTCTTGAGGAATTAAAAGGTTTTTTAGCTGAAAATTTACATTATCTGAAAAAACATTTAGAAAATGAAAAAAAGGAAGGTAAATTGTCTGATGAACAATATCGATATTTAAAAAGTTCATTTATACAAGGATATAAAGAGTATTTTTTACCTAATTCAACTGAGCTAATTCCAAAAAAACATTTAGATTTTAAGACAATTACAAACCTACTTAAATCAAATCCGGAATTCGCTTGGACAGCTCCTGCTTATGAATATTATAATTATCTTTCAAAATATGAGCATTTTGGTGCATTGACCTTTGATATACAGGAATTCCATAAAAATAAACCACTTTACGATGTAAAGGGATACATTATTTGTGTTGGACTTGTTTATGAGGCAGTTATTTCGATTGTATAAATATATAAATTTGACAAAAGATATAATCGAAGGATCACGAATCTAAGGAAAATATTATTGGAACAAAATATAAAGAAAGGGAAATAATTACTGCCACCAACGAGCTTGCAGCCGAGCAATGCGGGGCATCATGGTAAGGAGGCTGGTTGGGGTTACTAAACATGGAAACGAAATTCAAAATAAATCCTGCTAATGCCCGCACTGCGGCTGCAAGCGGGGCGTTGGCAGCAAGTTTATAATAACACAACTATAATCACCGGAGTAGCCGAAAACCGAAAAGAGAGTAGGCACAATTAAAAAAATCAAAACTATGGCAAATTTTTATTGTGAGTATTGCGGAACAACTGCATCAAGCGTCTCAAGTCTAACTTCTGGAAATTGTCAAAGGCACCCGAATGGGTCATTCAAAGGCAAACATTCACTTTATCAGGGGAGTGAAAAAGCAAAATATACTTGTAAATATTGTGGGTCAAATGCTTCAAGTATTTCGAGTTTGACAGGACAGAATTGTCAAAGGCATCCAGACGGATCATTTAAAGGGCATCATTCACCAGCTTTATAATCTGTAAAATGGCCTTCATTATTTTTAAAAAATCAGAAATTTCCGACAAGCAGGTTTATAGCCATCAGAATGAGGGTTATAAACTTGCTGGTTGGGGACTTATTCATTCGCTCTGGTTGAAAAATAGCAAACCCATTAATACTGGATGGTCAATAACAGCTAATGATATATTAATGCAGCATAACAACAATTATTCTGCAATATCACATGCTTTAGTTATCGATTTTCATCCAAGTTCTACTAATCGTATTGGATTAATTGAAGTTGAAAATATTCATTTATTTACATTTGGCGGTCAAGAAAGAGCTTTTTGGACACCAATGATGTTAGAATTACGAGATGTTTTTTATAAAGAAGACTATGAAAATTTGACGTTTGAAAAAAGGCAAAAAATAATTTCTAACATAGAGTTACAGCCAAAAAGGGAAAGAATGTTTGAGTTTCTTTATTTAAATGGGGATAGTGAAAGTTGGAATTGGGGGAAGAACGGTATGACCAATGCTGCAATTATTCACGATGAACCGAGAAAGTATTTCTCGAAATTCTTTTCAGCATAGTTTAGACCAATCCAATATTATAGATCGGAATAAACCTGCTGCCAACGAGCTTGCAGCCGAGCAATGCGGGGCATCGTGGTACGGAGAGTGGTTTTGGCTATTAGACATGGAAACGAAATTCAAAAATAAACCTGCTAATGCCCGCACTGCGGCTGCAAGCGGGGCGTTGGCTGCAATTGGATGAAAAGGAATTGCTATCTATAAATTCGGAAATTGAATAAAAATGACAGAGAACAACAAACTTGATAAATCATTTGGACCAGTTGGTACATTCTCAGGGGTGATATTATTTGTTGTCGGACTTATTTTGACATTTTTTTACTTTTCCGGACTAATTTTAGTTCTGATCGGAGCATTTGTAGGATTTTCTTCGACAAGTACAGAGATTGATTATGATAAAAAGCGAGTCAAATTTTCAAACAATTTATTTGGGATTCTCAAAATTGGACAATGGGTTAATATTGAATCAACAATGAAGATTGGAATAAGAGAATCAAATTTGACATGGCGTGCATATAGCAGGGGAAATCGTGCTCTTGATATAGTCAATAAAGATTATAGGATCATTCTTTTTGATTCAGGGAATAGAGAAATTATACCGATTAAAAAGACCGAATCAAAAGATTCAGCAATAATTGAACATAAATTAATTGGGAAAGAATTAGGGTTAAGTTTGATTTGATTATCTTTATAAATTGAAATTTTGTAAATACCCAACTGCAGCCAACGAGCTTGCAGCCGAGCAATGCGGGGAATTGTGGTAAAATGAACTGGTTGTGGCTACTGAAATGGAAACGGAAATCAAATATAAAATCTGCTAATGCCCGCACTGCGGCTGCAAGCGGGGCGTTATGGGTAAGCACATAGATAAAAAACTATAAAATCCATGTGCAGGCGAAATACGAAAAATGAAAGTTAGGAATTCTTTACTAACATGGAATAAGAGGGATCTGAAAAATAAATATAGTGTTCAAAGATTTGGAATGATTTATTATCGTTGAGTTCTTTGATATATTTGTGGGTGGTTTGTTTGAAAATATTTTTGTTGAGGGCAAGGGTGTGCAATTCTGATAATGTATCGCCGGAATAACCAATAATAACCGGCCACTATATGAAAGGACTCAAAAAACCCTTGACCAGGAAAAGCACAAAGTCGAATGAAGATGTCGTGTGTAGTGAGTGTGAATATTTTCAAACAAACCGTTGAAAGGCTTTACCAATCTACTAACCGATGCAACATGTGCCATACCCATAACGTGCCCGCAGCCCCAATGCGGGCGGGTTTCCGGAGGCGAACAAGAACCAGACCTACAAATGACGTACAAACTGAAAACGCTATACAAGTAAAACCCGCACATGTGGCTGCCGGCGGGGCGTTATCGGCAAGCATAACAAACGAGAGAGGGACCTTTAAAATAATTTCACAGAAAAATAAAGCTTATGACTTTAAACGAAGCGTTTGAAATCCTAAAAATCGATAGTGAAGCTACTGAGAAAGAAATCAAAAAAGCTTTCCACACCCTAAGTTTGCTTTATCATACAGACAGACAACCAAGCCATCAAGACGATGAAGCGCAGAAAAAACTAAATGAAGCACATGAAATTGCAGTTGCTTATCGGAAATGGGGACATTCACTTGTACCAATTAATGTAGCTAAGTCAATTTCTGAATCCATCGATACTAGTTTAGCTTTAATTAAATATAAATCAGAAACTGAAACTTACATAAAAAAACTTGAGACAAGAAAGACAATTAAAGTCAAAGAAGTAAAAAATATTCTTTGGATTATTACTGGAGTTTTTGCAATTAT
The DNA here is from genome assembly GCA_026391355.1 of Bacteroidota bacterium. GTDB lineage: Bacteria > Bacteroidota > Bacteroidia > Bacteroidales > FEN-979 > CAIYUC01. The sequence continues at coordinate 3,757 of JAPLDH010000058.1, read as the reverse complement.
TACATATTTAGGCAAAGAACTTTTCCCACATATTAATATTTTAACTTCTTTTCTTTCTCACCTAAACTTAACATCTGAAGGGAGAGCTGCTTTAATAAATGAACTCAAATTAATTCCAATTTTTACGGCAGGACTTGCACTTTATTTTCAACTTATGCAAGAGAAAATAAAAAATAAAATTGAAGCCTTAAATGATAAATATCAAGATAAGGGAATATGTGCAGAAAAACTTGCTGAATTATTAGAATATTCGTCGCTTACGATTTTTAATAGTGAAAAACTGAAATTTAAAAATAATGAAAAGAAGGATTCTCCGATTGTTTTGCTTTTATTTGGTAAAATTACATCAGAAGAAAGATTGAAAATTCTTATTTTAAAGGCAAAAGAAAATGGTTTGATTGAGCCTGAAAATAGTAAGGTTATAAAACCCGAAAGTCTATACAACTACAAAATAAAATTCAATCCTGCAGATTTTGGCTCAGTTAAAAATGATGTAACAGAAGAAAAAATTAATGATCTAAAAGTCGAAACGATTAAAGTCAGATTCGATAAAACGAAAGAAAAAACTTCTACGCTTAAAACAATTAAAGAATTAAAGTCGGATGTTAAAGGTTCAGCAGGTGCTTTGATACTTTTTTTGATTATAACATTTTGCGTTATATTCTTTTCTGTAGGATATTGGAAATTGATTGCTATTTTACCTGGTTTCTTTTCCTTAGTATTCATAATAACATATTTTTCGCACTTACAAGATTATAAATTTGCTAAAAGAAAAGAATCTCAGTAAGAGGAAATGCCTGCCGATAACGAGCCGCTACGCGCGCATTGCGGGGTTTTGTCAGAAAGTAAAGTATTGTATTGTTAATGAGCATTGTACGTAATTCCTAAGTTTTGATTATATTTGATCCCGCACGTCGCGTAGCGGCGGGGCGTTATGCGGTATTAATTTAGTAGAGCAGTGTTGACATTGTTAAAATTATACTTATCTTTGACGATAGTATCGTAAAGAGTTACTATGATAAAATCTTTTGGTTCAAAAGAAACTAAAAAAATCTGGCTTGGAGTTACTTCAACCAAACTACCATTTGAAATTCAACAAGTTGCTCGAAGAAAACTTAGAATGCTGAACAACTCAATGGATATCAAAGATTTAATGATTCCACCATCCAACAGACTTGAACGGTTAAGTGGAAAACTAAAAGACTTTTATAGTATTCGGATAAACGATCAATGGCGAATTATCTTCAAATGGGTTGAGGGTCATTCTCAGCAAGTGGAAATTGTTGACTATCATTAATATCAGTTGAAATGTACAAACTCAAGAACATACATCCAGGTGAAATTCTTACAGAAGAGTTTCTAATTCCTATGAAAATAACTGCGTACCGTTTGTCGCAAGATATAGGAATTCCTCAAACCAGAGTCAGCGAAATCATAAAGGGAAATAGAAGAATTACTGCTGATACAGCTATTCGATTAAGCACTTATTTTGGAAATTCAGCAAAATTTTGGTTAGGACTTCAGAATGATTATGATATTGAAGAAGAAATGGATAAGAAGCGGAAAGAGTTTGGAACCATTAGAAAAGTTAAAATTAACACCGCATAACAAGCCGCTAATCCGCAACAAAACCAATGACGACGGTTCTTTTCGAAGGTTGGTCGTTTGCTGCGCTTAGCGGCGGGGCGTTACCAACAACCCTAAAAAAACGACATTAAGCAAGTTAAAACCTAATAATAATGTTGACTTTATAGTTAACTTTGCTGTGTGAAATTTGTAGAAAGAAAAATCATATTTCATGGTAGCTATTTTGCTGACTTCTATCTTGAACAATCAACAAGAGTACAGGAGAAGATAGAATTTGTACTTCGCATAATCAGACAGGTAGAGAGAGTTTCTAAGAAATTTCTCAGTCCAATAGAAGACACTAATGGTCTCTATGAAATCAAAGTAGAATACAGTTCTAATATTTATAGAATTTTCTGTTGCTTTGATGAGGGAAATACAGTTGTTTTATTCAACGGATTTCAGAAAAAGACGCAGAAAACGCCATTGAAGGAAATCGAGAAAGCCCTCAAATTAAAACGTGCGTATTTTGAATTAAGAAAAAAATCAAGAAAATGAAAAAAGAAGCAATAAGAAACGCTAAAACGTTTGATGAACTATTGGATATCAAGTATGGCAAAGCCGGTTCTTCAAAGCGAGACGAGTATGAAGCCAAGGCTAATTTTTTTGTTATTTCCGAAATGTTAAAAGAAGCTAGAAAAGAAGCCCATATTACACAGGAACAATTAGCAGACAAAATCGGGACAAAGAAAAGCTATATTTCCAGACTTGAAAACGGCAAGACTGACATCCAATTATCCACCTTATTTAAGATAATTGAGACTGGACTTGGCAGAAAGATTCGTTTGACAATTTTATGACAATGAAGGGTTGTTGGTAACGAGCCGGCAGCCCCAATGTGGGCGGGTTTCCGGAGGCGGGTATGAACCAAACCTGCAAATGACGTACATATTGAAAACGCAATACAAGTAAAACCCTCACTGTGGCTGCCGGCACGGCGTTATGGGTAAGCACATAGGAAAAAACCATAAAATCCATGGGCAGGCGAAATACGAAAAATGAAGGTTATGAATTCTTTGCTGACATGAAATAAGAAGGATCTGAAAAATAAATATAGTGCTCAAAGATTTGGAATGATTTATTAACGTTGAGTTCTTTGATATATTTGTGGGTGGTTTGTTTGAAAATATTTTTGTTGAGGGCAAGGGTGTGCAATTCTGATAATGTATCGCAGGAATAACCAATAATAATCGGCCACTATATGAAAGGACTCAAAAGACCCTTGACCAGGAAAAGCACAAAGTCGAAGAAAGACGTCGTGTGAATGAGTGTGAATATTTTCAACCAAACCGTTGAAAGGCTTTACCAATCTACTAACCGATGCAACATGTGCCATACCCATAACGTGCCCGCAGCCTCAATGCGGGCGGGTTTCCGGAGGCGAACATGAACCAGACCTGCAAATGACATACAAATTGAAAACGCTATACAAGTAAAACCCGCACATGTGGCTGCCGGCGGGGCGTTATGGGTAAGCACAAAGGGTATAAAATGAAATTATTTACCGGGCAAAGTACGAAAAATGAAAGTTAGGAATTCCTTACTAACGCGGAATAAAAATGATCTGAAAGATAAAACTAATATTCAAGGATTTGGAATGTTTTATTAGCGTTGAGTTCTTTGATATATTTGTGGGAGGTTTGTTTGAAAATATATTGGTTGAGGGCAAGGGTGTGCAATTCTGATAATATATCGCCGGAATAACCAATAATAATCGGTCACTATATAAAAGGACTCAAAAGACCCTTGACCAGGAAAAACACAAAGTCGAATGAAGATGTCGTGTGTAGTGAGTGTGAATATTTTCAAACAAACCGTTGAAAGGTTTTACCAATCTACTAACCGATGCAACATGTGCCATACCCATAACGTGCCCGCAGCCCCAATGCGGGCGGGTTTCCGGAGGTGAGCATGAACCAAACATACAAATGACGGACAAAGTGCAAACAACATACAAGTAAACCCCGCACTGCGGCTGTCGGCTAAGCGTGGTGTGCCTTGACTTATTCCCCTAAACAAGGAATAATTGCTGTACAAATGATGGAAGGCTCTTTGAAAATTGTGTAGGTGTGCGGAGGTCAAGCGAAGTGACTGGCCGGCCTTACCAACGGGAAATGAGAAAAGGACTTCC
>JAPLDH010000044.1 GCA_026391355.1 Bacteroidota bacterium | reverse complement strand
TACCTCTCAAAATGAAACATCGAAATGCTCCCTGATACTTGCCTTAATGATATCTACTAGACCCATAACGTGGTCGCCTTCTCCCCGGGGTGGTATCAATTTGTACCGTTTGCTGGTAGCAGTTTAGATCAGGGTCAAAAATTCAGGCGACGCCATTGGTACATCGCGTACAAATATCTGCAGGGGATTGCCAAAAGCTACCCGAATATGTTTGAACATTGGAAATATAGCTTTCAGCCCTGAAGTCTTTTGTCATGAAGAGCCGGATGAATCGAGAGGTTCACGTCCGGTTCTGTGAGAGGCTTGGGGGTGAGATTCCCCCTTGCCTACTCGACTTTTGTTATGTTAATAGCCGGTCACAATTTGATCGATAGGTGTAACTGTCCACCAAAACCCAGTTCGACAATTTTCTGGAGTGTTGAAATACGAGCTTCTTTAATGTTATTTTCAATTTTTGAAATATACGACTTTGTCGTTCCAACTTTGATTGCAAGCTCTTGCTGTGTTAAACCCTTTTCAAGTCTGGCTTCTTGAAGCATCGTGCCAATTTTAAAGTTCTCATAACCTAATTCAAGTTGGTCCCGCCTCGTCGTCCCAGGTTTGCCATAATGTTTGTCTTTGAATTGGTTAAGTGTCTGTATATTACTTTTTTTCGTTTTCATATTCTTTCTTTATTTTAAGTGCTTTTTCTATTTCCCGTTTTGGAATAGTTTGGGATTTTTTTTGATATCCGTTTGCCAATACCACCAATTGCCCTTGGTCAAAAAAACAGAAAATTCGAAAATTATCACTGCCTTGTTGAACCCGAATTTCATAAAGACCATCCGAATCCTTAATATTCTTAAGATAGGTCTCAGGAACTCTCGGTAATTCTTCAATCAAGTCAATAGTCCAAATAATTTTATCTTGCACTTTGGTAAGCTGTTTTACAAAGAAATCTTCAAAGTAGTCTTTGTAAAAAATGACTGTTCTGTGTTTCTGCTTTTGGCCCATTGTGCAAAGATACGAAATGTTGTCCGAAAGTGAAACATTTTATTTCATGATTTTAGAAAGTATTACCAGTTGGGTAATCATTTTAATAACATCGCATATAACGCCCCGCAGCTAAGCCCAGTGCGTTGATTTTTGGGATCGCACTAGCGATCCCGGATGTATGTAGCATTGGGCTTAGCTGCTCGTTAGCAACTGGACGCTATTACAATTTTTTATTGTTCCACTATTTCTACCCTTCGGTTTTTTGCCTTTCCTTCTTCGGTGGAATTACTTGCCACAGGTGATAATGATGCTACGCCGTGTGCAACTAACTGCCCCGGGTTAACAGCATACATAGCTGTAAGTTGACTCATAACCGCTTTTGCCCTGTTTTCAGATAACGACATATTATCGGGAAAGTTTCCGGTATTATCGGTATGACCAACAATATAAAACTTTTTACCGGTATTTGCTTTGATGTAATCAGCGATGGTTTTAATGGCATTCGCTGATTCCGGTTTAATTTCCGACTTCCCTGTCTCAAACAGGATATCATAAATAGCAATATGCCCGTCAGCAATTATTCCTTTTGAAATATTTTCGGCAGTTACCATCCCGGTTTGAGCTGCTTCAACCTCAATTACGTCCTGATTGATCAATGTAAAGGTATTGTGATCCACAGAATACACGGTAATAAAAATATCTTTGCCTCCCTTTTGGGCATTGGCTACAAGAAAGGCCTGATTGCCTTTCCAGGCGGGAATTTCATATTGCAACCCAAATTTCCCGTTATTCAGGGCATGGGTCCAGTATGCATCACCGGAACCGTAGTATTTGCTGTCCCAGTCCTGCGACCGGGTACCAACGCCGAGCCCTTCATTGGATACAGCTGTTATTATGCTAAAACCGGCTTTTATAAAGGCTGCTTTGTAATTTTGCAAAACAAACTCAGGATTATTGTCAGCTGGAACGGAATATTGTATTCTGACAACTTTCCCTTCAAGTATCCTGGGGGCACTAAAAGTAATTTTGCCTTTATCATCAACAGGCACTTTGTAGGTTCCCCATTTTGTCTCCTTATAATATTCAATTACAGCTCCTTCGAAGCGGCTTACCAAGGGATAGTCTTTACTGTTTTCGACATCCGTTTTTCTCTGGGCAAACAGGCTTGCTGAAACCATGATTGCAACAAGCATGAGCAAAAAACCGTTGTTCTTTTTCATAATTTTTTCTTTTTTAATGTTAATAATCATTCATTATTTAAAGTGCTTAAATTGTGTCGGCACTAAGTCAACTCTTTTATTTATAAAACTTTCATGTTTTCTATCAGTTTTAAACCTCAAATTTTATTGTTAAAGTTGTCATTCAGTCGGCTTTCCTTCGGCTTGGTGCTAATTGTTGGATATGCCCTAGGATTTATTACTCCAACAACATATTCTGTATTTGCATCCGTAAAATAAACTGAATTTAGGGTATTTACCGTACCTGAATTCTGAGGTATCCAGTGTCCGAATGCACCGTTCACCAGGAACAATGCAACCAAGATGATGTAAAACTTTTTCACACTTTGATTGTTGGGATTTTCGACCCTATATATTTTCTTGTTGTTTAAAATAACCTTTCAAGAGGTCACTGCTTGTGTGGGAAGGTTGCAGCAGTAAGGGAGCAGATGGAGAATCATTAAAATGTCAAGGACATTGAACCCTTAATAGAGGATAAAGATATGAAATTATGCGAGAAAAGTCAATAAATTGACCAGTTTTCATTCTTTACTACTAATGCGAACAATGATGTTTAATGGAGGGTAAGATCTCGATATTTTCTTGAAAATTTCCGGAGATTATTCTGCCCCCATCCCTGGGCCTTCCCCTTTCCAGGCGTTTGAGCCCTTATCTCCAACCCTTCCCCCTCCCGGGTATCGAGCCCCCATCCCCGGCCCTTCTCCCTTCCGGGGGCATCGAGCCCCCATCCCCGGCCCTTCCCCCTTTCGGGGGAAGGGTGCAAGACTCCAAATATTCAATAATCCTATTGATCACTTGTTCAATTTGCGTTTCTACTTCACGGTTTGAAAACCTTAGTTCATGGATCCCAAAATGGTTCAGAATTCGTGTTCTTTCTCTATCCCTTTCTTTCTGATAAGGATCATTATGAACATTCCCATCTATTTCAATTGAAAGTCGTGCATCATTACAGTAAAAATCAAGGATAAATTCATTCATAGGATGCTGACGATGAAATTTGAATCCTAAGAGTTGCCTGTTCCTGACTTTATTCCAAAGAAGCCGTTCAGATCTCGTTAAGGAATGCCTTAGATCAGCCGCAATTCTTAATAATTCGGGTTTCGCTCCAAAATATATCGGATAAATTTCCCCTCCACTCAGCTTTGCCATAAGATTAATTTTCAAAAAATAACTTTAGATTCTCCCTTCCCCAGGAAGGGGGAAGGGTCAGGGATGGGGGCTGGACTCCCTTCCCCCTTCTGGGGAAGGGTCAGGGATGGGGGCTGGACTCCCTTCCCCCTTCTGGGGAAGGGTCAGGGATGGGGGCTGGACTCCCTCCCCCTTCTGGGGAAGGGTCAGGGATGGGGGCTTGAAGTGTCAGGGAAGGTGGCTGAAAAACTACTTCCCCCAAGAGTCCCTGTCAAGGCTCCTGTAATGTATTGCCTCTGCCATGTGTTCGGCTTTGATGTCGGTTTGTTTGTCGATATCGGCGATGGTTCGCGCCACTTTGATGATCCGGTCGTATGCCCTTGCGGAAAGGCCAAGTTTTTCCATGGCAGTTTTCAAAATAGCGTTTCCTGCATCATCAAGGTGGCAAACTTTACGGAGCACTTTCGACGACATCTGGGCATTACAATGTGTCCCGGCAATGCCTTCAAACCTTTTTTCCTGGATTTGCCGGGCCTGGATCACCCTTTCCCGGATGGCATCACTTTTTTCCGAGGTCCGGGCATCATTCAGTTCCCTGAAAGGAACGGGGATCACCTCAATATGAATATCGATGCGGTCGAACAGCGGTCCCGATATCTTGTTCAGGTATTTTTGAACCATTCCGGGGCCACACTGACATTCAGTCTGGGGATGATTATAATACCCGCATGGACATGGGTTCATCGCGGCAATGAGCATAAAGCTGGCCGGGTAATCGACTGAAAACCGTGCCCTGGCAATGGAAACAACCCGGTCTTCCAATGGCTGGCGAAGCACCTCAAGTACAGTCCTTTTAAATTCGGGTAATTCATCCAAAAACAACACGCCATTGTGGGCAAGGGAAATCTCTCCCGGCTGGGGTATTTGTCCCCCGCCAACCAGCGCCACATCGCTGATCGTATGATGCGGTGAACGAAACGGCCGGCGGGAGATGAGCGATTGATGAGTACCCAGTTTCCCGGCGACTGAATGAATTTTAGTGGTTTCCAAAGCTTCCTGCAGATTAAGAGGGGGCAGAATCGAAGGCAGCCTCTTTGCCAACATCGTCTTCCCAGCCCCTGGCGGCCCTATCAAAATCACGTTGTGCCCCCCTGCTGCTGCAATCTCCAACGCTCTCTTGATATTCTCCTGCCCCTTCACATCTGCAAAATCATGTTCGTAATCACCAACCTGCGAATAAAATTCACTCCTGGTATCAACCACGACCCGGTCCAGCTTGATCTCATCATTCAGAAAATCAATTACCTGTTTGATGTTTTCCACACCATAGGTCTCGATCTTGTTCACTATGGCAGCTTCCTTCGCATTCTGAAGCGGCAGAATGATCCCTTGGAATCCTCTTTTCTGTGCTTCTATTGCAATCGAAAGAGCCCCCTTGATGGGTTGCAGACTGCCATCCAGGGAAAGTTCACCCATGATCATGAATGAAGATAGTTTATCGTCCCTTATAACCTTATCCGCTGCCAGTATTCCTACGGCAATTGTCAGATCATAGGCAGAACCCTCTTTACGGATATCGGCAGGCGCCATATTGATAACGACCTTTTTCCCCGGAATCCGGTAATTGTAATTCCGCAAGGCTGAATCAATCCGCTGCTGGCTTTCTTTCACTGCACTGTCGGGAAGTCCTACCATCAGGAAGTTGACCCCGATGTCAATATTTACCTCTACAGTGATCGTAATTGCGTGTATCCCGAAGATTGCACTTCCAAATGTTTTCACAAGCATAGACCGGATGTCATGATTGATATTTCATGACTTAATCGGCCGGGAAGGCAAAAGGTCACTCGTTTTTGGAAAATATATTTTTAAAGCGGGTTAATAAGGCCGGATCGTTATTTTTTCAGTTTTGAAATTTTTTGAAGTTCCTCTACATCAGCCTGATCACGTAAACGTTGACTTGAAATTTTTGATATCACGAGATGGGGCAAACTGATAAATGGAAATTCAAGGTCCCCGATCTGTTCAACTGTCTTATTCATTATGGCATCAGAAAATGAAATTCCTGAAACGTGGCTTAAAAAATCAACCCTGTAAGGTACCTGCCAGATGAGGATAAGAAAATCCACTTTCCCTCTGATCATCATCTCAAGCAATTGCAAATGTTTTTCCGAAAATAGGTTCATTCAGATTTGCCGAAAGTTATTGTATCATCAAATGGGGGATTGTATGTAGAGGAAGGCTCCATTACTACTCCTTTTTTTGGATGCTTTTTATCACTCTTTTCCTTTTTCATCAACGGAGGCCTTTCTCACATTACGAAGTTACAAAGATTTCTGATACCTGGGAGAATCAGGAGAGTTGCATGTGTCTATTTCTTCGGTTTATACCCTGAAAAGGTGAGAATCTTCTGTGCATCCTTTTCCACCATCAACTCCTTTAAGGACACCTTCCCGTTTCGTGACATATAACCCCTCACAATCTGCCATCCGATCCACTCTCCGAGGCGTGGTGGCGATTCTTTCGTAAACTCCGGAGTAAATGGTCCATCCGACATAAATATCCTGATCACCTGGTTGTCTGTCGAATATAGCATTTGATTTTCAATGATAGCTGCCCAGACGTGGGCTTCACTCCCGGTGATCCAGTCATTTTGTTTATCGTTATAGCTGATCTTGAGCTTATCGGCAACATCAGGAAGCATTGCATCGAGGAAATAAAGCTTTTTACCTGCCTCAACCATCTGGCTCAGCAGGTTGATGCTTTGGGTATTCGATGTGATAAGAGGAAATACCAGTGCTTTCATGCAATCAGGTACAATGTGGTCTTTATCCATACGTTCCGTTTTATAGAGTGGAATCCCATCTGCCTGGTAGGGTTTGAAATCTTTACCCAGGTATGTATCCAATGCAATGAGTACCACGCTGTCGGCCATCTGCACGGGGTTATCATAATCCCCTCCTGAAATATAGGAGTAGAACCGTGGTATCCCGGCTTGCGGAAAATAATATTTCAAATGCCTGAATGCATTGGTCAGGTCATTTTCGATGTTGGTTAAATTTTTGAACTTTGCTTCACAGGCCTGGTGAAAGCCAACATTCCTTTCATTGGTCAGATAGTCTGCCATTTTTTGGAGTTGAGCGGGATCTGACAAATCTGTTCCCAGGAAAAATCGATACTGGCTCTTTATCGATTCAAGACCTGTCCGGAGATCTCCCCCTGCTGATTTGAAGAGATCAATATCATAACGGTGGATGATGATCCGCGGTACCTGAATCCCGGATACATCAACATAAAGCCGTTTTGAATCGGAATGATTACAGGAAAACAGTAGGAAAAGCGATGCGATTGAAATCAGGAACTTCTTCATCTTATAAAATTCAATGCGTAATTGAAACTACCCACCCCTTAATCCCCTCCCTAATTTAGGGAGGGGGCAGGGGGTGGGTACTTAAACGGTTTTGACTCAGCTTTATTACCACGAATCGTAACAAGGTTAAATACTTTTGGATAAAAATATATAAAATCATCCGGATAGACCAATGAATTGGTTTATTTTTGTTTTATCTGACAAATCAGAAACCCTAATTTGCATGATGATGAATAAAAAAATTACTTTTTGGTCCGTGATGATGATCCTGATCATCTCATCACCTGTATTTTCACAGGATCCACCGGTGAGGCTAGGAATACGGGTTGCTCCCAACATTGGATGGATGAGTTCCGATGCTAAGAATTATGCATATGATGGTGTTACCGGAGGGATAACATTCGGGTTTGTCAGTGAATTTTATTTCTCACGAAACTATGCTTTCTCAACTGGAGTAAACTATTCATTCCTTAACGGTAAGCTGCAACTTCCTCATAAAGAGAAATTTGAAGGCGACCCTGCTTTTTATACAGGAACCTTGATGAGAAAATATAAATTTGAATACCTGGAGATCCCGTTATTAATGAAGATGAAGACAAACGATATCGGTAAATTCAATATTTTCACACAGGTCGGGTTTGAAACAGGGTTCAGGATCAGGGCAAATGCGCGTGATGAGTTCAACCCGACCAATCATGAAAGTGTCAAGGAAACAAACCTGATCACAAGCAAAACCACCCAGATCAGGGAAGCCATCATGATTGAATTTGGTACCGAATATCATCTCTTTGAAACAACCCGGCTTGTTTTTGGAATAACTTACAGCCATGGGTTAAATAATGTGCTTACAGGTACTAATGCGAGGTATTCCGACGTTGATAACCAGGGAGTGTTGCATTTTACCGAGATCAGCATCGGTATTCTTTTTTAGAAAGAAAGGCAGGCAAAGAGAAAATGAGGATTGCTTTAGCGCAGATCAATTATCTTATCGGGGATTTTGACGGGAATGTGGCAAAAATTAAAACAGCCATTCAAAAAGCCAGGTACCAACTTGCCGACATTGTGGTTTTTGCCGAACTGGCTGTTTGCGGCTATCCTCCCAGGGATTTCCTCGAATTTGATGATTTTATCCGAAGATGTTATGTCTCGATAGAGTCGGTCGCTGAGGAATGTCAGAATATTGCAGCCGTTGTCGGAGCTCCTTCCATTAACCCTGCATCCAGTGGAAAACCTCTATACAACTCTGCTTTTTTCCTGGCAGATGGAAAGATTATGGCAATTTCAAACAAGACACTCCTTCCCAATTATGATATTTTTGATGAATACCGGTACTTCGAACCGAACCGTCAACTTTACCAGGTGATTGAATACAAGAATTACCGTTTTGCAATAACCATCTGTGAAGACCTGTGGAATATCCTCGATAATCCGCTATATGTCAGGAACCCCATGGAAGAACTTGCAAAACTGAATCCGGATGTGATCGTGAATATTTCCGCATCCCCTTTTCATTATGACCAGGAGCCCATCCGCAAAGATGTCCTGATACGGACTGCTAAAACCTATAAATTACCTGTATTCTACGTCAATCATGTCGGAGGGCAAACCGAACTATTGTTTGACGGGGCATCGATGGTGATAGCTCCCGACGGAACTGTATTTGATGAACTGGATTATTTCTCCGAAGATCTGCGTGTTTACAACCTCAACGACTTTTTATACAAAAGGAAGAACGAACCTTCCCAACCTTCGCCACGCCGAATAAAGATCGAACTGATCCATGATGCCCTGGTGATGGGGATACGCGATTATTTTAAGAAAATGGGATTTCCCAAGGCCATCCTCGGTTTGTCGGGTGGTATCGATTCAGCGGTTACGCTTGTACTGGCAGCAAAAGCCCTGGGCAGTGAACAGGTAAAAGCGGTGTTGCTGCCCTCCCGGTTTTCTTCCGGTCATAGTATTACAGATGCCGTTCAGCTTGCTGAAAACATGGGAGTAAGCCATGATACCATATCGATAGAAGAGGCTTTCCATTCAGTTGAAAATTCATTGCAGCCCTGGTTTAAAGACATGCCTTTCAACGTGACGGAAGAAAATATACAGGCCAGGTTACGTGCAGTGATCCTGATGGCTTTATCCAATAAATTCGGGTATATCCTGTTGAATACCTCCAATAAAAGTGAGGATGCAGTGGGTTACGGAACTTTGTACGGGGATATGTGCGGCGGGATTTCCGTGTTGGGGGATCTTTATAAAACAGAGGTTTATGAACTGGCCCGTTTCATCAATAAATACAAGGAGCTCATCCCGGAAAGCACAATCGCCAAACCTCCTTCAGCAGAATTGAGACCCGGACAGAAAGATTCGGATTCCCTTCCTGATTATAAGATCCTGGATAAAATCCTCTATCTGTATATTGAACAGCGCAAAGGCCCCAATGAGATTATCGGGGAAGGATATGATCCGACACTGGTAAAAAAGATATTGAAGCTGGTAAACACCAATGAATATAAACGTTACCAAACACCGCCGATTCTTCGGGTTTCTCCCAAGGCATTTGGAATGGGCAGGAGAATGCCCATCGTTGCTAAATATCTGAGTTAACCGCTTCTACTGCCCTTATTTCAGGAATGGCCTTGATCATCGCGGTTTCAATCCCGTTTTTCAGGGTCATGATACTGTAAGGACAACTGCCGCAGGATCCCATCAGCCGGACATTGACAGTATTATCTTCACTCAGATCAACAAATTCCACGTCACCACCATCGGCCTGCAGGTAAGGCCTGATCTGATCAATAACGTTCTTTACCTTTGTAACAAGTTCTTCATTATTTGCCATGTATTTTCTTTCTTTTTGTTTACGATTAATTACAAACTATTCATTGTTTCTTTTATTGCATTATGAATGGTAATCTGTTGTGCCACAGTTTCAGCAAGGTTGTCAAATGCAACTTTTACCGGTGAGTTCTGATCAGTTGCGATAGGACTGCCTGCATCACCCGATTCGGTGATTGCCGGAATGATGGGTATTTGTCCCAATAACGGAACCTTCAACTCTTCTGCAAATCTTCTGCAACCCTCTTTTCCGAAAATATAGTATTTTTTATCAGGTATATCGGGAGGAATAAACCAGGACATATTTTCCACGACGCCCAGCAAGGGTATCCTGATATTCTCATTTGTAAACATGTCTGCAGCTTTCCTCACATCAGCAATGGCGACCTGCTGGGGAGTGCTGACGATGATTGCTCCGGTAAGCGGGAAATTCTGAATAAGCGTGAGCGGGATATCTCCGGTTCCAGGGGGAAGATCGACAACCATATAATCGAGGGTTCCCCATTGTGCATCGGTAAATAATTGCTTCATGGCCATGGATGCCATCGGGCCGCGCCAGATCAACGCTTTGGACTGATCCACAAAGAAACCGATCGATAAAATCTTCACCCCATATTTTTCAAGTGGAATAATGACCGTTTTCCCATTCTTTTCAATGATTTCGGGTCGTTCATCCATCAGGCCAACCATCATCGGAATCGAAGGACCGTAAATGTCCGCATCTATCAATCCGACCTTTGCTCCCCGTGCAGCCAGTGAAACGGCAAGGTTAACTGCCACTGTCGACTTCCCGACCCCTCCTTTCCCTGATCCAACGGCGATGATATTTTTCACATCTTTCAGGATCTCTTCCGTATCTTTTCTTACCGTAGTGACCTTTGAAGTCATTTCTATATTCACCTCCAGGTTCTTATCAACATATTGGTGAATGGCATCAATGCATGCTTTCTTTAAATAATTTTTTAACGGGCATGCTGGGGTAGTCAGTACAAACCGGAATTTTACCTGATTACCCTTCACCTCAATATCACTGATCATATTCAGGGTCACAACATCCTTTTTCAGGTCCGGATCCTGGACATGCCTTAACGCATTCAGTATTTGTTCTTTGCTAAACATTTGAGTTTTGAGTTTTATGTTATGCCCGTTACGCGTTACGCGTCACGCGTAACGCGTAATCTCTGAGTTCTGTCCGCGGGTCCCAGAATAATTCAACAAAATTAACGACTTTATCGTTCGCAATTTCTATTCCTTCACTTTCGAGGAGTTGTTTCATAACATTCGGGCCGCCAAAATGTTGTTTGCCAGTTAACAGACCCATCCTGTTCACAACCCGGTGTGCGGGGATGTTCCAGGTTTCATGGTGCGATGCATTCATCGCCCAACCTACCATCCTGGCAGAACCCCTTGTTCCCAGATATTCCGCTATGGCTCCATAGGATGTCACCCGCCCTTCCGGGATCAACCTGACGACATCGTAAACTTTGTAAAAAAAGGAATCTGAATCGGAAGACATAAAGGGGGAAACTAAAACTAAAGTTCTTCTTTTATCTCAAGCAGGAAACTCTTAATTTTTTGTAATGAGTCTATAATCACCACGTTATTTTCCACTTCCTCCCTGTTTTGTTTTAGCTTTTCCCTTGCTCCCTGCAAGGTGTAACCCCTTTCCTTAACGAGATGGTAGATGATCCTTAAATTATCGAGATCCTGTTTGGTAAATAACCGGTTACCTTTTTTATTTTTCTGTGGTTTCAGGATATCAAATTCCTTTTCCCAAAAACGGATAAGTGATGGATTGACCTCGAAGAGTTCAGCAACCTCTCCAATGGAGTAATACACCTTTTCGATCTTATCCGATTTTTTTAACATAGCAGATCACCATTAATCCATCGTTTGTGATGGCCTGGAAGAAAAGTCCAGCATAAGTTTGAACTGGTCAGGAGTAATGTCATTAAAAAAGAAATAGATCGGATTAACCGCAAGTCCGTTCTTCCTGACCTCATAATGGAGGTGGGGAGAGGTCGATTTCCCGGTATTGCCAACACCTCCTATGATCTGTCCCCTGAGAATTTTCTGACCGGGTCGCACATATATCCTCGAAAGATGGGCATACACTGTCTGGTAGTTATAACCATGATCAATGATGATCTCATTTCCATATCCGCCTCCTGCATCCCGTCCTGCAGTGATGATCGTTCCGTTCCCTGTAGCATAAACCTCTGTACCAATAGTAGCTGAAAAATCCATTCCTTCGTGAAATTTTCTGACCTTATAAAAAGGATCCATGCGGTTCCCGAAATAAGAACCAATCCTTTTCAGATCCTTGTTATTTACCGGTTGGATGGCTGGAATGCTGGCCAGCATCCGCTCTTTATTCTTGGCAAGGTTGAACACTTCATCATAGGATTTTGACTGAACATACAACTGCCCCAGAATCCTGTTCATCTTCTTTTCTGTTTCGATGATAAGTTCTGAATTGACATACCCGGATAGTTTTTCATAATAGTCAACGCCTCCTATTCCCGCATCCCTAATCGTTTTCGGAATGGGTTCTGATTCAAAAATGACCCGGTAAATATTATCATCGCGATCCTCCAGGTCTTTAATAACCTTGGTAACTTTATCCAGTTGGTCATTCATGATCTGGTACTGAAGTTTCATTTGCTCAATCTCCCTCTTCTGGGCCTTTTCTTTCGGTGAATCCACAAAATTAAAAGCAAGTACCAGCACTACGGCAGCAAAGACAACACCCGTTGACAAATGGGTAAAGAAATACAGAAGCTTCTTTCTGAAAGAAGTCTGTACCCGGTCGAAGGTTAATGATTTTTTATTGAATTTGTATTTTACCTTGCTCATTAAAAGCCAACTAAATAAATTTTCAGTGAAAGGTAGCTAACAACTACAAAATTAAGTAAATAAATTAACTTTGCAGCCATTTATTGTGCGCTATTTGTTAAGATTTGTTAAATGAAAAAACTCTTTGAATAAATGAACGCTAAAATCATCCGACAAATTTTCCTTGACTTTTTTTCTTCAAAAGGACATCAGATAGTTCCTTCTGCTTCCATGGTGATCAAGGATGATCCGACACTGATGTTCACCAATGCAGGGATGAACCAGTTTAAGGATTATTTCCTGGGAAACAGGGAACCCAAATACCTCCGGATTGCAGATACACAGAAATGCCTTCGGGTGTCAGGCAAACATAACGATCTTGAAGAAGTAGGACAAGACACCTACCATCATACCATGTTCGAAATGTTGGGAAATTGGTCGTTCGGTGATTATTTCAAGAAGGAGGCCATTGAATGGGGATGGGAACTGTTGACTGAGGTATATAAAATTGACAAAGACAGATTGTATGTGACCATTTTCGAGGGAGATGATTCCGAAGGGTTAATGAAAGATGAAGAATCTTATCAATATTGGAAGAAACTGCTACCGCCTGATAGAATCCTCACCGGGTCGAGGAAGGATAATTTCTGGGAGATGGGTGATACCGGCCCTTGCGGACCCTGTTCGGAGATCCATATTGATATCAGGGACGATGAAGAAAGAATGAAAGTTCCTGGTCATCAACTGGTAAATAAAGGTCATCCGCATGTGATTGAGATCTGGAACCTGGTATTTATTGAATTCAACCGTCTGACAAACGGGGAACTTGTATCGCTTCCCTCAAAGCACGTGGATACAGGAATGGGATTCGAACGTCTTTGCATGGTGCTGCAACAAAAGAAGTCAAATTATGACACCGACGTTTTCCAGCCGATCCTACATACGATATCAAAACTTGCAGGTAAGTCGTATGGTACTAACAGCAAATCGGACATTGCGATGCGGGTTGTGGCCGATCACCTGAGGGCAATCAGTTTTGCCATTGCCGACGGGCAGGTTCCCTCAAACAACAAAGCAGGGTATGTTATCCGCAGGATCCTCAGGCGTGCTGTGCGTTACGGGTATGTTTTCCTGGGATTCAGGGAACCTTTCATTTATCAGCTTTTACCGGTACTGGTGGATCAGATGGGGGATATATTTCCGGGTTTGAAGAACCAGCAGAACCTTATTATCAATGTGATCCGCGAAGAGGAGACTGCATTTCTGAGAACGCTTGCATCAGGGATTGTCCGGTTTAATGCTTACTTAGAAGATGAATATCGAATCCCGAAGGATCGGGACAAGTTATTGAACAACGAAGTTCGAAGTCCGGACAAAAAACCTGGAGTTTCTGTTAACTGTATTGATGGGAAGTTTGCTTTCGAACTTTACGACACGTATGGATTTCCTGTGGATCTCACACAGTTGATGGCCAGGGAACAGGGATGGACAGTCGATATGGAAGGATTTGCCCGGGGAATGGAGGAGCAGAAGGCAAGATCACGGCAGGCAGCAACTGTCGAAACAGCCGATTGGGTTGTTGTTCATGAAGAAAATGGCGGACAGGAATTTACAGGATATGACAGACTGACCGATGAGGTAAACATTCTGAGATATCGGAAAGTGACCTCTAAAGAAGGAGCACTTTTCCAGCTCGTTCTGGACAAAACACCTTTCTATGCTGAGTCGGGCGGGCAGGTTGGAGACCGGGGTTTTCTCGTTGCCGGAGACATGAAATATGAGATCCTTGATACGGTAAAAGAGAACGATCTTATCCTTCATCTCACTCCATCCCTTCCTGAAGATGTAAGGCAACCATTTTTTGCTTCTGTTGACGGAGTGAAACGAAGGGCAACCGCCAATAACCATTCTGCCACCCACCTGCTGCATTCAGCCCTGCGGGAGATCCTGGGTAAGCATGTGGAACAAAAGGGTTCCCTGGTGGATGAAAATCATCTCCGGTTCGACTTCACCCATTTTGCCAAAATGTCAAAAGTGGAGTTGGAAAAGGTTGAGAAGATTGTCAACAGGAAGATCTGGGATAATATCCTGATCCATGAAGAACGGTCACTTCCCATCGAAAAAGCAAAAGAGATGGGAGCGATGGCTCTTTTCGGGGAAAAGTACGGTGATACAGTGAGGGTTGTTGTGTTTGATAAGAATTTCTCCATTGAGCTTTGCGGAGGAACACATGTTCCTGCAACCGGCCAGATCGGCTTGTTTAAAATTTTGTCGGAAAGCGCCATTGCTGCGGGTATTCGCAGAATTGAAGCAGTTACAGAGCAAAAAGCGCTCGACTTCTACACAAATCATATTACAACCCTCAATGAAGCAGGAGAACTGTTAAAGAATCCCAAAGACCTGGGGAGGAGCATTCGTTCTCTCGTTGAGGAAAACCAGGAGTTGAAAAAGCAGGCCACCCAGTTTGAAAAAATTAAACTGGAACAGCTCAAAACCGATCTCCTTAGTAAAATAGAGGAGATCAATGGCATCCATTTTCTTGCCACCAAAGTGGACCTGGACGCTGATAATTCAAAGAACCTTGCATTCTTACTTCAATCATCCATTGAAAATCTTTTCCTGGTTTTGGCGTCGGAAATTGATGGCAAAGCAAACCTGACGGTAATGATCTCTGAAAACCTGGTAAAAGAAAAAGGATACCACGCTGGAAATATTATCCGGGAACTGGCCAAGGAGGTCCAGGGAGGAGGAGGAGGCCAGCCCCGTATTGCAACAGCCGGCGGGAAGGATCCTGCCGGAATTCCGAGTGTGTTGGAAAGAGCAAGGGACTTCCTTAAATAGAATATTGAACAAAGATCAACGAAGTTTGAATGTTGAACTCTACTTAAAAGTTAATTCATCCTGTCTGCTGAAAATTAGCGTCTTAGCGCCTTCGCGTTAAAAGAAAAAGAACTCATGACTTCACTCCAACTTTTCAATGAAATTCATTCGTTTTGCATTGCCAATGCGGATGAGGCAATCGTAAAAAAATATTCCCGCTATTTCAAGGATGGTTTTCCGGGATATGGTATTGATCATGAAAAATATGAAGAGAAGGTAAAAACCATCCTTTCAGATCCGGGAACAACCCTCACGTTGATCCTCGAAACTGCTCCCCTCTTATTAAAAACAGGCAAGTATGAAGAGACAAATTTCGCTATCCGGCTCGCACTGGCGTTTCCGAAACAATTCAATAGGGATACTTTCCTGGCAATAGAGAATTGGTTTGAAACCAGTATCGGTAACTGGGCACATACCGACTATATTTCCAGCGAACTGATGCAGATCTTCTTCAAAAAAGGAATTATCCAATATACCGATCTCACCTCATGGCGAACAGCCGCCAACAAATTCAAACGTCGTGCGGTTCCTGTATCCCTCATCAAACAACTGAAAACCACTCCCGATTTCAATCCGTTTTTTACTTTCATTAATCCGATGATGATGGATCCCGAAAGGGAAGTCCACCAGGGACTTGGCTGGTTTCTTCGGGAAGCCTGGAAAAAACAACCCGAACCCACCGAATCCTTTTTGCTGAAGTGGAAAAACACTGCAGCCCGGCTTATATTCCAGTATGCTACGGAAAAAATGACAGGAGAGCAGAAACAGCGGTTTAAAAGGGAGAAACAGGCAACAGGCATTAGACATTAGTCATTTTACATTTTGCATTTTGCATTTTGCATTTTGCATTTTGCATTTTGCATTTTGAATTGTTAACTCTGTGCCTCTGTCACCTTAATGTCTCAGTGCATAGAGCCGGGGGGGTATTTCGAAGGAATGGAGTTCAATGTATCCTTCCTGTGCCACCATCTTCTGACCTTCAGTCAAAACCCAGATCAGGAATTGCATTACCTCCCGTGTTGCGGGTTTTCCTTTGGTTACCAGGTACAGATTCCGGTTAAGCACACAAGGGTATCTTCCCGACCACATTGCCCGCTGAAGTGTTGAAACATTTCCATAAAAATCTTCCTTTTCGTCGAGTAGTCCGTTCATATTCAGATCAAGGGGTATTATATGAATTCCTGCTGAAAATTGTTGTGTTTTCGGGTCAATGGCATAGATGAAATTGCAATATCCCAAAGCATCAGGATCATTTTTCACCGCTTCGATCATTTTTGCTTCCCCATCCACTCCGATGCCTTTCATTTCATTGGCCGACAGCCACAGGAACTTCCCGAACACATCTGTTGCGCCGGAAGAATCAGACCGTAAATACGTTTTTACCGGGTTCCTTGCAGAGATGCCATAAATTTCGCCCCATGTCGAAGGGTTTTTCTGACCTGCAAAAGCTGCGTTCAGGAAATCTTTCGTCATCCCTTTTTTCAGGATCTTCTGGAGGTAAGGATTCTTATCACTGACGATGGGAACAACCCCAAGGCGAGCTACCGGGATCACCCAAAAAACAGAATCTTTATCGGGAATCACCTCACTGGAGATCATGGCAATATCATTATTCCCTCCGGAAAGATCTTTTAGCCCATTTCCGGAGCCATTAGGTTTAACATCAAACTGAACTGCAGGATGAGTCTTTTGAAATTCGGTAATCCAGGTATTGACCAGCGGATTTAATGCAAATGCCCCGGTGATTTTGATCGGCCCCTTGTGAAAAGTTAATTCATTTTCCTGGTGGGTGGTAACTTGTCTACACCCGAAAAAAAGCATTATCATTAAAATAGCAGGTAGGATTTTAGTTTTCATAACGGAGAGATTAAGGAGTATTTTATGAGGTTAAAGTTAGTGCAATTATCAGATAATTCCAAACCGAATAAACTTATATTATCAAAAAAGTTTTTGAATCTCTTTTTTTACCTCTTCAACAGCAGTCTCCAGTGGTTGCTGATTCCCCTCTCCCATGGCCTTTTCGAATATGATCCGCGCCAATTCTCCAGAAGGGGCATAATCGTTAACCTGGGCTCCGGCAATGTTGAACGACTTTACCATTTCTTCCTTCGCATTCTTAACCAATTCCCAGGCCCGTGTTGAGATATAAAGTTGCTGGGAAAGATTGTATTCGAATTCTTCCCTGATCGTGCTGATCAGTGCCTGCCGAAGCTGAAGTGCATTCATTTCCGGACGGAGAATCCGTGGGATAAGGGTATTCGGGGATATCCTCTCCAGAAAAAGAATGATCCTTTCATAGGCCTGAAGGCGCAAAGGAAGGATGATCTTCTGCTCTTCATCAACAACTTTGTTTTGCCTGAGGTTCTTTAACGTATTCAATTTTGAAAAATAGAACTGAATAATGATCAGGACCGATGCCAGTAAAAGTCCGATAGTAATAACGGCAAGGATCAACCGGAAAAGGAATGGAATAATCATGGTGAGGGTTTTTGGTTGGATATGCAAAGCTACGAATTATTTTAGAAGGAATAGGGACAGGACATGACCTTTCAAACAAAGAAACGATGCAGGGACGAGGGTTGAGGTGATAAAATTAAGGTAATTACATCAGAAAGATGTTCAGATTTTCAGGATGGATTACCTGAAACGTGGCGCCAGGGTTATTTCCTGTTGCAGGTGGGCTGATCGAGCCAGTTGCCCCTGCTACCAGCTAATCAAGTAATTCTTTTACCTCTTTTTCAAGAACCTGCAAATGGCGGATCAGGATCAACCAGATTACATCTGGGGATATTGAATCATAACCATGAATAATCCGATTTCTGGTATCGACAATTTTCCTTGCATCAGAAATTTTAATGTCAGGTCTGAGTTTCAGGATTCTACTCAACGCTTCACCAATGATTTCAATATTCCGTTCCACAGCCTTCCGGCTCTTAACATCACTTTGAAATTCCGAGAAAACTTTCTTTTCCGGAAAAAACGAATTGATTTCAGAGATAGCCAGGTCAATATCTTTCAGCCATTTTCTAATTTCCAGTTCCATATACCAAAGCTTTAGTCTGTTCAATTTGCTGTAATAGGAACGGATTTTTAATTGCCTTACTTTCCAGCAGATCAACTGGTCTTTTCAGTAAATCTTCAAGCGAAAATTTCAAAGCAAAGTAGTGATCGGCATAATCAATCGGATCTGACGAATCAATATCGACAATAAAATCTATATCACTATTTTCGTTGAAGTTTGCAGTCAAAACTGAACCAAAAACAAAAAGGTCTTTTACTTTGTTTTCTTTACAAAGTATTTTTATCTGGGATTTATAATTATCAATAAACATATCCGTCCTTTTTGACAAAAATACGTAAAAAGACAGAGATAAGACAACATTGAAGACGAAAATTTGGGCATGAGTTTGAGTGTGCGTGTGAAGATCGCAATTTTTTGTCACACTCACACAGCCACACACAAACCCACACATACTTCGTCTTAATCCTTGTTTTGATGGAAAGCCAATTATTTTTAAGTCCCGCTCGATTGCTCTTTTTAGCAAAACATTGGAAGCATAATAGCTAAAATCTTTTGGATGTTCTGAAAAATAGCTGTCAATTTCAGTAATCGCCTGCTGAATATCATACAGCCACTTTAGAATCCTCTCGTCCATAAACTTTGGTTTTAGTATTATCAATTGAGCGTTTGAGAATCGGATTCTTCAGTGTTTGTATTTCAACCAGATCAACAGTTCTTTTCAACAAATTCTCAAGAGACTCCTTGAATTTCATGTAATTATCAAAATATTCATTCAAATCAACATCTTCAAACTTCACAAGTAAATCGATATCACTAAAATGATTTTGAAATTACCCAATCCGAAATAGAATGTGAGAAAAGGTAGAATTCATCCTCCACACGTGTCACGACTAAATAACAGTTTCATCCCTGGAATCAAGAAAGTTATTGATTTTCTTAAAGCTTCCTTCGATGCAAGTATTTTTGACCCCTATTTAAATTGATACCAGTAAACGTTACAAATTGATACCACCCCGGGGAGAAGGCGGCCACGTCATGGATTTAGCAGATATCAATCAATTGGTATGAACCCCAGGGCAAGCCCTGTACCCGAATTCCGGGGCAAGCCCCGGGGAATTTACCATGCACCTCATCCCCTGCACCCCTTCTCCTTAAGGAGAAGGGGACGGGGGTTGAGGTGATAAAATTAAATGTGGTAAAAGTTACCTGGCTTGTGCTATTGCCCGTCAGGCCTGCATGAAAGGATATAAAGTACTTTATTTTGGTATTCAAAGGTTGATAGAAAAAATTGCACAGGTAAAACCCGATGGTACCTTTGTAGAACTACTGAACCGAAAAAATATGAAAATAATCCGTAAATTTGTTCAACAAATCCACCCCTGATAAAGTGGTACACTTTGCACCGGAACAGGTGGTACACTTTCGCCGGAATAGTCATATGAATAATTTATCAGATATAATAAAACAACCCGAAGGCCGCAAACTGGAATTTAAAGAATCTTTGCCAGTCAAGGCCGAATTGTCAAAAACCATCATCAGCTTTGCCAACGATGCTGGAGGAGATTTATATTTGGGTATCAAAGATAATCCCAGAGAAGTAGTAGGTGTAAATGAAAATGATCTTATTGCTTTAGAAGAAAAAATTTCCAGTATCATTCACGACAATTGTCATCCGTTGATCCTCCCTGAAATCTCTGTTTTAAGTTTTGAAGGTAAACATATCCTTAAGATTCAAATTTTCAAGGGAAGCAACCCACCTTACTTCTTGAAAAACAAAAATATTGAAGAGGGTACTTATATTCGTGTTGGTTCTTCCAACCGTCAGGCTTCCCCTGAAATTATAGCAGAATTGAATCGTCAAAGGCAAAGTAAATCATTCGATAGCGAATTATGCTTTACAAAGACTGCAGATGTTCTTGAATTTATGCTATTTGAAGCTAATTTCCTTGAGAGAACGGAGGAATGGTTAACAACACCCGTTTTAAAAAAACTCGAACTTATAAGGTCAGAGCAAGGAATATATTATCCTACGAATGCACTTGTTCTTCTGTCAGATGATGAAATAAAACAGCAAATTTTCCCTTATTCAAAAATAGAATGTGCCAGGTTTAAGGGCACCGTCCCAAGTACTTTTATTGACCAAAAATCCTTTGAACATAGTATAGCCTTGCAACCAGATCAAGCATATCAATTCGTTTTGCGACACATCTCACAAGGCACAATCGACTATACGGGCGTTTATCGTAATGATCGTTGGGAATATCCGATTATTGCCATTCGTGAGGTAATCCGCAATGCAATAATCCATCGTGATTATTCACTATCAGGAATGGATATTAAAATTGCCGTTTTTGATGATAAAATTGAAATCACAAACCCGGGAAAACTGCTTCCTTCCGTTGATTTTAATGACATGGAATCAGGTCAGTCCGACATCCGCAATAAAGTACTTGCCCCTGTTTTTAAGAAAATGGGCATCATTGAACAATGGGGTAACGGTTTACGGCTTATTTCCGACGAGCTTCGCAAGTACCCTGAGATCGGCTTTGAATGGAAGGAACCTGGCATGAACTTCAGGGTGATCTTCTTTAAAAAAAATTTCAAACCACACAAAGAGTTGCAGAAGATCCCACAGCAAGAGTCACAGCAAGAGTCACAGCAAGAGTCACAGCAAGAGTTACAGCAAGAGTTACAGCAAGAGTTACAGCAAGAGTTACAGCAAGAGTTACAGCAAGAGTCCCTATTTACTAAAGTATTAAAAATCATAGAAATAGACCCACATTCAAGGAAACGAATTTCTGAATCTTTAAGGCAAAAAGTTATTTCAGGTCAGCTAAATGAAATTTTAAGCAAGTTGCAAGAAACCAGATTAATTGAATGGACAATTAAAGACAAACCAAAAAGTTCAAAACAGAAATACCAGATTACTCAACGTGGAATCAATTTTCTAGAACTAATTCAAAAAAGCAAATAAACATCGCTGCCGAAAATGGAATCCGAACAAAAATTATTAATCTACATTCTTCCTTACCCCCACCCCATAAAGGAAAAGGAATTTGCTTTTTATCCTTACCAATAGGATGGGTATAGCCCCAACCACAAAAAGGAACTTAAAATTTTAAACCTGATTTAAACTGATACCAACAAACGGTACAAATTGATACCACCCCGGGGAGAAGTCGGCCACATCATGGGTTTAGCAGATATCATTAAATGTGGTAAAAGTTACCTGGCTTGTGTTATTGCCTGTCAGGCCTGCATGTGGGGATATAAAGTACTTTACTTTGGTATTCAAAGGTTGATAGAAAAAATTGCACAGGTAAAACCCGATGGTACCTTTGTAGAACTACTGAACCGAAAAAAATATGAAAATAATCCGTAAATTTGTTCAACAAATCCACCCCTGATAAAGTGGTACACTTTGCACCGGAACAGGTGGTACACTTTCGCCGGAATAGTCAATAATACGTATCGCTGAAAATGGATGGGGTACATTTGAACCCATTGGTGGTGGAAAAACAATAATCATTCCTCCCCCTATGGTTTCACAGTATTATCTTTCAGAAAACGAGAACATCGAAGTGATAATAAAACTTGATATTTCTGACACTAAAATTTATATTGCTCAATTGCGAAAAAATAGATAAAATGGCTTTCAACGAAAACTCCAGGGTTAAATTACCTGCTCTGCTTCACCTCAGCCGCTTAGGATATCGCTATACTTCTGAAAAAGAATTGGGTTCAAAATCGATCCTTGATCTTGATACAAATATCAACAAGCATATTTTCTATTCAAAAATCAAGGAGTTCAATCCACAAATAAAACCTTTGGAAATCGATCATTATTTTGCTAAAATAAAGATTGCTTTAGATAATGATGATCTCGGCCGTGAGTTTTATCATATGCTCTCCGCTACCTCTGGCATCAAATTGATTGATTTCGAGAAGATAGATCAAAACGATTTTTTTTGCACCACTGAATTGACCTGTAAAAATGGAGAAGATGAATTTCGTCCAGATATTACATTATTTGTAAATGGGTTACCTTTAGCCATTATTGAAGTAAAAAAGCCTAATAACAAAGATGGTGTGCTTAAAGAACGTGATCGCATAAATATACGTTTCAAAAACAAAAAATTCCGCCGCTTTCTGAACCAGTCTCAAATTCTCCTTTTCTCAAATAACATGGAGTACGACAATGAGTCAATCGTTCCGATTCAAGGTGCATTTTATTGTACAAATGCAAAAACTGAAGCCATATTCAATTGTTTTAGAGAGAAAACATCTAAGAATGAGGAGGGAAAACCCAATTTTTACAAGGATTTCTCCTATTTAACTGTACTAGTGTTAAGTTAAATATAATATGACGGATTAAAATAAAATTTGTATATTTGCAAAAAATATACAAACATGATACGATACACAGTAAAATTAACCAAAGGCGAAGTGGAAGAATTAAAAGCAATCATAAACAAAGGCTC
>JAPLDH010000069.1 GCA_026391355.1 Bacteroidota bacterium | reverse complement strand
ATACAAATGCAATAGCAGAAAATAGAAATGGGAAAATCAATAAGTTCATAGCTTCGAATCAAGGTGTGAGAAATAAAGATTTCTTCTTTTTCAGGTTATCTAATTTCTTTTGCTAGCACCTCAAAAAATGAATTAACCCAAATAATAAAAAAGCCGGACAATTTGCCCGGCTTTTTTATTCAAATGATCTTTTATCTGTGAGTCTGCTCCGAAAAGCCCTCCAGGTTTGAGTTTGATAAATTCAGACTATTTTATCCAACTATAAATATGCTGATTAACTAAAACCTGGAGGATTTGATTCTTATCTGTTGATCACAATCTTTTTCAGCATGTGTTTATTGTTATTCTTAAGGATGATCGAATAAACACCGTCAGGTTGTGACCGCAGGTCAAGGGAGCTTGATTGCGTTCCTTTTATTTTCAAATCCTTTTGTTGGTAGATGGTTATTCCCAGGTTATTGACAACCGAAAGGTCAAGTGTCATCAATTCTTTTGTCGTAATATTCAATGTAAACAGTCCATCACCCGGATTTGGATAAACAGAAACACTGCTGCCATTAACCAATGGCTCAATCCCTGTCATCACAAAATAGATGTCATTGGATACGGCTGAACTGCATCCGTTAATTGTGACGACAACTGTATAATGCCCTGTTTGCGTGGGGACATAGGTTTGTGAAGTAGCACCGGGGATAAGAATACCATCGAGGTACCATTGATTTCCTGCAAGTGCGTCACTGGTCAGTGCGTCGCCGGTAGCAACCAATGTGATCACAGGTGTAGGAGGAACCGGGTTCACAGAAACAGCATAATCGGGAGATGCAGTTCCGTCACCGCAACTGTTGGTACCCGCCACACTGAAATTACCAGAAACAGCAGTCGGATAGAAATCAACGGTAATACTGTTGGAATTGAATCCGCCGGTGATGGTGACATCATTTGGTATGGTCCAGTTGTATGAAGTTGCATTGGCAATCGGATCAACAGAATAGACAACACCGGTTGCCCCGATACAAACAGCAGGAGTGCCCGTGATCGTACCTGCTGTTGCAGGAACCTGTGTAACATTGACAGCGAACGGAGATGATGTTGCACCGTTTCCGCAGATACTGTTACCATAAACGGTAATGTTACCGGAGGAGGCATTGTTTGCAAAATTGACGGTGATGCTGTTCGTTCCTGACCCTGAAGCAATGGTGGCTCCCGTGGGTAAGGTCCATACATAAGTCACTGCGTTGTTGATCGTAGGTACGGAATATACAACACCGGCAGCGCCTGCACAAACGGTAGCCGTCCCTGTAATAGTACCAGCAGCATCGGGTAAACCGTTTACATTAACCGGCAACACGGTAGGATTGGGAGCGGTACAGAGGTTGGAACCGTTGGTGAAGATCACGCTGACGGTTTGAGCCCCTACACTATTCCAGAGAACCTGGAGAACGTTTGTTCCCATGCCGTTAGTGATGGTACCGCCACCGGAAATCGTCCAGATGTAGTTGATCATCCCTGCCTGTGTGGTATAGTTGTAATAACCCGTATTGATGCAAAGATCGGTAGTCCCTGTAATGACAGGAATGGTAGTCGGGTTGACCGTAACCGGGTAAACCACCGGTACCGTTGCAGTACAACCGTTGGGGTTAGTGTAGTTAATGCTGATCGTCTGTGCTCCTGCGGTGCCCCAGGTAACCGTGATAGTATTGGTTGTACTCCCGCCGGTGATGGTGCCTCCTGCGGAGATCGCCCAGATATAGTTGGTCATCCCTGCCTGGGTTGAGTAAGTAAGTCCCGGAATACCGGTACAGGCAGGATTCGGACCGAGTATAGTTGGTGTGGGCAGCGAATTGACAGTTACGTTATAACAAACAGGTGCAAGAGCAGGACAGCCGGCTGCATTGTTGTAATTGACGCAAACGGTTTTAGCGCCCGTGGTAGTCCATGTAACCGTAACAGTATTGCTTGTAACTGTACCACCACCGGTTATTGTACCACCTGCAGAAACTGTCCATACATAATTGGTCATCCCTGACTGGGTTGTATAGATATTGCCGGTTGAGTTGATACAAACATTGGCAGGTCCGATTAATGTGGGCGTTGCAGAAACATTCACTGTAACGGCAAGCTGTGATGGAGAACCGTTTCCGCAGGATGCAGTTCCATAAACATATACATAACCTGAAACAGCCGTTGGGGAGTAAGAGACAGTGATGGTATTCGTATTTGTACCTGCAGTAATAGTGCCTCCAACAGGAACTGTCCAGTTATATCCGCTTGCATTTGCAATTGGAGCAACGGTATAGACGTATCCTGTCCCGCCCTGGCAAACACTTATTGGTCCGGTAACAGGCCCGGCTGGTCCCGCCTGCGGACAGCCTGTTGTAAAGGTCATGTCAGTTCCGAGTGTTGTACCAATGCCATTAATACCTTTGGCCCTGTAATGGTAAGTAGTGCCAAGTGTTAGTCCAGCAAGATTTGCGCTGACTGCGGTGGCCGTATTGCCGGTAACCGTTACAGGGATTGCTGCAGTATTGCTGCCATACGCAATTGTTAACCCCCAGTCAAAGGATGCTGTGGTGTTTGAACCATTTGCAGTTATGGTGCCATTCAGTGTAGCAGTAGTTGGACCAACTCCGGTTGCACCATTGGTTACAACGGTTGGAGCAAGTGCCAGCGTTGTAAAGGTCAGGTCTCCGCCGTTCACTGTACCACCGGCGTTTATACCGTTAATCCTGTAATGGTAAAGTGTTCCGGGAAGCAACCCTGTTAAATTGGCAAGAACACCGAATACGGTAATACCTGTAACGGTAAGAGGCACACCGGGAACGTTTGTTCCATAGGCAACGGTGAGCCCATAGTCAAAGGAAGTGGTTGTTGAATATCCGTTTGCATTGACCGTTCCATTAACCGTTGCAGTTGTTGCAGCTATCGCTGAAGCAGCAGTGGTTACAACAGTAGGAAGGGCAAGTGTGGTAAAGGTCATGTCATTTCCATAGGTAGTTCCACCGGTATTAACGGCAACAGCCCTGAAATGATACAATGTATTCTGCGCTAATCCTATGATTGCAGCGGTTTCCGTGGTATTTGAACTTCCGGTAGCAGTTGCGGGAACACCGGCTACTGTACTTCCATAGGCAACGGTAAGTCCGTACTGGAATGTAACCGTTGAATTTGTACCGTTGGCATTTACGGTTCCGTTAAGGGTAGCCGTTGTTGTGCCTATTGGGGTTGCAGCTGTAGTCGTAACTGTTGGTGGAGCCACGAGAACGGCTTCAATTCCATATTTAAGGGTTGCAACATCTGCGGTAGGTACTCCACCGGTCAATAAACCAGTATAGAATGTATTTCCTCTGGCAGGACTCTCGGTTGCAATTCCAAGCGGATACCATTGAGCTCCTCCTGCTGTCATTGCAAGTCCTACATAAAATATCTCGTTGGTGAATGATTGCGTTGCAGGAAAAGTAAAGCTCATGTTTGTACCCATGTCGGCAAGCAAAAGCGTGTAATTCGGGGTCTGTTGTAAAATTGTTCCGGCACTGTTTAATAAAACCGCATAAATTACATTTCCAGGATTTGTTGCATAGTTATAAATGAAGATATTAGCTCCTTTTACAACCCCTGTCCCGTTCATGGTGTATTTTGCAAGGAAGGTTCCTGTTCCGGGATAAGTATAGCCATAACCGCTGTTAATTGAAGCCAGGTTGTAACAGTACGAATAAAGGTTTTTATTGACACTTCCTGTAATTGTTAATGAATTATTAGCGACAAATGTTTCCCCGGCAATGGCAGAAGTGGCAGCGTTTATGGTAACATCTTCCAGAAGGGTAGGTGTCCATCCCGGAAAAGTGATGGTTGTTCCGGTACCGGCAGCCAGTGCTGTGACGGGCAGTGTAGCTGTATATCGTACAGTGGAAGTCGGAACATCCTTGATGGTGATGGTCAGGTTGCAGGTCAGCGAGGCTGCCGATACGTTATTGATCCTGACACCGACTGGAGTCGGAGTACCGTAAGGCGTTGGCGTTCTTTCCGTAGTATAGATATTTGTCACCTGGGCAATATCTGTCAGTGAATTGTTGACAAAATAAGTTGCAGGGCGGAAAGCGGTCAATGTCAGCCCTGTTCCCATTGAAGTAGCACTCTGGTATCCATAGCACATGGAAGCCTGGTTGGTGTTGCAATAGGCAACCAGCGCGGTTGTTCCCCCGACCAGGGTCGGATTGCTGAACTCCCATGCAACATAAACGCCACCGCCTGTATAGGTAAAGGTCGAGCCGCCTACAAATGGAATGGTATAGGAACCGGCAGCAATAGGAACTGTAAAAGCAGCATTGGTTGAGACCATGGTAAATCCGGTTGTTGTCCAGGTCGATCCCAGTGTATAGGTCACATCGGATGTGTTCATCAGGTAGATGTTCAGGGTGCCTGTCTGGGTTCCGACGCCGGCTGTGGCAATCAGGAATCCAAGGGCATCAACCGTGACTCCTGACGGGTAACCCGATGCAGCCATTTCCGAAGAAAGGATCAGCAGCTCTTCACGTTGAAAATAGGCACCTGCATTCCGTGGAATTCGGCTGTTACCGGATGTACTGTTTGTATTTGGTAATACCCAGGCCGACATTACATTCGGAACTGGATTGCCATTCTGAATAAAACCTGATCCAGTCTGTGAAGAGGCCATCATGGGTGTACCCTGATCAGTCTGACCTCCCGGATAGGATTGGACTGTCTGCCCAAAGACATAAGCAGAAAGTGTTACTGCAAATAAGAAAAGTAATAACTTTTTCATAAAGTTGGGTTTAATTGTTTATGTGTTTATTTGATTGTGAATATAAAAAAACTATTTATTTGGAATCATTCTAATAAAGAACAAATGTATAAAATATTTTCCAATATCCAAACATAAAAAAAGAAGCCGCCCTTTTGGGACGGCCTCTTTTTTTTGAAAGAAAAAAGTTTATTTGTTTAAAACGAGTTTCCGGGTGATCTGATTTCTGTTATTCTTAAGGAGTAAGGTGTAATCCCCTTCAGGATAAGAACGCAGATCAAGTGTCATTTTATGGGTGTCTTTTATTTTCATATCCTTTTCTTCATAAATGGTGACTCCAAGGTTGTTAATGACATTCAAGTTGAACGATTGAGGTTCTTTTACTGAAATAATAACGTTAAAAAGTCCATCTCCGGGATTTGGATAAACACTGACCGAGCTACTGTTGCCTGATCCCCCTATTCCGGTCATTACGAAATAAATATCATTGGATAGTGCTGAAGAGCAGACGTTAAGTGTAACAATGTCAGTATAATGGCCTGTCTGGCTGGGGGTTAAGGTTTGTGCAGTGGCGCCAGGAATGAGTGTTCCATCCAGGTACCACTGATTTCCTAAGGGTGCATCGCTGCTCAGATCACCGGTGATTGTTATCTGGATCACCGGTGCTACAGGAATGGGGTTTACAGAAACAGCATAGTTGGGAGATGCGGTTCCATCACCGCAACTATTGGTACCGGCTACACTGAAGTTACCGGAAACAGCGGCAGGGCCAAAGTCGACGGTTATGCTGTTGGTATTGGGTCCAGCTATGATGCTGACACCCGATGGCACGGTCCAGTTGTATGCAGTTGCATTGGCAATTGGATCAACAGAATAAACCAGGCCTGTTGCACCTTCACAAACTGCCGGCTGACCTGTAATGACACCTGCTGTGGCAGGAATCTGGGTTACAGAAACCGGATAAGGAGGTGAAGTTGCTCCGTTTCCACAGATACTGTTTCCATAAACGGTAATGTTCCCTGCCGAGGCATTGTTTGCATAGTCCACGGTGATGCTGTTGGTACCTGATCCGGATGCAATGGTTGCCCCGGCAGGCAATGTCCATACATAGGTAATTGCATTGTTGATTGCAGGCACCGAATAAGCAATACCGGCAGCACCGGCACAAACAGAAGCTGTTCCTGTTATCGAACCTGCTGCATCGGGCATACCGTTAACAGTGACCGGCAGTACTGTTGGATTTGAAGCAGTACAGAAATTGGAACCATTTGTAAATATCACCGAGACTGTTTGAGCCCCGGTCCCTGTCCACATCACCTGGAGAGTACTCGTTCCCTGGCCATTTGTAATGGTACCACCCGAAGAAACAGTCCAGATATAATTGATCATCCCGGTCTGGGTGGTATAGTTATAATACCCGGTATTGACACAAAGGCTGGAAGTACCTGTAATAACAGGAACCGTAGTGGGATTTACAGTAACCGGGTAAACTGTTGGGGCTGCCGCAGTGCATCCGTTGGGGTTGGTATAGGTGACACTCACGTTTTGGGCTCCTGCTGTATTCCAGATAACTGTAATGGTATTGGTAGTTGCACCTGCTGTAATGGTACCGCCTGCAGAGATTGTCCAGACATAATTGGTCATACCGGCCTGGGTAGAATAGGTAATGCCGGGAATATTGGTGCAGGAAGGAGTTGGACCTGTAACGATTGGAACAGGCAATGGATTAACAGTAACGTTATAAACGGTGGGGGCCAACGCCGGACAACCTGCTGAACTATTATAATTTACACTGACCGTCTGTGCGCCTGCTGTAATCCAGGTCACGGTAATGGTGTTGCTTGTTGCGGTACCACCGGCGGTGGGTGTACCACCGGCAGAAACGGTCCATACATAGTTTGATTTGCCTGCCTGTGTGGTGTACACATTACCCGTTGAGGTAATACAAGGGCTTACAGGGCCAATTAATGTCGGCGCTGCCGGAACGTTAACTGTTACTGCAAGTTGGGAAGGAGATCCGTTCCCGCAAATGGAGGTTCCGTAAACAAAGACATAACCTGACACAGCAGTAGGGGAGTAACTCACAGTGATAGAATTTGTGTTGTTACCACTGATGATAGTTCCTCCAACAGGCACTGTCCAGATATAACCGGTTGCATTGGGGATGGCAGGAACGGTATAAACATATCCCGTTCCACCATCGCATACAGAAGTAGGTCCGGTGATGGTACCTGCAGCACCGGCAGCGTTGCATACAGATACGAAAGTAAGATCAGTTCCATTGGTCGTTCCGACAGCATTCACTCCCTTAACCCTGAAATGATAGGTTTGGTTGGGGGTAAGCGCTATAATGTTGGCTAAGACGGCAGTAACCGAATTACCGGTAACAGGAGTTGGCGTTCCCGCTATAGTGGAACCATAAGCGATGGTCAGACCATAATCGAATGACACTGTCGTGGATGCGCCGTTTGCATTGATAGTACCATTCAGGGTAGCGGTGGTTCCCGTAATATTATTGGCTGCCAGTGTAACCACTGTTGGCGCGGCAGTCGGTGTTACGAATGTCATATCATTCCCGTTGCTGGTTCCGTTTGCATTGACGCCATTTATCCTGTAATGATAAGTATTTCCCGGCAATAATCCTGCAAGCGCTGCTGTTACGGCAGTAACAACAGAACCGGTAACAGTTAACGGTACACCGGGTACATTGGTGCCATATGCAACAGTCAATCCATAGTCAAATGATGTTGTAGTGCTGACGCCGCTGGCATTAACAGTTCCATTCACATTTGCTGTGAAAGATAATACTCCTGATGCTGCCGTCGTAACAACAACAGGAACTGCCAGTGTCGTAAATGTCATGTCATTTCCGTTGGTGGTTCCTGTACCGGTGCCAATGCACCTGTAATGGTAAAGGGTGTTCGGGGTAAGTCCTGTAATGGCTGCAGAAACAGCTGTGGCTGTGCTTCCCGTGACAGGGGTTGGTACACCGGGAACAGTTGTTCCGTAGGCAACCGTAAGACCATATTGAAAAGTAACAGCAGTTGAGACACCGTTGGCGTTAACCGTTCCGTTCAGAGTGGAAGTACTGCCAGTGATGGCGGTTGCAGCCGTGGTTGTAACGGTTGGCAAGATTACAGAACCGACGCCATTGACATGGATGATGTCCATATGACAGTCGTTCCCGAAATTCGAATTAAAGAGGAACCCAATATACAGGGCGGGGTTGTTTTCAGCGCCCACAGGCAAATTTTGAACATTGATGATCCAACCGGCTGTTGCCGCATATCTCATCCACGTTGTCCCTGCCGATGTCCAGGTTGCCCCGTCCGTGGACCACTGGATAATAACGCCTTCAGTCGTGGTTCCTGCATAGCCCGGATCAACATACCATGCAAAGTCGACGGTAAGGCTTGTATAGCCAACAGTCGAAATCGGGGTTGACATCCTCAGGCGGTTTGTCGTATTGGTACCATAACTATATGATTCAAAATCCACCAGTCTGGATCCTTCATAAGGAGCAACGGCCGGGTAGGTCCCTGCTGACATGAAATAAGTAATATTCGTATAACCAAGATTATCAATAACCCAACCAGTAGGGGGAACATTTGTATTATTGGTTGTCGCTTCCCAACCCTGACCAAGTAAGGCAGTAGCTGCTGCAGTTCCTTTTACATGTATGATGTCCATATGGCAGTCGTCGCCGAAATTGGAGTTGAACAGGAATGCAATATATAAGGTAGCTTGTCCTGCTGCGCCTGCAGGTAATACCTGTGTGTTGAGTACCCACTGATTTGTTGCGGCATATCTCATCCACGTTGTCCCTGCAGAAGTCCAGGTTGAACCATCAGTTGACCACTGAACGATCACCCCTTCAGTGGTAGTTCCTGCATAACCGGAATCAGTGTACCACTCAAAATCGACTGAGACGCTACTGTAACCTACCGTTGATATAGCCGTTGTTCTCTTTAACCGGTTTGTTGTTCCGGTACCATAGTTATACGACTCAAAATCTACCAGCCTTGATCCCTCGAAAGGAGCTACAGCCGGGTAGGTTCCTGCTGACATATAGTAAGTAATATTTGTATAACCAAGGAGATCAATACCCCAACCAGTAGGAGGAACATTTGAATTATTGGTGGCTGATTCCCACCCTTCGGTCAACAGGGTGGTTTGACCAAACATAGTCATCCCTGTAAAGAAAAGGAATGTACAAAAAAGTAATAATTTTTTCATGGTAAATGATTTTGGTGAATAATGAATATCCGTTTGTTTCTATAAGTTAAGAGTTACAAAAGTAATCAAAACAAAGATTAAATATCATGAAACCAAAAAAAAGCCGTCCTTGTGAGACGGCTCTTATTGATTAATTTTATTTTATCTGTTGATCACGATCTTCCTGAGAATATGGTTATTCAGATTTTTCAGGACAAGCGTATAAACTCCGTCAGGATAGGAGCGAAGATCAAGGGTTTGGGTTTCTGTACCCTGGAAATCAACTCCTTTTTGTTGATAAACGCTTATTCCAAGGTTATTGATTACAGTCACATCAAATGATTGGTGAACTTTTGAGGTGATACTCAATCTGAAGAGTCCATCGCCGGGATTCGGATAAACAACGATATTGACATTCTGACCCGAATCATTGATTCCTATCATCAGGTAATAGATGTCATTTGAAGGAGCGGAACTGCAACCGTTCAGGGTTAAAATATCCGTATAATGACCAGATGCTGCCGGCATATAGGTCTGCGAAGTAGCGCCGGGAATTGGATTTCCGTCGAGATACCACTGGTTACCTATGGTTGCATCACTGGCAAGTGAATTATCTAAAGTAACGACTGAAATCACCGGTGTTGCCGGAACAGGGTTAACAGCAACAGCATAGTTTGGGGAGACCTGGCCATTGCCGCAACTGTTCGTTCCGAAGACACTGACATTACCTGAGACTGCGACAGAGCTGAAGTCAACCGTAATGCTGTTTGTATTGAATCCTGCAGAAATAGAAGCGCCTGCCGGTAACGCCCAGATATAACCCGTTGCATCAGGGATGGGATTTACTGAATAACCAACCCCGGTTGTTCCCTGGCAAACTGCAGGTATTCCTGTTATGGTTCCGGCATTCCCTGCCATAGCATTTACTGTTACAGCAAATGGCGGTGAGGCATTTCCGTTCCCGCAGAGGTTGTTACCATATACAACAACATTTCCTGACTGTGAATTGTTAGCGAAATTCACCATAATTGAATTAGTTCCGTTGCCGGAAACAATGGAAGCGCCGGTTGGTAATGTCCACACATAAGTATGTGCATTTAATATGGGTGCAACAGAATAGGAAACATTGGTTGCCCCTGCACAAATAACTGAGGTCCCGGTTATTGCTCCTGCAGGATCAGGAAGTGCAGTGGCAGTTACAGGAAATGTAGCATCTGATGGGGCCGTGCAACCATTTCCATTGGTATAATTCACGGTGATCATCTGGCTGCCGGTAGCATTCCAGGTAACCATGAGGGCGTTCGTTCCTTGTCCTGAAACAATTGTGCCTCCTGCAGAAATTGTCCATGTATAAGCTGTCATACCGGCTTGTGTAGTATAGGTATAATAGCCTGAATTTACGCATAAAAGGGATGTACCGGTGATAATAGGAGAGGGACCCTGTTTCACGGTGACAGCATAAGCAGAGGCAAGTGAAGTACAACCGCTTGAATTCGTATAACTGACTGTTACCTGCTGTGCTCCGGCAGTGTTCCACATTACTGTGATGGTGTTTGTACCCGATCCTGAAACAATATTGCCACCTGCAGAAGCGCTCCAGTTATATCCTGTCATACCACCTTGTGTAGTATAAGTTGAAGTAAAGGCTGAACATGGGTTTGCAGCTCCCGAAATGATCGGTACCGGCAGCGGGTTTACAGTTACATTGTTTACTGTCGGGGTAAAGCCCGCGCAACCTGCGGTATTATTGTAATTTACGCTGATTGTTCCGCTTCCTGCAGCAGTCCATGTCACGGTGGATGTATTACTGGTTGGTAGTCCGCCTGCCGTAATTATTCCTCCCGTTATTGCCCATGCATAATTCGTCATACCGGCCTGGGTTGAATATATATTTCCTGTGCTGTTAACACAAACGGTTGAGGGTCCGGCAATGATCGGTATTGGCGCTGTATTCACAGTTACCTGCATATTGGAAGGAGAACCGTTTCCTGCACAACCGGTTGCATAAACAAAAAGATTCCCTGAATAAGAGACCTGAGCATAGTTTACGGTGATGGTGTTGGTATTATTTCCGGCAACAATGGCTCCTCCGAAAGGCGGTGTCCAAACATACCCTGAAGCATTGGTTATCGGAGTAACTGTGTAAACATAGCCTGTTCCTCCCTGGCAAACCTGTGCAGGTCCTGTGATGGCTCCGGCAGCGCCGGCGGCAAGACAGGTGGTGAAGAAGGTCATGTCGGTTCCGTTTGAGGTTCCTGAAGCATTTGTTCCTCTCACACGGTAATGATAGGTAGTATTATTTGCAAGCCCGGTCAGATTAGCGCTAACCGGTGTTACCAGGTTACCTGTAACAGGGGATGGAGTACCCCCAACGGTTGTTCCATATGCTACTGTAAGCCCATAGTCAAAGAAAACAGTAGTAGAAGAATTATTGGCGTTGATCGTTCCGTTAACGGTGGCAGTCGTACTGGAAACCCCGGTTGCGGCAACTGTGGCTACCGTTGGCGCAATCGCAAGTGTAGTAAAGGTCATGTCGCCGCCATTGGTATTTCCCACTGCATTTGATCCCTTGATCCTGTAATGATAAAGGGTATTTGGGGCGAGTCCGGTGATTGCAATGGAAGATGTCTGGACCGTATTCCCGCTCAGGCTTCCGGGAACTCCGGAAACCGTAGTTCCATAGGCAACCGTTAACCCATAATCAAAGGTAACAGTTGTGGTTGAATTGTTCGGGTTTACGGTTCCATTCAGGGTAGCGCCGGTCGAAGCGATAGCGGTCGCTGCCGTGGTAGTTACAGTAGGAGCTGAAGGTGGAGCATAGGCGATGAGTGTAACTGTGAAATCCCCTGCATTCCCATACGAATATGTCGCACATGGATCCGCAGATGTAGATCCCCAACTCGTCCTGAACCGCATCCGGTGATTACCCAGGAGCGTACCTAAAGGAACATTGATGGTCGCCGTGTAATTTGTTCCTGAAGCTGCGCAGATAAGGTCGGTAACCACGCGTTCTGTGGTTGCAAAGGTAAGATCATCATTATAGTCGATCCACACCGAAACATAGGTGCTTGCGTAGCCTGCCTGAACGGTCAGGGTATAATTTGTATTGAGCATGATCTGGGTAGATGTGGCTGTCCAGTCATGGTACCAGGCATTCGGTACACCATTACAGGCAACCACCTGGTTGATGGTATTGAGCTGGAACAAGGTAAGTCCGTCTCCAAAAGTACATCCGGTTGTATAGGTCGGGGTGCAAGGACCAGCGCTAACGATATTGACAGTAAAGTCCTGACAATTACCATAACTTTCTGTCGTTGAACAAGGGCCGGTAGGATATCCAAGCCATTCGGTCATGGCCCTTAACCTTGTGTTTCCTGTAAGGGCTGTAACTGGAACAGTGAAGGGTAACGTATAGTTTGTTCCAGTTGCTCCACAAATGACCTGGCCTATCATCTCTGAAGCATCAAAAGTAGAGTTGTGGTTATAGTCTACATAAAAATTCACATATGTACTTGCATAGCCAGCCTGTACAGTGATTGTATAAGCGTTTCCAATCGTCATATTAGTTGAACTTGCCGTATAGTCATGATAAGATGCAGTGCAGGTGATCGACTGGTTGATGGTTCCAAGCTGAAATAGCGTTAAACCGTCACCGTAAGTACACCCTGTTGAGTAGGTGGGGAGACAATACTGAGCATTTGAACTGCCGTAACTGAACAATAAAACGGTAATCAGAACAAATAAAAATTTGGAAATTTGTTTCATGGTTGGGTGGTTTAAGGTTAATAATACTCAGTGATATAAAGGGGGATCAATTATTTTCAGTTAATTGATTTATATATTGTATTATAGTTCTGTTAAATAGGATCAAATTCACGCACAAATATATAATTAATTTCATGTTCGTCAACATGACATATCGATATTATAAAAAAAAGCCGGGTGACGATTACCCGGCTTTTTTTGTTGACAATAAAAGTTATTTATTGATTACAATCTTCTTGAGGATGTGTGTGTTGCTGTTATAAAGAAGGATTGAATACACGCCATTTGGAAAATTCCGAAGATCAATCGTCCTTGAAGCTGATCCATGAACCCGGAGATCCTTCAATTCGTAAACAGGGGAACCAAGGTTATTTACCACTTTAAGGTCAAATACCTGGAGATCTTTGGTAGAAATATCCAGTGTAAACAGACCATTGTTCGGATTCGGGTGTACGGATACAGTTCCATCCTGACCCACGGCGTCGATGCCGGTCATAAGGAAATAGATATCATTGGAAGGAACAGAGCTACATCCATTCAAGGTGACAATGGCTGTATAATGGGCTGTCTGAGCAGGTAAATAAGTCTGTGCTGTAGCGCCTGGTATCAGGATATTATCCTTATACCATTGGTTTCCTGCAGGAGCATCACTTGTTAGGGTACCACTGTTTTCTGTGATGACCGGTGCAGCCGGTTTCGGAGCGACAGACACTGCATAGTTTGCTGAAGGTGTTCCGTTTCCGCAGGTGTTGGTTCCATAAACCGAGAAATTACCGGAGGTAGCTCCTGCCGGAAAATCAACGGTGATGCTGTTCGTATTATCACCAGCAGTGATGAGGGCTCCTGCCGGGATGGTCCAGGCATATCCGGTAGCATTTGTTACAACTGGAACTGAATAAACGAGTCCTGTTGCAGGGGTACAAGCCGTTGCAGGTCCGGAAATGGTGCCTGCGGCAACGGGTAACAGCCCGACAGTTATTGGGTAAACGGGTGAAGTTCCGCCAGCGCCGCAAAGGTTGGTGCCATATACCGTTATATTACCGGATACAGCATTCGATCCAAAGTCCACGGTAATAGTACTGGTTCCTGATCCTGTACTGTTGCTTGCACCCACGGGAAGTGTCCATGCATATGCTGTTGCACCGGGTATTGGCGTTACGGAATAACTTATCCCGGTAGCCGGCGCACAGATACTGGCAGTACCGGAAATTGTTCCGGCAGCGCCTGGAATAGCATTGACGGTAACCGGGTAAACGGTCGGGGAGGGAGCGCTGCATCCGCTGGCATTGTTAAAATTAACACTGACGGTTTGTGCCCCGGAGGCTGTCCATATAACAGAAATTGCGTTGGTGCCCTGTCCGAAGGTGATGGTTCCACCGCCGGAAACTGTCCATACATAAGCAGTCATCAGGGTTTGAGTGGTATAGGTATAATTCCCTGAATTTACACATACATTGTTGGCGCCGGTGATAATAGGTGTGGGTGATCCATTTACGGTTATGTTGTACACAGTGGGTGCAGGAGCCAGGCAACCGTTCAGGTTTGCATAGTTGACACTGACTGTCTGTGCACCTATACCATTCCAGGTCACAGTGATCTGGCAGGTTCCTGTTCCGGCAGTTATTTGTCCGCCTGCTGACACAGTCCAGGTATAATTGCTCATTCCGTTCTGGGTTGTATATACATTGGTACTTCCCTGG
Source organism: Bacteroidota bacterium (assembly GCA_026391355.1). Lineage (GTDB taxonomy): Bacteria > Bacteroidota > Bacteroidia > Bacteroidales > FEN-979 > CAIYUC01. Next base: position 65,211 of record JAPLDH010000069.1, on the reverse strand, counting down.
CAGGCTGTAGCCGGGCCCGTAATTGTGATTACCGGTGGAGCATAGGGAATAACTCCCAATGATGCTGCATTCCCTGTTCCGCAACTACCCGTTCCGGCGGCAGTAACAAATCCGGGTATGGCAACCAGTGAATAGCTTACGGTAATGCTGGTAGTGCCACCTCCGCCGGTAATGGAACCCCCGACAGGCAGCGTCCAGGTGTAGGATGTTGCTCCCGGAACAGCAGAACAGGTATATACATATCCTGTGCCTCCCTGGCAAACAGAAGTGGGTCCTGTAAGGGTGCCAGGTTGAGCAGGGGCAACACAGCCTGTATAGAAGGTCATGTCATTCCCGTTGGTTGTCCCCACGGCATTGGTAGCTGTACAACGGTAATGATAGGTGGTATAAATGGTCAAACCGGTTAGGTTAGCGCTGACCGGAGTTACCGTATTACCCGTTACAGGGCTGGGTACTCCGGGAACAGTCGTGCCGTAAGCAACCGTAAGCCCATATTGGAAAGTAACGGTTGATGAAGCGCCGTTCGCGTTCACGGTCCCGTTTACAGTGGCAGTCGTATTTCCGATAGGGGTAGCCGGTTCAGTAGTGACAATGGGTGGTCCGCCTGTTGTGAAGGTCATGTCCAATCCATTGGAAGTCCCTCCTGCGCTAACGCCCACCACTCTGTAATGGTACAGCGTGTTTGCTGTAAGACCTGCAACGGCTGCGCTGACACCCGTAACTGTATTTCCTGTAACCGGGCTTGGAGTTCCCGCTATTGTTGATCCGTATGCAACCGTTAGTCCATACTGGAACGTTACGGTTGTCGATGAATTGTTTGCATTCACCGTGCCATTCAATGTGGCTGTAGTCAACCCGATCAACGTTGCAGCAGTAGTAACAACTGTAGGCGGGGGAGGAGCGGTGGTAAAGGTCATATCGAGTCCATTTGTGGTACCAGCGGCATTTACCCCGTTAACCCTGTAATGGTAAAGAGTATTGGGTGTCAGCCCCGTAATTGCGGCGCTCACCGGGGTTACCGTATTCCCTGTTACCGGGCTTGGTACGCCGGGTACCGTATTTCCATAGGCGGCTGTAAGGCCATAATCAAATGTAACCGTTGTGGAGTTGCCGTTTGCATTAACAGTCCCGTTAAGCGTGGCAGTTGTCCCGGTGATGGCTGTGGCTGCAGTGGTTACGACAACCGGTGGGCCGCTGGTTGCTAAATTAATTCCAAAATGGTACACTGATGCGTCCTGGCTGGAGTAGGCGAATGCACATCCTCCCACCGACCAGTCTCTCCTCATCGCACCCGCGATGGTTGTAAAACACATTGGGAATCCCGTTGCTCCCGCACCGGCACACTGACCAAGGTCAACGATTAAACCTAGAGCCGGATTGTATGGGAATGGAGTATCAAGGGTGAGGGTCATCCACGTGCCTCCTGCTGCATTTAAAGTTACTGAAGCTCTGAAATAAACGGTAGTAAGCGATCCTACGTAAAATGCGCCGGCAGGTAAAGTGGTAATGGCCGCTTGATCCATTTTAATTGTTAAGTTGGTGTATGTAAAGTTAGTTATTGGATAGGTATCTGCTATCCTGATGGCAATACTTGTGATGCTTCCGGACGGAGCCGCTGATGGCTGATTAAAATCTCCCGCAAGATAAAGCAGTTGGACATCTTTACCCGCTGCAATACCTAACGGGAAGGAATTGTTTGAACCATTGGTACTGTAATTGTAATATTGGGGTTGTGCAGTTAATGAACTATTCAATCCTGCAATTAATAACAGGATTGAAATACAAAAGAGTAAATTTTTCATAATTCCTGGTTTTTGGTTAATGATATTCAATGAATTTAAAGATATTTCTTATTTTTTTTTAGTAAATAAAATCCACGAACAAATATATAAAAAATTTTACATTCATCAACATAACAGATTATTATTATAAAAAAAGCCGTCCTGATTACTTTGGACGGCTTTTTTTTGAAGTATCAAAGTTATTTATTGATCACGATCTTCTTGAGAATGTGTGTATTGTTGTTATAGAGAAGGATTGAATATACACCATTTGGAGAATTCCGCAGATCAATTGTCTTTGAAGATGATCCCTGAACCCGGAGATCCTTCAATTCGTAAACAGGGGAACCAAGGTTATTTACCACTTTAAGATCCAATATCTGGAGATCTTTGGTAGAAATATCCAGTGTAAACAGACCATTGTTCGGATTCGGGTGTACCGATACAGTTCCATCCTTCCCCAATGCCTCAATAGTGGTCATCAGGAAATAGATATCATTGGATGGAACAGAACTACATCCATTCAAGGTGACAATGGCTGAATAATGGGCTGTCTGTGCAGGTAAATAGGTTTGTGCTGTAGCGCCTGGTATCACTGCATTATCCTTATACCACTGGTTTCCTGACGGAGCATCACTCGTAAGGATACCACTGTTTTCTGTAATGACCGGTGCAGCCGGTTTCGGAGCGACAGAAACTGCATAGTTTGCTGAAGGTGTTCCATTTCCGCAGGTGTTGGTTCCATAGACTGAGAAATTACCGGAGGTAACTCCGGCCGGGAAATCAACGGTGATGCTGTTCGTATTATCGCCTGCTGTGATCATGGCTCCAGCCGGGATGGTCCAGGCATATCCCGTAGCATTGGTGACAGGGGGAACGGAATAAACGAGTCCTGTTGCAGGAGTACAAGCCGTTGCGGGTCCGGTTACGGTACCTGCGGCAATGGGTAACAGCCCGACAGTTACTGGGTAAACGGGTGAAGTTCCGCCGGCGCCGCAAAGGTTTGTGCCATATACTGTAATATTGCCGGATACAGCATTCGATCCGAAGTCCACAGTGATAGTACTGGTTCCTGCACCTGTACTGTTGGTTGCACCCGGAGGAAGTGTCCATGCATAGGCAGTTGCACCCGGAACAGGCGCCACAGAATAGCTTATTCCTGAGGCTGGTGCACAGATACTGGCAGTACCTGAGATCGTTCCCGAAGCGCCTGGAATAGCATTGACAGTAACCGGGTAAACGGTCGGGGAGGGAGCGCTGCATCCGCTGGCATTGTTAAAATTAACACTGACGGTTTGTGCTCCGGAGGCTGTCCATAGAACAGAAATTGCGTTGGTGCCCTGTCCGAAGTTGATGGTTCCACCGCTGGAAACCGTCCATACATAAGCAGTCATCAGGGTTTGTGTGGTATAGGTATAATTCCCTGAATTTACACATACATTGTTGGCGCCGGTGATTAAAGGTGTTGGTGATCCATTTACGGTTATGTTGTACACAGTGGGTGCAGGAGCCAGGCAACCGTTCAGGTTTGCATAGTTGGCACTTACTGTCTGCGCGCCTGTACCATTCCAGGTAACAGTGATCTGGCAGGTTCCTGTTCCGGCAGTTATTTGTCCGCCTGCTGACACAGTCCAGGTATAATTGCTCATTCCGTTCTGGGTTGTATATACATTGGTACTTCCCTGGCAAGCTGTAGCCGGGCCGGTAATTGTGATTACCGGTGGAGCATAGGGAATAACTCCCAGTGATGCTGCAGGTCCTGTTCCGCAGGTGCCAGTGCCTGCGGCAGTAACAAATCCGGGTATGGCATGAATAGCTTACGGTAATGCTGGTAGTGCCCCCTCCGCCGGTAATGGATCCACCGACAGGTAGCGTCCAGGTGTAGGATGTTGCTCCAGGAACAGCAGAACAGGTATATACATATCCTGTACCTCCCTGGCAAACAGAAGTGGGTCCTGTAAGGGTGCCAGGTTGGGCCGGTGCAGTACATCCGGTGTAGAAAGTCTGGTCATTCCCGTTGGTCGTTCCCACGGCATTGGTGGCTACACAACGGTAGTGATAGGTGGTGTAGCTGGTTAACCCGGTGAGGTTAGCACTGACCGGAGTTACAGTATTACCCGTTACAGGGCTGGGTACTCCGGGAACAGTCGTGCCGTAAGCAACCGTCAGTCCATATTGGAATGTAACGGTTGATGAAGAACCGTTGGCGTTCACGGTACCGTTTACAGTGGCAGTCGTACTTCCTATAGGAGAGGCCGGATCCGTGGTAACAATTGGCGGTCCGCCTGTTGTGAAGGTCATGTCATTTCCATTGGAAGTTCCTCCTGCACTTACACCCACAACCCGGTAATGGTAAAGCGTATTTGCAGTAAGACCTGCAACAGCAGCGCTTACGCCGGTAACTGTGTTTCCTGTAACCGGACTTGGTGTTCCCGCAATTGTTGATCCATAGGCAACAGTAAGTCCATATTGGAATGTTACAGTGGTCGATGAATTGTTCGCATTCACCGTGCCATTTAGTGTGGCAGTAGTCAACCCGATCCCCGTTGCAGCAGTAGTAACAACTGTAGGTGGCGGAGGAGCCGTGGTAAAGGTCATATCGCTTCCGTTCGAGGTTCCATTTGAATTGACGCCATTAACCCTGTAATGATAAAGTGTATTGGGAGTAAGTCCGGTAATGGCAGCAGATACTAAAGTAACCGTGTTCCCTGTAACCGGGCTTGGCACTCCGGGAACGTTGGTTCCATACGCGACCGTCAACCCATAATCAAAGGTTACGGTCGTCGAAGCGCCATTTGCATTTACCGTTCCGTTAAGAGTAGCGGTAGTCCCGGTAATACTTGTGGCTGCAGTGGTCACGACTGTCGGAGCGGTACTGCTGGCTCCTAAATTAAATCCCATATTGTACACGTAAATGCTGGAACCGGCATAGGGTGCAAAAGGACATCCTCCAACCGACCAAACTCTCCTGACGCCCGTTAAGTTTGTAAAAGCATTGGTTCCACCAAGTGTTCCTGTAGCCGAACATTGTCCAATATCAACAATTAAACTTTGCGTGGGATCATAAGCAAACGGGCTGTCAAGAGTAAAGGTGAGCCATGAACTACCTGCAGTGGTTAAAGATACCGAAGCCCTGTAATAAACCGTGGTAAGGGATCCTGCGTAAAAGGCGCCGGAGGTTAAATCTGTGATTGCCGATAGACCCATTTTAATGGTCATGTCAGTATAAGTAGCCGGTCCAAAACCACCATTGAAAAAAAGTGAAACACTAATGATATTTCCAGCCGGAGCCGCTGATGGCTGATTAAATTCTCCAGCACGGTAGAGTATTTGAACATCTTTTCCCGCTCCAACATTAAACGGGAAAGAATTTGACCCACTACCCGCTCCAGTGTAATTGTAATACTGGGGTTGCGCTGTTAACGTATTATTCAATCCTGCAATTAAGAAAAGGGTTGAAATACAAAGGAGTAAATTTTTCATAATTCCTGGTTTTAATTAATGATATTCTGTGACTTTTAAGGCATCTTATTTTTTTTATTTTCATCTAATCCATGAACAAATATATAATAAATTTCATGTTTGGCAATATTATAAAAAAAAAGAAGCCGACTCACTTTTGAGACAGCTTCTTTTTGTGGAATATCAAAACTATTTATTGATCACGATCTTCTTGAGAATGTGTGTATTGTTGTTATAAAGAAGGATTGAATACACGCCATCCGGAAAATTCCGCAGATCAATCGTCCTTGAAGCCGATCCCTGAACCCGGAGATCCTTCAATTCGTAAACAAGGGAACCAAGATTATTTACCACTTTAAGATCCAATACCTGGAGATCTTTAGTGGAAATATCCAACGTAACCATGCCATCGGTCGGATTCGGATAAACTGACAGGGTTCCATTCTGACCCAATGCATCAATCCCTGTCATCAGGAAATAGATATCATTGGATGGAACAGAGCTACAACCATTAAGGGTAACAACTGCAGTGTAGTGACCTGTTTGAGTGGGTTGGTATGTTTGACCTGTAGCACTTGGTATCACTGTATTATCCTTATACCATTGGTTTCCTGCAGGAGCATCACTGGTCAGGATACCACTGTTTTCTGTGATGACCGGAGCAGCCGGTTTCGGAGCGACAGAAACTGCATAGTTTGCTGAAGGTGTTCCGTTTCCACAGGTGTTGGTTCCATAAACTGAGAGATTACCGGAGGTAGCGCCGGAAGGGAAATCAACGGTGATGCTATGAGTATTATCGCCTGATACGATCATGGCCCCTGCCGGGATTGTCCAGGCATATCCGGTAGCATTGGTGATGAGGGGAACAGAATAAACGAGTCCTGTTGCGGGAGTACAGGCTGTTGCCGGTCCTGTAATGGTGCCTGCAGCAACGGGTAATAACCCGACAGTTATTGGGTAATTGGGTGAAGTTGCTCCGGCACCGCAAAGGTTTGTACCATATACTGTAATATTTCCGGATACAGCATTTGTCCCGAAGTTTACAGTGATATTGTTTGTTCCTGCACCTGTACCGATACTTGCACCCACAGGAAGTGTCCATGCATATGCGGTTGCACCGCTTATAGGAGCCACAGAATAGCTTATCCCTGCAGCCGGCGCGCAGATACTGGCAGTACCGGAGATCGTTCCGGCTGCGCCCGGAATAGGATTGATGGTAACCGGGTAAACGGTTGGGGAGGAGGCGCTGCATCCGCTGGAATTGGTATAATTAACACTTACGGTCTGTGCCCCGGATCCTGTCCATATAACAGAAATTGCGTTGGTACCCTGTCCGCTATTGAGGGTTCCACCGCTGGAAACCGTCCATACATAAGCAGTCATCAGGGTTTGTGTGGTATAGGTATAGTTGCCGGAATTTACGCATACATTGTTAGCACCGGTGATAACAGGTGTTGGGGATCCATTTATGATCACGTTGTAAACTGTGGGTGTAGGAGCCAGGCAGCCATTCAGGTTTGAATAGTTAACACTGACTGTTTGTGCACCTATACCATTCCAGGTCACAGTGATCTGTGTGGTTCCTGCTCCCGCAGTAATTTGTCCCCCTGCAGACACGATCCAGGTATAATTGCTCATCCCGTTTTGTGTTGTATATACATAGCCTGTACTTCCCTGGCAGGCTGTAGCAGGACCGGTAATGGTGGGTACCGGTGGAGCATAAGGAATAACTCCCAGTGATGCGGCAGGCCCTGTTCCGCAACTGCCGGTAGCTTGAATAGCTTACGGTAATGCTGGTAGTGCCCCCTCCGCCGGTAATGGATCCACCGACAGGTAGCGTCCAGGTGTAGGATGTTGCTCCAGGAACAGCAGAACAGGTATATACATATCCTGTACCTCCCTGGCAAACAGAAGTAGGTCCTGTAAGGCTGCCAGGTTGAGCCGGGGCAATACATCCGGTATAAAAAGTCTGATCATTCCCGTTGGTTGTACCCACTGCATTGGTGGCTACACAACGGTAGTGATAGGTAGTGTAAATGGTTAACCCGATGAGGTTAGCGCTGACCGGAGTCGCTATGTTACCGGTAACCGGACTGGGTACACCGGGAACAGTTGTACCGTAAGCAACCGTCAGCCCGTATTGGAAAGTGACGGTTGAAGAAGCATTGTTGGCATTTACGGTCCCATTTACAGTGGCAGTCGTATTTCCAATGGCAGTGGGCAAATCTGTGGTAACGATCGGTGCTCCGGCTGTTGAGAAGGTCATGTCATTTCCATTGGCAGTACCTCCTGCATTCACTCCAACCACCCTGTAATGGTAAAGGGTGTTTACTGTCAAGCCTGCAATCGCAGCGCTGACGGAAGTTACCGTATTTCCTGTAACCGGACTGGGTACACCGGCAACTGTCGATCCGTATGCAACGGTCAGTCCATATTGGAATGTCACTGTTGTCGAAGCGCCATTTGCATTCACTGTGCCATTCAAGGTGGCTGTATTCAGTCCGATTCCCGTTGCGGCAGTTGTAACTACTGTAGCCGGTGGAGCAAGGGTGGTAAAGGTCATATCATTTCCGTAAGTTGTTCCATAGGAATTGACGCCATTGACCCTGAAATGGTAAAGAGTGTTTGGCGTGAGCCCTGTAATTGCAGCGCTCACAATGGTTGCAGTATTTCCGGTGACCGGGCTTGGGACTCCGGGGACGGTATTTCCATATGCAGCGGTCAAACCATATTCAAAAGTTACCGTTGTCGACGCAGCGTTGGCATTTACGGTTCCATTCAGCGTTGCTGTATTACCCGTTACCAGGGTTGCAGCGGTGGTCACACATATCGGTGGACCGGCAAGTGGTAACTGTTGATTCCAGGTGGCAGTTATTTCAGCAGCAGAGAGGGCACGGTTATACATCCTGAATTCGTCCATTATCGATCCGACAGGCACTCCTCCATAACCTGCAGCATTGTATGTTCCGACATAAAATGGTCCTGCGCCGGTAACGGCGGCGTTTGTTTCTACAACTGTTCCTGCAAAAGCCCCATTTTTATAATAATCGACGGAAGTACCGGTATACACAAAAGTAAGAACCATTGGGCCAGGGGCTACACCGGTGACAAGGACATCTGTCCAACCTGTTCTTCTAAACAATACATTTCCCGCGCCGGCTGCTCCGTTAAGGAAACAACGGAATGATGCTGCATTAACATCTCCAAATAAGTAGTACAGGTTGGCATCACTGGGCAAAGTATTCAGCCACATGGAAATCGTAAATCCGGCAGCAGGAAGATTCGTGGCCCAGTTTGTATTAACGCCATCCAGGTAAATACCATCCCCCATCATGCCTGTCCCGAATTGTCCGGTACCTCCTATGGTCATTCCCGTTAAGGTGGCAGGGTTGTTTCCAACCGGTGCGCTGGCATAATTCGTCTGGTTACCGGCTGCATCAAATTTAAAGTACATATATTCAGGAACGTTCTGGGCAATTATCCCGGTGCATGTCAACATCAATACCAGAAAGATGAGACCTCTTTCCCGAAAGAACTTCGTAAAAATTGTTTTCATAGGCTGATTTTTTAATTATTAATATTAAAAATAGATGAATTAATAGTATCCAAAGGGTTAATTTCAAGGAACATAATCAGCACACAAGCGATCCAGGTCATAAGGGGAGAGTTGGAAAAATGCCTGTTGAATTTTTATCTTAACAAAGATAAGAAATAATTTCAATAGGTCAACTAAAAAATCAAAAGTTAGTAAATATTAGTAACTTTTAATTCATTATTGAGTCAACGATACTGTTTTCCGCGGAGGTATTGCTGAATATACTCTTTAATGGCTTCTTCGAGGGATGAAAATGGAGCATAGTACCCGATGGATCGTAGTTTTGTCATATCCGCCTCGGTGAAATACTGGTATTTATCACGGATATCCTCAGGGGTATCCACAAACAGGATTTTTGGCGATTTTTCCATACTCAGGAAAACGGCATAAGCAAGATCAAGGAAAGTCCGGGCCCTGCCTGTTCCCAGGTTATATATACCTGAGTTATTCCGGTGGGTTCTCAGGAACTCCATGACACAGATCACATCATTCACATAAATGAAATCCCTCAGTTGTTCACCATCTTTGTATTCCGGCTTGTGTGACCTGAATAAACTGACCGATCCCGAAGCAATGACTTGGTTATAGGCATGAAAAACTACCGATCCCATCCGGCCCTTATGATATTCATTCGGTCCGAATACATTGAAAAATTTCAGCCCGTACCAAAAGGGTGGAGCCTTCTCCTGTATTAATACCCATTTGTCAAATTCATTTTTCGAAATCCCATAAGGATTTAAAGGTTGAAGATAGGGTATTAATGATGGATCATCCTTATATCCCAGATTTCCATCACCATAGGTTGCAGCGGAGGAGGCATAAATCAACGGGATGCTATAGGTTGTACAATCCTGCCATATCCTTTTGCTATAATTAAGATTGAGCTCGTCAAATACAGCCATATTGAATTCTGTGGTATCAGTGCGCGCACCGATGTGAAAAATGAATTCCACTTTTTGATGGTTGACGTCGAGCCAGTCAAAGAAAACAGATCTTTCTACCCTTTCACGGTACTTTTTTTTATCCAGGTTTCTTATTTTATTCGGGTTTGAAAAATCATCCACGAGGATGAGATCATCAAATCCTTTGCTGTTGAACTCTGCTACCAGACAACTCCCGATAAAACCGGCCGCACCGGTGATAATCATCATATTAACACTTTTTGAAGGTTAATTCTACTTCACTAAATTCGTGACGCGTGACACGTAACGCGTTACCAATAACCAACTCACCAGTTCACCAGTTCACCAGTTCACCAGTTCACCAGTTCACCAGTTCACCAGTTCACCAGTTCACCAGTTCACCAGTTCACCAGTTCACCAGTTTTTCATGTCCAGAATTTAAAAACATCCTCCAACGACTCCCTCTCCTTTACCATAATGAACTCTTCCCCTTCATTGAAATATCCCGTTATACCAGGGGTTTGCCGGCTATTATACCGAGACCACATACTGAATGTATATCCTCCTGTATCATGAATGATCACGAAATCTCCTTCTTCAATATGTGGGAGTTTAACATTTCTGGCCAGGATATCGCCTGAAAAACACAAGGGCCCGGCAAGGTTGTAAAGATTGATGTCTTCACCGGTTTTCAGGTTCCCCTCTTTATCGAGTACCGAATATTCATGCTGCCAGTCCTTCGGATTCAGACACTCCCTCACGAAAAGATCCGCTCCTGTATGGATCATTGCTGTGGAAATACCGGATTCATGTTTTACATATTCAACCCTGCTCATGGTCCATCCGGTATTCACATGCACCCATCTCCCAAATTCAGTCATCAGTTTCCATTTATCCTCCTCAAATAATTCAGGAAAATTCTTATGTATTGTGCCTGCATATTCCTCAATACTTACAGGTATTGTTTTACTATCGTATGAAACCGGTAATCCTCCTCCAATATCAAAAAGGTTGATCTGACGCCTGCCAGTAAGGCCATTAACTTTTTTCACAAAGTCATATACAACCCTGATCCCTTCTATAAGAAGATCCATCGAACAACCCTGGGAACCGACATGGAGATGTACTCCCGTCAACCAGGAATTTTCCCGGAACGTCTGAATCAATTCTTCCCGGTGCTGTTTCATGGGAACTCCGAATTTAGAATATTCTCCAGCAACACTGGATTCAAGAATCTTTCCTGTACCAACCTGGGGATTGATCCTGATCCCTATGGTACTCGAGGAACCTGATTTCTCCAGGAGATGTCCAATCCGTTTCACCTCATCGAATGAATCAGCATTGATATGAACCCCTGCATTCAAGGCATATTCAAGGTCGTTGTAAGTTTTGACCGGGGAGTCAAAAATGATTTTATCAGGCGGGTAACCCGACTTCATGGCAATGAAAAGTTCACCTTTTGAAGCCACTTCAACCCCCATATCCAGTGGTTTGCATAAGGCAAGAATACTGATCAACGGATTGGCTTTCATTGCAATACCATGTAAAGTATGGGAAGGGAAAACCGATTTCAAATGAAGGATGCGCTCTTTGAGGAAGGTAAGATCATTAAAGATCATGGCAGTATCTTCCCTGTGGATAAGTCCTTTAGCAAGGGCTGCCTTGAAGACTCGTTCGATACTTTGGTTCGAAAGGTTCGTTTTCATTGGTTGACAGATCAGAATGTTACAACCTTCCCGCTATTTCAAAAAGTGCATTTATTGCTTTTCGCCCAATAATCCCAAGGTCGAGAGTGAAACTATTAACGTACAATCGGATGTGTTTTTTCATCACCTCTTCATCCATTTCCTGTGCGTGTTGCTTAACATATTCCATCACATCGTCAGGATATTCCATTGCAAAACCTACACTTTCATGCATCACCCGGTTGATTTTTTTGATGATTTTGGGTCCCAGGCTCTTTTTAATCACGATGCATCCCAAAGGTACCGGCAAACCTGTGAGTTTCTCCCATAAATCTCCCAGGTCGGTGATCTTATATAACCCTTTCTTTTCATAGGTGAACCGATTCTCGTGTATGATCACCCCTGCATCAACCTCGCCCCGTAATATTGCATCTTCAATCTCACTGAAGACCATCACCTTTTTCTTTTTAACCCCGGGTGATGCAATTTTTAGCAACAAATGGGCGGTTGTGTATTCTCCGGGAATGGCAACGGTCAGGTTCTCCAGATCCTCCATGGAATATTTTTTTTTACTGATGACCAGGGGACCATTGCCAAATCCCAATGCACTTCCCGATGTCAGCAACTCATATCGCTCCCTCAGATAGAGAAAAGCATGGAAACTGACCTTGCAGATATCCGGAACACCCTCCATTGCCAGGCGGTTCAGCGTCTCTACATCTTCCAGCCTCACTTCAAATTTAAAACCTGATGTATCGATCTTCGCATGCACCATGGCATCAAATATCGCGGTATCGTTTGGACAAGGAGAAAAACAGAGTGAAAGCCTCATTTCTTATTTACCATTTAATTTTGATTTTTGACTTTTGATTTTTGATTTTTTCTATTGTCTATTGCCTTCTTTCTAATGACCAATGACCAATGACTAATGACTAATGACTAATTCATTCAGAACTTCCTCCAATATTTTGTTCAGGTTTTTTACAGCGAGTTCGATGTTCCAGCGGGTTTTATCGCGCTCTTCAACATAGTTTGAGATTGACCTTATCTGGTAGCATGGAATCTTGCTTGAAAGGCATGAAAACAGAAAGGCTGCTCCTTCCATGCTTTCCACATCGGCATTGAACAATGATTTTATTTTCATGATGGAATGGATATTTCCATGAATGGTATTGGCTGTGGCTCCTTTTACAGTTCTGAGCTTTGCAATCGCATTGATCAGGATCGCCGTTTCATTTACCAATCTTCCACCTTTGTAAGGCGTAGCGTCAGGATCCATCAGGCCGAGTTCAAACAAGGAAAGTAAATTGTCCCCATCTTCCGCCCCCAATTCAGTGATGCATTCTTCTGTAATATTTACCACTTCGCCAATCTTCAGACTGTCGGTGTAAGCTCCGGCGATTCCGGCATTAATAGCCAGATCGTATTGCATGTTTCCAAATTGTTTTCCAAGATGAAATGCCGTTTGCATCATCCCGATCCCCGGTAGTAAAACGTCAACAAGGTTCTGCTGGCTTTGGTAATTGAACAAGTAATCGTTCTCTTCCCCAAGAAAGCACTGTTTGACAAGCAACGGACGGATTTCAGCCATTGTCGCAGAAACAAGTAAGATTCTCATAACCCCTACCTTAAGAATCTAAAATCTATAATCGTAAATCAGTTTGCCGGTCTTTTATTGTATTTCGTTCCATATTCGAGTCCGTGAGCATTGGGTCCTGTTTCATTTCGTCTTAACATAAACGCAAAGAATAATCCGAAGAAGCCAAGACTGCTGAATATCCACATTCCCAAATGATAACCATGAGGATTTGCTGCGCTGGCGCCGGAAAAGTCATTGGCCCATCCCACGGCAAGGTTAAAACCGGCAAGCCCTATATTCTGGATCATGGTCATCAGGCCATAAGCTGTTCCAAGCTTTGAATGGTCAACGATCAAAGCCACGGATGGCCACATAATGGCTGGGATCAATGAAAACGCTATTCCCATGATGACCATCGGAATGGCAATATTTGGGAAATAGGTAAACAATGTACCAATCATATTCCCAAAATAAACGATTCCGCCGATAAATCCGGTACCGGTATCGGTTCCTGAAAAGAGTGTGATTACTGACTGGGGCAACGTCACAGCATGAACAACATATCCCATGATAAGGTAGACTGGGATGATCAGAAGTGAACCGAACATCATGAGAAGTGATCGTTTACCGATCTTATCGGATAATAACCCAAACAGCGGGGTCAAAATCATGGCTGAAAGGGTGAGCAAACTTGAGAGAAATCCTCCCATTCCGCGTGCAACATCCACAGGCATACCGGCCAGGTGCACATCTTTAAAGAATTTTACGGCAAAGGTTTGGAAAGGGAACATGGCCGAGTAAAAAGTGATACACAGCAAGGTAATGAACCAGAATGATTTTCCGAATTTGAACAGGTCTTTCAGAATGATCTTATCCTGGTTTCCTTCTTTTTGCAAGGTGTATTTTTTTTCCGAATAGATATCGATCAGATAATAGATAAGCAGTGTTGCAAGGGCAATTCCTCCGGCGCCAACTGCTATCCATAATGGTTTCTGCCAGTTATCAAACATCGATTTACCCCAGGTGGGGGAATTCAGCGCTAAAAAGGAACCTAAACGGGCAATGGTAAGGTTGAGACCGAATGCAAATGAAAGTTCTTTCCCTTTGAACCACCTTGCCAGGACCGTTGTAATGGCCACGATCATTGACTCAGCGCCAAGACCGAAGATCAACCTGCCGGTTGCCATGAAAACGATGTCTCCTTTGATGGTCGTGAACAGGGCTCCGATAAAAACGAGGCAGGCAAAGATCAATGCTGCTTTTTTAGTCCCGATCTTATCTATTATAATTCCGCCTATAAGCACCATGAAAATATTGGGGATGCTATAAATTCCCTGAAGTAAACCAAGGTTCTTGTCAGTGAAATGAAGCTGTGCTTTCAGCACGTCCGCCAATGGACTGATACAATCATAAATATAATAGTTGCCGAACATGGCAAGACTGATGAAAACGAGAACGACCCATCGCAGCGCTGCCGGCGGGTCTTTTTTTAATGCGATCGTCTCTTGCATAAAGATGTAGGTTGGTTCCTGTTGATTAATGGATTTAATTGCCCAAAAATACAATTATTTACCAAATTAGACTCTCCTCGCATTACATTGTTTTCATTCCTGTATCTTTGTGTTCTCAATAAATGAATAAAGTTATGGAAAGAAGATTTATACTTTTTAACCTGTTTTTTCTCTTCCTGTCAACCTATGTTGCAGCCCAGCAGCAGCGATCTCTTCCTTCGGAAACAAGAAACATCGCCAAATACGAAAAAACCGGGAATAACGCAGGTGCATCAACATCAATAAAAACGATTTACTCCATGGATTTTGAGTCGGTTACCGATTTTTCCCTGAATTTCTCACCCTGGATAACCTTTGATAAGGATACCAGTGCAACCTATCAGGTCAATGGCGTGACATTCCCACATTCAGGCTCCCCGTTTGCTTTTATTGCATTCAACCCGGCACAGACAACACCTCCTATGACTGACCTTAACATCCAACCTCATTCAGGTTCCCGTTTCGGCGGATGTTTTGATGATGAGACCTCGCCGAATAACGACTGGTTCATCTCTCCGCACATTCACCTCGAAACCGGAGGTTCCTTCAGTTTCTGGGTAAAATCCTATACGGCCAACTATGGGCTTGAAAAATACGAAGTCGCCATCTCAGTAACCGACAGTAACCCATCCAGCTTCACGATCATTTCCGGGGCGACACCACTGGCTGCCGATACCTTCTGGACAAAGAAGAACTTCAGCCTGTCCGCATACAACAACCAGAATGTGTATGTTGCCATTCAATGTGTTTCTGAGGCTGCATTTCTTTTTATGATCGATGACATAGAGGTTACCACAACTCCATCAGCCCCTTCTTCAGCATGGTTGGATTTTGAATCCATCTCCGATTTTTCCCTGACATTTTATCCATGGATGACCATTGATGTCAATGGTGGAGCCACTTATAACATCACCAATTATTCGTTCCCGAATACCGGGGACCCGTTTGCCTTCATTGCATTTAATCCGGCAACCGTGAGTCCTCCGATAACAGATAATGGCATCCTTCCTCATTCAGGAAATAAGTACGGAGCCTGTTTTTCATCAGCACCACCATCCAATCCGAATAACAAGTGGCTGATCTCTCCGTTGCTTCACCTGACCTCAAATCCACACATCGAATTCTGGACAAAAACCTATAATCCCGATTATGGTTATGAAAAATACAATGTGGCTGTCTCGACTACTTCCTTGAACCCCAATACATTCGTCAGTGTTTCCGGTCCGGTTCCTTTGGAAGCCCCTGAAAACTGGGGTTACCGGCGATACGAGCTGAACGGTTATGCCAATATGGATGTTTATGTCGGCATTCAGTGTGTCACTGATAACGGATTTATTTTTATGATCGATGATATCTTTATCGGTGAAAATCTGGGGATTCAGGACAGCTTTCCCGAAGATGGGGTAACTGTTTTCCCAAACCCTGCACGGGACAGGATTTTTATTAACTTTGGAAACCGTTTGATGCGGCATTCAGGAATAGTTCTATACAATACACTCGGAGAAGCAGTCTGCAATCCGGCAATTGTATCTAAACTTGCAGGCTCCTATGAATTGAAGTTGCCAAGACAGAATGGCGGGGTTTATTTTCTTTCTTTACCCTTTGAAGAAAGAACAGTAAATAAAAAAATTATCTTCGACGGCGATTAGAAAGAAACGTAGCATATTCCAAAAAACTGAAGAGTGACACGACATTATTATCTGCTTTCATGCTTATTTATTTCATTTCTGCTGGTTACACTGACAGGAGAATGTCAGCTCAGCAGGGGAGGCTTTCCTGCAAGTTCGGGTTATTCCCTCCCCCCAGTCAATAGAAACCTGACAACGATAACTCCTCCCAACCTCGCGACTATACAAAAGGAGGATGATCTGAACCCGCTTCCTTACAGGATGGCAGTGGTTCTTCCGGTTGATGTTGATATCAAAAATACCGGTGAATGGACTGATCTTTCCGACGGTTCCCGGATATGGCGGTCTGCAATTCATGCACCCGGCTCGCTGGCGCTTACTGCTTATTTTGATAAATTTCACCTCCCTGAAGGGGGAAAACTTTTCCTTTACAACCCGGAGAAAAATCAGGTGATTGGCGCTTTTACAGATATTAACAACAATCCCCAGGGAGTATTTGCTACCGAACTGATACGGGGAGAAAATATTATTCTTGAATATGACCAGCCGGCTTTTGTTTCCGAACTGCCGGTCATCCATATCTCTGAAATGGCTTATGCCTACCGTGGATTTGGAGAACAGCAAAAGAACGGGGCATATGAACCGGATGCAAGTTCCTGTGAGGTGAATGTAAATTGCCCGGAGGGAGACAACTGGCAGAAACAGAAAAAGGGAGTGGTCAGGCTTTTAATCAAAAAAGGGAACGGCGCTTTCTGGTGTACAGGTTCACTGGTGAATAACGTCAGAAAAAATCAGGCTCCATATGTACTCACCGCTGACCATTGCGGAACTGAAGCCAATGCAGATGATTTGCTGAAATGGATTTTTTATTTTGATTATGAAGCTCCGGAATGTCAAAATCCTGATGTGCCTCCAATTCCAATATCCCTTACAGGGGCCACCTTAAAGTCCCAATCAGGGAATGCAGTGGACCTGGGTTCCGACTTTTATCTTGTCCTTCTGAACCAATCCATTCCTGATAGCAATGAAGTTGTTTATAACGGTTGGACCCATGTAGACACAACAAGCCCAAATGGTGTGAGTCTTCATCACCCGGGTGGAGATCTGAAGAAAATCTCAACCTATACAACTCCCCTTATTTCTTCTCCATGGCAGAAGTTGAAAACAGATACGCACTGGCAGGTCGTTTGGGCTGCCACCCAAAACGGACACGGGGTAACAGAAGGAGGTTCCTCCGGATCACCCCTTTTTGATTCCAAAGGAAGGATAATGGGAACTTTGACCGGTGGGCAATCAGCCTGTGACAGCGCTTTTCTGAACCTGCCCGACTATTATGGCAAGGTCTCCTTTCACTGGGATATGAATGGTGAGGATTCAACAAAGAATTTGAAATACTGGCTTGATCCCGACAATACAGGTGCTTTGGTTCTTGACCTGTTATATCATCAGAAACCACCGCCTCCGCCTCCGCCTCCGCAGTCCATCACTTTGTACCCTGTTCCCTTTCACGACAATCTCAATATCAAACTTACCGGCACCTGGCCGGCTACTATGCATGTTACAATCCATAATATAATCGGGGCCAGGGTAATTGATGAAGATATTTCAATCATAAGTAATTTGATCTCTTACACTTCTGTCTCAAGACTTACGTCCGGTGTATTTGTTATTAAACTTTCCACTCCTGACTTTGTTATCAGCAGGAAGATCGTAAAATTGTAATACCCACCTGAACTTGGATATCCTTCGCAGCCTGAACACCATTTCAGCACTCAAAATACCTGACTCACTGAAAGAAATAGCAGGCAAAGTATTTGCTGATCAGCGAATCAACCCGCAAGAAGGCTTGCTTCTTTTCAGGACAGCTCCACCCGGATATCTCGGGATGCTTGCAGAGTTCGTGCGTCAGCAGAAAAACGGGAATAATGTTTATTTTATCCGTAACTTTCATATAGAACCAACAAATATATGTGTCAATAAATGCGAGTTCTGCTCCTATTCGCATCATTTCAATCCGAAGAGCTGGGATCTGAAAGTTGAGGAGATGCTCGGCATTTTAAAAAGCCAGGATCAGTCGGTCAGGGAGGTACACATTACGGGAGCGGTGCATCCCGAAAAGGAGCTTACCTGGTTTGGCGATTTTTTCCTGATGATCAAAAAGATCAGGCCGGATATTCATATCAAGGCATTGTCGGCTGTGGAAATCGATTTTCTCTGTAAAAAATCAAAAGTGACCTTTGAAAATGGATTGAAATATCTTAAAGGATGCGGGTTGGATTCCATCCCGGGCGGGGGAGCCGAGATCTTCGACCCTGTGATCCGGAAAAAGATATGCAGTACAAAGGCAACCGGAGCAGAATGGCTCGCAATTCATGCAAGCGCCCACCAGCTTGGAATATCCTCCAATGCAACCATGTTATATGGCCATATTGAACAATATGAGCACAGAATCAGTCATTTGGAAGCGTTACGGGAGCTCCAGGACCAGACCGGTGGTTTTAATGCTTTTATTCCCTTGAAATTCAGGAACAGGAACAACAAGCTCAATTTTATAAAGGAAACATCCGTAATTGAAGACATGAAGAATTATGCTGTTTCCCGTATCTACCTCGACAATTTCCCGCACCTGAAAGGGTACTGGCCGATGATCGGGAAATCTATGGCTCAACTTTCACTTTCGTTTGGGGTTGATGACCTTGACGGCACGATCAATGATTCCACAAAAATATATTCAGAAGCAGGTTCAGGTGAACAGAACCCGGCCATGACCACATCGGAAATGGTCGGCCTGATTACACAGGTAAACCGCATCCCTGTTGAACGGGATTCGCTTTATAAGCCTGCTTAGGATTACTATATTAACAAAACGAATGCATGTCCCGTAGGGACAAAATATTTATAGGAATCATGAAAGGCCAGGAGTCAAAGTCCCGTAGGGACGAAATATTATAAACCCAATAACGAATTATGGCAAATACATACACCCAAATGTATCTTCAATTTGTTTTTGCAGTTCAGGACAGAGTGTCTCTCATTCAATCCGGTTGGAAAGATGAACTCTGCAAATATATAACCGGGATTGTGCAAAACAACAAGCATAAACTAATTGCAATAAATGGAATGCCTAACCATCTTCATGTTTTCGTAGGTTATAAACCACATCAACTAATACCGGATTTACTTCAGGATATTAAAGGTTCCTCCTCGGGGTGGATTAATAGCAGAAATCTTGTAAAAGGAAAATTCAGATGGCAGGAAGGTTATGGGGCATTTTCATATTCACATTCTCATATAGATAATGTAGCGAAATATATTATGAATCAGGAACATCACCACAAAAAAAGAACATTCGCGGAAGAATATATCGAATTGTTGAAAAAATTCAATGTGGTTTATAATGAAAAATATATTCTAAAGGATATCCAATAAATATATCGTCCCTACGGGACTTCTCTTATATGTTGCAATTTGTTCCTATAATTATCAAGACCCTAACGGGACTAATAAGGAACTGAAAACAAACACAGTATTGCAAATGCGGGATGCGGAGATTGATTTTAAAACGATTTAATTATGGCACATTTCATCTGATTATAAAGGATTACTGTGCTAACTAATAGAATTCATGTCCCGTAGGGACAAAATATTTTCAGAAACAAAAAAAGGCCGGAGTCAAAGTCCCGTAGGGACGAAATATTTATACTTTGTTTCATTTGGTGTTGATGACCTCGACGGGACGATCAATGATTCCACATCCATCTATTCGGAGGCCGGTTCAGGTGAACAGAACCCTGCAATGACCACCTCAGAAATGATTGGCCTGATTACACAGGTAGACCGCATCCCCGTTGAACGGGATTCGCTTTATCAGCCTGTTTAGGCATATTGCTTAAAAGATATCCCCAAATTTCCCCTATACATAAAACATTTCAGAGATTACCTTTATATTTACATCAAATATTTTTTAAGCTGAAATAATGACAGGCGAATCATTAGATATACTGCAGGACCAGTTGGAAAAGCTGAAACAACTATTTCCCGAAACCATTACAGAAGGGAAAATAGACTGGGAAAAACTTCAGGCAACCCTTGGAAAAGAAAACATTGAGTTTTGGAATGAACGCTATGTAATGAATTGGGCTGGCAAAACGGTGGCTTTTAAGGTACTGCAACAATCAACGACTGCCACATTAAAACCAGTTCCCGAAGAATCCATCAACTTTAATACAACTGAAAATGTTTATATAGAAGGCGAAAATTTAGAGGTGCTGAAGGTTTTACAAAAGGCATACTACGGAAAAATAAAGTGCATCATTATTGACCCGCCTTATAACACGGGTAACGACAGTTTTATATACCCCGACAGTTTTAAGGAAAGTAAAGAGGAGTATCGGAAAAGAATTGGCGAAAAAGATGAAGATGGTTATTTGATGAAAGATGGCTTCTTTCACAAGAACAGCAAGGACAGCGGACATTACCACAGCAACTGGTTAAGCATGATGTATCCCCGTTTATTCCTAGCTAAAAATTTGCTGAGAGATGATGGAGTTATTTTCGTTCACATTGACGATAATGAAGTACACAACCTTCGGTTATTGATGAGTGAGATTTTTGGAGAAGAAAATTTTGTTTTAAATATCATTTGGCATAGGAGACAAAATGCTGATAATCGTAATGAAAATTTTGCCTCAACTGACCATGAGTATATTCTTGTGTATTCCAAAAACACAAATTTCTCATTTAAAGGAAAAGAAATTGACATTACGAAATACAAAAACCCGGACAATGATGATAGAGGGCCTTGGGCAAGTATTGATTTATCTGGATTGGCGACAAAAGACCAAAGACCTAATTTGCATTATAATATTGTTGATCTTAAGACTGGTTTCTCATTTCCCCCAAATCCGCTAAGAGGTTGGTCAAAATCAAAGGAAAACGTTCTAAAAATGATCGAAAACAAGGAAATTCTTTTTCCCGCAACCCCAACGGGCAGACCAAGACAAAAGAAATTCTTAAAGGATTTATTAAGTAGACAAACCGGTTTTTCTTCAATATTGAAAAAGGAAGAAGTTGGTTATACAACCAATGGAACACAAGAATTTTCGGAACTTTTTGAATCCAGATATTTTCCATTTCCCAAGCCTGTAAATTTAGTTAAGAAGCTTATTCAGCAATCAACAAAAGAACAGGATATTGTCTTGGATTTCTTCTCGGGTTCAGGCACCACAGCTCAAGCCAAATTGGAACTCAATAAAGAAGATGGAGGCAACAGGAAATTTATTCTGGTGCAATTACCTGAAAAATGTGATGAAGAAAGCGAAGCATTTAAAGCGGGTTACAAAACCATAGCCGATATAGGCAAGGAAAGAATAAGAAGAGTTATTAAAAAACTGCAAACAGAAGATGAAGAAACTAAAAAGAAAAAAGAAAGCGAATTGCAACTTACAACTTACAACTCACAACTTACGACTGATTTAGGTTTCAAGGTTTTCAAACTCTCCTCTTCAAATTTCAAAATCTGGAGAGGTGATGAAATCACGGAAGAAAATTTGGAAACACAGTTGGAAATGTTTGTTAATCCTGTAAAAGAAAACCTGTCTGCCGGCTTCTCCGACCGCAGCGTAGAGGAAGCTTCAGCGAAGGCAGATATGCTTTACGAGTTAATCCTCAAAGCAGGATATTTGTTGACCGATAAAGTTGTCCTTCGACAAGTTCAGGACACCGAGGGTAATTATTATTCGGTAAATGACGGAGAACTTATTATTGCATTGGAGGAGATGAACCAGAAACTGATTGATGCGATTATCTCTGCAAAGCCGAAAAAAGTAATCATGCTTGATAAACTTTTTACAGGCAACGACCAACTGAAAACAAATACGGTGTTGCAGATGAGAGATGCTGAGATTGATTTTAAAACCATTTGACAATGGCACATTTTATAACACAACAGGATGCTGATTTTTTCTTCGGGATGGAAAAATTTCCGGAAGAGGAAAAAGAATATCAATTCCCAACTTCCGGACAAAAATTAACTATTGCTTTTAATTCCTTCGATAAAAGAGAAAATTTTCTTTTTGATATTTACAGGGGTTCAATATGTATTACAAAAGTTACTTATCAGAACAGGGTTCGTAAAGCATTTATTTTACGCAGACTTGATTTGGATGGACCGACACATGTAAATCCTGAAGCAGAAGTAATCCCTCTTTCTTTTCTTGAACCATATAACGGGAAGGAAATTCCAACTCCTCATTTACACATATATGTGGAGGGTTATGGAGAGAAATGGGCAATACCTGCAAATGATGTTCTTGTAACAGAAAAGAAGGATATATTTGAAATGATGGAGCAGTTTTTTAGTTATTGTAATGTTAAACAATTACCAAACATCAAAAAAACGCTATTAATATGAAGGATTTAATTCACTCATACACCGAATGGTTGAAACAAAAAATCAACTATAAAGAAATAAACGGATATTTTGAAGTTTCTACTCCATTCGTAAATCATATCAACGACAAGATTCAGTTTTATTTGAAGCGTGATGACAGAGGTCGGATTTTTATGACGGATGATGGAGATACATTAAATAATCTTGAAATGGCTGGGGTTGATGTTGCAACACCGTCAAGACAAAAAGAATTGCATTCCATCCTAAATGGATTTGGTGTGATCCTAAAAGAAAATGAATTAACCACAATGGCTACCCCTGCAACTTTCCCGATGCGTAAACACAATTTTATTCAGGCAATGCTCTCTGTTGATGATTTATTTATCGTGGCTTCCCCAAAAGTAGAATCGTTCTTTTTAGAAGATGTAACTAATTTTCTTCAACAAAATAATATTCGTTTTTCTCCCAACATTATTCTTCAGGGCAAAAGTTCTTTTCAGCACAAGTTTGATTTTCTTATTCCTGCTTCAGGCAAGGCTTCTGAAAGAATCATCAAAGCAGTGGCAAGCCCTAAGAAACAAAACATCATAGCACAGCTATTCGCATTTGAAGATACCAAACAGGCACGCAATAATGAAGGTATAGTAATATTAAATGATTTGGAAAAAGAAGTGGCACCGGAAGTATTGCAGGCAATTGAGGAATATGGCATCAATGATTTTTCCTGGAAGAATAGAGAAGACTGGTTAGATAAGTTGGCAGTATAAAATATGAAACTCCACTTTGACAGCAAGCAGGAATTCCAGTTAGAGGCAGTGAAAGCCATTACTGATATTTTTGAAAGCCAGCCTTTGAGCAGTGGCGACTTTGAATTTTCAATCAACCAACCGGGTACATTCCTTACTGAAAATGGTTTCGGAAATAAAATATACTTTTCACAGCCTGGCCAGTTGTCAGAAAACATTTTGGTTCAAAATAAGTACGCCTATCGGAACATATAATCCTGATTGGGCAATTGTAAAAAAAGGGGAAAAGAAAATTTACTTTATTGCTGAGACAAAAGGAAAAGATGAAGAATTAAGACCAGGCGCTAAAATGAAAATTGCTTGCGGGAAAGCACATTTTGAACAATTTGATGAAGTAATATTCAAAGGGCCGATTTCAGCAGTAACGGAATTGAACAGCTAAAAATATTTCATTGAAAGCAGAATCAGAAAATTAGCCTATCAGGGAGTGTTCAGTTCTGCCAGAATCAGATCATGAACCTTTCCGGCAAGCGCTTCAGGCCTTAAACCCTCGTAAGTCTCGCAGTGAACCGGATCCAGGATCACTGCATGAATATCATGGTTCTTATGGATCATAAAGCCGCCTTTCTTAATGGCATGAAAAGTTCCCTTGATGGCGACCGGAAGAATATCGCATTTTGTCGCAATTGCCAACTTGAACGCACCGGTTTTGAAAGGTTGCAGATTTCCGTCCCTGCTCCGGGTTCCTTCAGGAAAGATCATCACTGAATTTCCTTCCCTGATCGCTGCTGCGGCCTTATCCATCATCATTAACCTGCTTCTTCCTCGCGATCTTGTTATTGCAATATACCTGTTCAATGTCATGTTCCATCCCAGGAATGGAATGGAGAACAAACTGTTCTTTGCAACCCATTTAAAATGAATGAACAAGTTGAATAATACTAATATATCAGCGCCTGATTGATGATTCGAAACGATGATGTATGTTCTTTTCGGGTCCAACCGCTCTTTCCCGCTGATTTTTGTCCTCCAGTAAGGATTGATGAAAAGGATGGTCTTCGACCATAAACAGGTGAACCTGTGAAGCACAATCAGCCGCTTATCAAATGGAAAAGTAAACAGCCAGGTCAACAGGTTGATCGGGAATAGCAACGCAGAGATAAAAAATAACGAAAACCAGAAATAGACTGAAACAATAAACGCACTGAAATTTAATTTCTTCATAAAATTAGGCTACCCTTTATTGTCCACCCGACCTTCGGTTTTGGGGTTGACTAACAGTTTTTTTGTTTCTCGCAGATTAACGCTGATCCACCGCATATATTCGCAGAATATTGAATTTCAATCTTCTATTATCAGCGCTAATTTGCGTAAAATTCGCGAATATCAGCGAGAAAATATTTTTTTATTTTTCACTTTTCACTTCTCACATTTCACTCTTTTTGCTGTAGTTTCTCCATTTTTCAATCACAAGTCCCAGATCTTCAGGGTAGTCGGAATCAAAGAAAAGATATTTTCCGGTTGAGGGATGAATAAAACCCAGTGATTTCGCATGTAATGCCTGCCTTGGAATGATCTTAAAACAATTCTGAACGAATTGCTTGTATTTCGTGAACGTGGTTCCTTTCAGGATCACATTGCCGCCGTATTTCTCATCATTAAATATGGGGTGGCCGATATGATGGAAATGCGCCCTGATCTGATGAGTTCTGCCGGTTTCAAGCACACACTCAACCAGGGTCACGTAATTGAACCTTTCCAGTACTTTATAATGCGTCACTGCATGCCGTCCTCTTTCCTCGTCTTCGTATATGCGCATAACCAGCCTGTCACGTATATCCCGTCCGATATAGCCCGTAATCGTACCCTCTTCATCTTTTAAATTACCCCATACAAGAGCTACATATTTCCGGTTGATAGTGTGATCGAAAAATTGTTTTGCGAGTTTTGTTTGAGCCATTTCATTTTTCGATATCAGCAGGATCCCGGAAGTATCCTTATCTATCCGGTGAACGAGATAAGGTTTATTTTCTGTACCTGTATTCATCGGGTTATGCTGAAAATGATATACAAGGGCATTCTGTAAGGTTCCGGTAAAATTACCATGTCCGGGATGGACCACCATTCCCGCGGCCTTGTTCACAAGGAGGATATCATCATCCTCGTAAATTATCTGTATCGGAATATTTTCGGCGTAGATTTCGGTATCGCGCGGAGGATAAGCCATCACGATGCTGATGATGTCGTCCGGCTTAACCTTGTAATTCGGTTTTACGATTTTATTGTTAACCAGTATGTTCCCTGCATGAGCAGCATTCTGGATCCTGTTCCTCGACGCATTCCCGATTTTCATCGTCAGGTATTTGTCGATTCGCAGCAATCCCTGTTTTTTATCCACTACAAACCGGAAATGTTCATATAACTCAGACAATTCGTCAGATGAGTAAATTTCAGGCATGAAGAATGACGTTTGAGTTCAATGCTATCGTGTGATAATAAGCTTGCTGTTATGGGTTGTTCCATTTGTGAGGTTCCCAACGGACAAAACATAGATACCTGCAGGAAGATCGGGTAAAATAATAGATTCCTTAAAATCAGTGCTGAGAACCAATTGACCCACCATGTTCCGGATGGTAATCATGGAAGCAGGGTGGTTCTTTTGGCCGGTAGTTTCTGATAAACAAACTGTTAATTTCCCGGTGTTGTTGGGATTCGGGTAAATGCGAAGCAGATTGTCTTGTTTTTGTGTTTCAGCAATCCCTACCGGAAGGGGTTTTCCGATGACCGGTCGCATCAGAAGAGCGCCGGGGTAAGAAGAGGTGAGCCATTCACCATCAGCATTGTAAAGGATTTTATCATGGGCATCATCATACATGTCAAATCCAATGTTCAGGTTATCATCCGTTGTCTGGATCGTGCCGATGTAAAATGTACCGCTTATCCTGACCGGAACTTCAAGTAAAAAGGTAGTGAACATATCAAGTGTATCCGGCAGGCGGACATACTCGACGCGGGAATAAATTGTATCGCCGGGATTTCCGTTGTTATCATTCCAGACGGTCAGCAGGAAAAACTGTTGATTAGCATCGCTGAGTGTTCTGTTAAAGAAGATCCTGATGGCACGCAATGTATCGGGCGATTTATTCAGATTGAATTTGTATGCCAGCATAGCGCCTGTTCCTTTAAGCCCATAGCCGGCTTCGGGTGTTCCGTCATCATAGGCAAAATAATTGTAAAAGTTCTGGTAGCCAATAATTGTGTCGGCGTAAATGGGAGCAGCCTCATTATTTTTAATGGTATGCATGACCTGGAAACTGGCACTGTCAGACCCCAAAATAGGAAACAGGAAGGGAATTTGTGGTCGCTGGCTGTTTAATCCGTATTTGTAGAAGGAGTTTAGTTTTACCGTATCGTTGCTGTAAGATGTTGTAAAGCTTCCTCCGGATTGATTAACAAAGTATTTATAAGTACCGTAATGCAGGACAGTATCCCGGTTTGTGAGCAGGATATAAACAGAATCGGCCATTTCATTGGTAGGATTGTTGCAATATTGCGGATAAGGCATCGATTCGTAATTTTTCAGTAATGAAGGGGCTCGGTCAATAAACCGGATCTCCCTACGGATTGTATCATTCCTGGTTCTCCCAAGGTTGAGGTAAATATCGTCGAGGTTCCAGATATCTGTATTGCTCTGCCAGCTCGGTTGAGAACTGCTCGCAAGGCTGACATAATTGAAAAACCTGAAACTAAAATACTTCTTAAAGAATTTCCCGCTATCCACGATCGGGATCATGACCCTTTTAAAATAGACATTGTTTATCAGGTAGAAAGTGTCAAGCGCCATTCCCGGAGAAGTCCAGACAGTAATCCATCGTTCGGGAATTGAAGTGGTATCCGTTGGTGTGATGCTGTCGAAGGCCGGGCTTAAAAGAAACTGCAGAACCAGTGAATCTGTCGGGCTGGGCTTCATACCCCTTCCTTCCGGTTGGTAATAAAAGCTTAGGTAAATGGAATCAGAAGGTTGCAAGGCACGTGAAACGGGAGTGAATACTGAATCCATCCGTATGTAACGGGAAGTCAGGTGATCGGCGATAAAAGTGGTGGGACCGGGGATGGCATCAGGGTAAATATATCCTGAATCATTTATCGCATCCAGTGTCACAACACCCAAATCAATCGGGAATAAAGGATAATCCGTATTGACAAATGCAAAACGGTCAACCCACCGGTTGGGAGAAGGGTAGATTGAATTTTCTGAAAAGTCATCAAAAAAAGGCATGGTTAGCGGGGGAATATCCTCCAGATAAGGTTGCATCTTCAGCTTCGTCAATTCGATGGATTTAGCCCTGACTGCCGGGTTGATCTGTATCCCGCTGATTATTTCCTGGGCCATGGTTGACACCCCCAGGAATAAAAGTAAAAAAAGGTAGAAAAATCGCATCTTAACAAATATTTTATGATACCCGGATTGTTGTTTTATGTATTTAATTACCCGCCATTAAAGGGATGGGTACTTGGTTAATACTTATTTTATCCTCAATTTTTTCCGGCCTGACAATCACATCGAATTTCCTGTGACAGAATCAGGCTTCACTCCCGGCGATACCTCCTGTCCTTTTGATCCCATTCCGACAACCAGGTTAATAACCGACCCTTTTTCAATCTTCGTTCCCGGTTCTATTACCTTACCCTGGTAATATTGCTGTTGAACAGCATCCTCGTCAAATGTTTGAATATAGGTGAGTTTCCCTATCTTCAGACCACAACTTTCAAGCACGGAACCTGCCTGGCGAAGGGTAAGGAACTTCAAATCCGGCATGCTGACTTTCTCTGGTATGGAGGAAACAATGGTCAGGTAAATTTTTCGTCCCGCCTTTACTTTTGATTCCGGATAAGGATCCTGGTGAATTACTGTACCATGAGGAGTGTTAAGATCGAATACGGAATCAATCACCACCAGATCAAAATCAGGATATGCCGGATTAGATAATAACTGACTGATCGCCTTCCCTTTAAAGTCGGGAACAATAAGGTAATCTCCATGTTTGGTGTATGTTCTGAGTAAAAGCATTACCCCCCAGATCAGGATCACTGCGATTACGACTGCCCCTGCAAGGTGTTTGAAGAATTTCTTACTCCCGAGAAATCGGAAAAAGTCCATCGATCAGTTTTTTAGTATACTTCGGCTCACCAGGTTTGAAAATTAACTGTAACTCTAATGCTCAGTATAAACCTGAAAAGCGCTGGTTTATTGTATGGAACGGCAAACTTAAGCAAAATTTGAATCATTGGCAATGACCTGTTTTTATGTACTGATTAAATTTTTGTGTATGTTTGTTTTGAATTAATTTATGTGCTATGCTGAAAATTGCCATTGTTGCCGGTGGCGACTCCGGGGAATATGAGATTTCCATGAAAAGCGGTCTGCAGGTGCAAAGCAATATAGACAGGACAAAATTTGATCCTTACCTTGTCGAGATCCGGGGCGCGAAATGGAATGTCATTATAGATACCAGGAAAATTCCCATCGATAAAAACCAATTCACACTGTTGAATGATGGAGAAACTATTCATTTCGATGCTGTGTTTAATGCGATTCATGGAAGTCCCGGCGAAAACGGGAAATTGCAGGGATACTTTGATATGTTGGGAATTCCTTATACTTCCAGTGATTTGACAACTTCGGCATTGACTTTCAATAAAAGTTTCTGCAAGAATGTGGTCAGCCATCTCGGGATAAATACAGCCAGATCAATACACCTTTTTTATAACCAGCATCCTTCCCCGGAAGATATTCTGAAAGAACTCTCTTTGCCCTTATTCGTGAAGCCCAACAATGGAGGATCTTCGGTAGGAATGTCGAAGGTGAACAGGCAGGAAGAACTTGAGAATGCAGTGATAAAGGCCTTTTATGAAGATAATGAGGTCATTGTTGAAGAATTTGTGCCGGGAAGGGAACTTACTTGCGGAGTGATCCTGTCAGGGGGACTGATCATACCTTTCCCTGTAACAGAGATCATCTCAAAAAAGGAATATTTTGATTATGAGGCTAAATACCATGAGGGGCTTTCTGAAGAAGTGGTTCCTGCCGATATTCCTGCCGCGAATGCAGTACAATGTCAAAATATTTCGAAACTTCTCTTTGCAAAACTGAACTGCCGTGGCGTAGTACGTTTTGACTATATTCTTCATGGAAATATTTTATTTTTCCTGGAGGTTAATACAGTTCCGGGACTCACCGCTCAAAGTATTGTTCCCAAAATGGCTGCAGCGCATGGCTGGACGATGACTGAGTTGATTACCAGACTGATAGATGGATCACTGGCCGGATAATTATTGAAATTAACATTTTAGCATGGAAAATGAACTTTTATTTGCTACTAATAATGCCCATAAGCTCAGGGAGATCCAGGAAATTATCGGGGATAGTTACCATATACTCAGTTTAAAAGATATTCAACTGGATATTGAAATTCCTGAAACCTCTGATACGATCGAAGACAATGCATCGCAAAAGGCACAGTTTATTTTTGATAAAACCGGGAGAAACTGTTTCGCTGATGATACCGGCTTGGAAATCGAAGCTTTGGACGGTCGCCCTGGAGTTTATTCCGCCCGTTATGCGGGTGAAGAATGCAGTTTTGAAGATAATATGCGGAAGGTTCTGGAGGAGATGGACCAGATCCAAAACAGGAAAGCCATCTTCCGGTGCATTGTTTGCCTGATATTTGAAGGGAATGAATATCTGTTTGAAGGAAGGGTGGAAGGAGTCATTCTTCCGGCAAAAAGAGGCAAAGGAGGATTTGGTTACGATCCCGTTTTCCTTCCCGATGGCTTCGACCAGACCTTTGCAGAGATGCCGCCATACCTGAAAAATGGCATAAGCCACCGGGGAAAAGCAATCACGCGGATGATAAGGTTTTTGGAGACATTGGAATAGTTCCCAGTTTGCAGTTCCCAGTTTGCAGTTTGCAGTTCCCAGTTACCTTCTTATAACTCACCAGTTCACCAGCTCACCAGTTCAGCAGTTCACCAGCTCACCAGTTCACCAGCTCACCAGTTCACCAATTAAAAAGACCGTCCCCTGAGTTCAGGAAACGGTCTTTTTTGCCTGTTAAATAACCGAGTTACGGAAAAATAACTCCCGGGTATTTAGTGATATCCACTTCCGGTATTGTACTTCCGAACTTGGCATTGATTGCTTCAATGAAGAAATTGGCAGCCAATGCATTTCCCCTTGGATTCAGGTGGATACCATCAAGTGAGAATGCTCCGCCGGTTACAAATACTGTGCTCAGGCTGATGCCATTCCATGAGATCCCTGTTGACAGGGTCTTCAGCTTTTCATTCATATCCACTATGGCAAGGCCAAACGTAGGTGCCAGTGCGGTTTTAATGATCTCGTTATATGCAGTCGTTGCTGTCACAAGGGCAGAAACTTCATCTGCTGTCAGAACATACTGGTTGGGTATAGGATAAGGAACATGTTTTTCTGCATTGATGATGCCCATACCATGACATTTCATAGAATCCTGAGGAACAGTGAGAAGTACAAGTTCACCGGCCACCATCTGACGTACCTTAAAGTAAGGATGAGCAGAAGTGGGATCGGCAACGAGGAATGGATTCCTGCCTACCACGTAATGGAAGGGAAGCTGAAATAATCCCATTGCATAGTTAATGGTATCTGCCTGTTGCTTATCGAGTACAAGTCCGTTCCACGGAACGGTGGTGAAATAGGGGATCGTCGTAATATCAGGAATGGTTGCGATCACACCCTTTGCATGATTCAGAGTAAGCGCCTGTAAAACACCACCCATGGCGGTTGTAAAGAAAGCCGGACTGGTAATGGAATCTGCCGCACCGCCTGCCAGGGCATATTGCAATACATCGTTATCTCCAAGCCACAAAGCAAAGAACGAAGCATTTGATGCAACAATATCTTCCACCACTTTGCCTGTAAGAGGTGTAAGTGCAAACCTGTAATAGTAGGGATTCAACTTGGCGTAACCGGGGTAAAGAAGGTGAAATGATTTGGCGCCCGGAATCCCAAAGTTATTAACAGGATAACCAACCGGTGTGGAAAAAGGATCTTTGGTACCAATATCAGGAACTGGGCCGAGTGATATAGCTCCCATACAATCCGTTGCAGGCCCCAGCTTGAATTTTGGTCCGGATCCCGGGAAATCAACCCCATACTCGCTGGTTACCATTGGTTGCACAAAAGTACCCGAACCGGCAAGTTGTAATTGCCCGGCAAGGATGTTTGGAATAGAATATAATTGGCCGTTATGATAAAGGGCTCCGTCAGCATAACCGGCAATCAATGAATTCCCTACAGTAATGAATTTTGTGAAATCAGCATTTCCTTTCGACACCGTAAACTTATCGATCTTTCGTTCGCAAGCGCTGAATAATGCCAGGGATAATATGATAAGGAATATTTTTTTCATGATTTTCATATTTTAAATGTTAGAAATTGTATGTTAAACCGATGCCGGGCATGTAAAAGGCGGTACTGTAAGTTCCTTCAAAGTTGTGTGTACCCGGAGTGACATTGGGGCTGGAAATTCCGTCTCTCTGGCTGCCCATCAGGTATTCAAAGGAGGCGTCGATGCTTAATCCTTTAACCGGATATAAGGAAATGCCGCAGGTTAATGCAGTTTCATTGGAACTTGGGAGCATAGGATCAAGATAATCGGAGGGTACCGGCGATGGATCATAATATCCACCTGCCCTTACTGTAAACATGCCGCTGATTTTCCATTGAACCCCCAACCTTGCGATAAGGCGATCCTTGTAAAGTTTTGGCGATGTGGAAACAAGCGTAACATTTGGGTCAGGACTCTTAAAGGTAAACTTAAGTGAGTCATAGGTACTCCAGAATACATAGTTAAGACCTAAACCGATCATGATTTTTTCATTGATCTCATAAGAAATTCCAAAATCCAGATTAGCCGGCAACGGTAACGATACATCAGTTTTTGTATATGGGAATTTTGAAGCCACGGCCGTGGGAACTGCGAATGTTGCATCACCATCCTTGATACTCATATCAATCTTCGACCTGTAATCAACTCCTATGTTCAATCCTTTGATGGGATGAATGAGGATTCCTGCATTGAAACCGTACTTTATGGTTGTTCCTTTAACGGTTAATTGTCCGTCAGCACTATCCGGGCCATTTACCGGAATGGCTCTTTTCAGGTTCACATCACCGTATGAAATGATAAGTCCGGCGCCGATCCCTATAATATCCTTGATCTTGTATGAGACTGTCGGTTGAATCGTAATGGCCTTAAAAGCAATATTCTGGATGAGGTATCTTCCTTCCCATTTATCCGGCCAAGACATGCTGAGTCCATACGGAGTATTAACTGCAACACCAACACTCAGGTCTTTTATGGGTTTATACGCAAAATAAAAATTGAACGGGTAATTCATCACATGATCAATATGCTCCTGGTAGGCTTCGTTCTTCGCTTGAAAAGTAGCGCGTGACATCAGAAAGCTCACGCCTCCTGAAATACTGAACTTTTCATTGACAAAGGATGCTCCGCCAGGGTTATAAAACAAACTGCTGGCGTCATATGTCAGAGAAGTACCGATCAGTCCCATCCCAATATTCCGGATACTGTGCAACCCGACCTGGTAACCTCCTCCAAATGTCGTCATTGCTGCCATCAGAGTGAATAACAGCACAAAAGTAACTTTCCTCATAATGAATCTTTTTTGGTTAATACGAGTGCAAGGTAAACAAACTTTTTAACATGACAAATTTTTCTTTATTAAGGAGTTCACTGCAACTCAAAAAAAACAGCCATAATCCCATTTTACGGATGTATGCGGATTATACCTAATTTTGCCGGTCAGCAAATGCAAAATGGCAAAATGGCAAAATGCAAAATAGGAACTGGGAACTGCAAACTGGAAACTGCAAACTACTGATCAAAATGGAGCACGATGAACTATAAAGTAGGTGACAAGGTTAAATTCCTGAATACAAAAGGAGGCGGTTTTATTACGAAAATCATCGATTCAAGAATGGTCAGCGTGAATGTTGAAGGGGGATTTGAAATTCCAACCCTGATCAGTGAACTGATACGAATTGACGTCGATCAGCCCGGTGCCCGTTTCTTTGATGAAACATTCCCTGATGAAACCGGAATCACCATTCGAACAGATCAACCCATAACCAATGAAGCAGAACGTATGGTTGATCTCCTGCATTCTGTTGTAAAAAACAGGAGTCGTGAGGAGATCAGTATTGCCTTTGTTCCTCATGATCAGAAATGGTTGATAACAGGATTAATCGATGTCTTCCTGATAAATAATACAACATATGATGTATTATACAACTTCTTAAGGAGAACTGAAGATGGTAAATATGAGGGAATTGATTATGGTTCATTATTACCTGACTCCCGTCTCCTGCTTTCCACAATTGAAAGGGAGGAAATTGGAAAATGGACAGAGGGAGTGCTGCAATTCCTTTTTCATAAAAACCGCTCCGGTTTACTGATACCGCCTTTTAACTCAGGGATAGAGGTTAACAGTACGAAATTCTTCAGGGAAACAAGTTACAGGGAATCCCCGTTAATCGAAGGAAAAGGAATAGTTGCAAGAATTGTTTCAGTTACTGAATTCATTGAGAAGAAAGATCAGGAAGCTAAGGAGAAAGAGAAAGGCTCCCTTTCAATGCAGAAAAACAGCAAGGATTCAGAGGAAGTCATTTTCAGGTATCAGACTCATCCGCGTGAAGCATTGATTGACCTGCATATCCATGAACTATTGGAAGATTCATCCAATCTTGAGAAATCGGAGATTCTTGAATTCCAGAAAAATTATTTTATCCGTTGCCTGGAAAGCGCAATATTGAATAATTTTCTTACAGTCACCTTCATTCATGGTGTGGGGAACGGTACCCTGCGGGAAGTGATCCTTGAACTTCTGAAAGAATACGGGGGCATCGAACTCTTCGACGCCCCCATGCAGAAATTTGGTGTGGGTGCTATAGAAATCAGGATACCACACAACTACCGGAAATAGTTAATTCCCGATCGTAATCTTTTTTGTGAATACCTTATTGCATGTCTGAACCTTTAACAAGTAAATTCCCGGGGCCAGGCCGTTGGATTTCAGGATCAGGTCATGGTTTCCTGATTTTAGTATTCCGGTAATTTCAGTTCTTACCAATTGCCCGGTGAGGTTGAAAATACTCATCGTTATGTTCGATTGGGTAGAAAGGAACAGGGAAATCGTTGTTTCATCCATGAAAGGATTTGGGTGAATGGTGATCTGGCTGCTTCCCGGGTTATCGTCAACTCCGACCCCTACAATTTTAAATTGTGAATATGCAGAATCGGTAAAAACAGATCCCTGGAGAATTATATTATCGTTGTTTCCCGGGTCATAAATCATGTAGGATCCACCGCCATTGGCACAACAGAGGCCATTGCCGCCGGAATCATGGATGGTGAATGTGTAACAATCTCCAGATCCTACCGGAAGATCAATCTCATCCCTGTATGCATGGTTGGCTTGGGTATAAGGCCCTGCAGCTTTGATGACCGTGCCGTTCGAGGCTTTTACATTCCATGTGGTTTGTTCCGGATTATTATCTGTCATAATAATGGTATTCAGAACAGTCGTTGGCAAAGGCGCTGCATCGATGAAGTATTTTATCGTGTCATTTTTCGGATATTCATCGTTGACATTATTGGGATCCACGGAATATACTTTCAGTGTATTTACTAATAATGGAGTGAAGTTAATTTCAGGCAAAGCCACATAGGCTTTTTGCAGAGTGGTGATATTTCCGCTCCATGAGAAATCTCCCACCGTCCCGTCGTTCACCTGATATTTTAAATGGAATGAACTTACAGCAGTATTACCGTTATTCCTGATCTTGATGATCGGTGTAATATTTCCGTTGCAGGTTGCTGCAGGAACCTGGAGCACATCCATTACCTGCAGGTCATTATTATAAGGCATCACGATTGCATCGGTACTGCTGTTGGCAGCCTGGTAAACTTCTTTTGTGTTCTTATCCTGGATAAAACTTACGGCAGCGATCTCATTATAATCATAAACATTTGCAAATTTCCAGTTGTTTTCGAGGAGAACATAATCACCGGTCGCCATAGTGGAAGGCAATATCGTGCCTGCACTGGTCGGCAACATCTTTTTCATGACCTGATAAAAATCTTTTTCACCGTTGGTCCCTGGTGCGGTAGTATAATGAATATGCTTTTCGATGACCACATTTTCAGCATATGTGGAAGCGGTTATGGGGGATGTTGCCTTTGCGAGCATGGTAAGGTAAATCGAATCATGA
This sequence comes from Bacteroidota bacterium, assembly GCA_026391355.1. GTDB lineage: Bacteria > Bacteroidota > Bacteroidia > Bacteroidales > FEN-979 > CAIYUC01. The sequence continues at coordinate 29,555 of JAPLDH010000069.1, read as the reverse complement.
CCTGCACTTATCATGTGCTGGTAATGTATTTCAAAAGGAGAAGGAACCTGGCTCCTGGTATCGATGGTTGACCACTGCAGGTATCCACCGACGCCCAGCCAGTAATCGCCATCAATGACCGCATAAGGAACACCTATAGCCGCTACACCATACATCCCTGTCCTTGCGCCATTATCAACCGTATTTGCAAGATACATAGGGTCGTTATTTGCTCCCGGCCACCAAACGTGATAGAATATCTGGGTATAAATGTCAGGATGTTGACCTAACCAGGTGTGAAATGTCGGGTTAACGCTTGCACAAGGGCCACAATTTGATTGTGTGAACTCTTCATGCAATACCATACGAGGGGATTGGCTGTATATTAGTGAAATACAAAGCATAAATCCCAATATTATTGTAAATCTTTTCATGGTGAAAATGAATTAATGATTGAATAATTGTATCTCAAGAAATTTAATCCAAAATTATGAAATTTTATCGTATTCTGGTCTTTATATATAAAAAAATATCCTTATGTGAAAAAAATAACGGATAATTCTTATTTTTGCAAGTTCAATCAGTTATCCCGTAATAAACAAATAAATTTACGATGAAAAAACTTTTACTCCTGATTTATCTTACCGGTATTGTCTCCTTTATCGGTTACTCACAGATTTACCTGTCACTCAGCGACAGTGCAGGTAGTGTTGTCAATAATGCAGAAAGAACTTTCCACGGCACCCCTGCCAGCAGTGATATGAGTTCCTATATATTTGTCAGCAATGGCTCTGACAATGCCATGAATGTTAAAGCAAAGAGAGTCCGGATATCTCTGATCGACAGTTCAGATTCATTTTGCTGGGGCCTGTGTTATGATTCAACGACGGATGAATCAAACCTCCATGTGGTAATACCCCCGCATACTAAAGATACGCTTAATTTCAGCGGCCACTATAATCCCCATGGCCTTGTGGGCGTTTCTTCAATTCGCTACGTTTTTTTCGACGAGGCAAACCTTACCGATACGGTTTGCTTTGTTGCACTTTATAATACCTTTCCTGCGGGGATTGAAGAACAGGGAACAGGGAAAAATACGTTGCGGGTTTATCCCAACCCGGCTGATAAAATGGTCAACATCGGATATAATATCGGAACATTTTCTGAATCCTCACTGGTGATAAGGAATCTCCTCGGATCTACCGTAAAAACTATTAAACTTGCAACAGGAGATGGAAGGGTTTCTTGTGATACGAGGGAACTGAATGATGGTATTTATTTTTATACTCTGATTGTGAATGGGGAAACAAAAATCAGTCACAAACTCATTATAAAACATTAACCCCGGTATGAAAATACCAAAAACAATTTATAACTGGCTGAGTGTTATCGGTTTCATTCTGGTAATTAACAGTATTCTCCTTATATTGGTATTATTTCTGTTTTCTGTTTTTACTCCGCATACCAACATTTACAACGGGGTTTTTACATATATCATCCTTCCGGTTATCCTGGTCATCGGTTTATTACTGATCCCCATCGGAATGATGGTTAAAAGGAGGAAACGCAAGACAGGCATGCAAAGGTGGCCTGTGTTGGATTTGAATGTCCCCCATTCCCGACAATGGCTGGTAATGATCTCTATATTTACCTTCCTGTTCCTGATTATTTCTGCAATGGGAAGTTATGAAGCATTTAATTATACCGAATCCGTTGAATTTTGCGGAAAACTTTGCCATAAAGTGATGGCGCCGGAATATATAACTTATCAGAATTCCCCTCACGCACGCGTAAGGTGTGTGGAATGTCATGTTGGTGAAGGCGCCAGTTGGTATGTCAAATCCAAACTTTCGGGAATGTACCAGGTCTACTCTGTCCTGTTTCACAAATATCCCCAGCCCATTCCAACCCCGATCAAAAATCTGAGACCGGCTCGTGAAACTTGTGAAAGATGTCACTGGCCGCAGAAGTTTTATCCACGTTCACTGCGGACACAACGTGGGTATCTTACAGATTCCCTGAATACGGAATGGAATGTCTCTATGCTCATGAAAACAGGCCCTACCTATAGTTCAATGGGGCTTACCGAAGGTATTCACTGGCACATCAATCCGAATATGAAGATTGAATACATGACTTCAGCCAGGGACCGGGAATCGATTCCATGGGTGCGTTACACAAACCTGAAGACCGGTGAAGTCCAGATTTTTCAGGATACGGAGAATATGCTGAGCGAAAAGGCAAAAGACACACTTGAGGTTAGGACGATGGATTGCATGGATTGTCACAACAGGCCATCCCATTCCTATAAATCTGCCCCGGTATATATCGACAATGCAATGGTGAGAGGCAGCATCCCGAAGGAATTGCCCTTCATAAAAAAAGTTGCCATGAATGTACTGAAAGGTCCCTGGTCAACCAGCGATTCGGCCATGATGTATATCCACGACAGTGTCACCCACTTTTATAAAATGAACTATCCTGATATATACAGGAATAGTCATGATCTTATTGACCAGGCAATTAAAGGGATAGAAGAAGAGTTTTCAAAGAACGTGTTCCCTGAAATGAAAGCCACATCTGATAAATACCTGAACCATATCGGGCATCTTGAATCAGATGGCTGTTTCCGTTGCCATTCCGACCGCCACAAGAGCGAAAAGGGAAAAGTCATATCAAAGAATTGCAATATGTGTCATACGATCATCGCCCAGGGAACGACAAAAGAGATGAAATACGGATCCTTGGGTGATGTCATGGGATTTATTCATCCGGTTGATGTTAAAGATAAATGGCAAACCAATTTCTGCTCGGAATGTCACCAGACACTCTATCCATGATCACCTGTTTAGGTGGTTAGGTGGTTAGGTGTAACCAAATTTCGATAATTCAATGTTTTGCCAGTTTACCAGTTTACCAGTTATTCCTTTTGAGGTGACTGGTATTGTTAATTATTTATTATAATTTTTTTTGAAAGAAATCCTTTTTGCCAGATAAGTTGAGCTATGTAAATGCCTGAGGTAATCTGGCTAAGTTTGATATTGGTCTCCGGAGTTGAAATGTCTTCAGCGACGATCAACTGGCCTGAAATATTCCAGAGTTTGAAGGTTGCCGTCTTATCTGGCTGCGGGAAATGAATTACTATTGTTGACTGGGAAGGATCCTGGGCAATGCTGCAATTATCATCTGGAGGCCGATTATCAATTCCTATAAAAAAGTTAGAACAATAACTGCCATAGATGTTTACATGGTTTTCAGTTACACAGAAATACCCCTGGTAATCCGGGACATACTTAATAGGCTGAAATAATCCTCTCTCGCTTCCGATACTTTCAGTATAATACACTGGCAGGTCGGGATCAAAGAAAAACCTTAACCGGGGTTCTCCGTTTGCCAGCAAAACCGTATCGATATGATTAACTATATAAGGAGTATTGTCATATTGAAAGGGAGACATTAACGTATCTCCGACATGCAGCGAGAAATCGTAAATTATTGCTTCCTGCTGGTTCCCAAGATAAATCCAGACTATTCTTGCCACTGTATCTTCTCGTAAGTAAGTTGTTGTAAGGCTTGAAATAGTATCAACAACAAATGGCGAGCATAACAAGTTATTGATATTTGGTGAACCCAGAAATGGATAATAGCGGGAAATTGTATAAGTATGCCCAGCAAAAACAATTTCTTGATTGGTGAAGTAGTACCGTTTGACCCATTGGTAGCAGCCGCCAGGGGCTTTTTCAAAAAAATTTTCATAGCAATCCCAGTAAGTATTGGTGCGGATAAGTTTATGATAACCCTGGGAGTAAGAAAATTGTGCAACTAATCCTGAAATTATCAGAAGATAAATTATTCTTATGCAGAATTGGCGGGCTTCTTTGTTCATAATTGACGATATAAAAACATGTTCGAAAATCCATCTGATATTTTCCTTTATAATAGAAAACCATAATTACAAATATAGCTAATAAAAATATAATTGGATAAGTTCTTTGGTTTTATTCGGAATTCTGGTACCCAGGAATTCTATTCCAGGATTCCCGGATTCGCATATCCGCGAATTTTCTTTGTCTCCCGATCCCTCGATCCCTCGATCCCTCGATCCCTCGATCACTCGGTCACTCGGTCACTCGGTCACTCGGTCACTCGGTCACTCGGTCACTCGGTCACTTGGTCACTCGGTCACTCGGTCCCTTGGTCACTTGGTCACTTGGTCACTCGGTCACTCGGTCCCTTGGTCACTCGGTCACTCGGTCACTTGGTCACTCGGTCACTTGGTCACTCGGTCACTCGGTCACTCGGTCACCCGGTCACTTAAACGACTTTTTTCCACTTACTTCTGTATAATTTTTGCCCCTGTTTCCATTATACATTATTTAGAATTTTAATTTGTACATTTGCAACCTTAATTTTTCAGCATATGTTCACGGATTCCGAGAAATTTCATGGTGAAGGCTTGACTTATGATGATGTATTATTGGTTCCTTCCTATACCGAGGTTTTGCCACGTGATGTTGATGTTGCGACGTTTCTTACCCGGAATATCAGATTGAATATTCCGATTATCTCGGCTGCCATGGATACCGTTACTGAAGCAATGATGGCAATTGCCATGGCCCAGGAAGGCGGGATCGGCGTTTTGCATAAGAACATGTCGATAGATGCACAAGCCATGCAGGTGCGTAAAGTGAAAAGGGCCGAAAACGGGATGATCCTTGATCCGGTTACCATCCAGGAAAATGAACTGGTCGGAAACGCACTGGAACTGATGAAAGAATTCAACATCGGAGGAATACCGGTGATCAATCAGGATATGGTATTGGTTGGCATTGTCACCAACCGTGATTTGCGCTTTGAAAGGGATTATCTCCGGCCAATCACTGAAGTAATGACAAGAAATGTTATTACAACGACGGAATTTACTGATTTTGCAAAAGCTGAGGAGATCCTTCAAAAGTACAAGATCGAGAAATTACCGGTTGTGGATAAATTAAACAAACTGGTCGGATTGATCACTTATAAAGATATTATTAAGATCAAAGCCCGTCCGAATGCCTGCAAGGACACCCGAGGCAGACTGCGCGTTGCAGCCGCAGTCGGAGTTGCTTCCGATACGATGGAACGGGTTGCTGCGCTTGTCCGCGAAGATGTCGATACCATCATTATCGATACGGCACACGGCCATTCGAAGCTTGTTATGGAAATGGCCCGCAAAGTAAAAAAAGAATTTCCCGAACTGGAATTGATTGCCGGAAATATTGCTACAGCAGAAGCGGCCAGGGATTATGTTAAAGTTGGCATTGACGGATTAAAAGTGGGCATTGGTCCGGGTTCGATCTGTACAACACGGATCATTGCAGGGATTGGCATTCCTCAGTTATCTGCCATTTATGAAGTTGCCCGTGCATTAAAAGGAACCGGAATCCCGGTGATCGCCGACGGGGGAATACGTTACACGGGCGACATTGTCAAAGCGCTTGCTGCAGGTGCTCATTCGATAATGGCAGGATCATTGTTTGCCGGTGTTGATGAATCACCGGGAGAAACCATTATTTACGAAGGAAGGAAATACAAAACCTACAGGGGTATGGGCTCATTGGAAGCCATGCAACTTGGTTCGAGAGATCGTTACTTTCAGGATATGGAAGACGATGTTAAAAAACTTGTTCCTGAAGGTATTGTTGGCCGTGTACCTTATAAAGGGTCCTTGTCGGAGGTCATTTATCAGATGGTTGGCGGTCTCAGATCCGGTATGGGTTATACAGGATCAGGAACAATCGAACAACTTCAACAGGCTAGATTTATTAAAATAACATCAGCCGGAGTTACTGAAAGCCATCCGCATGATGTAACCATCATTAGCGAAGCGCCCAACTACAGTCCTTGAAATTTTCATCACTCTAAAACTTACAAATAATTATAGCTGTTTAATCCATAAAATATTTTGCAAAATGAAACTATTGAAAGAAAATCTTTTACTATTTATTTCATTACTCATCGTATCTCTTTCATTGATTGAAGGATGTAAGGTTTCCGAGAAAGCCGGGGGGAAAAAAGAGGATGTCCTTTTAAAAATAGGTGGGAAAAATGTCACACTTGCTGATTTTCTTTCCATTTACAAAAAGAATAACCCCAAAGGACAAAATTTTGATAAAAAAAACCTGGATGAATATCTCGACCTGTTCATCAATTTCAAACTGAAAGTTAGAGAAGCAGAAGATAGCGGGCTTGATACACTTACATCATTTAAAACGGAACTGAATGGTTACCGTGACCAATTGGCGAAACCTTATTTCACGGACGAAACTACAATCGACCGCCTGGTAAAAGAAGCTTATGACCGCGAACACTGGGATCTCAGGGTGAGCCATATTTTTAGTCAACTGAAACCAGATGCCTTGCCTGAGGATACACTTGCTGCATTTCAGAAAATGACCAAAATCAAGGAACGGCTGGTCAATGGTGAATCATTCGAAAAAATTGTCGTCGAACTTTCTGATGATCCTACTGCCAAAGACCAGGGATCCGGTAAAATGAGATCTGTATCCAAAGGTAATCGTGGCGACCTTGGGTATTTCACGGTATTCGATATGGTTTACCCCTTTGAATCGGCGGCATACAATACACAGGTCGGCCAGGTTTCCAAAGTTGTCAGAACCGATTATGGGTACCACCTCATCAAGGTAACCGGCAGAAGGGAATCACTGGGGAAAGTCCAGGTAGCGCATATCTTTAAAATGTTTCCCAAAGATGCAAATCATAACGATTCATTGAATGTAAAAAGAAAGATTGATTCTGTTTACCAACTCCTTAGGTCTGGATTAAAATGGGATGATATTGTAAAGGTTAATTCAGATGATAAAGGGAGCGCAAGTAAAAGCGGATTATTACCTGAATTCGGCGTGAACAGGATGGTACCCGAATTCATATCAGAAATATATAAACTAAAAAATATCGGAGATATTTCTGAACCCATGCTGACTCCTTATGGATGGCATATTATTAAATTGATCAAACGCAAGACACAAGGGAAATTCGAAGATGAAAAAGCTGATCTGAAACAACGTGTGAATAAGGATTCCCGGCAACAACTTGCCAAAGATGCTATTTATGCCAAAATCAGGAAAGAATACAATTTTACTGAATTCCCGAATGTTCGCGATGACTTTTATAAGGTGGTCACCGATAGTGTATTTAAAGGTAAATGGGATCCATCACTTGCTTCAAACCTGGTCAAACCGATGTTCAAACTGGGAACAATTACGGTCACACAGACCGATTTCACGAAATATCTGGCCGGGAAACAGAAAAAAAGAGATAAGGTTAATCTTTCCTTTTATGTCGACATGGCTTACAAGGATTTCGTGAATGACAACCTGATCAAATTTGAGAATGCAAACCTGGAAACCAAATATCCCGATTTCAAAGCATTGATGGATGAATACAAAGATGGGATACTGCTGTTTGATCTTACCGATCAGAAAGTATGGTCGAAAGCTGTTAAAGATACTATCGGGTTGAAGGACTTCTACGATAAGAACAAAAACAATTACATGTGGGATGAAAGGGTGGAAGCTTCTGTTTATATGCTGAAGAATCCTCAGCCGGCAAAAGCTCAAATGGTCAGGAATTTTATCAAGGATGGTCTCGCTGATAAGGATATTCTTAAGGAGATAAATACAGACTCCCTAAAGGTATTGACAATTGAAAGCGGTAAATTCTCAAGAAAAGACAATAAGTATATTGATGCCATTGAATGGAACCCAGGTATTTCAGCAAATATCAAAATTGATTCATCGTTTGTCTTTGCCAATATCATCAAAGTTCTGAAACCTGAACCAAAGGCTTTGAATGAAGCCCGTGGATTGATCACTGCCGATTATCAGAATTACCTGGAAAAGATCTGGATTGCTGACCTGAGGCAGAAATATCCCGTTACCGTTTACAAGAATATCCTGCAACAAGTCAAATAATCTGCATTGAAAAAGCTGATAATCATTTTGCTGGTACTCCTTACCGCCTGTTCCACCTTTTTCAGAAACAAAACAGAGAGGGTACTGGCAAAAGTTGGCAAGGAATATCTTTATGCCTCTGACCTGAAGGGAGTGATCCCTGCAAAGACCAGTAAAAAGGATAGTCTTGTTCTTGCAAAAAGTTTTATAGATAACTGGGTACGGCAAAAACTGATCATCTCGCAGGCTATAAAAAATCTCACAGCGCAACAACTTGACTTTTCCAGGCAACTGGAAAATTATCAAAACTCATTAATCGTTTTTGAATATGAAAATGCACTGGTGAAACAAAAACTGGATACAATTGTGACCGATGAGGAGATGGAAACCTATTATGACTCAAACCAGAAGAATTTCCAGTTAAAAGATAATATAGTACAGATCCGGTACGTTAAACTACCAGCTAAATCTGCTAATATCAAGTTATTTAGAAAACTGCTGAATTCTGATGATGCGGATGATAGAGCGAAACTTGCGGATCAATGTGAAAAATATGTGAATGATTTTTATCTTGATGACCAAACCTGGCTGATGTTCAGTGATGTAATCAGGCAGGTAAACATTAAGACATATAACCAGGAAGACTTTCTGAAAAACCACCGCTACGTGGAGTCGCAGGATTCATTATCGGTATATCTAATCAGGTTCAGTGATTTTAAGATCAAGGAAAGTATTTCACCGCTGAGTTTTGAAAAAGACAGGATCAGAAGTATCATTCTGAATAAACGTAAGATAGATCTGATCAGCAAGATGCACCAGGAAGTTTATGACCATGGTGTTAAATATAATGAGTTTGAGGTTTTTTGATATAAATTTACCGGTTCACCAACGAATGAAAAAAAACTATTTTATATTTCTTTGCATCGCTGTCTTTTGTTTCCAGTGGCAACCAGTTTCTGCACAAATCCAGGATGATACAATAATTGACGGGGTCGTGGCCATTGTTGGGGCACATATCATCCTGAAATCCGATCTTGAAAACCAATACCTGCAATTCAGGAGTCAGGGAAATATCTCAGGAAGTTCCTCTCATGTCAAATGCCAGGTTTTGGAAACCATGTTATTTCAAAAACTCTTGCTGGCACAGGCAGAAATTGATAGCGTTATTATTACAGATGTTCAGGTGGAAAGTGAAATGGACAAGAGAATGAGGTACTTTATCGGACTTGCCGGTTCACCTGAAAAGCTGGAGGAAACTTACCAGAAATCCATCCTTGAGATTAAAAGTGAAATGCACGATATCATCAAGGAACAGATGATGGAGAATAATGTTCAGCAGAAGATCACAAAAGATGTAGCGATCACACCCACAGAAGTTAAAACTTTTTTCCGGAAATTGCCCAAAGATAGTGTTCCTTCCATCAATTCAGAGTATGAGGTTGGTATGATTGTTAAAATTCCATTTATAACCGATGCTGAAAAAGGGGAGGTCAGGAACAAACTGAAAGCATTAAAAGAAAGAATTGCCAGGGGAGATGATTTCAGTACCATGGCCATCCTTTATTCAGAAGACCCAGGGTCATCGAAAAAAGGAGGAGAACTGGGGCTGTTTAAAAGAGGTGATATGCGCCCTGAATTTGAGGCCTCAGCATTTAAATTAAAACCCGGTGAAATTTCGGATATCGTTGAAACTGAAGATGGATTTCATATCATCCAGATGATTGAACGAAGAGGGGAATACGTTAACGTCAGGCATATCCTTTTTCAACCAAAAGTCTCCCTGGTAAGCCTGAATGCAGCCAAAACCAAGCTCGACAGCATTGAAAGCCTGATTGATCACAAGAATCTGACATTTGCTGAAGCTGTTCTTCGTTATTCTGATGACCCAAGTAAAAACAACGGTGGACTGATGATCAACCAGAATAGCGGAAACAGCCGGTTCGAATCTGATCAGCTTGACCCTAAAGTGTATTTTGTTGTTGATAAACTGAAAACCGGGGAGATTTCCACTCCGGTATTGTTCAAGACGGACCGTGGGAAAGAAGAATACAGAATTTATTATTTAAAAGAGAGGTCGAACCCTCACAAAGCCAATTTAGATCTCGATTATGCCAGGATTCAGCAGTGGGCACTGGAAAAAAAGAAATCAGATGTCCTTGATACATGGATCAATGACAAAACTGCCAGGACTTTCATCAGGGTTGTCGGGCCTTATAAAAATTGTGATTTTCAAAGAAAGTGGAGTTTTAAATAAACAGAGGATTTATGCAATATTCTTCGGATGTTGAAGCGATTAATGCACTTGTAACCAAATATAACCTTCTAAAATCAGAGATAGGAAAAGTCATCGTCGGACAAGATGAGGTAATTAAAAACCTCCTCATTTCGATTTTCTGTAAAGGGCATTGTTTGTTGGTTGGTGTTCCGGGACTTGCCAAGACCCTGATGGTAAATACCCTTTCAAAAGCATTGGGGTTAAGTTATAGCCGTATTCAGTTCACTCCCGACCTGATGCCCTCCGATATAATCGGTACCGAGATCCTGGATGAAACCAGAAAGTTCAGGTTCATCAAGGGGCCCGTTTTTGCTAATATCATCCTTGCGGATGAAATTAACCGGACCCCACCCAAAACCCAGTCAGCACTGCTGGAAGCCATGCAGGAAAAAGCAGTGACTGTTGCAGGTGTGTCGTATAAGCTGGAAGAACCGTTCTTTGTACTTGCTACCCAAAACCCGATCGAGCAGGAGGGAACCTATCCTTTGCCTGAAGCACAGCTCGACCGTTTTATGTTCAACATCTGGCTTGATTATCCCTCCTACAGCGAAGAAATAAGGATTGTAAAGAACACAACCTCCCGGCACTTTACCCAACCCCAGATCGTGCTGGAAGCAAATGAGATCCTGTTCTTCCAGGAACTCATCCTGAAGATTCCTGTCCCGGATAATGTTTACGAATATGCAGTAAACCTGGTTTCACGCACCAGGCCAAATTCACCCCGCGGTGATGAATGGGCAAACCGTTATATAACATGGGGCGCCGGCCCGAGAGCCTCACAATACCTGATTTTTGGTGCAAAATGTCATGCCGCACTTACAGGAAAATATTCCCCCGATATAGAAGATGTAAAAGCCATTGCTACGGCTGTTCTTCGTCATAGGATTGTCAGAAATTTTAAAGCCGAAGCAGAAAATATCAGGGTCGAAGATATTATTGACCATCTCCTGATATGAAATATTTCATACTATTTTATGAACTAACCTATATTCTGTTTTTTATCTTTGTAGAATAGTTACATTTAGATAAAAAATAAGAAGATATGAGATCAAAACTTACAACCTCCCTGACATCCATCCTTTTTTTAATGATCACCACTTTTATCTTATACGGATGTGGACAAAACAGCAATAATGCTGCTGACAGGAAAAATGATCCCCTGAAAGGCAAGATAACTATTTCGGGCGCTTTTGCACTTTATCCGCTGACAGTCAAATGGTCGGAAGAATTCAGGAAGATTCATCCCAATGTAACGATCAATGTTTCAGCCGGCGGAGCCGGTAAAGGAATGGCCGACGCATTATCCAGGATGGTGGACCTGGGAATGTACTCAAAAGAGGTTAGTCCTGAAGAAAAGGCAAAAGGTGCCTGGACGGTAGCGGTTGCCAAAGATGCTGTATTACCAACCATAAATGCAGAGAATCCGGTTTTAAAAGAGCTGAAAATACATGGTCTGACAAAGGAAAAATTAGCTTCCATTTTTCTTAGTGGTAATATGCAGACATGGGGCGGTCTGACAGGGACTAAAAGCACCGTGACGGTACAACCTTTTACCCGGTCCGACGCATGTGGAGCTTCTGAAATGTGGGCCAAATATCTCGGACAGAAAAAGCAGGAAGATCTTCTCGGTCTTGGGGTAAATGGCGATCCGGGGGTTGCAGATGCAGTCAGAAAAAACCCTTCCGGGATCGGATACAACAACTTAAATTTTATTTATGATATGCAATCGAGAAAAGTATATAACGGACTCGATGTTGTTCCGATCGATATCAATGAAAACGGGATCATAGATCCTGCTGAGAATTTTTATGCTACTCTCGATGATGTAATGAAAGCCATAAAAGATGGTAAATATCCCTCACCACCTGCAAGAGATCTTTATTTTGTTGCTGCAGGTAAACCGACCGATAAGACGGTATTGGCTTTTTTACAATGGGTATTGACAGAAGGGCAGAAATATCTGACCGAGGCAGGGTATGTTACAGTTTCAGAGGAGAAACTTAAAGCAGGCCTGGCCCAGGTAAACTGATTCCATTTTCTCAGCTTATTTTTTTCTCAGGATGTTCATATTAAACCGCAGACAAAGGCATTGGGCAAACAGCACGTGGATGATCGTCAGTTTGATGATTGTTTCCCTGCTTCCATTTTTCCTTTTCCTTGGTCTTTACCTGAAATCCTTCCTTTTACTTCATGATTACCACCTTGGGAATTTGTTGTTTTCCAAAGAATGGAAGCCGGGGATCGGTAAATTTGGTTTTTATCCCTTCATTGTCGGATCGATCTGGGTCACCTTGCTGGCCATGCTGATATCGGCCCCGATCTGCCTGTTATCGGCCATTCATGTAACACAATTCACTAAAAAACACGTTCTAAGGATTATGCATCCGGCTATTGATATCCTGGCAGGGATCCCTTCAGTAGTTTACGGGTTATGGGGCATACTTGTGATAGTACCGTTTATTTCCCGTTACCTGGGTCCCTTTTTTGGGGTTCAAACAATGGGTTATAGCATCCTTGCCGCTGCATTTGTTTTGGCAATCATGATCATTCCCTTTATTCTGAATATTTTGATTGAAATTTTCCGGACAATACCCATTGCATTGAAAGAGTCATCCCTGGCATTGGGTGCGACTGAATGGCAGACAGTGAAACATGTGCTTGTAAAAAAAGCTTTACCCGGGATCATTGCCGCATTCGGGTTCGGACTTGCAAGGGCATTCGGGGAAACAATGGCGGTGCTGATGGTAGTGGGAAACGTGGTAAAACTGCCTCATAGCGTGTTCGATCCGGGTTATACCCTGCCTGCCCTGATCGCCAATAACTACGGGGAAATGTTGTCTATTCCCAAATATGATTCAGCCTTGATGTTTGCAGCACTCGTATTACTCGGAGTTTCGCTGTTTTTCAACCTCATCATGCATTTTTTTATCATCCGTTTTAATAAATACTGAGAATATGAAACCGGGAAGGAAAATAGAGGAAAAAATTTTCAGGGGGTTGATGATCTTCTCTACCTATTTTATCCTTGCAATCCTGGCGATTATTATTTACACTATTTTTCACAAAGGAATGAAATCGCTTACCTGGGCGATGTTGACTCAAATTCCCAAAGGAGGATACTATTATGGAAAGGAAGGTGGTATCCTGAATGCCATCCTCGGTTCATTGTACCTTGCTATTGGCGCTACCTGTCTTGCCTTCCTGATCGGACTCCCGGTAGCTCTCTACATGAATGTATTCCTTGTCAGGCATAAGAAAGTCGTCGCTTTCATAAGATTTCTGCTCGACCTGGTTTGGGGAATACCATCAATTGTTTACGGAGCCTTCGGATTTTCAATGATGATCTTCTTTGGATTGCAAACATCATTATTGGCGGGGATATTGACTGTGACAATGTTTATCATTCCCATCATGATCCGGTCGATGGATGAGATACTCAGAACTGTTCCTACGGGATTAATGGAAGCCTCATATTCGCTCGGTTCAAATAAATCAGAAACAGCGTTCAGAATATTTACAAGGCAGGCATCATCCGGCATTATTACGGCCATCCTGTTGTCGTTCGGAAGAGCCATCGGCGATGCTGCTTCCGTTTTATTTACGGCAGGATATACGGATAACCTGCCCAATTCATTGCTGGAACCGGTAGCGACACTGCCGCTTTCCATCTTTTTCCAACTCTCTTCTCCGGTTCCGGCTGTTCAGGACAGGGCATATGCATCAGCGCTTGTCCTTACCGTGATCATCCTCGTGGTTAGCCTGTTTTCAAGGGGACTTGGAAAGCGATATCATAACACTAAAATTAATTTCTAACGGATTGGGGGGAAAGGCGATGATCAATACAAAAAAAATAACCATAAAGAACCTCAATGTTTTTGCAGGGAAAACCCAGATCCTCAAAGATATAAATATTGAAATACCGGAAAATAAGATTACGGTCATCATGGGACCTTCCGGATGTGGGAAAACTACCTTGTTGAAATGTATGAACCGTCTTACAGACCTTTATCCGGAACTCAAGGTTACAGGTGACATCAGGATCAACGGGAACAACATTCTCAAAGCAGGTGAAGATATCTATGAACTCAGGCAAAATATGGGTCTCCTTTCCCAACGACCCTATCCTTTGCCAATGAATATCTATAATAACGTTGCCTATGCCCTGAAACTCAGGGGGATCAGAAAAAAGAGGGAAATACAGAAAATGGTGGTTCATTACCTGCAACAGGCCACCTTATGGGATGAAGTGAAACACCGTTTGAGGGAACCGGCTTCACGATTGTCAATCGGTCAGCAGCAACGGCTCTGTCTTGCCAGAGGTTTGGCCGTTGATCCGGGAATCATCCTGGCCGACGAACCAACCTCAGCATTGGATCCGATCTCCAGCCAGTATATCGAACAGAAGTTTGTGGAGTTGAAAAATGACTATACGATCGTCCTGGTCACCCATATCCTGCGCCAGGCCAAGCGGATTGCAGATTATGTCGTCTTTATCTACCTCGGTGAGGTGATTGAGCAAGGTACGGTCCAGGAAGTTTTTGAGAACCCGAAGATGGAGAAGACAAAGCAATACCTCAGCGGAACCTTCAACTAACAAATAGCCAAGTACTTCCCCTGCCACGAATCCCTCTCTTCCAACCTGGCATCAATCATCCTCAGTATCTCATCATTTCGGAGCAGCCCCCAATGGTACTGATCCAGGAACCTGGGTGGAACCTCACCCGTGAATCGTTCTATTACCAGTGATGGCCGCAGCCGTTCAGTAAAGGCAATAATAAAATCAATATACTCCTCCAATCCGAAGAGGTGGAAGGAGGAGGGGTTTGCGATGTACTCCTTTTCGAGTTGCGTTCCTTTGATGATCTGCAACTGGTGAAATTTAACAGTATCTATAGGGAGTTGAGAGATAATTTCAGCCATTCCCATCATCATTTCGGGGGTCTCTCCCGGCAGGCCCAGTATAAAATGAGCGCCGGTCCTGATCCCCATGGCATGAGTCTTTTCGATGATCTGCTTTGACAATTCAAAGGTATGACCCCGGATAATTCTTTTCAACGTGTCTTCATTCACCGATTCAATCCCGTATTCAATCTGGATGTAATGGTTTTTTGCAAGACCCGCAAGCCAATCCAGTATTGCATCGTCCACACAATCGGGACGCGTACCGATTACTAATCCAACGACCCCGGGAAAGGACAATGCCTCCTGGTATTTCTCTTTCAGAACAGGAAGAGGTGCATAGGTATTGCTGAAAGGTTGAAAATAGACCAGGAACTCTTTTGCACGCCGGTACCGTTTTGCATGGAATTCAATTCCTTTTTTTATTTGTTCAGTTATCGATTCGTTTGGATTGCAATAGGATGGGTTGAAGGCCTCATTATCACAATAAGTACATCCTCCGGTCCCGACGCTCCCATCCCTGTTCGGGCAGGTAAACCCCGCATCTACCGCAACTTTCTGGACTCTTCCACCGAACAGTTCCTTAATGTATTCGGAATAGGAGTTAAACCTCCGGGAGTGACCCCAGGGGAATTTATTATTAGAAACAATCTGCTGACCCACCTGGTTTAAATAAACTTCAAAATTCAACCTTCGTTGATCAATATTCATTATTCAACTAGTCTTTCAGACACCTCACACTGAATGCATTACTCCTATAAGCAGGATAAAGGGAAACAGAAGGGTCTGTCCCATTCAACCCATGACTCCATGCTTTGGTAGCTCCATGAGGGGTTGAACTCCAGAAAAACGTTGCAAAGCCCGACCAGTCCCACGTCACATTCATGTGCCGTGTCCCGGAAAGTGTTGCATTGAAACCGGAATAACCGCTGGAAAGCAACGGCCAGGCAGCAAAAGCGTTACTAATATAAGTAGCAAATAATGTATTCCAGTCTGCTTCTGTGGGCACATGCCATCCCGGTGGGCAAAGTCCTTGTGTACTCAGGGTTTCGTCGTAGGCCATGAGTTCGTCCCATTGGTAGAAATCGTAACGCGTGACGGGTGACGCGTAACGCGAGTACTTCTCTGCAATACAGTTGTCGCGTTGGCTCTGGGTTTCGGGGATTGAGGTACCGAATTCCAGATGCGACGCCAACCAGCATTGCGAACCGATCTGGATGGTAGGATATGCATGGTTATCGCGGATGTCAGTTAGCAAGTTACCACAAGTTAAAGGTAACGTGTTACGCGTCACGATTGTCACGATAGCATAGGCAGAGCACAACGCAGCATTCGTATAGGTGTATGTAATTTGATGGGTTCCGGCTCCTGCAATTGCAGGGTAAAAAATCCCATTTGTCACCCCGGGACCTGAATAAGTTCCTCCTAACGGAATTCCGCCTTTCAATCGGAAGGGTTGTGCGTTGGTTGTGGTTACCGAATCATTGTCGATCTTATAAGTACTAAAAGGAATATCTTCTTCTATTGTCCCTATTGCAGTTAATAATTTAAGCTGTCCGTCAGAAGAAAGGTTGATTTCAGGATCGGTAATCTGTATATGGACATTTTCCAGGTTTCCACCCGGCCTTACTACTATATTATACTTGAAACCCTTTACCGGATCCATGAGGAATTCAAGGTCGATGGATGGGTAGATGTTTTTATAGACGATCTTTTGATAAGAACGAACGAACGTGGCACCCTTCTCGGGGGTTCCGGTAGTATAATAATTCAGGTAGTCGGATGATGGTTCGGATGGTATGATTGTGGGATTGGGGTTGGAATTTTCCAGATCAATATCGATACGATGGTAGTTGATGGAAGGCTGGGACATGGGACGCGGGACATGGGACGAACTATTGCCTATTGCCTTTTGCCTATTGCCTTCTAATTGATTACTAACCCTGTATAAATCATAACTAAAACCGGTTTTCCTCAACTGCACATTCATCCCCGGATTATTCAACAAATACAGTACTGCTGGATTTGGTTTGCTGTTCTGATCAATGATCTGGCCTTTGTTTTCGACGAAGCTGGCAGGATTTCCCGACTGTCGTGAAAAAGCATTGGAAGCCAGGCTCTCCGGGAAAACGAAAAGGATAAAGATGGATGTGAGAAGACAGATGAAAAGTACAATTCTTTTCATGAGAAAGGTTAGTAAAATCAAAATTTCAATAAAGGTAAAAGATTTCTCTACTATATGTGTGACCTTTTTGAAAAAAGCCGATTAAGGTAAAAGGAACCATATGGAAACAAATCTACCTGATGAACGGATCATAAGTAAGATTTACAGGATAAGAGGGCATAAAGTAATGTTAGATTCGGATCTGGCATTGTTGTATGGTGTAACGACAAGCAATCTCAATAAGGCAGTTCAGAGAAATAGTAAGCGTTTTCCGGAAGATTTCATGTTCCAGCTTACGAAGCAGGAATTCGAAACCTTGATGTTCCAATTTGGAACTTCAAGTTGGGGCGGACGAAGGAAATTGTCATATGTATTTACCGAACTGGGGGTTGCAATGCTTTCCAGTGTTCTTCGCAGTGACAGGGCAGTGATGGTAAATATCCAGATAATGCGTGTATTTGCGAAAATACGACACCTCCTTGAGTCCCATCAAGATATTCTGAAAACATTGGAAGAGATACAAAAAAAAGATATTGAACAGGATCAACAAATCCTTCTTATTTTCGAGTACCTAAAACAGTTTGAGCAAATAAGAAAAAGGAGCTTGAAACCTTGGAACGGAAGAAAATAGGATATAGACGAGAAAAGGATTAAAAAAATCAAGTCAATTTTTGATCTGATTTCAAGTACTGATTTCTTTCTGAATTCAGAGATCGTTCCTCCCTGCCAGTCGGCTGGCAGGGAACAAGTATTACTTTAATCTCAACTATTCGTTGCTCTTTCCAGCCTTTTAAGGATAGAAAACATAAATATCGCGGAGAGGATGGTGAGCCCGACGAGCAGCATAAAGAACTGCCACAGTTCCCACTTATCCCAGAATGGTCCGATAAAGCCGGCTCCAAGGTTCCCCAGGGCAGTTGCTCCGAACCAGCCTCCCTGTGCAAGGCCCTTGATCTGGGGTGGAGCTACCTTAGAAACAAAAGAGATCCCGATAGGGCTGAGGAACAATTCGGCAATAGTCAGCGTGAAGTAAGTACTGATCAGCCAGTAGGGTGAACGAAGGGTATCGGAAACACCTCCCAACTGTGTAAGTTTTGCAGGACTCATCAATCCTTGTGAAGCCAGTACCATGATCAGGAAGCCGACAGCTGTGAGGATCATACCGATCCCGATCTTGGCAGGAGAGGACGGTTCTTTTCCGTGTTTACGCATGTAGGCGAAAATACCGATGATGACCGGGGTCATAAAAACGATAAAAATAGGATTGAACTGCTGGAATTTCTCAGGCGAAATCGGATTGCCCGTTGGATTTAACTTCTGGTAAAAATAATATCCAATAATAAGGGCTCCGGCCGCTGCCACTCCTCCAATGATCCTGTTCCTGCGTGATGAACCTTTTGCAAACAGGATGACCAGGCCAAGGATCAGGATCAGCACGGGAAGGAAGGTCGAAAGATTGAAGATGACAGCAGTTCCCTGGTTGACGGATGAAACCGTGTAATCCCTTGCGAAAATGGTCAGGGTGAATCCGTTCTGGTGGAAAGCCATCCAGAAAAACATGACTACGAAAAACACAAGACCGAGTGCAACAAGCCGGTCTTTTACCTGAGTTTTCGTTAACTCAACAATAGGTACCGCTGATTTAGCTTTCATTTGCTTATGCGTAATATCTGCATGCTTATAATATTTCCTGAAGGTAATGAAGATCACAAGGGATAAGATCATGCTGACTGCCGCAACGGCGAACCCTGAATTGTAGGCCTGTCCAATTGAGTCGATATATTTATGGCAGAAATCCGTCAGGTTTGTAAAACCGGAACCCATTTGAGCCCTGGCAAATTGTTCAAGTTGTTGCTGTTTTGGGATATCCAGAACATTGTTCAGGTATTTATGGGCAAGGTCGGGAATGGCATTGTTATAAGTGAGGCCATTCAACCGCAGAATCCAGTTACGCATACCTTCGGCAGCGCTGGGTGCAAAGAAAGCCCCGATATTGATCCCCATGTAAAATACATTGAATGCGGAATCCCTGAGTGCACTGTATTTTGGATCATCGTACAGGTTCCCGACAAGGGCTTGCAGGTTCCCCTTAAAGAGACCTGTACCCATGGCTATCACCGCAAGGGCAATATAAATAAAGACCTTACCTGTTCCGGGCATGGCAAGCAGTCCATAACCTATGAACATTACAATAATCCCAATTAAAATAGTCTTCCCGTACCCCAATAGATTATCCGAGATCAACCCACCGATAAGCGGTAAAAAATAAACACCAAAAAGAAGGAAACCATAAACCCGCCCGGCGTCTGTGGTTGACCAGCCAAACTTTGACTGAAGATACAAAATAAAAATTGCAAGCATGGTGTAATAACCAAACCGCTCGCCCATATTGGTAAAAAAGGCAACGAAAAGCCCTTTCGGATGTCCTTTAAACATAAGTAAATGTGTTAATGGTGAATAATTCTCGAAGCATAACCAGGTTCATTACAGCAAAAATAAAAAAATTCCTCAATGTATTTTAATTTTTTACCTTTATCGCCTAAAACATTAACATCATGAAAAATAATGCCTTAAAACTTATTGCTTTAGCGTTCATTCTTTTTCCAATGGCATTGAATGCACAAAGTCCGATGGACAAACTTTTTGACAAATTTGCAGGACAGGAGGGATATACGTCTGTCAACATTTCAAAGGATATGTTCCAGATGTTTGCCAACATGGCCGATCCGAAAGATACCAGTATGCGTGAGATGAAAAAGATGATGGATAACCTTACTGGTATGAAAGTGCTTACATGTAAGGTAGATTCCGTAAACCCTGCAAAAAGCATTGCTTTTTATAAGGAAGCTTCCCAGACTTTCCCTGGTTCTGCTTATGGAACACTGATGACTATCAATGAAGATGGACAGGATATCAAGTTTCTGTACAGACCGGTGGGTGGAGAAAAGATCAATGAATTTGTGATGCTGGCTAAGGGCAAGCATGAAGTAGCAGCCATGAGCCTGACCGGAGTTATCGATCTAACCTCTGTTTCCAAGTTGTCCAAAGTAATGAATCTTCATGGAATGGAGGGACTTCAGAGGATGAGAGGTCGTCACATGGATAGAAACAGGAAGTAGGTTATTTTTGCCTTCAAAATCTGAATCTCACCTGCACCTTCACTTCTGATTTCACATTTCCGTCAATTTCTTCCAGACCGGCGCCAATTGTGCACCGGTCATTGTACCAGGTCATCGCGTAGCGACACCAGAGGTCGATATGCTTAACAAAAGAGCAAGTAAGAAGAAATGCAGCCCTGATACCTTTTCCTTCATAGGCAGGGACTGAATATCCATACAAAACATCATTCTCATAAGAATAGATACGCTCATCATACGAATAGGTGTCAAATAAAGCATAAAGCAACGCTGCTGTTACCGGCCATTTCTCTGCTTTCCAACTGATATTCTGTGAAACCAGGTATCCGAAATGATTTTCCAGGTTGCCTGGATGATTCCTGACAACTTCAACTTTGCTTTGCATCATCAGACAGGGTGTGACCGGGAAACCAATATGATACCTGAGAGAAATGCTCTTGTTTGTAACGGCTGTATGGAGGTAGCCGGTATCACCTGTCCCATTCAGTTGCTTTTCCTTCAACCGGAAACGAAGGTACATCAGGGTATTTCCCAGTGAATAATCAGCCTGAACACGGTATTCTGATCCATCGGATAGAAAATCAGTTCGATATTTTAGCCAAGGAAATGAAAACAGGTCGGCATATCCTGAAATTGACAGGCCGGAAAATATGTGTGCATTCAGGTTAACCATGAAACCGGTTTCATTGGCATTCCCGGTGTTTTGTCCTGTGGCATTGGAAAGCAAATTCTGGTAATTCCGTTGATAGTTGCGGTATATCAAAGAAAAAGTCACTGCCGGGTCAGGATTTGCGAGGAAACCCAGCAAACCGGTTATTCCCCCGTTATGACTGTGGCTGCCCTCTCCGAAAAAATAAACATTCCGGTAAAGAAACTGGAAATCAATACCGGCATTCAGGTTCTCATTTCCTGAAAAATTGAATTGATTATAGGGGTAGATTTTCGGAAGGAGGGAGGCGCTCCAATGGCTTCTGTAAGCGGTCAGTCCGATACTCATGAAATCATTCCTGAAATTAACGTTTCCTCCAAGAATGGTCTCTTTCACGGAGTTTTTATCAGCCAATTCCCGGGGAAGCCTGTGATAACCTGTACCGGATAAAGAACTGATATTAATTGCTTCCCCCGATGCAGTATCGATGGAGGTTATATTTCCATCTCTTTTATGGTTTGAGTAGAACAGCGAGATGGTCACCCTTCCAAAAGCTGCTGAGGCAGCCAGACCTCTGAGGTAGCTTCCGCCATTCATCGCCAGGGTCGGACGGATACCTCCTGCATATCTCTTTATATTGCCGGATGTCATGACCGAACCTGTGGATAACCCTGAACTCATCGTCAGACCCTGGCCGAAATCGACCCGGTAATTTCCTATTATCAACGTTTTCAGGAATTTTAATTTCCTGACAAAAATGTACCCTGAGTAATAATCCATTCCATAGGGTTCACTTCCTTTAAAAAACTCTTCTCCCGGACCTTTTGTCCCTGAAAACCCCATTCCCGCCCGGCCATAATAATCATAGGTGTACCGGAAATAATATCCTTGCTGACTTCCAAGGTATCCGGCATTGGGGTTTTTCTTCAGCATAGAATCATCTGCACAATAGCCTTTCTGTCGCTGAAGCACCTGCTGATACCTGAGAAATAATTGATTTTTCCCATATTTCGTTAAATTCCTTAGTGTGAGCGGATGAATTTCATCGACCGGTAAAACCGTGATAAAAGGTTGTATCTTCCTTATAGTCACTGAATCCAGGCCGGGAATTACCCCGATCTCAAACACCGAAACCATTTCACCATAGGTCTTGATATAATCCAGGATGTTTTTTATCTGGCTTTCTGTTAAAAAATGAATGGTATGAAGCTCTTCAGAGGTGGTTTTGTTCAGATTGATTGGGTGGTCATGCAGACTTTTATAATCATCCGTCAGATCGGAAAAATCAGGGGTTGATTCAGCCGATTCTGAAATCATCTCAAGTTCAGCTTCATCCTCAAATGTTGGAATTGTCTGGGAAAAACCAATATTATGAACAATGATCAGAATGAAAATAAAGGTTTTAGCGATATCAGCGTAACTTCGTTTCATTAAACGTATTTACAGTAAGATAAATTAATTTTAATCTATTAAATTTAAACCTGAAAGGTTTTTCGGATTAACCTTCTTATTTGAACCGGTAAATAATCGATCCTTCAGGAGAGTATCCCAGCACCCGGTGATAATTTGTTCCCAGGTCAAACATCAGTTTTCCCCATTCAATTCCGAACCCGAAAGTAAAAATGGCCGGGTTTGTCATTAATCCTACCCGGATAAATACGGGTTTCACGAAATGATATTCCATCCCGGTTTTAAAGGAGAGATCATGACGAAGGTCCTTCTCAATTTCGACAGCACCAATGAAATTCTCTGAGAACCTCTCTGATAAGCCGAAGCGGATCACGGTTGGTATCCTCTCGTCCTGGTAGGAAGCAAGTTTTGCCGGGACAGGATTGTAACAATGAACGCCAACCGTAAGTTGATGATTCACAGCAAACTGTAACCCAATGTCGAAAGTCACAAGATTTCTGGTGCCAAGGTCTTCACCCAGGTGGATCCGCAGGTAGTCAAGCTGAACCCCCACAGAGAAAGATCTTCCGAATTTCCTGGCGAAGGCTAGTCCTGCCTGTATTTCATTATAAAGGGAAAATCCATATTCCCGGAAAGAGATCCCAAATGTTCCTGAATGTACGGGAAATACAACACATCCTGCTTTCAGGCTCAGCTCCGTTACAAGAAACCGGTTTTCAAAATAGACACCACACGAGGGTGAGTGTAACATGGCCAATCCCGCCGGGTTATTGAAAACCGACCAGGGATCGGAAACCGCCACCGAAGTAAAACCCATTCCGGCAGCCCGTCCCCCAATAGTGCTGAAATCTCCTGATGCACTGCATTTCAGAGAAATCAGAAGAATCCAAAAGAGAATAAAAAAGTTTGATTGTTTCCCCATCCCGAAATTTTTACATTAATCGGGCAGAATGGCAAAAGGTAATACGGTTTTGGAAAATATTTTTTCACGTGATGTTTGTTCGCTTTGTGTTTTAATTATCCTTCTTTCTTACCATTTTATTTCAGTTTCTTTATTTGCATGCTGTTCATCAGTGATGTAATTTGAGTGACTGCAATTTTATTTAATTGCACTAACCGCTCAGATTGCGATAATCCTTGCCTAATAAGAACAGCATTAATGCTTTCCATATTTGATAATACTACCAATTGCTCAATAATGGCATAATCACGAATGTTTCCTTCTTTATCCGGATTCGCGCTTTTCCATTCCATATCCGTTATCCCAAACAAGGCGACATTTAGCAAATCGGCTTCATTAGCATATACACAGGTGATTTGTTTTTTAGTCAATTCAGATGGAATAAGATTTTGTTTAATAGCATCAGTATGGATGTGATAGTTCACTTTTGCAAGGGTGCGCTGCAAATTCCATTCAAGTTTAAGACGATCATTTTCGTCTTCTTTTAGTCGCTGGAATTCCTTGATGAGATAATATTTGAATTCCGGAGAAATCCATGACCCAAATTCGAAGGCAATATCTTTGTGAGCAAAAGATCCTCCCGTGTATCTGCCGGGTTTTGAAATTATGCCAATTGCTTTGGTTTTTTCAATCCATTGCTTGGCAGATAAAACAAAACCATTACCACCACTATCATTTTTAATGTAACTGAATTCAGTTACATTAAAAAGTGCGTTGTTCATTTTTTCCCATAACCCCATGAATTCAATGGTGTAACGTGTGCTGAGCCAGTGAGAAATAACCAAACCGGTAGTTTCAGCATTTTTAAACCTGGCCATGTCTGTAAGAGAAATATAATCTTCATTATTTTGTGAAAAAACCACAATCTCTTTTTCTTCTATTTTGATAATCTTGCTCTTTGCCATATTATTTTTTCTGAATTTTTTCGATTAACTGATTTCAGATGTTTCAAACTTCATCTTTCTCCATTAAACATTCCCATAGTGCTTATTTTCCCCCCATCCCGAAAAATTATCATTAATCGGGGAAAAGGGTAAAAGGTAATACGGTTTTGGAAAATATTTTTTTTGGGGATGGATTTGACAATCCCGTAGGGATTGGATCCGGGTAGCAAATTGGGTGAATGTTGGATATTTCGTCCCGTACGGGACGAAATAAATTAGATCACCACTGGATTCTACACTATAGAGACCTTCCAGGTTTTATTGAATCCTTAAGAGGAACATTTGTCAATTCTCTAAACCTGGAAGGTCTGCCTTAAGGTTAGCAGGCGTTTTGCGGATCCCTCCCCCGCATGGGGGAGGGAAGGGTGGGGGCTGTCAGAATACCGGCAAGGGATTTTATTTTTCTTGTTATTTATGGTAAACTATTTTGACAAAACGTTGTCTTAATAGTATACTATTTCAAATGTTGTTAAAGTTTCTTAATTTTACATATCAATAACAGTTGATATGGTGCACCGCTACCTCGCATTCTTATTTTTCTTCTCTTTTCTAGCACCCTGCCAACTGCATCCTGCCAATAAACCTACATTTAAAACTTCATCAGTTTCAGCATTTATCGAAAACAAAGGCCAGATCGTTGATCAGAATTACAAGCCCAACCCGGGTGTGTTGTATCTGTTGAATACACCGGGGATGAATGTGCAGTTAAGGAGGGGAGGGTTTTCGTATGATCTCTATCAAGTTCGCAGTTCCAGGTTCACAGTTCCCAGTTCCCAGTCTACAGTCGGCAGTAATTCGTCCCATGTCCCGAGTCCCATGTCCCAGCCTTCAGATTCATCAACTTCCATCAACTACCATCGCATCGACATCGACCTGCAGAATGCCAATCTCAATGCAACCATTGAGACATCTGCACCTTCAACAGATTATGTGAATTATTACACAAAGGGAACACCCACTAATGGAGTGACTTCTGTCAGATCATTTAGTTCTGTTACCTATAAAAATATTTATCCGGGAATTGATCTTCAATTTATTTCAAATAATGAAAGACTCTTCGAATATAATTTCATCCTTCAGCCCGGGGCAGATATTGCGTCCATCAAATTGAAGATATCGGGTCCGAAAAAGATAAAAAAGTTCAGGGATGGAATTCAGATGAAGACTACCATCGGAGATGTTGAGGAAGAGATCCCTATGTGTTTCTATTTATTGAACCATCAAAAGATACCCGTTAAGGGAAGGTTCCGGGAAATCGGCACCCATGTTTACGGATTTTCCATGGATCAGGTCATACCGCTTAATGCCATTTTGGAGATTGACCCTGTTCCGGCAAGAAAATGGGGAACTTATTATGGGGGTAATATAACAACCGATGGGTTCGAAATACCCTGTTTTACCGATGGTGCAGGTAATATAATAATAGCAGGAAGTACAAATTCTGTCAATAACATAGCAACATCAGGAGCTTACCAGGAAACCATGCAGGGCAATAATGATGCATTTATTGCCAAATTTTCTCCCGATGGACAGCGGTTATGGGGCACTTATTATGGAGGCAGTTCAAGTGAAGCAGCATACTGTTGCAATGTCGATCATGATAATAACATCATTATAGGAGGATTTACCAGTTCCACCAACAATATTGCATCTCCGGGTGCATGGCAGACGGTATTACATGGGGATGGGGATGCGATGCTTGCAAAATTTACACCGGGTGGTCAACGAATCTGGGGAACCTATTATGGAGGAAATGAGATAGATCCATGGACCAGTGAATATTTTGAAGCGTGTGGAGCGGATACGAATGGAAATATTTATTGTTCAGGAGTTACAAGTTCTCCTGATTTTATTGCATCGCCAGGCGCTCACCAGACGACGATTGGCGGAATGTCAGACGATTTTTTAGTGAAATTTACACCGGATGGACAGCGTGTCTGGGGAACTTATTATGGAGGAAACAATTTGGATCAGAATGGCTGTTCTGCAGTTAGTAAAGATGGATTCGTTTTTTTATCGGGGAATACACATTCCCCAAACAATATTGCCACTCCCGGATCATTTCTTCCAAACCTGGTAAGCGACCAGTCCACTTTTCTTTCCGCATTCGATCCCACCGGACAACGGCTCTGGGGTACTTATTATGGAGGATACATCTCATGCTGGAATTACGGATGTGCTATAGATACCGGCAGCAATGTCTATATTTTCGGGAATACAAGTGATGTTACCGGTATTTCGACACCCGGAGTATTCCAGGAAAACCTGAATGTGGGTAATAACGGTTTTCTTACAAAGTTCAGTTCAGCGGGCAACCGTTTATGGGGTTCCTATTATGGTGCCAACCACACTGATATCCTTGGTGCAGCCGTTGATGACAGTGGCTATGTTTTTATCTCAGGCAATGTTAACTCTCAAAACTCTGTAATTCCCTCACCTGGTGCATTTCAAACTGTTTTCAGGGGGGGTGGCTGGGATGCATTCCTGGGAAAAATGACTTCTAATGGTCAGCGTGTCTGGGGAACCTATTATGGTGGAACAGATACGGAAACTGGTTTATGGTGCACTGTGGACAAAAACGACAATGTTTATCTATGCGGTGAAGTCTGGTCAACAAACAATTCAAATTATGACACGGCACTTTGTTACAGGACCATCGGTGGTAATTACATTGCTACTCCAGGATCATTCCAATCAGAAAAAGCAGGGTTTAGAGACGTTTACCTTGTAAAGTTTGCCGATTGTTATTCCCCCGATACAGTTCATACAATTTCCGGATCAACCGAAATTTGCGCAAATACGACGGGAGTGATCTATTCCACTGACCCGATTTTTGCGGCAACCGGTTATCACTGGTGTGTTTCCGGTAACCTGACTATTTCTTCAGGTCAGGGAACCACATCAATTACAGTGAATGTCGGGCCTGTTGCAGGTACTGACACAATCTCGGTATATGGAGTAAACAGTTGTGACAACGGGTTTCCGAAATTTATCCTTATAACGGTTCTTCCACGTCCTGTTCCCATGATCAACGGTCCCGATACTGTATGCACGGGGGATACCGCAATCTATTATACGAAGAATGGGATGAGTAATTATCTCTGGACCTTTTCAGCAGGTGGAAACCTTATATTTGGCGGTTCCTCCACAGATACATTGATAAAAATAAAATGGACCACAGGAGGAGCAAAATGGGTCAGGATTAATTACACAATGGCCAATGGCTGTTCTGCGGTCTCACCCACACAAAAGGATACCTGGGTAAATACCGGGCCTGCAGTCAGCATCACAATCAATACTACTTCTACAACTGTCTGCACCGGCACACAGGTGACATTCACGGCAGCGCCGGTCAATGAAGGTTCTGCTCCGGTATATCAGTGGAAGGTTAATGGAATGGATGCTGGAACAAACAGTCCCACTTATTCTTATACTCCAAATAATGGGGATATAATCACTTGCATCCTAACCTCGAATATCGCATGTGGTTCCGGAAATCCTGCCACTTCTAATACTATAACAATAATTGTAGAACCATACGTCGCAGTAAGTGTTTCGATAACTGCTTCACAAAACCCGGTCTGCGCGGGAACTTCGGTGACTTTTACAGCAACGCCAACAAATGGAGGAACAATACCTTCCTACCAATGGAAAGTCAATGGTACCGGACAGGGAACCGATAACCCGGTTTATAGCTATATCCCGAATAACGGGGATGTGGTGACCTGTGTTCTGACCTCGAACCAGCTTTGCACGACCGGGAGCCCGGCCACGAGTAACGCGATCACGATGACAGTCAATCCCAATCTCCCGGTCAGTGTTTCGATAAATACACCCGATAATCCATTTTGCCAGGGATCCACGGTCAGCTTCACGGCCACACCCACAAATGGCGGTTCTACACCTTCGTATCAATGGTTGGTAAATGGCACGGGCGGATGGCCATCCGCCCCTACGATGTCCTATTCACCTGCAAATGGGGACCTGGTTTCCTGTGTTTTGAATTCAAATATTGCCTGTCCCACGGGAAACCCTGCAACTTCCAATACAATCACGATGGTGGAGAATACGGTGAATCCGGTCAGCATAGTTATCACAACACCTGTCACCACTGTTTGCAGCGGAGCCTCAGTAACCTTCACTGCCACCCCGACGAATGGAGGAACAACACCTATTTACCAATGGAAGGTGAACGGGATCAATGGCGGAACCAACAGCAATACATTTGGATATGTGCCTGTAAACGGCGATGTTGTTTCGTGTGCCCTTACCTCCAACCTTGCCTGCGCAAGCGGGAACCCTGCGACATCGAATACGATCACCATGACGGTGAACCCAAGTCTGCCGGTCAGCGTGGTAATTACAGCATCGGATAATACGGTTTGTGCTGGAACGACGGTCACATTTTCGGCAACACCGATAAATGGCGGAACGACACCGGTTTATCAATGGCGGGTCAATGGCGGCGGCGTTTGGCCGAATGCATCAACCATGTCATATACCCCCATGAACGGCGACCAGGTAAAATGCATTTTAAACTCCAATGCAACATGTCCGACAGGCAATCCAGTCACATCGAACACGATCACGATGACGGTGACTCCAAACCTCCCGGTATCGGTTTCAATAACGGCATCGGTAAACCCGGTCTGTTCCGGGATCCCGGTGACATTCTCGGCAATACCGACCAATGGAGGTGCGAATCCGACCTACCAATGGTTGGTCAATGGTAGTGGCGGGTGGCCACCTACCACTACATTCACCTACACTCCAATGAATGCAGATCAGGTTTGGTGCGTGTTAACGTCAAATCTAACCTGCACCAGCGGAAATCCCGCCACCAGCAACACGATCACGATGGGTGTTGCCGCATCCCCAATTGTCACTTTCACCCGATGCAACGACTCAATTACAACAACCGTTGCACAACCCTTCCGGTTGAAAGGAGGTATTCCTTTGGGAGGAAACTATTCAGGTTCCGGGGTGACAAATGGGATTTTTTACCCTGCAATTTCAGGAGTCGGCTCCCATCAAATTACATACTCCTATACGAATGTTGCGTTATGCTCTGCCAGCGCAATCGTGACAATCGTGACGCGTAACGCGTTACCTTTAATTTGTGGGAACCCGCTGACCGATATCCGCGATAACCATGCATATCCTACCATCCAGATCGGTTCGCAGT
>JAPLDH010000076.1 GCA_026391355.1 Bacteroidota bacterium | reverse complement strand
GTTCGATCGAACTTCTTTGCCGCAATGCCGGCATATCAGGGTTCGCATAGACGTCCTTTTTTACGTCCGCGAAATTCCCATATTTTGGTGGTATCAATTTATCTCAGGAAGTGGTATCGGTTTGGTTCGGGACGGAAAGTAGGATTGAATACCGATGGTGGTGTTCCTTTAACTCCCCATTCCCTGTCGGTGAAGGTGTTCATCCCAAAGTGGAAAAACACAGTAAATTCCAGTTCCTGCCAGGCGATCTGCCTTTCTGAGGGTTTTACAAGGGTTGCTTTCCGGATGATTTCCGAAGGGCTATCATTTGGAAGGATACGAATTAAATTTTGGGCATTGCTAATCCCTGTAGTTAGGATGGCAAAGAGAAAACAGGTAATGCGAAGAGAATTTTTCATAAGGTACACATGTCTTTATCATTTATTTGTTTTCATCATCATTAAATTTACCTCACCTCCCGTTGGGGTTTACTAAAAAGTCTTTTTTCACCGCGAAGGCGCTAAGACGCTAACTTTCATTATACTTATTTTGAATTATTTGCGTCTTTGTGTCTAGGCGGTTAATCTTTATTTTGTTTCTTTTTAGTCAGTCCCTTTCGGGTAGCCAGATAATCCCTGGGCTTCAGCCCGAAATAAAGACATTCACCCAAATTTTCAATTGGCGCGCACTTGTAACGCGTGCCTTACCTTTTCACATATCCCCTATCGCATATAATCTTTTGGACTAAAGTCCGCTTTTGTTTTTCTGCTTGAACCCCGTGCTAAAGCGCAGGGTAATTCAACTGTACTTCGCTATTATAAAAGTAAGTATTTCTGCTAATATCCATAAAAAAAATCATCTTTTTTCATCACGCTATGAGCCCATAACGCTAAGCGGAATTTGCAATTCCGCCCGGCTTGTAACCTTTTTGTCAGCCTGGTTCAGGAGGTTGGGTTTTTTAAAAGGCCTGCTTAAAACTAAATTTTTAATACCTTTGTAATCACGGGGATGAATACCAAAGGAAACCACTGATACGATTTTTTCTTACCTTTGTATTCCCTCAATTTTGTATTAATGACTATACATGTTCAGGTTCTTTTATTCTTAACGGATTCAACACTGAAGTATTTATGGTCAAATAGTGATATAGGGTCGGGTAACCATAGCATAGAGGTTTAATTCCAATAGCTAATAAATAGGTGATGATAGGATTCAACCGCAGAGGTAATATTTATCCAAAGGGTTTTTTAGAAATACATATTTAAAATCTTGTGAATTATGAGTAGCTCTCAAACATTAAACTTACAATACCTGATTTCAGAAATAAGGAAATTAGATGATATAATTGCCATTCATAAAAGTCAGGCAAATGATGAATTTATGATTAGCCAGTATGTAGCGCGAAAAAACAAATATTTTCGTGAATTGATTAATGAGCTTACCAGTCCCCAATTAACCAGTTTTAAAAGCTATCATCTTTTGATGTTGCTTCTTGAAAAATTTTATAAGGAACCTTCACCTATACCCGAAAAAATTTCAAAACAACTGGAAAATGAATTGAAAGAATTAGAGATCAGTTTGTAATTAAGTTTCTCAAAGAGAAGGTTAATCGCAAGAATGCATACTTTTAATATAACTAAAGTAAAATGAATTACCCCGGACTTCAGGCCGGGGTTTCAGGCAGCCCAATAATACCAGGGCTTTAGCCCGAAACAAAGGCATTTACCCAAATTTTCACAATTTTTGGACTAAAGTCCGCTTCTATTTCGTCCTTGAACCCCGCGCTAAAGCGCAGGGTAATTCATCTTTACTTCGCTACCATAAAAGTATGCATTTCTATGAAGATCCATAAAGATAAAATAAAATCGTTTTTCTCTTCCAACCCTGTCTCCATCCTATTACCATAAAAAAATTTTCTGCACTGTGTTTAAAGAATTTTAGTTCTTTGATTCAAAAGTCATTTCATATTTTATAACTTTACATTGGATTGTTTATGATTAAGGACAATCGCATGAAAACACAAGCTTACTTCGAAAATATTCAGGAACAAATTATTACTGAGTTAGATTCTGCCAGAAACTCTCTCAATGCATGAAAATAACAAGCTCAATAACAAAGGAATAATATATTATGCTTAACCCGGATTACTACCAAATATTGTTAGACAAATATTCTGTTAAAAGTGACTGTCATAAAACAGCATTGTTGACAACCGGAATAATTTGGCAAAATTACCTTAGGCAAAATATACACTTCAACTTCCCAAAAATAGATTGTGTTTATGAAAAAACTGTAAATCGGCTTTACAAAAAACTTTCCAATGTAATTTTCAGAAGTTATGCAGACTTTCCTCCATTTGGAAACAATGATAAAGTAAAAAGAATTGGTGGCACTTCAAAAGAAATTTTTATTGTCAGAAAAATTGAAAACAATTACGCATTTTTAGTTAATACAAAAGATGATTCATTTGAAATGTTGATAGCTTATGACAACCTTTTAAAAAAGTATTTACCTATTAAACAAAATGCTACCGAAAAAACCTTGTTGAAATACAAAGATTACTTTTCAAAAATAAATGAACTTGGTTTTCTACCAACATATTTCTCAAAAAAAATTGTATTAATTACAACAAAGACAATGTGGGATAAATTGGATAAAAAAAATAACATACCTTCAATTTATCTTCCAAACACAAAAGAAGAAAACCAAACCACATTAAAATCAATTTCGGCTTTAGAGGACTGTATTGCTTATGTTACACCTAAGTACGAAGTTAGCTATGAACAAGTTTTGAGAAAAGGGAAAGTAATTGATACTATAATGGTTTGTAATACTGATGAAAATAGTATTCCTCAAATAATCCAAGATCAAACCACCTACAAATTCAAACTAATTGTATTAACAAACGATTACGAACCGCAAAGGGATAACGGCTTGATTTTTTGGGACTGGAAAAAGGAGGAAATCGAATTAATTGAAAAGTTATGATTGATATTGAAAAAATAGTTGATGATGAATTAAATTTACTTCTTCAAAGGTTTGAAGAAACTATGAGCTATGTGTCTAACCTTGAATATCCCATAAAATTAAATAGTTTTGGTTACTTCCTCCGTTTGGCATTAAATACCTTGCAAAACGAAGAGTTTGATTATGTCTTAACTCGACTTAATAATAATAAGGAATTAGAACGCAATGAAGGCGGCTACTCAATTGAATATTTAGGGGTAAACAATCCCAAACTTACTTTGACAGGCTTAATCAATCATTTAAAAATAAATTTGCCCAAAACAAACAAACTAATAAGTTATTCAACAACATATTGTTCAAATTCAATCATAGTAGTGGATCGAAATGATTACGATTTTCTAAAGTCCTATATAAGAACCAATAAAATTCAATTTTTAACTAATCAGGAATTAAAGAAAAAACTCAAAAATGAAGATTTGAGAAACAAAACACTTATATTTTATTCCTTCAATGGTTTTAAAGATTTTGATTTTATTTATCATTTACCCAATGACGTAATTTTGACTCTTTATGAACAAGAAGTAAGGTTATACGAAAAGCAATTACAGGCTCACAAAAGCAAACTTGAACAAGAAATTATAAGCGAGAATAGGTTTGTTCTTTGTGGAATCAAATACGATACTATTATTGACCAGATTGTAGAAGTAAATCCAACATTAGAAGATATCATCACTCGTTTAGAGGATCGTTCAAAAATAGCTTATGAGGGATATAAAAATGAAAGTGATAGCATTTTAGATGAGTTGGAAGAACAAATCCATCACAAACTGACCTTTTCTAATGGCATAATCGCCGAAATGGAAAGTAACGAAACGGCTTTTGACACGACAGGAAACTTGGTTAAAGTATATAAATTGAGACATGGAGATAAAATTCGTATTTACCCGAAAGAACAATTAGCTGAAAATTTGTTGCAAATTGCGATTGAATATGAACCTGAAATTTTCGGGAAGGTAGAAGAACACGCAAAATTATGGTTGAATACGCTGAAAGACTTAGACAAAGAATACCCAGTTCGAGAGGAACTATATTCAAAACTAAAAGAAAAAGGGTTGAGAGTTTTACCATTAACAGTTGATGCTTATTTTCGTGGTTACAGAAAATACCCTATGTTTAATTGCGATTTAAACGCAATTATATCATTGAGTGGTAATATAGATTTGATTGAACAAATTCCTCATATCTTAAAATCAAAAAGGCTTTACAACAGTACAATGATAGCCTTCGGCCGAGGGATTAAGCAAGAATTAAAGCAGTTCCTAAAAGAAAAAACGCTTGGAGATATATTAAACAAGCGTAACTTCACAAGGGAAACATTATCGAAATTTATTGAAGAACAAATGCCATTATTAACAATATCAGAAATTCAAGAAATAAACCATGAATAAGAATTATCTTAATAGAGAAATTGTAATTTCAAGAGTAAAAAAGGAACTAATAGGCCCCGGTTCTGACATTTTTAGATGTTCAGACATGGATAATTTTCTTGATGAAGTTATTGAGGGGAAGCCATTGCAAAGATATTTCTCAGGTATTTTGTTCCCAAAACAACACACAACAAACGGCGCGGATAATTCACAAGAGCATGAAGATGACGAAAACGATGAAACCCCAATCGAATTGTCAGTTAATGAAAATATCCAAGATGTTCAAGGAGGTAAACAGAATTCATACACATATAAAACTCCAACCGAAGATAATAAGGATACTCAATATTCAGTAAGTACTTTTTTCCCTTCTCAATATGGAATTTCGTTTTCTGTTTCAAATGAATGTGCTGAAATCAAAGTCATTATTTCCTTCGGAAATTACAAAAAAGCAAAAATTGATGATATTACATTGCCCTATAATGGAGATAGCATAAACTTACTATCCGATTTTGGATTAGATAAATATTTAGATTTTGATGAAGAAAAGAAAATATTATCACTATCAAATGAATTATCAAAAGAGGCAAAAAAAGTAAGAAACGGTCATCAATATGAAATGGCAAAAGACCACAGAAACAGTGGATTGTACAAAGCCATTACAAAACTATTCTTCAAAGACAAATACAAAAGACTTGACAATCAATTAGAAATTATCATTCCAATAAACCAAATAAAAGAATCGGAAAATAAGCACTTTAAAATACTTTTTTCCGATATTGAAGGAGCAAAAACAAATACTTGGTGGAAGGGAAAAATTGATAACAAAGATGTCCTACTCAAAGACCATTTATGGCTTCATTTAAAACTATATACTTCAAAGAATGAAAAATATGTATTAAAAGCAATCGTTGAAAACACATTGCTTTTCCCCAAAAAAAGATTTTCAACAGCAAAAGAAAGCCTAAATCTCATTTGCTTATTTCAAACTGAAATTAAAATTGAAACGCCTTATTTAATACCATTTAACGATTATAAAGCCAACCTTTATAAATCCTATGAAGATAAAATGTTGGATTATTTGTATCGAAAAAAATTAGCTTACGGAATAGGTCATAACACCTCTTGCTTATGGCAATATTGCGAAGACGACTGCCAAAAACCAACTTGGATTAGTTCTTCATTTTTACCACAATACAATTTGAAAAGCCAAAGCACGGATATTGAGACCATTGATAAACAGACATTGGAAATTAAAAGATTCTCCACTTTTAATAGCAGTACTCGAGAGATAATTTCTAACTTAAAACTCTTATCGGAGTCTTATCAGAAATGGATTGAAGAAGAAAAGAACAATGCTGAAAATAATACTTTAGCCCTGACAAATGTTGAAAAATGTACTAAAATTCAAAACCGAATAAATCGAGGAATAGAATTATTGATAACCAACAAAAATGCTTTTCATGCTTTCAAATTAGCAAACACAGCAATCTACTTGCAGATGTTTCAAAATGATTGGCATTTCAATGAAAAGAAAGATGGTTATGAAGCTTTTGAACAAACAGAAACTGCACAATATTCCTTTCAAGATTATGCTACAGCCAATTATCCAGTCCCAACTAAAAAGCCCTCCTGGCGACCTTTCCAGTTAGCGTTTATTTTACAGTGCTTACCATCATTTATTGACAATAATTCTGAAGATAAAGAACTTGTTGACTTGCTCTATTTCCCCACTGGAGGAGGGAAAACAGAAGCCTATTTAGCATTATCTGCATTTTTGATTTTTTGGAGAAGATTACAATATCCCGAAAATTACGGAGGTGTAAATATAATTATTCGCTATACATTACGATTACTTTCGGCCCAACAATTTGAAAGAGCAACGAAGTTAATTTTGGCTTGTGAATTTATTCGTCAAAATCATAGGGATCTGGGAAATGAAAAGATTTCGATAGGCTTTTGGGTTGGGGGTTCAACCATTCCTAATAAAATTATCGCCGCTGAAGAAGAATTAAACAAAACTTTAGAACGATTGAACAATAATCAGTATTCAATTAATCCGTTTCAAATTTCCAACTGCCAATGGTGTAACACGAAAATAATTGGCAAAATACAAAAAAATGAAAATCAAAAAATTGGCCATAGAATAAACAGGAAAAAGGATTTGCTTTCGTACTGTTTAAATCCACACTGCAATTACTCTGAAAATAACGGTGGGTTGCCCATAGTTTTAGTAGATGAAGATATTTATTCAAATCCACCCACAATGCTTTTTGGTACTGGTGATAAATTTGCACAATTAGCATGGAAAGAAGAATCAACAACATTGTTTAATTATAAGAATAATCGCAAACCTGAACTGATAATTCAAGATGAGTTACACTTGTTGAATGGACCACTTGGTAGTTTAGTCGGCCTATTTGAAAACGTTATTCTATCGCTTTGTACTGTTCAAAACCAAACTCCCAAAATAATTGCGTCAACGGCTACTGTAAAAAATGTTGAGAAACAAATTTTGGGTCTATATGGGCGTCAAGCACAAATATTTCCTCAAAATGCTACCAATGCAGACGACACCTTTTTTTCGAGAACGCAAGAAGATAGTAAACGCCAGTATATTGGAATTTTACCAACAGGTAAAACTTTGACAATGACAAGTCTTCGCTTGAATGCTGCATTTTTATTTGCAAGATTAGAAATACTACAACGAAGTGAAGATAGAAAAGATGCAGACCTATTTTGGACAATTCTTTCTTATTTTAAAAGTCTTAAAAATATTGGCAGATTTTCAAATAAAATCACATCAGAGTTGATACCGGAAATTAAGCAACTACAAGTTAGACATTTAATAAACAATCATCCTTTCAATAACAATTACAACAAACTATCCTATCGCAATTTAGAATTAACAAGTAGAATAGCCAATGAAAGAATAAAAAAGAACTTAGATAAACTAAGTATTCCATTTGATGGAAACTTAGAGAAATATCAAGCTTTTGATTTGGTCTTGGCAACCAATATGATAAGTGTCGGGCTTGACATTGAGAGATTAGGTCTAATGCTCGTAAACGGAATGCCACCTAACACCGCCGAGTACATTCAAGCAAGTAGCCGTGTGGCTCGTAAGAATGAAGGTCTTGTTTTTACTTTGTTCGACCCAAACAACACAAGAGATTTGTCCTATTTTGAAGATTTTGTCCAATTCCATAAAACATTCTACAAACAAGTTGAACCATTGAGCATTACACCCTTTGCGGAAAATGCGTTGGATAAAATGTTTTTTACGTTGATGATTACACATTTTCGTCATAAAATTGGTTATTCTTCCAATAATATGGCTAATGCAATCATTGATAAAAACGTAAAAATAAATTTTACAAAAGAATTGAAACAACTTTTTGAAAACCATTCATTTGTAGGAGAAGACGATAAGCAGACAGTCTATCAAAAGTTTGACGAGCTAATGGAATCTTGGGAGCACAAAATACAAGCAAGCCCAGAAAATAGTTTATTCTTTTATGGTGGAAAAGATGAAACTTCATCAAAGAAAAACCTATTGATACCTATTCAAGAAAACCATTCAGATTTAGATATACGTGTAGCTATGCAGTCAATGCGAAGTGTTGAACCAAGTGTAGTTATTAATCTTAAAAAATATTGATGTAATGGCAGAACAAATAAAACACGGGAAAAGTAAACTCATTTCAAATTATGGCGGAGTTGGTTCTGTTATTGACACACAGGATTGTTCAATAATCATTGAAACATTCGACAATTGGAAATATCCCAATCACTTTGAACAAGATATTCGTCCCCTTATTATTCTTGATGATAGATTACTAAACCGACTCAAGACCCGCTTTCCTCGGTTACGCCAATTGGTAAGTATTCCAACAGAAGAAAACAGAACAACCATACAACCGCAAGCAAACTATTTCCCAAAATGGTTTTATTGTCCTCATTGTAAAAGATTTATGCATTATAAAGATTGGAAGAAACATTGGTCATATAGTACAAAAGAGTTTAACTTACAAT
Organism: Bacteroidota bacterium; assembly: GCA_026391355.1. Classification (GTDB taxonomy): domain Bacteria; phylum Bacteroidota; class Bacteroidia; order Bacteroidales; family FEN-979; genus CAIYUC01. Next base: position 86,868 of record JAPLDH010000076.1, on the reverse strand, counting down.
GTTTTAATCCGGACTGTAAAGAAGAGCATTTGGTACAAGTACGATTTGTAATGACTTGTGATAATGGTCATATTCAAGATTTACCCTGGGAATATTGGAATAATAGACACACAGAAAATCCTGAAAAAAAAGTAAAAACAAACAATAACAATGAAATTGATGATGAAGTTGAAGGTGGATCGAATATATTTTTAAAATATGAAAAGTGTTGCCATGAACAGGAACTTTACTACAAAATAAGTAATGAAAATACAGATTTATCGGGTACTCATATCAAATGCGGAAAATGCCCTAAGAGTGAATCATTGAAAGGTGTTTTCGGTTTCCAACAAAAATGTGGAGGTCGTAAATATTGGTTAGGTTTTCGAGAAGGAAAATTAGTCGGAGAGGAATGTGATAAAAAAGCAAGCGTTAAGATTAAATCCAGTAACAGTATTTATTATGCAAATTCTCTAAGTAGTCTTTGGATACCTGAAAAACAGGTGTTGAATTTAACTTTGGAAATGCGTACAGAAATTGATGCAATTATTAACGACCCTGATTTTGATCCCAAAGATTTAGAAAAATTTGCAAGAAGAAATGATCTATATATTGAGTTAGTAAATCAATATTTAGATGATTCAGACAACATACATATTCCTGAAATTATTTACAGAAAGGCTGAATACGACTATTTCCTAAACAAACAACAACCCGAAGATAAGAAAATAAAATTCAGGCAAATTAATGCAAAAGACAAACTGTTTGGTTTCGAAAAATTGATCAAAATTGACAAACTCAAAAAAATAACAGTACAAACTTCTTTTACACGCAATGAACCAATTGATATCGATAGTATTTTGATTGGAGACAATGGATATGAATACAATGTAAAACGTCAATCAGTCTCAGAAAACAGTTTTGAAACAAGAATACTTCCTGCAATCGAGAATTATGGAGAAGCCATATTTTTCGTATTAGATAAACAAAAATTATCCAAATGGGAAACAAATCCCGAAGTCATTAATAGGGTGAAAATTTTGCAGGATTACGGACAAAATTCTGATTGGCAATCGCACCGAATTGAATCCCAGAAAATGACCTCAAGAAAAGTATTAATTCATACGCTTTCTCATTTACTAATAAGAGAATTGGGGTATGTATGCGGATATCCAATGTCTTCATTACAAGAACGTCTCTACGTTAGTGATACAATGCACGGATTTTTAATTTCAGCCTATGACGGAACAGACGGTTATTTAGGTGGCTTATCAAAATTATGTAACGAGATGGAAACCTTACAAGAAATACTGACCAGTGCATTAAACCGAGCAAAAGATTGTTCACTTGACCCAATCTGTTATGAAAGTGAAGGACAAGGAATTGCTCAATTAAATTTAGCCGCTTGTCATTCTTGTACATTAGTTCCAGAAACAACATGTGAAATGAGTAACTTATTTTTAGATAGACAATTGGTAATCGATGAAAAAATTGGTTTTTTTGATAAGATAGAATAATGCATATGGCTCTAATCGACGACCTCGCCAGCAATAACTAACTGGGTGCGCCTTTCACACCGCTGTAATGAGATGGGGTTAATACAAGATGGGGTTCATATATATCGTTCATTAACTTGTTGAGATACTTTTAAGTAGTGATCAAGCATAGATTTATAACGCTGTTTGATAGGCATTTTATGGTAATCCTTGTCCCTCAAATAGAGCTTTGTCACTATTCCTGTCCAACCTGCGCCACCCATTCCGGTCGAAGCAGTGCCAGTGTTTTCGGCGCAATCTGCCCCACCCTTTAGAAGCTATTTTTCGGCTGAAAAAGGGAAAATCAAAGAATTTTCGACCTAATAAATCAGGATAATTCATGATTGATCCAGTTGTTGACAATTTTTTTCCCCTCCGTCGTCATAATTGATTCGGGATGAAACTGGACGCCGCAGATGTCGAATTGTTTATGCCGGATGGCCAAGATGGTTCCGTCGTGCGATCTGGCAAGTATTTCAAGACAATCGGGCAGGTTTGCTTCTTTGACAGCCCAGGAATGATATAGCCCGACCGGGGTGTTATCCGGAATTCCCCGGAATAAATAATGTTCCCTGTTCAGAATGATGAGTTGACGGGGCTGCCCGTGAACAACTGATTTCAGATTGTAGAGTTCCCCTCCGAAATGAATAGCAATGGCCTGAAAACCCAGACATATTCCGAGAATGGGTTTTGTGCCTGAATATTTCTTAAGGATGGTAAACATCTCCTGATGCTCTTGAGGGAGTCCGGGTCCCGGAGAAAAAAGGATCTTATCGTATTTTGCCGGTTCTTCCATGCCAACACTTTCGGCTTTGATAATATTAAAACTAACTTTGCTGTTGCGACGAAGGAGATCCGCCAGGTTATAAGTAAACGAATCGTGGTTATCGATCAATAGAATTCTCATGGATGGTGAAATTAAGCTGCCGTCCGTAACCCGGAAATGTGTATGTCAGAGATATCGTTTTTAAGTAAAGAGTCTGCAATTTGTAAAATTAACGATTTTGCAGGAAAAGGATTGCCTTTTTTATTTGTTGTCGATTTTTCATTGGCCCGGTCTGTCGTTCTTTCCCCGGATGACGCCGCTTCAGAGGGGATCTTTTTTGATATCCGCGGGATAACCAACTCGGGAAAAACAGTTCTTTCCCGTCCAGAATCCGGGTTTTCATTCACCCTGAACCCGGTTTCATTCGATTTCTATGAGAAGTCCTTCAACCGTCTTATGAAGCGCCTGAAGCGCGGCGATACATACCTGACCAATCTTACTTTCCCAACGGAGATCAGAACCGGTCTTTCGATGGAACAGATCTTCTATTTCAGTAATGCCCCGTTTAAACTTCTGTTCCGGGATGAATTTGTTGTGTTTTCGCCGGAAGATTTTATCCGTATCCGGAACCACAGCATCTTTTCATTTCCCATGAAAGGCACCATTGATGCCTCGCTTCCTGATGCGGCAGGTAAAATCATGGCCGACGATAAAGAATCATTTGAGCACAACACGATCGTTGATCTTATCCGCAATGATCTGTCGATGGTTTCGACAGGTGTCAGGGTAAACCGGTTTCGATACATTGACAGGGTCAATACGAACAGAAAAGACCTGTTGCAGATCAGTTCCGAGATCTGTGGAGAACTGGCTGAAAACTACTTGTCACATCTCGGGGAGATCCTCTTTACCCTTCTGCCTGCCGGTTCTGTTACCGGTGCTCCAAAAGAGAAAACCGTTGAGATCATCAGGGAATGTGAAACTTATGACCGGGGATTTTATACCGGGATCTTCGGTTATTTTGACGGACAAACCCTCGATTCGGCGGTGATGATACGGTTTATTGAATCCGCAGAAGGAACGATGGTTTTTAAAAGTGGTGGTGGCATCACTGCACTAAGTGACGCAAGAAGTGAATATGAAGAACTGATCCATAAAGTATATGTCCCCTTTGTATGAAACTATAGCCATCGTCAATGGTATTCCAAGGTATCTCATCTGGCATGAGCAACGCATGAACCGCGCCCTCATGGAGGTATGGAATAACAACCTCCCCTCCTCACTGTCAGAATACATTACAGTTCCTCCTGAATTTTCAAAAGGACTTGTAAGATGTAACATTTATTATGGACCGTCAATCGGGTCTGTCACGTTTAAACAATATGTAAAACGGCGGATTCAATCCTTAAAGCTGGTAGTATGTGATTCGATCGATTATCATGTTAAATATGCTGACCGGGACCGGCTTGAATCTTTACTTTCCATGCGTGGGGATTGTGATGAGATCCTGATCGTTAAAAACGGGTTGATCACCGATACAAGCATGTCGAATGTGATCTTTTGTGGCAATGCTACCTGGTACACCCCGGCAAAACCACTATTGGCGGGAACTACCCGTGACCGGTTACTGGCTGAAGGACAAATCGTTGAAAAGGATATCTCCGTTGAAGAATTGTTCCGGTATTCCGGTTGCAAACTGATCAATGCCATGCGGGATCCGGATCAGGAAGAGATGATACCAATTTCGGAGATCAGAAGTTAATACTGAAGTCTACCATCTGGTGAACTGGTCACTTGTCATTAGTCATTGGGAATTGGAACTGGAAACTGCAAACTGCAAACTGAGAACTCCGTCACGCGTTACGCGTCACGCGTTACGTATATGACTCAGTGATTCAGAAACGATCCTCCATACCCCGGGTAACACATCAGGTATTGATCGTAGGGATTTACCCCTTTTGAATACCCGAATCCCGCTTCGATCTGCATGAAATCATTGATCTTATAATTAACCTTCATATAGAGGCCTTGCGGATTATCTTTATTGTTGTACTGGTAGGCCCCGGAATTATTAAAACTGATGAAATCCTTAAATAATGTGCCACTGACTGTCAGGTGCTGGCTTAAAAGGTAGTTTCCGGTAACATACACCAGTGTATGGGTCTGGTTTCCATTTCCGGTTCCATAAAATTCTGATGAAGAATGATTTTTAGCTGTAAATGAGGAGTTGACAATTCCAATGCCTCCCTCAATGCTGAACCTTTTTCCGAGCGGATAGGAAAGGCCGGTCATAATGAAGGAATCAAATCCCGAACCGAAACCGGAGGCAGACCAGAATTGTGTTCCTGCCTGTATATTCAGATGAAGCTTCTTCGGAGTTACCGGTGAAGCAGAAGCCGGGAATGTTGCCGAAGGAATAGTATCGAGGCTGACCGTTTGGGAAACTCCGGTAAGGCTCATGATGCAAATGAAAAGGATAAGAATGCTGAAACTCTTCATTATTCTGATATTTGATACAAAAGTACTAAAATACGATTACTTACGATTATACGATTTACGAATAAAGACCTTCCAGGTTTTAATTAGCCAACAACTATCTCATTCTAATTGAAACCTGGAAGGTCTGATTCAATCGTAACTACTTAGCTGATGCCAGTCTTGCAATGGTCTCAATCGCGATTGCCGACACTGCTGCTCCGTAATCCAGGTCGATGTTCTCCATGGTATCATGGGTATCGTGATAATACGTCAAGGTACAGTTCACGTTTCAGAATTCTCGGTCAGAACTCCAGTGCGGCAGCAGGATCCGGACTTTCAGTTTTATATGCGGTCAGGTAAGCGTTTAGAAGTATCTTTTTATCCAGGAAGAGAGTGTTTTCATTTCCTAATTGTCCCCAGCCAATTTTGCTGATTTCCTTCATCTGCTTATATTTCACCAAGTGCATATGAGCCCACGATGATATAGGAAACATTATGAGCGTTGAACAATTCGAACAGTTCTTTGAAGTCTGCCTGTAATTCCATGATATTGTCTTCTTAAAAAATCAACAGCAGAGATCCTTTCCGACGGACTTTTATCAAGCCAGAATGAAAGATTTTCCCTGATCTCATCATATTCATTCAAATCCTGTTTATGTACAACTTTGCTGATCATTATTCAATCTTTTACCAGTAATCCAATGTTTTATTATGCAAATTTGCAACAATTTTTCCCTCGAACAAAATTATTGTTAAAGATTGACAAAATGAGGCTTTTCCGCAGTTTCTTACATACCAAATCCCGCATATATGCGTTTATGTGCGGATATTGTTTTTATCCAAAATACTTTCTGATCATGAAGAATCATCGTATCCTGTTAATTTTTATATTCATTGGTTTCCTTTCCTTTGGATCAAGAGGGCAATTTCTGGATCAGGCAAAAAAGTTTATCGGATCGGGAAGCACAGGATTTACCGAAAAAGATGCCGCCGATGCAATTAAAGAAGCCCTGGTGAAGGGAACCGGAGAGAGTGTTAACGTTATCTCAAAAGTAAACGGTTACTTTTCCAACCCGGAAATAAAGATCCCTTTCCCCGAAAATGCCCGTGATATTGAATCAAAGCTCAGGTCCATCGGGCTTGGCAATAAGGTGGATGAATTCATTGTTACCATGAACCATGCAGCGGAAGAGGCAGCAAAAGAGGCAGAACCCATTTTTGTTTCTGCTATTAAAGGCATGACCGTTAATGATGCCATCCAGATCGTAAAAGGAAAAAATGATGCAGCGACACAGTATCTTGCACGGACAACCACTCCCGCGCTCAAAGCGAAATTCAGCCCGGTGATAAAAGCTGCCCTTGATAAGGTTGATGCTACCCGGCTTTGGAAAGAACTGGTGGATGCCTATAACCAGATCCCCTTTGTTAAACGGCAAAATCCCGACTTGACCGGATATGTGACAGATAAAGCCATCAGCGGCCTGTTTGTAATGATTGCCAAAGAAGAATTAAAGATCCGGCAGAATCCGGTTGCCAGGACTACTGAACTGCTGAAAAAGGTTTTTGGAGGCTAATAGGGTAATCCTGAATAAAATATGCGAAAAGTTGCAAACACGATCCACCCGTTTATCATCTTCCGATTTGGTTTAACAAGCCTGTTCCTTTTTTTATACGCACTCTGCTTTGCTACTGATCCAAAGGAATCCAAACCCATTCGGATCGGGATCTTTACCGACTGCCAGTACTGCAACTGCCCGGTTAGCGGAGTACGGTATTATTCGCAATCGCTTGCTAAACTTGATAGTTGTATAAGCGTGTTCAACGCTCTTCCGCTGGATGCCGTATTCCATCTTGGCGATATGATCGATCACGACTATGGGAGCTACGACAGCATTATCCCAAGGTTTAACCGGTTCAGGGCGCCATTGAACCTCGTATTGGGAAACCATGATTATATGATCAAAACTATATATAAATCAACGCTAAAAAGCCATCTCGGCATGACAGAGGGTTATTACCGGGTTGATCTGGCCAATTGGCGTTTGATCATACTGGACGGGGATGATCTGAGTTTTATTGCGCCTCAGAACAAGGAACAGAAAAAAGAGAGAAATGCAATGGTCGAGGAACTGTATGAGCGTTTTCATTTGAACGGGATGCCATGGAACGGCGGGATCGGGAGAAAACAGATAAAGTGGCTTGAATTACAGCTTGACGAATCGGAACAAACCCATTATAATGTGATCGTTTTTTGTCATTTCCCATTGGTTTCCAGTGGAAACCATAACCTCTTTAACAACCAGGAACTCATCGATATACTAACACAATATCCTTGTGTCAAAGCCTATTTTTGCGGTCATTATCATGCAGGAAACTACCAGATCAAGAACGGAATCCATTTTGTCAATTTCAAAGGTATGGTTGATACTCCCCTGAATGCCTTTTCAGTCGTAACCCTCACCTCCGACAGCATCCTGATCAAGGGTTACGGGCGTGAACCTGACCGGAAATTGGTTATCCGGCATTCCACGGTAGAAAAGGGAGGGTTATCCAAATAAACTCATCCCCTGCCTATGAGCTGGCACAGTAATAGACCTGGAAGTTTGTCGGAATAAGTAATATATTTATTACTTTTGCAAAATGAAGTGCAGCGAATTGATCAGGCTATTAAAAAAGGATGGTTGGTTTGTGTACCGCCAATCCGGAAGTCACCTGATCATGAAGCATCAAACAAAGAAAGGTCAAATTGTTTTACCGGATTATGGTTCGAGTGAAATTGGCCAGGGATTGAAAAATAAGATTCTGAAAGATGCAGGTTTAAAAGAAAAATGAACTATTATGAAAAAATTTGAAATAATTGTGGAGCGAACAAATACCGGGTTTTCTGCTTATGCTTCACAGTATTCTGTTGCAACAACAGGGCAAAATCTGACTGAACTTAAGAATAATATGATAGAAGCGCTGAATATAAATTTTGAAGAGAAAGGGATTCAAATATCTGAGAATGATCTGAAAATTACATTAGATCTTGCTCAATTCTTTGACTTTTACAAGGTTATAAATGCAAAAGCGCTGTCGGAACGAATTGGAATGAACCAGAGCTTGCTTTCTCAATATATTAAGGGAATTAAAAAACCTTCTCCTTCCCAAACACAACGAATTCTCAAAGGGGTTCAACAAATTGGCAGGGAACTGGCAGAGGTCAGGTTTCTTATTTAGTCAACAATAAAACCGTTATCTTTGATAAAAACCCTTAAAACCCAAAATTATGTTAGAGCATGTCCATAATCACATCACAAAAGAGTTAGAACAGAATACAAAGACAGACATCATCTTTATTCTGACTTCAATTGCATTGAACCTGATCACCCTTGGGATCAATTCAGGTCTGGTTGAAAAATCAAGGACCGAGAGTTCTACGCTTGCCGTAATGTTCGTTTTCGTTACCCTGATCATTCTTGTTAACATTGTAGTAATTATCGGCCTGATAAAAGGAAAGCAGACCCGGATAAAACTTGTTAACGGACTGCTCACCATGTACAGGGACCAGAATGTCTCCAAATATTACGATGAATCGTTGCTTGGCAATTACAATGTCAGGTATAACCTGTTCATCCTGGTGGTGGTATGCACGGGAGTTATTGCAACGATAGTACCGTTCATCCTGAGGTAAAAGTAAGAGGCTGCTCCGGGAAACCAGAACAGCCTCTTACAAAAATTCTATGTTGATTAATTCCCCTTTATCACCTTTCGGATGATGTTCGTTCCGTCAGTTGATGTGATCCGGAGTAAGAACATGCCGGGTTGCAATGCAGCAGTATTGACCCTGATGGTATTTATTCCCTTCACGAGCGTCGAAGATTCCGATTTAACTTCCCTCCCGGTGAAATCCCTCAGGGAGATCACAACAGTCGCATTCTTTTTTGATACGATACTCAGGTTTAACATGTCGGTGACCGGGTTGGGATAGGCGGTCAATCCACTAACAAGGGATTCATTTTCATTAACGCCAAGCAGGTGATTCCCCGAATAGGTCATCACTATGTTCACGATGGGTTTATCCTGTGTAAGTTCTACCCTCACTATGTCGCTGGTGCATCCCGGGAGTTCAGCTCGCAGAAAATAGATACCATAACCGAGTGTGGAGAAGTCAAATGCTCCTGATGAGCTGACATTCCTGAATTCAAGAGGATTTCCCTGTTCGTTCATAAGGATCATGCGTATTTTATCTGATAAGCCACTCTTCAGTCCATTGGTATTTATTTGACCATTGATTCCCCCTTGACCATTTGATCCGGAAGTACCCATGACAAGGTGGATCTTATAGGGATTGTTCGGTACTCCAAGGCTGATGACAGTAGCCTGCTGCCACATGATCACATCCCCGTAATAGGTGGGCAGATACCCTGATGAGTCCGTGGGAATAGCCCAAACCACAAAGTTCCCTTGCGGTACATATTGGAAACTGTAAATGCCTGCTGAATCAATAACCGAAAGATCATAGTATGGCAAGGTATTCAACGTGTCGAGAGAGAAGATCATTACCAGTCCTGATGAAAGTGGAAAATTGCCTTCCATCACCTGTCCATAGATCTGGTTGAACTGGCTGCTGTCGCCCACCTGTATTGTCTGACCTGAAGTGTAGGTGCAATTTGTTGAATCTGTAGTGGTGGTCAGAGAAACAAAGTACATTCCCTGGGATGAATAGGTATGGGTTGCATTTTGTCTGCTACCACCGGAACCGTCACCAAAACTCCAGGTATAGGTTGCCGGTAACCCGTTCACCATATGTCCTATAAAGGCCACGGTCAATGCATTCTGGGAAAAGGTGAAATAATTTTCGCAATCTGAATTATTGCCGATTGTTACATTGGCACACCAGGTACTCTGGCATGACCAATCCTGGTTATAGATGGTCAGGCAAACATAATATGTGCCTTGTTGTGAATAATTGTGAACCGGATTCTGATCGCCGGAGAAATAATTATCACCGAAATCCCAGCTCCAACTGTATGCATTTGTAGAAAGGTCAACAAAATGAATGGCCGGCCCGTTATTCAGGGAATCGGAATACCAGGTGAACTGCGCCTGGCACCCACCAGAATTACCTACCGTCAATGTATCGCAGTAAGTGCTGTAACAGGTGGAATCATTGCTTTGAATTGTCAGGCAAACATAATATGTTCCTGTAACAGCATACGAGTGGGAGACATTGGGACTGGCAGGGAAGATTATCGTAGCGCTGTTTCCGTCGCCGAAATCCCATAACCATGAAGCAATATTATTTCCGGTAGACTGATCAAAAAATTGCACGTTCAATGTGTTCCCTGTATCAGGAACTGCATAGTACATCGCCTGACAACCACCCGTGGAGTCCCCGACGTGTATCACCATGGTTTTTATATCGGAGCAGGCGCTGGAGCTGTCAGTGACCGTAAGTGAGGTTGTAAACCAACCGGAGGCAGCATAGGTATGCAACGGTTCGTGAAGGGTTGAGCCCGTTCCGTCGCCGAATTGCCAGTTATAGGTGAAAGTCCCTCCCATGGAAAGATCTGTGAACTGAACATCCAGATTACCCAGAAATGCATAAGTATAATTAGCAATACAGGGTGCCGCTGAATTGCAGATCTGGAAATCCACCGTAAATGCCTGGTTGCCAGGACCAAAAACCAATGTTACCATATGGTTATTCTGGTTGCAATCGAGCGTTGAAACGAAAAGGTTGCCGGTTGGAAAAGTTCCGGAATTTAAAACAACTGTATCCACGTAAAAACCGGATGATCCGGTGTAGACCACATCGTAATGGAAACCGGCAGCGGAATCTGTCTGGATCGTTACTGCATGATTAGCGATCGGCGCGCCACTGTTGGTATCCGTTACATAACCTTGTACGGTCAGGTAATTGAATTGTGCCATCAGTGGGAGAAAGGCTGTACAGAAGAGAATAATAATAGTGAACTTTTTCATGATGATAAGAATTAGGGTTTGATTTTAATTTCCTTGTGCATGTATTGTATCAAATAAATCCTGATAAAGTAAAAAGTTGTCTGAGTGTCTGAACAAAATTAAAAATTTATTAGTAATGCAGTACGGAATCCCACAGACCATGGCTTATTTGCACTACCTGACTTTTCATAGACCGAATCGAAGTAGTACCGGATATTCGGTTCCAGTTCGATGATGAACCTCCGGGACAAATGAAAAGAACCATTGACCCCCGCCAAAGCCTGCCAGTTCAGGTGTATCCTGTCGGGGGTGATGTTGTTGACAGATATGACAATGTCCTTCCCTGCATCGTAACCCGACGAAAGTTCCCGGCTCTTTATTAGTATCGACATTACAGGTCCAACGCGGGCTCCGAGTGAAACCCATCTTGTTTTGTAAAAATCATACCCGAGGATCAGCGGGACCTGCAAGTATGTGTACTCCTTTTCGCGGGTATAAGAATTATTATGCAGAGCGGTATCAAAAACCTCCTTCCAGGTGGTAAAGACTGTAGGAATTAAATGATAATGTTTTGCATCCCAGTGATAGGTAATAAAGTCGAGCGCACTATACCCCCCCAGGTAAGGCTTGGTATTAATGGCAATTTCGTTAAAACCCCTGGTAATCGAAAGACCGACACCAGTTCTCACCGAGTAATTTCCAAACTGGAATTGGGCTTCCACACCAAAATTATTGACATATTTGTTTTTATCCAGGGTATTGAAAATCCATTCGGGAGTATAATAGATTCCCGCAAAGATGTTCCAGTTTCGATTCTTTACGGGTACTGAAGATGGTTTTACCGGCTTTTTGATTGACGATGAGGATGCAGGGTTCTTAACAGAGTCGGTAACCTGTTTCCTGTTTTTTGAAAAACTATCATTAACAGCAGGGCTTGCAATGACTATGGAAGTACCTTCATTAAGGGTCAGAGAGTGGGTTTGAATATTTGTCAACGGCTCCTTCGTTTGTGAATTTAGGGTTGTTGAATTTAGATGAACAGAAGATGCTGAGAGAGTAGCAGGAGGATTGGTTAATCCATACATTATATGAGGTTTTCCGGAAATGTACTTTTTGTTTCTCGCTGATTCACGCGGATGTAAAGAGGATTCACGCTGCTTAAACGAAGTTGATCTTCTGTTTTTATCAGCGATAATTTGCGCAGAATCTGCGACAATTTGCGAGAAACTCCTGTTTTGAGTGTTTTCAGTCCCTTTTATGATTTCAGGTCGATCAGACTGTGGGGATACGTTTTTTAATTCACCATTTGTTGAAGAAAATAAATAGATCCCGGTGATGATCCCGACACCCAGAATGATTCCCAGCACTGGTAACAGCCACTTCCTGACCGACCGCGTTTTCAGCTCCCTGCCAGCTTGCTGCAGAAAACCCGACCGCCCGGTTTCAGAAGGAATGATCTCCAGGTTGGTCAGTCCCTGCCGGAACAGATCATCGATTCGATGATGCTTTTTTTCCATATTCATTACTTTTATCCAATTCTAAAATGTGTTTACGCAGCCAAAACCGTGCTTTTGCCAGTTGTGTCTTCGATGTATTTTCCGAACAATGAAGCATTCCTGCAATTTCCTTGTGTGAATAGTTTTCCATCACATAGAAATTGAAAACAGTACGATATCCGAGTGGAAGTTCACTGATCAATTTCAATAACTCTTCCGTTGAAACTTCCGGATACGGCTGATTATCTTCTTCTGTAGTATTGATCTGCTCACCAACGGTTTCGAACACCAGGTTTTTCCGGTATTTAGCATGATCCCTCAGGTATTTCAGCGAAGTTGTAACCATGATCCGTGTCATCCATGCTTCCAGGGAACCTTCACCACGCGACTGAAAACGACTGATTCCCCGGATAATATTCATAAAACCGTCGTGCATAATATCCTCAGCATCTTCCTTGTTACCGCAATAGCGATAGCATAATCCCAGGAAACGCGGGGCATAGCGGTCGTACATTGCTTCAATGCCTGCGATTTGATCCAGGCCCTCTCTCTTTTGTTTCCAGGGAATAAGTTTCATACTACTTTAGAAGTAATCCCAAATATCGGAAAAGTTGCCCGGAAATAAGAAAAATGTTGAATTAATGATTTGTTGAATTGTGGAATTTCAACCGGCAAACTGGTAAACTGTTGAGTTGGTGAGTGTAGAATCATTCATTTCAACCTGTATTGATCATAGTTAATAGAATAGATCGCAGCAGGTTCATTATTAGCCTCACCCGTCTGGTTAAGTATGGTTAGAATTTTAGGATATTTACGCTCGATCAGGTCCATAAACCGTTCGACAGTATTGATAATCACGTTGGTCTTCTCTGCGCTGTATCCCCTTAAACTGGCTTTAATCACATGTGTCACATTGGCATTTAGCAGTAAGTTAAGTAATGTATCCGGGTAAACGATGGAGATACCTGAATTAGAGTTATTCAGAAAAGGTTTCAATGAATCAATATTATCCGTGGGATGAATGTCCAGGCCTCTTAGTCCTGTCAATGCTTTTCCCATGACAGAGTCAGAAAAATCCACAACATAGAACCGGATATTTGGTCCTGACAGGTCGCCGGTAATCCAATAGGCAACTATCCCATTTGTAAAGATCTCATACAATTCCTTTGAAAGAGGTTTATCAGTGAGGGAAGAACTTGATATTAAATAAGGGTGACCGTGGCTTTTGCGCCAGTCTGACATTAATGCAACTCCGGGAAAGGATTTTATCTGGGTAATACCATAAAACCGCTTTCCATTTCCGTACATAAAGGAGATGGAAGGCTTGCGGCAGGCAACAACTGTATTCTGAGGTAAATTCAGTGAAGCCCATTCACTTAATTTACAATAATTTTCCCAATCTGGTGTAAGACCATAATACCTGTCGGTGATCTGCCGGGCATCTTTGACCTTCGAAATGGTTGTCACAAATGTGACAATGAACAGGATCAGGATCAGAACCGGAAGGAATCCCGTTAACATCGAATACCTTTTGTATCCGGAAAGATAGTAGAAAAAGGCCAGTAACATAAGTAGTAACAACGGGAACCAGGGAATGATAAGCCTGAGTTGTTCCCAGTTTGTCTGGAGGACAAGAAAGGTGATAATCACGGCAACCACCGAATAGATACCTGTAAAAAGAAGGTATTTGTTTTTTCTGAATACACGAATGACCGATGCTATCAGCATCCCCCATGTTAATACGGTGACGAACGGATAGACATTGATGTCAATAATGTTCTCCCTTAATCCCAAAATAATATAGAAGTATTTTGAAATATAGAGATCAGAGTTTATAAACAGGCGGTTAATAAAACCCGGAAGATCTTCCCTGCCCTGATCAGGTGCATAATAGTCTTTTGCGAGCAGGCTTTCACCCTGGCCTGAAAACTGAATCCCTGAATTGCCCCACAAAAGGTACCTGAGTCCCTGGAAGGCAACCAGGACAAGGGCGAAAGAAACAATGAAAAAAACCAGGTTTTTCCATTGCTTTTTCAGGATGAAATAGCCAGAAACAGCAAGGACAGCAGAAAAGCCAATGGACCGGGTGATACCAAGGCTAAGGACACAGAGTGCAAGAAGAAGGTGCTGCAGTGCGCGCTCCCTGAAAGACTGTTCCTTTTCTCTTTCGATAAAGTAAGTAAAAAAAAACCAGAGAAATACTGATTGTAAAAACATAAAGAATGTCTCACTATAAGTCTGGCTGGCATAGTAAAGTATGAATGAATTGATGGAAACCAATATTAACAGCGCTGTAAGCAAAAGTGAAGGGATACGGTTTCTGAAAGCTTTATAAAGAAACCACATGAAACCCAAAATAAACAATAATGACAGGCACTTCAGGGGAATCGCCTTAATTCCGAAAATAATTACCAGGGGGCTTAGTACTATTGGGTAAAGAGGTCCCTGAAAACCCGGATAAATAAATTGATGAATAAAATCATATGCCCTGATGACATAGGTAGAATCATCCCCCGACAAACTGAACCTGATGTCGAAAAGCAGGATCCCGAACAGGATTGTAAGGAAAAAAGTTCCCCAGAATATTTTATTCATATGTCTGTCAAGATAACTGTCTGTCTGTTCCAATAGCGTAACATTCGGGTTGAATTCCTTTTTCTTCGTAACGGCAGAAACATTTTTGCTTGTTTTCTGACTTACTGGCTTCTTGACAGCTGGTTTTGTTTTAGTCATATGCAGCAAATGTAAGTTGGTAAAAGTATGAAAATAATAATAAACACCGGATGTTATTTCCTTTATGTATTTGTACTAATCCTCCACTTATTTTTTGCAAAAAATCCCAAATTAGAGGTTGCTGTTCCCTGTTTTTTGCAGAATCAGGGATTGACTTTTAAATGACCCATGCCGGAATAAGAAATTATACAACCCGGATCATTCCCTCCTGATAATTCAATACTGTAAACCTGAAATTATCCATTAATTTTAAGTCATGAAAACAAAAAGTTATTCATCCGTTCAAAAAATCAACAGATCATGAAAACACTTGCCTGGTTAATCACGGTTACCTTTTGTATCATTTATACAGCACAGGGACAAGATGCTCCTGTTTATGAAAAAAACATGAAAGCCGACAGCATGCGCAGGCAAACCGGATATTTCAATTATACCCAGTTTGGGATCGGCGTCCGGTTGAATAATCCAGTTCTTGCCCTTTCGACGGTAAATGGATACCAGTTTTCACGCAGCGTTTCACTGGGACTGGGGGTTGGCTATAGCTATGTAAACTATCCGCTCTGGAATGACCGGTATCTTTGGTCGTTAAAAATGTATAAGAGTGAGTACACACTGGCCTTTGACCAGCTAAATCTTTTCATTGAGCCAAGATTCTTTATCGGGAGAAAGGACCCGGTTTTTCTGTTTATCGACCTTGGCTATTCCCTCTTTGTGTCGCCGAACACACACGACCTGAACCAGGCAGAAATATCAGATTATTTAAGGAACTTTCCTGATAAACGTTATGATACGCTGGTTAAAACCAAACACAGTGGCACCTTCTATATTGCTCCCGGAGCAGGGATGAAGCTATTTCTGGCCAAGAACATCTCCCTCAATTTCTCACTTCAGCTATTCGTGGCAGGATGCAATGTGGAAGAGTCCCTTGTTACTTATGGTACGATCCATCCCCATAATGCGTTAAAAATGAACCTGTATCCTTTGTTTTCAGTCGGGATCGGGTTCTGACCGAAAGAATTTGCAAACGCAATTGTACCTGATGATTTATTCAAAAAACAATAATACCCCACTTCCGATGAGATCAAAATTTATAAAAGTGATTTTTTCAGCGATCGCTGTCGTCATTGTTATACTGGTTGTGCAGGCCTGCATGAATTACCAGTTTCGTTCAAACTACACAGATGCCAATAAGTTGCTGCATGGGACCCATAACCTTGAGACGAAACCGTTTTTAAAGGCTCATCTTAAAAATGGGGACATCTGTATTTTAATGGATTCCTGGAAAGTAGATACTGTAAAAAATCTCGTTAATGGCAAGGGCACCCGCTATGATTTCAACAGGAATCTGAAATATGAAGGTAGCTTATCCATCGGTCTTGACAGCGTTGCCATTTTTGAAACCAATACCAAATTAGTTCATACTGAAGATCTCAGGATCCTTGCTCTTGGTCTCCTTGCCGGTGTTGATATAGTGATAGGCATTATATGCCTAACCACTCCCAAGGCATGCTTCGGTTCCTGTCCCACATTTTATATGAACGAATATGACAATTTTCATTATGCAGATGCAGAGGGGTTCTCCAATGCAATTTCCCCCTCCCTCGAGTATGCCGACATTGATGCATTAAACAATAAACCCCTTACCGGCAATATCTTTTCAATAACGATGCGGAATGAAGCATTGGAAACACATTGTGTAAATGATGTTAAACTGCTTGCTTATCCAAGAAAAGAAAATGAACGGGTTTATCATACCCGCCAGGATGAATTCTATTTATGCGACAAAATATATCCTCTTTCTGCTGCCAGCGCCAATGAGGGTGATATCACAACTTTGCTGCAAAAGGATGACCGTTTGGAAAGGTTCAGTCTCGCTGATGAAAACAACCTGGGAAGTAAAGAAGAGATTTTCCTGACCTACGATAACGTGAAGAAAACAGATGATCTTGGACTCATCGTAAGTTTCCGGCAAACCCTGATGACAACTTACCTTTTTTATAGCACAATGGGATACATGGGAGATGAGGTCGGGGATATTTTTGCCGGAATAGAAACCAAAAAGTTCAAAAATGAGACGATCTGGTCGCTGAATAAGGAATTGGGAGATATCGATGTGTACACCTGGAATGAAGCAATGAATGCCTGGGATTTCCAGGGTGGCTGGTATGAAACCGGGCCCATCGCTGTTAACCATCAGATACTGCCATTAAAAACCAGCTTATCAGGGAAAACGATCACGGTCAAGCTTGTTATGAATAAGGGGCTCTGGCGTCTTGATTACCTCGCATTGACAAATATAAAAGAGAAAGTCAAACCTGTGGAGATTTCACCTGATCTGATCCTGAACAAAGGCCGGATTGATGGCAACGCCTTATCTGCTATAAAAGATCCGGAAAAATATCTTATTTCTATGCCCGGCAGCTCTTATAAATTCAACTTCACACTACCGGAACCTGACCGGGATTATGAACTGTTCCTTTATTCGAAGGGATATTACCTGGAATGGATGAGAGCCCATTGGCTTAAGGACAAAGATTTACTGTCACTTAAATTAATGATCGATAACCCCAAAAAATACCTGCAAAGGGAGGCATCCTCTTATAAAAAATACGAAACTGAAATGGAAGAGATCTTCTGGAATTCAAAAATTGACACCCAACTATTTTCATACAATGAAAACTAACCTGATCTCAGCGCTCGTCCTGTTGGTGATTTTCCTCAGTGCGTGCACAGCACCCAGATATGTACCCAAAACCCAGGATCTGGATGTCAATGTTTATGGTTCATACATTATGATAAAACCATTACAAGGTACTAAAGTTAATGGGGAATTGCTTGCGGTCGACACCAACCGGCTGACAGTACTGATGGATAGTGGCAAGCAGAAAAAAGTATCCTTTATCCCCTTGAAGGAGGTCAAGGGCTTTACCCTGCAATATGCAAGACCCAAAAGCTACTGGTGGTCAGTCGGCACTTTCACTGCCTTATGTATCTCTCACGGGGTATGGGCAGCTGTAACAATACCTGTCAACCTGATTATAACAGCAGGTATCGCCTTAGGTGCCAATAATGATTTTAAATATCACAAAGATGATATTACCTATGATCAGCTTAAGATATTTGCAAGATTTCCCCAAGGAATTCCGGCCGATGTGGTCCTCAATACGAAACCACAAATCAAACCGCGATTTATGCCCCATAAAGGTCCGGGGAAAAAGTAAAATGGCAAAATCCAAAATGGTAAAATGCAAAATGGAAAATCTGAGATGGCAATATCTAAAATTGTAAAATAAATAAAGAGGGATATGAAGAGAGCCTTGGTCTTATTCTGTTTTTGCCTCTCCGCTATTTGTTGTTCCGCACAAAGCCTGGATACCACAAACCTTTTAAATCTGCCGGGAAGATACCGGCCTATCCCGCACCATAGTCTGAACCTTGAATTATTGGGCCAGGGATTGTTTTTCTCGGGTAATTATGAAGAAATCTTTTATCACTGGGGAAGATTCTATTTCTCGGGGAGAGCAGGGATCGGGTATTTTCCGCCTCCCTACACAACCTATTCAGTGCCTCTCCTTGGCAACTGCTTACTCAGGGTTTCCAATGGATTTCTCTTTGAACTGGGCATTGGTTTCAGCTTTACTTATACTTACTGGCCGGATCATTACAATGGCGGACCAATATCTGATACCAATTACTTCAGCGGGAGGATTTTCGATCCGCTTGCCACCTGTTTTATTGGTTTCCGCGTTCAAGGCAAGAAAGACTTCCAGTTCAGGTTCGGGTTCACCCCGCTGATCGAATTGACAGCAAACCGCAACCGCCAAATGCTGAACAAGCATTTTCCTACGTCTGACCTGTCGATCCTTCCCTGGATCGGGTTCAGCTTTGGATATAGCATAAGATGAAAGATGTAAAATGCTGATAAATTTCCTCTCATGCCAGGAAAATGATCTTTGTTCATCTCCTTTACGATTCTGAATGTCTCCCTGTAAATGTGTTTAACCTGCATTGGCAGATCGATCGGTTTTAACAAATTTCCGGTTAAAAATAAAGCCGACAATTAACAATGTTTCACAGACTATTGTGATCAGAACCGGCGGACGCCCGGGAGTATTGCCGCTTACAATAAGCTCAGCATATAATGAGCAAACCATTGATATGGTCCCTAAGATCAGAATCAAAAATGGAATCCAGGATAGCTTGTTGACTGAAAGCCGGTACTGAAGAAAGAGAATGGCAAATGCCAGCGAAATATAGCCTCCTGCTGCAGCTCTCATTAATGCCAGTAAAAGGAACTGAGTTGCCCTGCCAACTTCTTCCCACTTGATGGAAAGAGCTGCACTGTGATAAGGCATAAAACTGGTTTTCAACAAATAGATTGATCCAAAAACAAGGGCTATTACTGCAGCAGTATATGTTGCTAACTTTCCGGTTGCATTATTCATATGCGGGTTGTTATTTCAATTATCAAATTCGTTTATGATAGATTATCAATATTATATGTTCAGCTTTTAATACAAGTTACTTCAGATACCCGATACATCAATATAAGGCAAATTGTTTTTTATCATCCCCTCCCTGATCCATGAATCATTCGTCGAAAACAAAACAATGTTTGAAATGACCGACTGGCGGATAAAACCCTTCGATGCTGTTAATATTGGATCGTCAATGGAACTTCCCCAGGTCAGGAAATGATAACCCAATTGGCGGTATTCGTGATAAATGGTTCTTAATAAGGCATTCATAATCCCCGGATCACGGCCTTTTACAGCATAATCCGTTAGTGTGACTTCCCTGAAATGATCTCCGGGCCTGGGCAATGACGGGCGGTTAAATATAGCAGATAAGGTCTTATATGCAACCAGTGCCGGAAGAAATGACCTTCCATAATGCAAAATACGGGTCTGTTTCATCAGGTTCATATCCCAGGCTGCACAAACCCCGCAGCATTTTCCTATTCTGTCGAATGCAAGAAAATAATCACTGATCAGTAATCCTTTATTTCTTTCCAGGTAAGCTGGAAAAGAGGCTTCTGAATAAATGTGGCCAAACAAACGGTTCCTGTGTTCGTTGTTAAGAAATCCGACGATAACCGGGATGTCCTCCGTTTGTGCCCGCCGGATGGTGAAACTACGAATCCGGTGAACTGGTACCGTCAATAATATGGTATATGTAAGCAACTGGTTGATAATTCGGGATAGTGGGATATATTTATAGTTTTCAAACCTTTTCCCTATATACTTCAGACTTGCATTATTTCCTTGCATGATCAATCCGTAACCGATCTTGGAGCGATTTTGATGCTCCCGGAAATGATTTTCCGTGCTTTTAAAAACAAACCCAATGCCCCTTGCTTCAGGAAGTACATAAAGATCCCTCCCACAAAAGACTTCTGATGGCTCACCGTTTACATAAGCTTTATGATAGCCAACCATACCGAACCCTTTCAGTGTTTCTCCCCGGAAAAGTCCCTGGTAATAGAAATCATCGTATTTGCAGCGGGCAAGGGCAAAGATATCCGGTTGCCGGTCGAAGCAGATCGTCATCCGGTCGGTTATGATTGGAGCGCCTCTGAGTATCTCCAGCATGGTCGTGTTTGAGGAAGAATCAATCGGTCTGATCTGGTAATTACTCATGCTTTATGTGTTGAATGGGAACAAGGGTACTGAATGGAAAGCGATCTGTTTTAATAAGTTCCTCTCCCAATTTGTGATCAGGTTGTAAAAATGGCGCCGATTCCTTAACAGGATGTTCAAGGTATATATACCGCATCAATATACGGTCGCCCGGTTGGGTGTTCCGCTGGATATGCCGGAACAGTCCGGCTATTGAATCCTTTGCCATCCAGTCGCCGATGTTGGATAATTCGATCTTGTTGAATTGTCCGGGCTTTGCCTGGGCAATAAACTGTTCCATCGCTGATGAAACAAAAGAAATTTGATGATAATTGCGTAAAAAGGCTTCACGGTTTTCTTTTTTCAGGTACTCAGGCAATGCACCGGGAAACAAGGATTGCCTGAAAAAAACATACTGAAGTAAAAAATTTCCCCGGGCTGGTGTACTGCAACAGAAACTGCGAAACCGGTTGAAAAAGAAATTCCCGATATTGCCTTTTTCATGATGCTGCATACCCGCTGCAACAATTCCCCTGTTTTTATAAATGCGGGGATGAAATGCTGTTTTAAAGATCGTTTTCAGAAGTATCCGTGCGAACAGCCGGTCAAAGACCTCTTCCTGTTCTTTTGTCGAGTTGCACTCAAATAACCGGTAAAAATTTTTCTTCCCTATAACTAAAAGTGCGGGGAAGGAGGCCTTGTTAATAAACCGCTCAAATTTCCCTGCATGGATTACACCTGTCTTTATGCTAATGAAGTTTTTTTGCCAGAAATAAATATCTTCTTTCTTCAAAAAGGGGGCGATCTCCCTGGTGAAAATTTTTTCCCGGTCGATACCCTGTTCATTAATGTACCCAAGGAATCCTGCTGCATCCGGAGATTCAAGACGGATTGCCGCCTGTAGCTTGATCCTGCATAAACGAAGCTGGTTCTCTGAAACATCCACTGCCACAACGGAAACATTTTTCAACGCAGCGACGCTGAGCGGAACCTCACCGCCGCCTGCAATACAAAGGAGTGAATCGCCATCCGTGAGTTCCAGTCCCTTGATTTCCGTAAGTGGATCTTCCTGCGATAAACCAAAATTGTAGAGTGGTATCATAGTATTCTTCAGGTGGTGACTTTATAACTTTTAATGCTCCCCTGCGTATTGAATAACCCATATTTTTCCGCCATTTCCGACAATTTCTTCAAGGATTCCGGGAGCAGATGCCCTTTCAGGGGGAATGGGCAGGATTCCAGTCCCAGCAGCATCGCTTCTGCGGCACAACAGAAAACAGTTCCGGCCGGTGAGTAGGAACTGATCACGGCATCAGGATCAGCCGGCAGGCAGACGTATGCCGCAAATGGCATACTGATCACATTGGGCATCGATTCCGTTTCTTTTGCCAGTGCAGAGGGAACGGAAAGGTCGGAAATAAGTACCGGTTTATCTTTTGAGATGTGATGCGGGTAGATCAGGGGATCGTTGGTGTTTGCACATATGATAAGGATGTCGGCTGACTTTAACCCGGATAATGCAGTACTGGTTTCGATCCTTATCCCGGTTGACTTTCTTGCTTCAAGTTCCTTGCCGATTGCAGTCAGGCGTTTTGCAGAACGTGCTACAAGCAGTAAACCGGAGCAAATATCCTCCTGTGTGCTGATCATTTCTGCAATTACCTGGCCGATGTTACCGGTTGCCCCGACGACTGCAATCCGGGCAGGCTTTTTAAATCCAGGGGTTGCAAACAGGAATTTCCGGAGATTCATCAACCCTGAAGCTGCCGTAAGGGTGTTTCCGGTGATAATGCGGCAACCGGCAGGTTCGGCCAGTGACATTCCGTTACAGGTCAGGATAGATGTGTACCCACCAAGGCTTATTACAGAAGCCCCGTCCTTCGCAGCCAGGTTCACCGTTTCCTGGATCTTTGAGATGACCCTCCGGGTCTTCCCGCTTTTGTGAAGATGTTCGAGTTCGGCAGAATCAACAGGCAGGACATAAAAAGAAAAATGGATCCTTCCATTGAAAAGGTTGTTCGCGATCAGCCTGAAAGGTTTCATCTCCATTAATACCTGCATGCGGTTGAAAAGAATGCGCAGACCGGTATCCGATGCCCGGCAAAGATCCGGTTCGAGCATGCGGAGTTCATTGACCGGATTGACAAAATGGGCAATAAATGCCACTTTCTTTGCTCCTGCTGCAGGTTCTTCGAGAATTGTCTTGTAGTGTCCGATCTTGGGTAAGGCTCCTTTGTGATCATCAAACGGGTCGTCATCCATCAGGAAAGAAAAAAGATCATAAAGTCTCTTTTCCCGGAGGATCATGCAAAGATCCTCCAATGCATTGTAAAAACGGTTTGCCTCACCCTCTGTAAACCAGGCTGAAGGTTCGACCCGGAGGGTTGCGGGTGCTGAGAGAGTAGGGAATAACCTTATATGATGCTTATGAAAAAACCACGCAGAGAGGAGATAACCGGCTTTTTCAGTGTTAAACAGGGCTCTGAGAACGACATTTTCTGAACCACATTCAGGATTGAAAGATACCCCCAGCATAACCCCTTCTCCTTTAACATCGCTGATCACCGAGGGATATTTATCCCGTAATCCGGCTAATTCCTGTAAGAGGAATTTTCCGATCCGGGATGCCCTTTCTGCTACTCTTTCTTCTTCAATGATCTCCAATGTTTTCAGGGCAGCCAGTGCAGCCATTTCGCCATTTCCGAATGTGCTGACATAATTTTCACTGAAATCAAATCGAAACCGCTGACTGTCGATCAATACAGCCGATATTTTCTCAACACCTCCTCCCAGTGCCTTGCCAAAAAGATAATAATCCGCTTTACGAAAAGCAGGAAAGTGCCCGGTACGTCCCAATCCGCACTGGATCTCATCAGCGATCAGCGGAAATTCATACTCTGCAAGCTTTGACAATACTTCCGGGTTCACTTTTCTCACCCCGCCTTCACCGATAACGGGTTCTGCAATGGCAGCAATGACCGAACTGACCTTGAAAGATTCAATTACGGCATGCCCGTTGGTCTGGACCACCTTCTCCAGTTGAACAAAGGATTCGTCCAGGATATCTTTTATCTGTTTCTGCCAGTCTGCCCTTCGATCATTCACAAAAACAGCTTCCACCTTCGGAAGATTAGAAAAGCAGGTTCTCTTCTTCTGATTCCCCAACCCGCTGCGCGCACCCGTTGTATGTCCATGAAACGCATCGGCAAGTGCGATCAGCCGGACCGGAGCCTGCCGGATAATTTCTTCATTCTTCCTCCATATTCCTGCCACATCAATATATGTGAGACTCCCATACATCTGCAACTGGAAATCACGCAGCTTTCCGATCCGGTTTTTCCATTCAAACAAAGCATGATGAAGTGCCATCTCCACAGCTTCTGAACCACTGTTGCCAAACAAAACCTTGAAACTTCTTCCCGTATCCTGTCCGACCATCAGGCTGAGCTTTTCCGCAAGCAACCCGGTATAATAGGGAATACTCAACTGGTTGTTCAGTGAGATTCTCCCGGATGCCAGAAACGAGGTGATGGCTTCAGTGATCCGGGGATTGGAATGGCCAACCAGGTTTGTCCCGTATCCGCCGGCAAGATCCAGTATTTCCGTTTCTTTTCCATGGATAAAAGTGTAGATTGAATCTTTCTTTCCAGCATGAAAGACCAGGTTCATTTTTAAAGCGGAGAGCATGGTTCCGATCTGCGGGCTGATGTACCGTGAATATTTGTCGGTCGACAGATAATGACTTTCGGTAATTTCAATTCCTGCAGAATCTTTTCTGGAGTCCTGTAAACGTTCTATCAATTCTCCATAGGCTAAATTGATCTCTTTTGATGAGATGGTCCCTTTTCTTGTACAGGGGGGAGGTTGGTTAATGACAGCAATTCTGCAGATGTGCCTGTGGTAAAATTCAAAGGGTTCAATCCTGCTCTTCAACCGGTTATTTATTCCTTCAATACTACCGGCATATTTTTTCAAAACTGCAGGTTGGGTGATGATCCCTTCCGGCTGGCATGGTTCTTCAATAAACAGGAGGGCAGATAACCCGGGAAAGTTGAACATCGGGAAAAACTCTGCATGAAGGATCTGGTTCATCAACCCGCCATAATAATCCCTGAGTGCCGGGACAGGAATTTTAACTCCGAAATTATCCTTGAAATAATCCCTGCTGGCCCTTCCAATATAAAGGAGACTTTGATCTTCTGTAAGTGTGACAAGGTCACCGGTGTCGAAATATTCCTGTGCCTCGTCCTCCCCGATGCAGTATTTGTGACCAAATACAGAACGCACATAAAGATGATAACACTCTTGTCCTGTATCTGAACGGATAAGTCCGACAGAAACTCCCGGCAATGGATTGCCAAGTGGCAACAACCCGTGGCTAAAAATACTCTGTTCACTCAGTAAAGTGGAAAACGCCTGTTGTGTTTCAGTAGTCCCGTATGCATTGTGAAGCACCAGCCCGGTTGCATCAAGAACTTCCTGCGCGGTGACCGGATTATAGCCGGCTCCACTTGAAACCAATGTTTTAAAATGAGGGGTCAACGAGGATTTAAGTTCAGGATAAAGGCGGTAAAGCTCAAGGAATGCATTATAAACGGCAGGTCCCCCGGTGATGTGGGCCGGTTTCATTTTCAACAATAGATAACGGACCGTTTCCGGTTTACGTGTAAACCATTCTGTAATGATGAGACAAACCGGTGATCCCGTCCATAAAGCATTGATAAAAGCCCGGATCCCCATGGTATGGGTAAACATCGGGGTGAATCCTGTTCCGCCCAGCGACTCTTTATCATAAAACCCTGCCTGCTGCCATGCCATGCAATTGAACCAATAGGATTCATGGGTATAGACCACCAGTTTTGAATGGCCGGAGGTACCGGAGGTGGTGATGATCAGCGCTTCATCTTCAGGTTGAACCTGTTGTAGCGAGTTGATAACTTCCCCGGAAAAGGGTTGATCCGGGATCGTTTCTGTTTCACTATTTTCCAGGAAACTGAAACCGGAAAGCATATCCAGGACAGGGATTTTTTCCATTTCTGCAATCCTGCGGATGGCTTTTACCGAATCCTTTTCCTTATCATGTCCCTCAAGACTCATCACCTCTCCTTCCGGCATGATAATATGTTTTACGTTGGCAACTTCCAGCCAGCGGCTGAATTCGACCGTTTCCGAAAACATGGGAAGGAAAACCCTGCACCCTTTCGTTGCCAATGCAAGGAAAAACAATGCGGTATACATCTCATTGCATCCGGGGAAGTTCAATAATAGAACAGTATCCCCGGAGGCAATCCTGTGACGGGTGAAATCTTCCAATAGTTTTGAAACGATAAACCTTAACCTTCGCAGACTTACTTCCGTGTATTTCTTCTCCACATGACTCAGGATAACCAGATCCTTTTCATCCCTCCCGGGCATGTCATCATAAAGGATCTGACCAATCGTCTTTGGCTTTTCCGCAGAAAGCCGCAATGGACATTCCAGTGAAATATCAAATTCTTTCATACTATTTTTCCTAATAATTAACCGTCATATAATACTTTAGAAATGTAATTGGGTATTCTTGTAAAGTTAAATAGCTCAATAATCACGTGGATCGATTTACCATTATTAAAACTTAACCGTACAGGATAAAAAGGGTATCCCGATGAAGAGGATGCCTGAGATATCCTTATTGTTGATAAACGCAAGGTCAAAACTCACAGTTTCCCCAAAGAAGCGAACGCCATAGGAATAAACAGGGTAACAGGTCAACATTGAATTATCCTTGTATGTAATAATCCAATTTTCCGTAACAAGTGCGATTTTGCGGGCAACCCTTGCAGTACCGCATACCGTTATCATCGGATTTTTCCCAAATGTAAAAGAGGACGAATTAGTCTTTGAAAAACCCCATCCTACGCCTGCAGTCGCGTTATAATCCGGATTACCATAGGTCACAACACCATAAAGAATTCCGGCCTGGAAGTCGTTGCCCAGGAACTGTGCATAGATCACTCCACAACCGGCTCTCAGGTTTTCAGCTATTTTAAACCCCACCTTGGGAGAAACATAAAATGTGGGCTTGAATTCCCCGGCAGTAATCGAACCGATCGTTGAAAAGAATTCCAGGCCTCCCCCTATTGAAAACCATTTCGTCACTCCTACATTAACAGAATTCAGCGCAAGCATCGTGTTCTGGTAATACCCCTCGCCGGGATTCAAGGTGAATGCTGAGGGTGCAAACAAATACCTTCCGGGCAGCGGCGTAGGAAACCAGTACTTCCCTTTTTTCATAACCATGTATTCCACCGTTTCAACCTTTTTTATCC
This sequence comes from Bacteroidota bacterium, assembly GCA_026391355.1. Taxonomy (GTDB): domain Bacteria; phylum Bacteroidota; class Bacteroidia; order Bacteroidales; family FEN-979; genus CAIYUC01. The sequence continues at coordinate 60,009 of JAPLDH010000076.1, read as the reverse complement.
TGTCATATGGGATTTTAACGGATCCCAGGTCTTCCATGATCAAAGTCAGTGTGTCATTTTTGTTTTCCTTAAGTTTCCCGAAATAGGTGGAACCTTCCTTGAATTTGACAACGACAAAAGAGGCCGTATCATGAAATTTTGCCAGCGTATCAATTCTCTTCTGCCCGAATGTCAAAAAAGAACAGATCGCAATTAAGAAAAAGGTCAGACAGAGCTTTTGAAAGATTTGGGCCGTTTTCATGGTTTTAATTTTAAGTGACCATTTACTTATTTTAATGGTGAAATTGATTTAACTACTTATTTTCTTTTTTGAGATTGTCTCTACATTCAATTAGTTCTAGATGCTTCAGCCGTATCAGGATAGATTTTTAAGGCAGTTGCCCTCTGTTTTTCAATCCGGGGAAATACACAGAATGGAGTTGCACGGTTGTTCCCAAAGGTTGAATTACCCACTGGAAAAATGCCGTGATCCCTGTATGGATCAATACTAAAAAAAAGGTAAATTGCTTTTTTCATGTTTTTTCGGCTTAAATTTCAACGAAAGTACTTCAGGAAAACAAAGGAATGAAATTGATATTTCAGGACTTTAGGGTTTCTGTGGCAGAAAACCCCGGAAAACATCTTAAAAATGGTTAGAGAGTTGCAAAAAATCCAAATAGAAAAGAGTCGGGTAAGGTATTGTGCGGAAAATAAGAAAAAATAGTTTGCAGTTCCCGGTTTCCAGTTTGCAGTTTCGGTAAGAGTTTTTATTAAATATACAATCTTGAAAAAGTTATCTGGAAAAGTTAATGAGAAACCGGGAACTGCAAACCGGGAACTGCAAACTGGGAACTGGAAACTGGAAACTATAAACTGGGCTAATACCTGACGGTCCCCTCTTATTTCAGATAATCCCTGACAACTTTCATGATCCCTTTCTTTACACCCGTCCACGTCTGGTTTTTATAACTAACAGGGTCCTCGGTTTCCTCAGCATCAATAAAGTATGTAAGAGCATGCGGAATACTGATCGCTAACATTTGACTCGGGTATTTCTCCATATGCCAGTCCATGATCTGTTGAAGGGAATAATTTTGAAATAATTCAAACAAATCCCAGAAGTCCTTTTTCTTTGCCCTTCCTAGAATTGCCTGAATCTTCATGGCAGCAATATCGGCATCGCTGTAAAATCTGATTTCCTCAATCGTTTCTATTGATCTTATTGGAAGATGAGGGAAGTGAACAAAATCGACTTTTATATTTTCAATGAAACAGAAAATCCCAAATTGTGTATGTTGTTGTTTATAAACAAACTCATTCCCAAACACTGATTCCAGTTCATCAATAACCGGTTGATGATTAAATTTTTCATGAAAGAACAAATCCAAATCAATGGAACTGCGGTGTCCGTATCGAAGTGATAAGGCGGTCCCTCCCACAAGAGAGAATAATTGAAGCGATGATAGGGTCATCAACCTCTTCAGTAAGGAAAAAGTCCCGGATTCAACTGTCTCAGTGTGTAACATCTGAATTCATTCACAGGTTTATCTAATATTGCGCTGGCAAAATAAATGGTATGTAATGGCAAAAATTTTGCTTTCAGCAAAGCGTATGTCACCTTCTCATCACCATAATACCTCCGGCACTGGCGGATATCGTCCACATCGCCCCGCTCAAATACCCGTTCAATAATGAAATTGGCCCTGAGGTCATAGTCCAGTTTTTCAAAATTAACATCCCAGAAAATGCGCTTGTTAAAGACCGGTTTCATTTTCTCACTCATGTCACGAAGATAAGCATTTTTCCAAAGCCTTATCTGTTCTTAAAGGCTTTTATTCCGGCAAATTTCGATTTAGCACCAAGTTCTCTCTCGATCCGCATCAGTTGATTGAACTTTTCAATCCTTTCGCCCCGGCAACCGCTACCGGTTTTTAAATGACCTGCATTTACGGCAACGGTCAGGTCTGCAATAAAACTATCAGGCGTTTCACCACTGCGATGCGATACAAATGCATTATAACCGTTTTTATATGCAAGCTCGATGGTTTCAAGGGTTTCGGTCACCGTACCGATCTGGTTTAATTTAATCAGCACAGAATTGGCTACACCTTTTGAAATTCCCTCCGCCAATATCTTTTTATTTGTACAAAAAAGATCGTCTCCTACAATTTCAATTTTCTTTCCCAAAGCCTGTGTAAGGTTTTGCCAACCTTGCCAGTCATTCTCAGCCAGCCCGTCTTCAAGCAATACAATCGGATACTGACTTACCCATGATTCCCAGAGTTTGATCATCTGATCGCTTGATTTGGGATCTCCGTTACTTTTAGAGAAATTGTACTTGCCGTTTTCCCACATCTCACTGGTTGCCGGATCAAGACAAATGCTTACATCTGTTTCTGGTCTGTAGCCGGCCTTGACAATGGCTTCAAGAATTACTTCCACGGCTTCCTCATTCGATTTCAGGTTGGGAGCAAAACCTCCTTCATCACCGACACCTGTGTTATACGGTTTAAGTTTCAGCACGGTTTTCAGGGCATGAAATACTTCAATACCCATCCGGATGGATTCAGCAAATGAAGGTGCATTATGCGGTGCGATCATGAACTCCTGGAAATCCACATTATTATCTGCATGGGCACCACCGTTAATTACATTCATACAAGGTACCGGTAAAAGATAGGCATTGTCCCCACCCAGATACCGGTACAAGGGAATCCCTATCGCTTTCGCTTCAGCGCGCGCGAACGCCATGGAAACCGACAAAATGGCATTCGCCCCCAGTTTCGATTTGTTTGGAGTACCATCTAAATCGATCAGGAAAAAATCAAGTTCACGCTGGTTCTCAAATGTCCTGCCTTGAATTTCATTTGCGATGGCGTAATTGACATTAGCGACAGCCTTTAACACACCTTTACCTTCATACCGCGTCATGTCTTTGTCCCTGAGTTCACAAGCCTCCCGTTCACCGGTCGATGCCCCACTTGGCACCATTGCATGTCCTGTGATTCCGTTTTCCAGTTCAAGGAAAGCCTCAACGGTTGGATTCCCACGGGAATCAAGGATCTCAGATGCCAAAATTTTCTTTATTTTCATAATGTTGTGGTATTATTGGTTTTACATTACTAATTTTTTAATCTTTTATAAAATCCTATCGACAAAATTCTAATTGCCTTTATAGAACGGATATGGTTTGCAGATAGTGTACTTTTTCATTTATCAGGAGACTAAAAAGGATGGTTTAGCGGACATAATGCATGCATGACTGACCTGGATTGTAAGGAGTCATCAGTCATTTGGCATTGTTAAGGGCAGACTCCATTGCCATTGGGGCAAAGATACAACTTTTTGCAAATGCAAAATGATAAAATCCAAAATGGTAAAATAGCAAAATGCGAAATGGCAAAATCGTGTTCCCATTTTTGATTATTGAAGATCTGTAATGTAAGGTAAATGACGAATATGCGAATGACGAATGACGAATGAAATGCCAGATTATAGATTCGAGAACCATGAAGGCACACTATTTTCATTGGATAGGAACTTTTGCTGTCGAATCAGTACCTTCAATATCATCGGAAATCCTTACTTCAATCCAACCGTTCTGCTCATCTTCATCACTCTTGAAATAATCACAGGGAAAGTAAAGAACCGGTTGAATGAACATTGTCTTTGAAAAGTCAAGATCAGGGAATCTGGGAATTTTATCCGGGTCAACTATTTTGATGTCTGCAACATTAGCCGGGCCACCGCTGAATTCTGTCAGATTTCGATAACCATCAACAGGCTTTCCATAAAATTCACTTGCAAACCTGTAAAATCCGAAGTAATCCAATTCCCCAAATTGTTTATCTGAATATGTGGAAAAACCACCAGTGACATTATTGTTTTCAATGGCTGTTTTCAATCGGCTTATGTTATCATATTTTTTATCAAAATCAGTGAGAGCAGCCCAGTAAAGGTTCTTCTTTGCATCCATCTTGAAAGCAATATCATTTTCAGAAGAATTGCACCCTTTAATTCATCGTTGAAAGTAACCCTGGTCTTTTCAGTCAATAATGCCCTGATCTCATCCGGATTGATAAAACAATAATTTGAACCCATTACAATTGTAGCTTTGGCATGACCATGTTCCTTGATATAAAATTCAACAGTAAGAAGATGGTAAAATGGTAAAATACCCTTCGTCAACTCTTCATTTTGTCCAATCATTGCCTTTATACCTTTAATATTGATTAATAGTTTCAATCGTTATCTACATGATTCATAACAAAGTTAAAACTATTTTTATGTCATTAAATAATTCAATACCATACCACCGGATTCCCTGTTTCAAGAGAGGCAGCGCATAATTTTATCAGTGAATCAATGAAATCACGGCATAGGCGGGTTATTGGGATTTCTTCGATGGAAACCCTGAATATCAACTTCTTTTTTATATCCGGGATATTCCCTTCCATAATTTGTTGAAGGATATGAAATGAAGTGATAAATTCCTTTCCTGTCGAAATGTCGGTAATAACAAATCCATACACCAAATGAGTGGATTGGCTGAAAAATGAAGACCGGAAAACTATATTCATTTCATAGTTTCTATCAATATGTCCGTGAAATGCTTTTGTGATAAAAAATCCATTATCATCAATCCCACCAGCGTATTTAGCGTCATAAGCGATAACCCTGGGGTATCCATAATTCGTTACCGCAATAATTTTATCCGGATTCATCCCATTAAAAACCACAAATTTCCGTTTTTCCGTTATCTCTTGAAATGCGAGCAATTCATTCATAAATGGAAGGACATCGATAATGGGTATTTTATCTTCATAACCATCGGGAAGATATTGATATAGTATTGGAAATAGATTTACACATTCAAAATCCTCATCGTATTTTTTTTCTGCAATATATTCATAAACCGATTCAAATCCAGGAAAATCATTGAACCTGATTGATGCATAGTTGAAATCGCTATGAGGACATGCCGAACTCCTCCAATCCATGAATTTCGTGTTCATTCTTGAAGTATTTTTGATATGTTCAGGATATTTCAACGCCGGGCCATAATCCGGGATGATACGAACGAACTCTTTAAAAGGAGGCTCCGAAGTTTTTCCTTCTTCGTAACAATTACATTTTACATATCCCCCGTAACTCATTTTATTCTTGATTGTATTATCTTTATAAAAACGTAACAATGAAATCGTTAATTCTCCCTATTCCTTTTGTTGTCCTAAAATTCATTTGTTATTCCCAGGATATAAACCCCTATACCTGCACATAAAAGGGTGAAAAACTGCATGGGAAAGTAAAATTAGTAAATTCAAACATTGATTTCAAAGTACGGATAGTAAATAGTTTTGAAGAATTCTCCATAATTGTAACAAATCTTAATCCTTCTGCCCGCATAGAGTGGAAGTTCATTGAAAGTTCGGATATTTAATATACGTTCGATTCATACCGGAGATACAAGTTGATACCAAATCTAAAATGGTAAAATCTAAAATGGCAAAATAATTTTAAATTTTAGATTTTGCCATTTTGCAATTTTAGATTTGACCTTTCACTTTTGTCCTGTCTTTCATTTTCTTCTTTATAGTCGTAAAGATTTTAGTTAATTGATCCACCTCGTCTCGTAATTCAATTGTTTCTAATGCTGATAAAATCCCGATCCGTATTAAATAGTCACACCAGAATTGGGTCTCATCACATTCCTCCACCACAATGCATATTTTTGCATAGAATTCTGCATCTGACCTTGCTCTTGTTGCTGCCCTGCAATTCGCTGCCACCGACGAGGAACTCCTGATGAGCTGATGGATCATCGGGCGGTTGATCTGGATTATTTTTTTTGATTGAAATAAGCCATGAATATTGATTGCCATTTTCATAGTTCTTTCGCGCATGCTTTTATTGAAATTTTCTTCCTCCTGATTTTCCATATGCTGGTTTTTGTCATTAATCAGGGAAGAGGGCAAAAGGTCATACAATCATGAAGGATTTTTTTCAAATGGACAGATTTGAATTCTAAAATGGTAAAATCCAAAATGGCAAAATAATTTTAGATTTTAGATTTTGCCATTTTGCTTTTTTAGTTTTGCCTACATTTGTCAATTACCTACACTTTTGCCGGATGATCTCCAAAGAAACCGCCTTCGAACAGATAAAATCACTTGTCATCCGGTTTGAAGAACAATTTTCTTCCTACAAGTCTGATAACTATAATGAAACCTTGACCCGGCGGGATTTTATCGATCCTTTTTTCAGGGCTCTCGGATGGGATATGGATAATTCACAGGGGTATGCGGAGGCATACAGGGAGGTGATCCATGAGGATAAAGTCAACGTCTGCGGCGCAACAAAAGCTCCCGATTATTCCTTTAAACTTCCAGGGGGAAAACGGCTCTTTTTCGTGGAGGCTAAAAAGCCGCAAATCGATATAAAGAACGACATTCTCCCTGCATACCAGATAAGGCGGTATGGTTGGAGCGCCAAACTTCCAATCTCTATTATTACCGATTTTGAAGAATTTTCAATTTACGACTGTACCAGAAAACCTTCTCCAAATGACAATCCCGCTGTTTGCCGCATCCGTTACCTCACCTGGAAAGAATACCTTGCTGAATTTGATTTTATCTGGGATACTTTCAGCAAGGAGAAGGTTTTAAAAGGGAGTTTTGACAAATTCGTTCAGAGCGATACAGCTAAAAAAGGAACGGCAACTGTGGATAAGGAGTTCCTTCTTTCACTCGACGATTGGCGCAAAACGCTGGCCGCAGGCATCAGCAAGGCGAACAACAACATCCTTGAAGAGGAGTTGAACTTTGCCGTACAATGCATTCTCGATCGCCTGATATTTCTGCGTATTGCCGAGGACCGCAATATTGAGCCTTACGGTAACCTGAGTCTCGCCACAGGTCAGGGCGAGGCATATGCCAACCTGTTGGCGCTTTTCAATCGTGCAGATGAAAAGTACAATTCAGGACTGTTTGATTTTAAGAAAGATACAATCACACCTTTTCTGCAATTGGATGCAAAGGTGGTAAAAGGTATTATCAATGAACTTTATTATCCCTCCTGCCCTTATGAATTTTCTGTTTTGCCGGTTGAAATCCTCGGTTCTGCCTACGAACAGTTTCTTGGGAAACAGATCCATATAACCGGCAGTCACCGGGTGAAGGTTGAAGAGAAACCAGAAGTTCGCAAGGCCGGCGGCGTTTATTATACTCCACAGTATATCGTGGATTATATTGTTAAGAATACCGTCGGACGGTTGATCGACGGGAAATCACCGGTGGAAATTGCAACGATACGTATTGTGGATCCGGCTTGCGGAAGCGGCAGTTTTCTCCTTGGCGCCTACCGGTATTTGCTTGATTTTTACAGATCATGGTACATTGATTATACGCTTCCTTCACGGGGGAAAAAAGAACAACCCCTGACGCCGGAAGGGAATCTGTCGACCGCTGAAAAAAAACGTATTCTGACAACCCATATTTTCGGTGTTGACATTGATGTAAACGCAGTTGAAGTGACCAAGCTCAGCCTTCTGCTCAAATGTATGGAGGGTGAAACACAGGCATCCATTAAGCAACAGTTCACTCTATGGAATGAGCGGGTACTTCCCAGCCTCGACGATAACATCAAAAGCGGCAATAGTCTCATCGACCTCGATTTCTATGATCAGGAACTTGACCTGGGCCAGCAGAAAAAGATCAAACCATTCAGTTGGGAGAGATCCTTTCCTTCAGTGTTTGCAGGTGGCGGTTTTGATGTGGTGATCGGAAATCCGCCTTATGTGAGGCAGGAGATGCTGGGCGACCAGAAAGAATACTTTCAGCAAAAATACAAGGTATATCACGGAATGGCCGATTTATATAGCTATTTCATTGAACGTGGCATCGGCCTGTTAAAGGAGAAAGGTCTTTTCGGATTCATTGTTGCCAATAAATGGATGCGTGCAAACTATGGCGAACCCCTGAGAAAATGGATCAAAACAAGGAACATCAGGGAGATCATCGATTTCGGTGACCTGCAGATTTTCAAAGGTGCGACCACATATCCCTGTATCTTAATCTGTGGAAATGGCGATGTTGAAAAGCAGATCCGTTTGACCGTCATAAAGACCCTGCAATTTGATTCCCTGGATAAATATGTGGCCGGCAACCATACGATGATCGACCAGTCATCGCTTGATGATTCAGGTTGGAATCTCGGAAATGAAACCGAACAGCAACTGCTTTTAAAAATAAAGAACGCCGGCATCCCGCTTGGAGAATATGTGAAAGGGAAGATATACTATGGAATAAAAACCGGGTTGAATGAAGCTTATGTCATTGACGAAGCAACCAAAGAGCGGCTCATCCGGGAAGATCCACGGAGCGCCGGGGTGATCAAACCCTTTCTTGCCGGAAGGGACATTAAGCGTTACTTTCCTCTCAAAAGCGATAAATACCTGATCTTTTTTCCAAAGGGTTTTACCAATGAACAAAGAAACAATAAGGGTTATCCATGGAGGTGGTTACAGGATAATTATCATGCTATTGCAAATCATCTGGTCCAATATGAAACCAAAGCAAAGAAAAGATTTGATCAGGGAGATTATTGGTGGGAACTGAGAACTTGTGATTACTATGAAGAATTCGAGAAACCGAAAATTCTTTTACCTGATATCGCATTGAAAATGGAGGCCACATATGATAAGAATCGGTATTTTTGTGTTAATACAGCCTATATTATTCCTGTGGATGATAAATATTTATTGGCCGTTTTGAATTCAAAACTCGTTCATTTATTCTATTCCAAGCTAAGCAGTTCAATCCGGGGTGGTTATTTAAGATTTATCAGGCAGTATCTTGAAATAATTCCAATAAAACAGATCGATCAGGCAAACGATTCCGAAAAATCCATCTACAATTCGATAATATCCAATGTTGACCATATTTTGCAATTAAACAAAGACCTGCAATCCGCTACTCTTCCTGATCAGAAAGAGCAGATAAAAGCCCGGATTGACTACTGCGACGATAAGATCAACAAAATGGTTTACCAACTATACGGATTAACAGAGGAGGAGATAAAGGTTACAAATCTAAAATGAATCCATGAGAATATTCAACGATTTACTTCTGAAATTCGAAAAGCCCGATTGGAGCGCCTGGGGCATCCAGGAAGAACTTGCTAAATTGCTTAGACTGATGGTTCAGGTATATGATGTTGCCTATCGTTAGGAAATTCAAGGGGAAAAAGTTCCCAGTGAAGAAAAACTGTTTTCAATTTATGAACAGCACACCGACATCATCGTGAAAGGGCAACGGGAAGTACTTTTTGGCCATAAAATAAACCTCGTGGAACTCGAAGACCTTTCCGTTGATTCAAATCAATAAAAAATTCGTCATTTTACTGGAACGTAATTTTTAATCGTTTCTTTCATCGCCGGACTTAATTGTTTCATCAATTCGGCATTATAGGAAACTGAACCGGTTTCTAATGGCTGACCAACCAATCCATAAATCTGGTTCGAAGCAATGGCATATGATCGTCCAATCGCAGCCTGTGAGCCCTCTGGTATATTTGCATCCACATCGATAGCGATTATAGAGATTGAGTTATCACTATTTCTTACGATATCAAATGTTCGGAATTGCTCTGGAAATTCTCTTATAGATTTTGTTTCAACTTCCCAGAATCCATTTTCAGGATGACCTGGAGTATTGGATGAAAGTGCAGTAATATTGTTAAGATGACGATGTCCTGCTACCCAGAGAATAAGATTTGAGTATGATTTAAGCGTATCTATCAGTGATGCCTCACTTTGATATGAAGGAGTAGGTTCCCAGGCAAAAGGGTTAACTGAACTAACTACACCGATTGGAACATGTGCTGAAATAATCATTAGCTGATTTGCATTCTGACCAGCGCGAAGCTGAGCGATAAGCCACTCGTACCTGCCACCGTCTAATTCACCATGTCCATACACACCTTCCTGATATGGAGCTTCATCAGGATTCTGAGTATCATCAAGCACAATAATTTTTAATGGTAAATTTGCTTTTGGAATAAAAGAGTAACATGCACCGAATACATTTGCAGGATCACTTTCGATAAATCCATGACCTACCGGACTCGAAGTGGTATGACTAAATTCATTAACCCAATCCGTTAATGAAAGAGCACGACGGTTTGGATCGGGAGATACAGTCGGAATTGGCCCCAAATCTGCAACCAGTCCACAACCAATCACTTTTGGATATGGACCACTACAATCATAGGTGCCGACAGAAATAGTATTTTCATTCATTGCGTTTGGGTCGTTTATAATATCTCCAACCCGAATAATTGAATCACCCAACAATGCATGCCTTATTTTATCGGTCACACGTTTTGAACCTTCCCAAAAATGATCATGATTTCCAACGGCAGCATACCAGGGAATAGCTTTATTGAGTCCTACAGCCTGAAACGGCTGCTGGTACGGAACATTTACTCCGGCGGGTTGGGTACCTGAACTTGGGGTTATCAGTTGCCCGTCCATGATGTCAATGAACCATCGCAATTCAATATACTGCCCGGAGCTATTTCCCTCATCCCCTATAGCCAATCCTAAATCAAACGGATCAACATTATGAATATCATTAATGGTGTTTACCGCAGCGTTGAAAACCTGAGTAGTATAACACATAAGGGGCGCTAACATACCAATTCCGCCCTGTCCGACTTCACGAGCAAAGTACATACCTTGAACGGGCGATTCTTTATCTGTAAGATGAATGTCTGTAATCGTAAAAAAACGTAGAAGATTAATGCCATTTGTAACAGGTAAAGGGTCATATCCGGATGGCATAAGATCCGTTCGTCTTTGTATTGGAACTCCTGGTCCATAATGCCACGTGCCATAACCATTTTTTGCAAAATGTTCAGGATCAGTAATGGTATCATGGGTAGATGGAATGGCATCTTGTACAAGAGTTCTATCCACGGTTGTTATAAACTTTGACCCCGGTGTGATATTAATATTATTATTTTTTTTACACCCGTTGTTAATAAAAACAAAAAGCACCAGAAGTAATGAGTAAAGTAAGGTTTTCTTCATACGTGTAAATTTCAGAATACAAAATTTTTACCAATTAACATGAATTATTCACAAAAAGGAGTAGAAACTTGTTCAGTCATTGATATTTAATATCTTTGAGTTTGTAAAGCAAAAAACAAACGTTCCCATTTGCAAGGATACAAAAAGTTTCAATAAAGATCTCATTTCTGATCCAAAATAGTTTCCTTTTTGATTAGGCCTTTTGTAACAGTAATGAAAAATAGCAGCTATAATTGCCAACTTCTTTGCTGCCATCAATACTTGCAGATCCTGCGGGCATTGATGGAGCGAGGGTTTAGGTATTATCTCACCTATTTTTTATAGGAGGCACCCGACTTCAGGAAGATCACCAGCGAATTGTCGGCGGGCTCCAGGTCGTTCCACAAATTGAGCCAATTGGTGCGGATCGGTAAAAAACCTGCGCCTAACAAGTTTATGGTTGGTTCGATCGAGTCATACTCGGAGGTTGATAAGATTTGTTCATCACCGGCCATTTGAGCCATCAATGCACGCGCCATCCTCCGGGCAAGTCGCCATGCGGTATCTGGTTTATAGTTATAAGGCGGTTTAGTATAAAAGTAGGCGTTATCTGTATCCACGGCACACTGGATCCTTTGCTCTGCGTAGGCCTGGAATGTTAGTCCTGCAGGTATTGGAAAATCGATATGGGTGATGGGAATGGTTGAAATGATCAGTGCAGAATCTTTAATATAGGTGATCATCCGGTAAGTACATGGATAAGCAACGGTAGAGCTGGTTTCAATATCGTACAAAAATTTGTTTCCTGATGTCTTTTTCACGATGTCGGTTGAATGACCATGGCCGGTGAACATCAACTTTAATCCTCCGTTCATGAGCGAGTCTGATACCGTTGTTGAGCGTTGAACAACATTATATTGGTATAATAAATCCTGGTCAGTAAAATGATTGACCAGCGCGTGATGCATCATGCCGAACACTGTTTTGCCTTTGGCTGCCGCTTCAGCCAGGCGCGCCAGCGCCCAGGTCATGGTTGCCTGCCGTATGTTTCCGCCCCCCGTAGTAGCATACGCAAGGTCTTTATCGTATATGCAGGCGTCGATCGAAAGCAGCCAGAGTCCCGGCAGCGGTTCCGAAACATAACTGAGCGAAGCAGGGTCGAGAGAGATGGCATCGCTGTAACCAAAGTCTGTATAAATTCTTTTAAAGTCAGACGGCAGAATATTTGCCACAGGTACGGTGTCGTAACCGAGATAACTGACTGCATATCTGAAGTTTATATCGTGGTTCCCATCGATCACCCTGACTTTGATGCCTGCACTGGTCAATTCTGAAAGATACACGGCAACCTTATTGTGGCTGACCAATTCACCGTCGAACGACAGATCGCCCGGTATCAGGACAAGGTCGGGTTTTGGTTTTGCATTGATCAGTTCCTGTACGACCTCTCTCATGATCGCATCGCTTTCGGCGGGCAGCCGCTGGTCAAATGTGACAAATATTTTAAACGCGGTACTGGTGTCGCACCACAATGACGGATCCATGTAGTGAATGTCGGAAATTACCGCGATCGTGTAAACATCTTTACCCGTGGCGGTATTTTTGCTGTCTTTCTTCTTGCAGCCGGTGTTTAACAAAAATAAAAAACTCATGATGACCAATGAGCTGATAAGGGATCTGGTTCTTGTTTTCATGCTAGGGAATTAAGTGTAACACTATGTTATTGAGTGTGTTAATAGAGTTAAGGATAGCTGAAATGGCGGCTTTGACAATTCAGAATGGCAATTTACGCCGTTTTTCATTCGATTCACCGTTAAAATGTAAATAGTCACACCAGAATTGGGTCTCATTGCATTCCTCCACCACAATGCATGTTTTTGCATAGAATTCTGCATCTGACCTTTCACTTTTTTCCTGTCTTTCATTTTCTTCTTTTCTGAAGTTCACCATCCAGGTCTAAAAACGACATAACCGGAATCCGACATACCCATACCTGAAGGTTGGATTTCCATATGCACGTTCTGTAACCCGCAACCCCGTATGATCCTGAAACCAGCTTCCACCGCGCATTACACGCGATGTCCCACTTGGTGGTCCCGTTGGATTTTCTTTCTCAGATATCTGGTACCAGGTTGGAGAATACCAGTCAGAACACCATTCAAAAACGTTCCCTGTCATGTCATAAATCCCTAATTCATTTGGCTTTTTCCTGCCTGCAGGATGAGTTGAATTACCGGAATTTCCACTGTTCCTGGGTAACTTCAAATTTACCTATGTAGAAATCACTTAAAAAAACATCATGAACCGGTTGTTCATCTTTTACTCCCAGATCAGATCCCATTTTGAATTTTCCACCCCGGATATATACCATTTCAGGATTGGTCATTTCCTGAAAATAAGGCGGTAAATCAATTTTCTGTACAGAAAGAAAATTTAAGGCCGCTATAAAAAAAATCAACACTATGATTCTCATTTCAAACTATTTTAACAGAGCCCATTATTGTTTTAAGATAATCCTGTTTCAAAGATAATTCCTTTAAAAATCATAGCTGAAAATATTCTGTAAATGGTGAAAAAGATCAGGTCAAGTCTATAAAACAACATTCAAGAAGCCTAATAAACATATCCTTAACAGATTATTATCTAGAATATACCGGAAAAAATACCGGTCTCAGCGAAAGGATTTTAATAATTCTGATGCCTGTCTTATTTTTATAACGTTCCAAAAACATAAAACCTTGAATAAGTCAGTTCAAGGAAGAATAAAATAATTCTTCAACAATTTGATTTGTATTTTGTAACTTTTTAAAGGAAATAGCATCCTATAAAAATGGTCTTAAACAAACAAATAAACCAATCATGGAGGGAAGTATGAAAAAATCAACATTCGTAATTTTATTAGTATTTGGGTTTATTCTGCAGTTGCATGCTCAGGAGGGGATGTGGCTACTTTCACAGATCAACCAGCTTGATCTTAGCAAGAAAGGATTGCAGGTAGCGGTCAGTGATGTATATAGCAAGGATAAACCATCCATTTCTGATGCCATTGTGCAATTGGGGGGAGGGACAGCATCCTTTGTTTCCGCGGATGGGTTGCTCATCACCAATCATCATGTGGCGTTTGGCGCTCTCCAGAGAGCTTCGAGCGTCAGCAGCGATTACCTGATCAATGGTTTTCTTGCAACCAAACGCAGCGATGAGATCAAGGCTCCGGGATACCGCGCCAGGCTTCTCACTGATATGAGAGATGTCACTATGGAGGTGCTGGAGGCTGCAAAAGGTCTCACTGATCCAACAGAAAAGAGTAAAAAGATCAATGAAAAGATCGCTAAAATGACGGATGCCATCAAAGGTGATAAAAAAGACATTGATGCTTCTGTGGCTCAGATGTATAACGGAAAACAGTATATCCTTTTCGTTCATAAGGTTTTCAAGGATATACGTATCGTTTATGCCCCGCCAAGTTCCATTGGAAACTACGGCGGAGAGACCGACAACTGGATGTGGCCGAGGCATACCGGCGACTTCTCCTTTCTGAGGGTGTATTGTGCACCTGACGGGACCGGGAAGGAATACGCTTCTGATAACGTGCCTTATCACCCGAAAGTATGGCTCAAGATTGCAAAGGATTTCCTGAAGGACGGGGATTTCAATTTCATCATTGGATATCCTGGTCAGACCACCCGCTATCGTTCATCTACCTCGGTCTATTGGAATGAGCATTACAATTATCCCTTTTCAATCAAGAATTTTCAGGAGATCATCGACCTCTGTGATCAACTTACCAAAGACAACCATGAAGGCCAGTTGAAGGTGGCAAACCTGAAGAAAGGCCTGGCCAATGTCATGAAAAATTACCAGGGAAAAGTCGATGGGATGAAGAAAACCCATTTCTATGAAAAGAAACTGGAATTTGAGAAAGAATTTGTAAAGTGGGCGAACAGCAAGCCTGAGTCCAAAACAAAATATGCCGATATCCTGGAAAAGGAAAAGGCAGAATATACAGTTCTTGAAACCACCAGGGAAAGGGATAATGTTTTCGGCATATTCCAGGGATTGGCGGGTACTCCATTGACTGTTGCCCAACAAATAATATTTTTTGCCCAGGAAAGGGATAAACCTGAAAGTGAAAGGGATCCTGGTTTTAACGAAGAAAGAGTAAACCAAACGATTGAAGGACTGGAGTACACCTATGCCAATTATTTCGAACCTGTGGATAAAGCCCTGATGATTCGCGTACTGAAATTAGCTAAGAATTTACCCCAGAACCAGCGGATCACAGGACTGGATTATGTTTTCAATAACAATTCGAAAAGTATAGAACAATTTACGGATGAAACATTTAAGTCGTCAAAACTGTTGGACCTGAATTTTACGAAGACCCTCTTTAAAAAATCTACAAAGGAACTCCAGGCGCTGAATGATCCCTTTATCAATCTGGCTTACAGTATTGATCCGATGGCCATTGATATCCAGAAAACCACACAGAGATTTGGCAATAATGTTACGGAATTGAGAAAAGTATATCTCGATGGTTTATATGAATGGAAAGGCACCGGAATGTATCCCGACGCGAATGGAACCAAACGGTTTACCTGGGGAAAGGTCAAGGGTTACCGTCCCGCCGACGCAGTGTGGTATTATCCCTTCACCAGCCTGGAAGGTGTGGTTGAAAAGAACACAGGCATTGAACCTTTTGATGCTCCTGCCAAACTTGTTGATCTTTATAACAAAAAGGATTTCGGCAGATGGGAGAATCCGGCAATGAAAGATGTTCCGGTAGCCTGGCTGAACCAGTGCGATATAACCGGCGGCAACAGCGGAAGCCCGGTGCTAAATGCAAAAGGAGAGATCTGTGGCGTGGCATTCGATGGAAATTATGAATCCATGATCAGCGACTGGCAGTATGATTATTCCCTCCAGCGTTGCATTAATGTGGATATTCATTATGTGCTGTTTATTACAGAGAAAGTAGGAAAAGCCGGGTTTTTACTGGATGAGATGGGAGTTGGGAAGTAAATACAAAAATCAAAAAGCAAAATGCAAAAATCAAATTTAAGGTAATTCATTATTCTAATTTTGCATTTTGCTTTTTGCACTTTGAATTTTACTAATCCCTCTTTCGGAAATTGCCGTAATTGTCAGCGCCGGGTTCACCCCGGGATTTGCTGAGATCACAGAGCCGTCGAAGACATACATGTTTTCGTAGCCGAAAACGTGATTGTTACTGTCGATCACGCCATCTTCCTTTGTTTTCCCCATGCAGGACCCTCCCAGTATATGCGCTGTCGAAGGGATCCCTGTAATGGTCTCTGTCATGATAACCTGTGGCTTTCCATTGATAATTTTTGAATAGGCCTGTGCTATAGAGTGCGCTTCCGGGATAAATGGCGTGGGGGCTTTCCCTTTTTCGACCCTTGTATTGGTACCGAAAACCCCTCTCCTTAATTTCAGGGTACTTTCAAGGTGCTGCATGAATAATAAGATGGAAGAGCTTTTGGCATAATCCCTGACAAATAAAATCTTTAACCATGTAATTGGATATTTAAAAAGCAAAATGATCAGCTTTATGATGCGTTTGAAGAAATTCGGTTCACTTACCATGGGCATCATGGTAATTCGCCAGAAACCTGAACCTTCACCATACCTGACCGGTTCCAGGTGACTGTTCTCGTCAAGTTCAAGGATTGAACCGATGGCAAGCCCTTTATGCAGTTCCGGATTCTTATTAATCGTTGTATTTACGATCAACGCTTCATTGTTCGACCGGATCATATCTCCGACACGCGGGCTCAGAAAGGGCAATGTCGATTTTCTGAGTTTTAAGAGCAACGGAACTGTTCCCAGGACACCTCCCGAGAATATGACTCCATTTGAGGTTATTTTGTTCTTACGGGAAAAATATTTTGTTGATTGTCTGAATGTAACCGCGTACCCTTTCTCTCCCCGCTCTCCAATCGGTTTTACCTCAGTAACTTCATGTTCAGGAAGAATTTCCACACCGAGATCCTGCGCCAGGTAAAGATAGTTTTTATCGAGAGAGTTTTTCGCATTCTGCCGGCAGCCTGTCATGCAGGCACCACAATGGATACAGCCTTTCCTTTCCGGGCCTTTCCCGTTAAAATAAGGATCTTTTACCGTTTTATCAGGTTCTCCGAAGAACACCCCTGCTGTTGTTGGGGCGAAGCAACCGGATCTGTTGATCTGTTGCGCCAGTTTTTGCAGCGCCAGGTCACTTTCCGCCAGAAGCGGGTTTTCAGCCGCTCCCAGCATTTTAGAGGCTGTTTCATAAAAAGGAGCCAATTCTGATTCCCAGTTTTCCAAACCGGCCCATGAACCCTGATTGAAAAAAGCGGATTTGGGCTTTGGTAATGTATTTGCATACACCAATGAACCACCACCAACACCAATACCGCTGAGAATGGTGATATGACGGAAAAAAGTCAATTTTTGAATACCAAATAATTTTATTCGCGGTACCCAGAACCATTTGCGGACATTCCAGTTTGTTTCCGGAAAATCGGTACAACTGTATTTCTTTCCTTTTTCAATAATCAGAACAGAGTATCCCTTTTCTGCCAACCGCAACGCAGAAACAGAGCCTCCAAACCCGGAACCAATGATGATATAATCGTAAGATTCTTTCAGTTCCATCTGGTTTTCTTTTTCAATGTTTCTAAGTTGCCTATTAATCCCCCGGGTACAACTTTTTTTCCCTGGTTTCCGGGAAGGTCCAGATCCAGGCTCCGGTTAGCAGTGCAAATAAAGCTGCCAGCGAGATCCCTCCACCCAGGCCAAAACGCACTGCAATTATGGAAATAACAACCGGGGTAAAAAACTGGATACCGCGTGCAAGATTGAATGCAGATCCCATGGCTGTGCTGCGGATGGAGGTCGGGAACAGCTCTGAAAACAAGGAGCCGAACCCGCCAAACATTCCTGTACCAAATCCTACCATGAACATAAATGCAAGGATGATGAAGGGGTATATCACAATGTAATCCCAGAAAATGGTCACCATGACCAATCCCAGCGCCATGATAACCGAATAAATACTGTAGGCCGGCCGTCTTCCAAATTTGTCTGCCACCACTCCGAAAATCAGGTAACCGAGAAATCCGCCTGTTTGCGTTACCAGGATCCAGATGGCCGATTTGGTAAGTGTAAAGTGTCGTTCGCTATGAAGATAACCCGGCATCCAGGAGTAAGTCAGCCAGTATGCTGACATGTCGAAGATCGCCAAAACCAGTCCGAGGATAAAATATTTCCGGTTGGCTGTTGAAAAGAGCAGCCGAATTTGCTGAATACCAGTGGTTACATTTCCCATGATTGTTTCAATGCCTGATTTAATAACCTTTTTCCGGCGTAACCAGAGATCGGATTCAGGTAAATACCCTCTGATAAACAGCACCAGGATGGCAGGAAGAATAGAGACAAAGAAACAGGCTCTCCAGCCTATGATTGGTGAGATCAGTCCACCCACGACCGAAGCAAGGGCAATTCCAATAGGTGCGCCGGTTTGCATCATGGCGCAATAGCGCCCGCGGACCTTTGCAGGAAATGTTTCACCGATATAGGTCTGACCGGTACCCCATTCTCCTCCGACACCCAACCCGGTAAGTATCCGGAAGATCATCAGCATCCAGAAACTGCCGGATAGTCCAGATAGAAAGGAACCGATGGAATAGGTCAGGATGGTCCATTGCAGTATAGGCCGGCGGCCGTAACGATCAGAAAGTATCCCGAAGATCACCCCTCCTATTGCTGTTGCAGCCAGGCTGGCCCCAAGCACATACGACATCTGCAGATCTGTAAAATGATACTCGACGGAGATGGGGATCAGCAAAAAAGTAAAGAGGATCAGGTCATAGAAATCAAATACCCATCCCGCCCAGCTCATGGCCAGTATCTTATAATGACGGGAGGTTAATTTTTCGTATTCGTTAAGAAGCTTAGGCTGTACATCAGAAAATAATAAGTCAGCAGGGTCTGGCATGAGATTCAGGGTTTGTTTTGGATTTTATCTCCGTAACAAAGATAGCAAAATGGTATAACACTCCTGCCATTATATAACTGAATGGTTTGGGATTGCAACAAAATACATATCAAGTTCGCCTTTGTGCTTCGCCTCGATTTTACCGCGATATTCAAAATAAAACCAAGGATCCTCTTTAATGAATTCAAAGGTGGACTGTGAAATGTTGACCTTCCTGATCTCTCCATTGTCTTCCATCCGGGCAGCAACATTTACCGTATCGCCCCATATATCATACTGAAATTTTTTCACCCCTACTATTCCTGCAACCAGGGGACCCGTATGAATGCCAAGTCTCATATCAAAAGCGAGAAAACCTTGTGTTTCCCGTTTCTGCTTTCGCATGATCATGAACTCCTGCATTTCCAGACCAGCTTTAACCGTGTTTTTTACCGAATCCGGAAAATGTATGGGTAACCCGCCTGCTGCCATATAAGCATCCCCTATGGTTTTGATCTTCTCTATACCATACTTGCCGATGATTCCATCAAAAGCTTCGAAACATGCGTGGATCTCAGCAACCAGTTCCTGAGCCGACAGTTTTTCAGAGGTGACTGTGAAATCCTCGAAATCGGCAAAGAGGACACTGACTTCCTCGAAATCCTTTGCGTCGGCTTTCCCTTTTTCTTTGAGTTCCCTTGCGATCTCTGCAGGAAGGATATTGAGCAGCAGAGCCTCTGAACGCTCTTTTTCTTTTTGAATGATGGCTGTCGTCCTCCTTATATATCGTAACCTGCTCAATAATCCACCGACCAGCAAGAGGATGCCTAATCCGGTAAATATTAATTCGAAAGGAAGCGCATTCAGCGTTTTTCCTTTGGTTGTGTCTGCTTTTGCGGTTTTTAAAACGAAGCCGAGGGAGTCAATTTCCTTTTGTCTCTGGTTTTGACCAAATGATTGACTCGATATGACTGCAATGACGATGATGAGAAATAGCACTTTTTTCATTGGGTGCTTATATTTCAGAAAACAGGATGATGTATTCTATTTTTATTTAGACTGATTTAATACAAAGATATAACTATTTGTTATTCATTGCCGTGAAATTAACAATTTTTAAGAAATTCACAAACCTTAGTGTATTTTTACACTTAGCTGATAGTAGTTTTTATTTGATAAATTACCCAACTCATCTACTATAACATTACACTTAAAATGTCATCTGGCACGAAAACAAAAACTTCAGGAAGGGTTATTGTTGGTTTTTCTTTTAAAAAAATAGCTTTAACAAACCGTTTATTTCCGATAATAGGAAGGTTAGCACATTTTCGATCCAGCAACTTTTTTATTTCGTTGAATGATACTTTGTCGGACCATTTGACTTCTCCAACCAATAAGATGCGTTTATCTGTTGATTCAGCAATCATATCAATTTCCATGGTTTTTCCATCAATGCCATTTCCCCACCATCGTGAAGCCGGGTTAAACCGGTTGCCTTGACACTCTAAATAAGGAACCGCACTTCTGCACAACTCTTCCCATAATCCGGATAAATATTTATCGTAATTCCTGCTGATATCCATAAGAACCTGATCAATCAGTCCAAATTCGAGCTTGCTTTTGTTGGGAACGAGAAATGTAAAATAGAAATGTAAAAAAGGATCCTCGATTTTATACAGACTTTTCTTTGTTGACCTGACTGATTCACCGAATGGGATTTCGCGCCTGATATACCCAAGGTCGGTCAGAAATCCCAGCAAACGTGACAATTGTGTTGTAGGTTTTCCCAGTCTTCCGGCAATTTCAGAAATCCTATGACATCCTGCACCAATTAAGCTTAATACAGAAAAGGCCTGAACGGATGTTCGCATCTCGTCCGAAAAAAGCCTCTCCGGTTCTTCATACAATATCCCATATTGGTCGAGTACATGATACCTGATAGCTTCTTCAAAGTTATTACTTTGTTTACGTATTTCCCAGTAACGTGGTACACCTCCCCAAACGCCAAATTCCTTAATAGTCTCTAAGGAAGAGATGTTGAGGTATTCACGCAAATGATTAACTGCCATAGGTTTGATGCGAATGATTTCATCGCTTCTGCCATATAGCGGGGATGCGCCTTCGAGCGCCAAACCATACATCATCTGTTGTGAAGAACCGCATAAGATCAGGTTGAAGTTGTCATGTCCCTGTTCATCAATGATTTTTTGAATTACTGAAGGTAGTTCGGGATTATTTTTCACCAGATAAGGAAATTCATCAAGGCAAAGTGTCGTCCGGGCTTTAAGAGCAAGATTGAGACTTTTCAGGATGGTTTCCCAATCCGGATAAATGGGCTTGCTAAAGCCAGGTAGTAAAGTGTCGATCTGTTTTGCCAATGCCCCTATTTGCAGTGATGTTTCTCTAAGGTCGGCTGAAAAATAGATTGCATTTTTCGGCAATACCGAACGTAAAAGAGTGGATTTACCACAGCGTCGCCGGCCATAAACAATAATCAATTGGGCTTTTTCATTTGCCAGGGCCTGATGAAGCCTTGCTATTTCCTTATCCCTGTTGATGAACATGCAATTTTTTTATAATTATGCATGACAAAGATAATGTTTCTCCTGCATAATTTATAATACGCTACATTTTTTATTCGTGTTTTTCCGTATTATCTCTGCCTACTGCCTGCCTATCGTTACCATCAACCGGAGTAACCTCAAAGCTTAAAACGGGAGTTCTGTTTCTTCGTAATTTGTTGGGTTGACTCCGGGGGGTTCTTCTTCATCGAACAGGTCATCAAATGTGCTGCAACTGCATGATTCGCCATACGGACAAGTTTCAGGATCTCCGGTACATAGTTCCAGGTCATAACCCGAAGAAGGTAAATATTGAACCGGTTCGTCCCAATTACTGCGGAGTACATCATAAAGTAGTTCGGGGGGAAAATTATCGGGGATGTCAACAATTTCAACCCCGATACTTTCCAGCAAGTTGAGTATGGCCTTATTGATCCGGGTCATATCATCGGCAGATAGCAGGTACATTTCCGGAAAAATATTTTCGTCAATTCCTGTCCATTCTGAAATGGGTTTAAACGGAACCAGCGCCAGTTCTGCCGCTATCGGGTTGTCGTCAAGATGTGGAGGCGGTTCAATAAATGGTGAGGCCGGCGGGTTGTTTGCGGCTTCTTCGAGGTCTTCGATAAGGTGTTGGATGGAGCGTTGCATATTGGATTTTTATAATTGGTTGTTTTGCCATTGATCTGCGTGGAGTTATAACCAAAGGTACAAAATATTGAATGTGACACAAGAAATTTCAAGCAGGAATTAGCAACCGGTATGATTTATTTGGTTACCGATAGGATTTGGTTAATAGTTAGAGAAAAGACAAATCTAAAATAGTAATATGGAAAATGGCAAAATAAAAAAAACAATAGCACAATCTGAATGTTAAACTTGCAAATTGCTTTGTTAAAACGTATCTTTGCAAAAAAAATCTATGCAATATATTCAGCGGATTGAATCAGCAAGGATAAAAAAATATCTTGAGAATTTTCCGGCAGTTGCCATCCTTGGTCCTCGTCAATGTGGCAAGTCGACACTGGCGAGGCATCTTTTAAAAGATTATCCGGGAGCAATATTTCTGGATTTGGAAAATCCTGAGGACCGGATGAAACTGAGAGATCCCGGACTTTTTTTTCATCTTCATGCAGGAAAATTGATCTGTTTGGATGAAATTCAGCGTATTCCGGAACTTTTTCAAATTTTACGTTCGGTGATCGATGCCAACAACAGCAATGGACAGTTCCTGATTCTTGGATCCGCTTCACGGGAATTGATACATCAAAGTTCAGAATCGCTGGCCGGAAGGTTGGTATACCAGGAACTCACACCATTCCAGTTTATAGAAACAAAAAAAGAATCACTTTTCGGATTTCAGTTGCGGGGTGGTTTCCCGCGCAGTTTTCTGGCAGTGGATGATGAAATAAGTTTTCAGTGGAGGCGAAGTTTTATAAGCGCTTTCCTTGAGCAGGATCTGGCTCTTCTTGGGTTTGGCTATCCCCCCGAGACCATGCGGAAACTCTGGATGATGTGTGCCCATCAACAGGGTCAGCTCAGTAATTTATCCAGGTTGGGCCAATCTCTTGGTGTCAGCCATACTTCAGTAAGGATTTACCTTGATTTGTTAAGAGACACCTATATGTTGCGGATCCTTCAGCCATTCGATGCAAATACCGGTAAAAGAGTTGTTAAAACGCCCAAGGTCTATCTTCGGGATACCGGAATACTTCATGCATTGCTGAACATAAGGAGCATTGAAGACCTGTTGGGGCATCCTGTTTTCGGACCCTCCTGGGAAACAATGGTAATTGAGCAATTATTGGCCGGATGGGAAGGCGACTATGGGTTCTACCGCACACCGGCAGGCGCTGAAATTGACCTGGTGCTGGAAAAAAAAGGAAAAATAATTGCGATTGAATGTAAAGCTTCTTCTGTTCCCATCGTCGGCCGTGGGTTTTATTCAGCGGTTGAAGAACTAGAAATTGATCATGCCATCATTGTTGCACCGGTCGTGGACAAATACCCACTCAAAAACGGTGTTTGGGTAATGCCGTTAAACGATGTGATAATTGAATTATTCCCGGAACACTGATCAAATGGTAAAAGGGTAAAATGCAAAATATTGATTTCGGATTTTATCCAAGAAAAAAACCATGACTGAATGGTTTCCAATATTTCTCTATTTTTGAAGCGTCATAATCCACCATGCACGAAATACTTTTTATAAACGACCTTAACCCTGGAAAACTCCGGAAGCAATTTGATAAAACGGTCGAAGAACTTGCAGCCGGCAACTTTGCAGCAGCGGAGGTGAAGAAAATGGCCGGAACCCTGTTTTACCGGGCACGGCTGGATCATGAAAACCGTCTGCTATTCCGGTTCGCCAGGTACGACGGCCAAACCTTTCTACTGTTACTGGAGATCATCTTACATCACGATTACAGTAAATCCCGATTCCTGCGCGGGGCTGAAATTGACGAATCGAAACTTCTACCGTTGCAAAACGCCCGCGAACTGCCTGCCGCCGATCAGGTCTCCCTGACTTATGTCAACAGGCGCTTTCCTAAATTCCACCTGCTGGATAAGATCCTTTCCTTTGATGATCAACAGGAGGAGATACTTAACTTTCCCTTGCCACAGATTGTTATTGGTTCGGCAGGAAGCGGTAAAACAGCCCTGACCCTCGAACGGATCAAAACCCTTCCCGGCCGGGTGCTTTATGTGACACTCTCCGCATATCTCGCCGAAAATTCATCCCGATGGTACTATGCCAACCATTATGACAATGAACATCAGGAGGTGGATTTACTTTCCTATAAAGAATTTGTTGAATCGATCCGGATCCCGGAAGGGAAAGAGGTGGATTTCAGGGTCTTTTATGTGTGGTTTCTGGGATACAGGCAGGCTACCCGCCTCACTGATGCCCATTCGGTATTTGAGGAGTTCCGGGGGGTTATCACCGGACTGGATATCTCGAAGGAATATCTTACACGGGAGGATTACCTTGGGCTGGGTGTCAAACAATCTATTTTTCTGGCAGAAGAACGTGAAAGAGTTTACAACCTTTTTGAAAAGTACCTGCTCTTCCTGAAAGAAAACCACTCCTACGACATCAATATCTATTCCCATCACCTGTTGCAGGTTTGCCAGCCCTTCTACGATTACATTGTAGTGGACGAGGTACAGGATTTCACAAATATCCAGTTGTACCTGATCCTGAAATCCCTGAAAAAGTCGTTGAATTTCATCCTTTGCGGCGATGCCAACCAGGTGGTCCATCCCAATTTCTTCTCCTGGTCGCATCTCAAAAGTATGTTTTATCAGCAAGAGGTAAAGGGAAATGAGATCAGGATCCTTCATGCCAATTATCGTAACAGTCCTGCTATCTCAAGCCTCGCTAACCGCCTGCTGAAGATCAAGAATGCCCGTTTCGGTTCTCTGGATAAGGAGAGCAACTATCTCGTTTCAACTGTCTCTCAAACGGAAGGGGAAATGGTTTTTCTGGAGGAGAAGGGAAAAACAGTTTCAGACCTTGCAAGGAAAACACGTATGTCGGTCAACTATGCCGTATTGGTACTGCGTAATGAAGATAAGTCAAAAGCTCGTTCCCTGTTTCCCTCACCCCTGCTTTTCTCGGTTCAGGAATCCAAGGGACTTGAATATGAAAATATCATCCTTTACAACTTCATTTCCGACAATGCCTCTGAATACAACAATGTTTGCGATGGGGTGACACAGGAAGCGCTGACCGGTGACAGTCTGGTATATGCGCGGGGGAGGGACAAATCCGATAAATCGCTTGATGTTTATAAGTTCTATATCAACTCCCTCTATGTTGCCATCACCCGTGCCGTGAAGAATGTTTATATCGTGGAGCAGACCCGCGGGCATAAGCTGATCAGGTTATTGGGTATCCAGGAGGATTCAAAGGAAAGGATCATCAGGGAGGAAGTATCCTCGTCAGATGACTGGAAGAGGGAAGCCCGGCGGCTGGATATGCAGGGGAAGACTGAACAGGCCGAAGCAATCCGTAAAAATATCCTGATCACCTCAACGCCCAACTGGGAACCGATGACTTATGAGCGTTATCTGGCCGTTAAAAAAGAGGCGCTTGATCCGGAGAACTTTAATAAGAAGTCAAAGGACCGGCTTTTCGATTTTGCATTGATCCATAACCAGTCGCTGATCCTTGAAAAACTTGCCGGACTGAAATACCGACGTGCCGAAAATTACGAGACAGAGCGCGGTTCCATATTTCGCAAATATTATCACTATTACAAGGAAGATAACCTGAAGATGATTGTTCAGGAGGTGAACCGGTATGGCATCGATTACCGCGATGTCCATAATTTCACTCCACTGCTTGCAGCCGTATTTTCAGGAGCTGTCAAGATTACGGTAGCCCTGCTTGAAAATGGCGCAAATCCTGAACTTGCCGATACTTTTCATAAAACACCCGTTCAGATTGCACTACGACAGGCATTTTTGATGCCCGAATATGCAAAAAGCAAGTTGGGAAAAATCTATCCGCTCTTACTAACCGATTCGCTAAAGATCCAGGTTGGAGGCTCTCTGATCAAGATTGATCCGCACAAGATCGAGTTCCTGATGGTACATCTCTTTATTGCTATTCAATCCGCCATCCAACAAACCAAACGTTATTTTCAATCACTTGGGATTAAAACCGACGATCTGCTCGTGAACCTTCAATATTTCCCGGAAACCGTACTGCCGGTTTTCCGTAAAAAACGGGAGTATTGGCTGGCAGTGCTTGCCAGGAACGAAACCGGCAGCAACAATCCCTACAATAAAAAACTCTTTTTGCGCATTGACCGCGGGACATACATCCTCAATCCGGATCTGCAAATCTGGCATGGCGGCGAATGGGAACCTGTGAACAACATTGTGGAAACCCAGGACATTAACGTGGAGGAGATCAAGGCACATTCCCTTGAAAAGCAAAAGAAAGAGATAGAAGAATGGAAAAAAAAGTTAGAGAAAGATAAGCAGAGAAGAGAGAGGTTGGGGTGGTAAAAATCTGCCTCCTGCAAAACATACCTGAAGATCCCCGTGGAAAATGAACAGGTTGTGGCCAATGCGCTAAACCTCTTTGGACAGTTGTTTAAGGCATTCGGGAAATAACTATTCGTTTTTCTCTGTTCACTGGATTCACGGGCAGTATTTTACCAGAACGAAAACTCCCATGATATCGAGCGATGTACCGGGGTTTGTGGAAAGGTGAACATCCGGTTCAATCAGCAGATCCTTGCATATTGCGCCCGGGTTGCGGATCGTGGGATTGTAATTAATCCCGGGAGTAAGTCTTACATTATCCGAAGCCGTTGGCAGACCCGCAGGTGACCAGTTTAAGGGAGTATCCCAGTAAGGAAACAAGCCCAGCCATGTCTTATAAATTTTTACATCAAATTCATTGATCCCCATATCGGGTGGATTTTGCCTCACATTTCCAAGAATGTCATCATGGATCCCGTCAATACAGATACCCAGGTTATCCAGATCTTCAGGCCCGGTACAACGCAGGTCGTTTGCAGTGGATACAAAGGAAGGAAGGATGGAGACTGAAAGTTGATCCACCGGGTGCAAAAATGCAGATTGCCAACCCTCAAAGCTGAGCGGGTATTGGCCGGCATGAACTGTACCCAGATAGGCAGGGGTACCTGAATAAAGGTCATTATGATTGCTGTACACACCGGCATTATCACCGGAACCGATGGCATAGTTCCCTCTGCCCCAACCCGTATAAATCGAAACCCGACTGTTGATAAATAAATTATTATAGATATTCGCTGTAAAGCTACCCGCATAACTCTTCTTTAAAAAGCAAAAGGTTGAATTCTCATTGCCAACACAGGCTCCATTGATGTACACAGAATTGTAATAGTAGTAATTATGCCCCTGTCCTATAGAGGTTTCCAATAAACCAATGTGCGATTCCATTAAACAATTGGATGAATGGGAACCAAGTGAAATCATATTGTTGTAGATCATGCAACTGTCATAATAACTACCGGGGTGCGATTCTGTCGCGATCCCGACGACTGTATCATTTACTTCAGGCCACAGTGAAAGCTCAACCCTCAAATCATATATCTTATTGTTCCTCACTGTGAGGTTCTTTCCTTTGGCTATTATTCCGAAGACTTTGGGATGTGCCGGCAGATAGGTGCCATTATATATAGTTGTGGCACACATGTCCTTGAGGGCAAAGATCCGGTTGTTTGATATTTCGCCGTTGCACCCGATAAAGGAGGCGGTTCCATTGCGGATCGTACCGATCCCGACAAGGGCGTCCCCATCACTCCATGCCGAGTCCACCATGTTGGCGACCATATTATTCCGGATATTGGCGACATTATCCAGGTGATTCAGAATATAGATCCCAAAAGTGCCGGGGCCATTGCACCATACTGCATCAGCCAGCAGGCTGTCACCAATTATATTCCCCTGTACACTTCCTATATCCACATTCTGGGCTAAAACATAAATTCCTTTGAAGACAGAGGAGTGGATCCTTCTGATGATATTTCCCTCGATGTAATCCGGCAGGCCGGGATAATTATAGTAGGTGCCCATCACAGTAATGCCAGAGGAGATGCTGGAACTTGCCCCATTTGCCCCTGGTTCGGTACCCCCGATAAAATTATTCAGGATCTGATGCGAATTCCCCTTTTGCAGTTCGATAGCAACTCCTCTGTCAGGAATATCCGAATCGCTGCGATAAAAGCTGTTCCCGGTGATCCACCATGAATCATTCCCGTATTCAACCCAGCCGTCGCCCGGTAAGATGGGCCGGGATATTAATATTCCATGATCCGTCCAGTTATAAATATTGCAATTCCTGATAATGTTCCAGTTATTGTTGTGTTCGGTGGAATCGCAATAAATAGCATTTCGCAACTTCTCGCTTCCCGGACTAATATCACAGTTTTCAATAGTATTATAGCTGTTCCCTGAAATACTGGCGCCTGAACTCCCGAAATGGATCGCCCCGAAGATTCCCTGGTTCTCTGCTATGATAACACAATTTTTGATGGTATTTGAATTTGCCCCGTTCTGGAATCGGACCACTTCGCCATTGTCATGATAAACGCCTAGGTTTTCCAGTGCCAGGTTTCGTCCGGTGGTCGCCCCCTGGATCCTTCCGTCGAAGGTAACATTGGCAGCGCCGTCAAGGATGATTATCGGCCCTGTCCGTTCAAGGTACATCCTCCAGGATAAGGTGGTGGGTGGTAAAAGGGTCCCTCCCGGCTGAATGAGAACCTGGGAATAATCCGAAGCGGGAGTTCCGGTTCCGCTTGCATGAAGTTCACAAACTGAATCATGATTGAAAAAAGAGATATCTGAGATGATCTCGAGCTGGATATTCCCTGTTATCGTACCATCATTGATGCGGTCAAATGCATGTTTCAGGGAAACAAAGTCACCGCCGGTACCCACGGTATATGAGTTATAGCTGAATTCACTGATGCCGGGATCAGGGGTCAGGCCGCTTCGTGTGATCCAGTCGATATCATCGTAGATCCCGGTCGACGGATCTCCCATGTTATCCAGGTAAGCATTCCCGATGATGCGAAGATCGGTGTGGGAGGTGAATTTTGGATAGAGGTTCCGGGAAGCAAGGTCCGTGTTCGGGGTGAAAGCAGTTTTCCAGCTTGCCAATGAAAGCGCTGTCGATCCTCCGTCTGCTGAACATACATAATCTGCATCTCTTGTGAACAAGTCATTATGGTTGCTCGAAATGTAGGTACTGTTATTGGAATTGACGATCATGGCAAGGGTTTTCGCCGGGTCGATGCTGAAACGGTCATTGAAAAAAACGTTGTTGACAAGAACTGACGCCAGATCGGCATCACGCCTGTAGCAGGCAGCAGCCCCATATCCGATGGTCATTCCGCCGATATAAATTGAATTGAAATAGTAGTGGTGAACTCCAAACCCGGTTCCTGAGATTCCCTGGTCCCATATCCCGTATATATTGATGTCATTGGTATTCTCGTCATTCGTAATGGAGATCATGTTGTTTGAGGCAGTGATGTTCCCATTCAGGTAATAGACCTGGATCCCGACTATTTCCGCATTCCCTGTGGAGCCTGTACAGTTGTTCCTCATCTCTGTGATCTGATTTCTTGAAAGGGTAATGTTGGAATTATCTGCATCCAGTGTAATGCCTTTCACCTTTGCAGCATTCCCTCCCCCGTTTGACTCGGTCAGCCGGCTGATCACATTTCCGGATAGTGAGAATGTTGAATAGTTTGCAGTGACACCAATGCCCCTCACGGCTAATGCAGTTGAATTTCCGTTGGAACGGATGTCCTGGACAACATTGTTTTCAATAGCCATCAGGGTCCCGTTCATGCTGCTTGACAATGAAATTCCTGTTACGGGTTGGGAATTGGATGTATTATTGATCTTAAGTTGCTGGACCACGTTATTGGAGATGTTGAAATCAGGAGCGCCGGCATCAGCCCAGGCATGTATCCCCATCAGATAACCTGTTCCGTTCATTTTAATTTCAGAGTAGGAGCTATTTCCTCCAATTTGATTCGGGCCATAATTTCCGATGGACAGCTTGGTCCCATGAACTTCGATAGCGGTATATCCAGGTCCCGAAAAACCCATATTATGGATCCTGTTTGAATTGATGTAAAAGGTGTCGGCCCCGGAGGTTCCCGACACGTAGATCCCATAGGATGCATCCGTAGTGTTGGTATTGGTCCATTCCGGTATGCCACAGTAGGGGCTTCCACCCCCGATGTAATTGCCTGTGATCGCAACGCTGTCGCTGTCTGTGACTTTTATCGCGTAATGCTCACCGGGGGAAGAGAAAGTGGATGTCTGATAAAAATGATTTCCTCCCAATTCACTTGATCCCCCGATGATCCATCCGCGTCCGCAATTGGGGCTTAAATTGATACCCACCACACGCCAGTCATAGATTTTACAACTCATGATGACGTTGTTGGTATTCCAGCTACTTGTGGAAGTGATCCCATTGTTCATTCCACCCGTCAAAGTCCGGGATATGTCACAATGATCGATGAGGTTATGGCTATTCCCCTGGGTTGACGATGACCCTAAAGCGAAATTAACAGCCCCGCTGGAGGTTAAATTATTGCAGGTAAGGTGACAATATTCGACTGTATTATAAATTGCATTTCCCCGGAAAACGATGACTTCTCCCTGGTTAGTCGCTCCATTATTGACCAGATAAAGGTTCTGTTCCCAACTCGCACCATCAAGCTGTCCGTTGATGGTCACATTCTGGGCCCCGTCAAGGTCGATGATGGACAGATTGATATTGGCCGTCAATGTCCAGTTTCCGTCTGGCGGTAATCCGGTTGGCTCGATCAGCACGGAGGTATAGGATGAAGCCCCCGTTCCTGAACCATACAGGACGGCAGAATTATTATCCGTAATATCCGAAATAATATTCAGGGTGACATCTCCTGTGAGGGTTCCGGCATTGATGGAATCAAACGCCAGTTTAAGCGTTGCATAATTCCCGCCGGTTCCTACTGTTCTTGTGATCTGGGCATATGCGATTCCTGTGAACAGAAATAGTACGGAAAGGAGAACTGTTTTTTTCATAATATGGGTATTGAACATGGGTCAAAGTTAGGGAGGATGAAAAGGATGGGCAACCGGATAAAGGTATGGGTTTTACACTACTGTAAAACCTTCCAGGTTTTGCTAATAAACATAATTACAGACAGATAATATAGTCCTACTGTATTGATTCAAACCTGGAAGGTTTTTCGGAGAAAACTCGGCATTTGTAGTTCTATTTTCCATTCAGCTTCGATTCAAGAGCCTCCATCCGGGCTTTGAGTGCTGCATTCTCTTTTTTCAGCTCATCGATCATCTCCTGCTGTTCCTGCACGGCTTTTACGAGCGGTACGACAAACGCTTCATACGCGAGGCTGTAAGTGTCATTTTCATTTGCAGGTACATGTACTCCATCGAAGTCGTACCCTACGAATTTGGCGGTTGTTTCCACTTCCTGGGCAACAAACCCGGTTTTCCGTGAAGCATTGAAACCCGGATGTTTACTATCCCGGTAACGTTGTTTTACACTATCGGAAAAATTGCTGATCAGGTACTCTTCAAGTTTACGGTTCTCAAAGTTGTAGGTCACCGGACGCAGCATTAAAATAAACCCGAGCCCCTTCACATCTTCTTTTACATCGGTCTTGAATCTTCCATCGGAATAGTTGGTCCATCCACACCATCCTCCAATTTGGTTTTGCCAGATATCGCCTATCATTGTGGTGCCGTTAGCATTGACGAGCGCGTTAAACCCGATGGCATTGGCGTCATCCATGTAGCCATTAACCACATTGGCATTCCATCCGATACCGGTCAGGTTGGTACCCCCGATACTGTTGCTGAGGGCATAAGTGCCAATAGCAGTGCCAGAGGTGCCTGTAGTGTTATTTACCATGGCATTCACTCCTGTGACTGTGTTTTCGATTCCTGTTGAATTGGCATGAAGGGCACCATAGCCATTGGCAGTATTGTCGTATCCTGAGGTATTTTCAAAAAGCGCTTTTGACCCGACAGCGGTATTTCCAGTTGCATCCCATGCTGAAACAACCCCCAATCCATTATTATAAAGCGCTGAATCGCCAATGGCTACTAAGTTGCTGCGGGTGGTATTTTGAAACAAAGCATTTGTCCCATATGCTACATTTGAATGTCCTGTTGTGGTTGAAGAGAGCGCTTTATAACCCAGCGATGTGTTGAATAACGCATAATCAATTTTTCCAGCCTGCTGATTGTTTACCCTGAATGTCAGGGGCATAATATCGGTGGTCCCGATAAAACTTGTACCGGCATCGGTGCCGCTATTGCCGGTCAGGCTCCAGCCACTGCCGCTGCCGCCAACCATTGTCCAGACAGGAATTTGATGACGTGGCTGAATTATAATAAAACCCGGGCGTATTGTCCGTTTGAAAAATCATTAATCCTTTGGCAGGAGTAGAGATGACATCCCGTTCGGACTGGGTCATTCTTAGGATCAGGATGCCTTTTGAAGTGCTCTTCACATCAAGCATGGCGGATGGATCGGGTGAAGTGCCATCGGTATTAATGCCCACCTGGGCGATCGCAGCATTAACTAAAAGGGAAAAAAACAAAAAAGCAGCGATGAGGTTTTTCATGGCAAAGTGAGTTAATGAATGTTTAGTCAAAATTAGGAAGGAAGGAAAAGGGCTGCAACCGGATAAAGGACTTGGATTTTCTGCTTTGTCACTTTGTCACTCTGTCACCTTGTCACTTTTATTTCACCAACCGCTCCCTGAGTGCTTTGATAACAGCTTCTGACTTGGAGTTTACGTGGAGCTTTTTATAAATGTTATTGATGTGGAACCGAACGGTACCCATTGAGATGGAACAGGTATCGGCGATCATCTTGTAGCTGTCGCCTTCCACAATGCATTTGAGGATATCGAACTCCCTCGCCGACAGGGCATAATCATTACTTTTTGCAATGGCGGGATTGGCGAAAAATTCGAATACTTTTCGGGCAATTTCCCCGGTCATTGGGGAGCCTCCGTTATGAAGTTCGGCAATGGCCTCGATGATCTCCACAGCAGAGGATTTCTTGAGCATATATCCGGTAGCACCGGCGCAAAGCGCTTCAAATACTTTATTCTTATCTTCAAAAATGGTGAGGATCATGATGTTGATCTCCGGGAATGTCGCTTTGATCATGGCAGTGGCCTCAATGCCTGATATTCCCGGCATGTCAATGTCCATCAGGATGACATCCGGTTTGGCCACGACACAGTTTTCCATCACCTGTGAACAATCAGGATAGGCGCCCATCAATTCAAGGGTGCGCGTTCCCAATACCAGGTATGAAAGGCTTTCGCGCAGGTCGTCGTTGTCTTCGTAAATGGAAACCTTGATGTTCATCGTTCAGAAAAGAGTATCAATATGCAATATTACAACGATAAAATCCGGATCACAACCGGATAATTGTATGGTTTAATAAATCGTGACGCGTGACGGAAAATCGTGACGCGTGACGCGTAACGCGTTACGATTATAAATTCACCCGAACTGTAATTTGAGTTCCCTCTCCAAGTGCTGATTTAATATCAATTTGCGAGTGGATCTGACCGGTTCTCAGTTTCATATTTTTAATACCGTTGCGTGATGTTAATACATCCGGATTAAATCCTTTTCCGTCATCACTGATCTCCATGATGAAGCCGTGATGCTGCTGCCGGAATAAAATTTTCACCGATTTACATTCGGAGTATTTTATAGCATTGTTGATTGTCTCTTTGGCGATCAGGTATATATTTCGTCTGATTTCCATCGGAAGTTGGAGGGTGTTCATCTGTTTATCAAAGATGATCTCATGCCTGATATTTTTCGATTCAAACAGAGGAATCGCGAATTCCCGGATACGTAACCCAAGATTCTGGAACTTATCGTTTGTCGGGTTTACGACCCAGATGATATCATCGATCTTTTCCAGCATTTTATGAGCATTGGTACCAATGGTTCCCAACATTTTAGCCGATTTCGGATTTTCAACCTGTTGCAATAGGATATCGCTGAGGATGGAGATACTGCTCAGGGTGGATCCAATATCATCGTGGAGATCGGTTGCAATGCGGGTTCTCAGCCGTTCGAGCCGGAGTAGTTCCCTCACTCTGTAACGGTAAATACTGAAGAGGATAAACCCGGTTACAAGGATGACCATTGTGATGAACCACCATGTTTTCCAGAACAAAGGACGGATAATGAGCCACATCGACGATTCCTGTGCAAGCCAGATACTCCGGTTCGACACCTGGAAGACAAACCGGTATTTCCCCGGGGGCAGGTTGGTGTAACGCGCTTCCCTTCCCGTTCCTGCCATGATCCAATCTTTATCATATCCCTCCATTTTATACCTGAACAGCATCTGCTCCACATCCTGGAAGCAGATGCCGGTGTAATGGAATAACAAATTATTCTGGCCTGCGCTCAGGATGCGTGGATGATCCGGATCACTGTTTTTTTCCAGCGAAACATTCTTCCCGTTGATCTCCAGTGATTCAAGAAGCAATTTGATGGTCAAAGGAGTAAAATCGAGATCCCTGATGTTTATTGCTTCAAACCTCTCTTTGCCGCCAACGTAAACATTTCCGTCGGGATCTATGTAAAGACTTTCATCAAGACCCATTGGTCGGGTAAGCCCATTGTGTTCATTGAAAAGGTGGATCGATTCATCATAGGGATTGATGTAAAACAGCCCGTAATTGATCGTCCATATTCCACCCCTTGCATCCATTGCCATCCTGCCCGTTGACGGGTTATTCAATGCATTGGAAGTGTTAAACAATTTAAAACTGAATTGTCTGTTTTCCGACACATCAACCCGAAGCAACCCTGCGACGTCAACAATCATCCACATCCTGCCCAGTGTGTCGCGCACGATGCCATTGATCCATCGTTTGGTTACACCGAATTGCAGCAGCGAATCCATAAGGTCATTGCGGAAACGATTTTCAACCGGATCATAAATGCTAATGCCATTATCGGTACCAATCCAGATATTATGAAACTTATCAGAACAGATGGAACTGATCCGGCTACCATCAATGATACTTGAAGGATCCTGCGGATTATGCTGATAATGGGTGATCCGGGACCGGGTGGAATCAATCCTGATGACCCCTTCATTCCGTGTCCCTATCCACAAATTGAACCGCTCGTCCTCCATGATGGTGGATAAATGGGGGTCTTTCAATGGCAAAGTGTTACCACCGGGTGTCCTGAACATCCTCAGTTTCCGGATTGAAGGGTCAAGAAACCAGAGCCCCGACACTGTTCCAAGCCAAAGAACGGAACGTGAATCTTTATACATCGTGAGAATACTGAGACCCTTTCCCCCGGGATCCCCAGAGGGTGCAATAATACTCCACCTGTTGTTCTTTTCATCCCAGTCAAAGAGCCCCTTACAATCTATTGCGCCAACATATAAATGTCCGGTTTCCTTGTCCCTGAAAAATGATCTGATAAAATTGTTTTTGAAGGGAATAGCTACATCCCGGAAGGATTGAAATCGCATGTCCATTATATTGATCCCATCGTCACTGAGAATCCAGAGGTCTTTTTTATTATTCAGGTATTTTATTTTGATGAGCAGATTAGAGAGCAATGATCTCTCATCTCCGGGTATTTTTTGATAGAACCGGAATGAGTGGTCAGATTTTCTGAATATCCCAAGCCCATGATCGATCGTAGCAAGCCAGAATTCATCCCGGTTTCTTTTAGTGATGCCCACTATGCTGATGGGCGTTTGTGCATCATACGGGTATTCCTGCCACTTCCCGGTTTCCAGGTCCAAGCAATTCAATCCAATTCCCCATCCGCAACTCCAGAGATAATGCCCGGCATCCAGGTTGAGGGCGATGATATCGGCCATGTTGTTGTTGATTTTTTTATAGTCATGGGTGATGGTGTTGGTCACCTTATCAAACTGCAGCAAACCGCCCAGGGTTGAGATGAGCAGTTTATCCTTCTCCCTGGGATCCTGGATAATGCAAGTGACAAAGTTGAAATTATATTCCCTGTCAGTTTTCTTTTCACTTTTCCTGAGCGAACAACAGGAAAACCCAACCGGTTGCCGTTTCATATGTACTAAGCCGTTTTCGGTACCGATCCAGATACTGCGATCTGAATCCTCATAAAAACAGGTCAGGCTTGTTACGGGAAACCAGGCTTTCCCCTTGCTGTAAATGGAATACCCTGTAAATTCTTTTGTAAAGGGATTATATATGGAAAGACCATCAATGGCGCCTATCAGCAATATAGAATCCCGTGTTTCGTACAATGCATTGATACAGATATCGATAACCGAAGAGGGATCATTGCGGTCGTGCCTGAATACCGTGGCATTATGCCCATCAAACCTCACCAGCCCATTATCAGTTCCGATCCAAACATAGCCCTGAAAATCCTGGATCACACAACGGGTTCGGTTGGAAGGGAGCCCGTCAGCTTTGGTCAGATGGGTAAACGCGATCGTATCACCGGATAATTTGACCTGACTATGGTTGTCCTGGGCGGAGGCTAAATCCTGAATGATACAGACGATCAGGAGAGTGAGTAAAAAAACCAATAGTGATCTGCTCTCTGGCATCCCGGGAGTGTATAATGTTACGTGCCCACACCCGTTCCTGAATTGAGTAGCCATGTTTTCAGCACCCTTTTTATGGTTTCTTCAATAACAGGTTTCGAAACGTAATCGTCCATTCCGGCAATCCGACAGCGTTCTTTCTCTCCTTTAACGGTTCCTGCTGTAAGGGCTATGATGGGAATATGGTTTCCTGATATCATTTCAATCCTGCGTATTTCCTGGGTAGCTTCGTACCCATTCAACTCGGGCATCTGAATGTCCATAAAAAGAAAATCAGGTTTGGTTTCACAATAGAGGTTTACTGCTTCCAATCCATTATTGGCTTTTATGATTGAAGAACCAGGCAATAAATAGGAAATGATGGTCGAGGCAAGCATCATGTTTATTTTATTGTCCTCGGCAATCATTATCTTATAATGATTCCTTGAAAGATACTCCTGCTCTTTTGGATATGTTTTCCTGATATCTTCAGGGGAAAGATCAGCAGAAGAATGAATTTTCGATAACGCATCGAACAACTGTGTCATTTTTACCGGTTTCACAAGAGTAACCCTTACCCCAAGTTTCTTACTTTCCTTGTGAATTTTTTCGTCGTCCGACGAACTATGAAGAAAGATGATTGGCTGTTTTTCAATAGGAATATTGCATTTTTCACGGATAAGTCGAATGACTTCAATCCCATTCATTTCCGGCATGTTGTAATCAATGATAACCACGTCGTAATTCAGGTTGGCGTTTATTTTCTCCAATGCTTCCTTGCCGCTTGCAGCCAAATCGGAATGAATATTCCGTGTTTGAAGCATGTGTTGAATAATAATGCGATTGTTTTCGTTATCATCAACCACCAAAACATTATTAATGTAATTGATGTCGCCATAAACGATCGGATCTCCATGTTCTGCCGGAACGACAATGGAAAAAAAGAAACGGCTTCCTTTTTCGGGTTCACTTTCAATCTCCAGTTTGGCGCCCATCATCTCCACCAGTTTGTTTGAAATGGCAAGGCCAAGCCCTGTGCCTCCGTATTTGCGGGTAGTAGTGGAGTCGGCTTGCGAAAAAGAATCGAAAATTTTCTGTTGTTTGTCTTTGGCTATACCGATTCCTGTGTCCCTCACAGAGAAGGTAATCCGCGTTTCTCCGGTCGAAAGGTTCAGCGTTTCAGTTTCAATTTTAAACTCAACTTCACCAACGTCGGTGAATTTAAAAGCATTGCCTAATAAATTCACGAGAACCTGCCGCAACCTGATCGAATCTACATAGATGAAGCGGGGCATGTCGACCGGCAGGTTAAGAAGCAATTCAAGTCCCTTTTGATGTGCCCTGAATTTCAGGACATCTGCGATTTGTTCTGACAAAATGATCACATCGGTTTTTTCAGGATTCAGTTCAAATTTGCCAGACTCAATTTTGGAGAAATCAAGGATGTCATTGAGCAAATCGAGCAGTGAATTGGCAGAATAAAACACCGTTTGCATATAGTGCTTTTGGGTATCATTCAACTTGGTTTTCATCAGCAGATCCGAAAACCCGATCACACCGTTCAGCGGAGTACGAATTTCATGGCTCATGTTGGCAAGAAACTCTGATTTAGTCTTGCTGGCAGTTTCAGCAGCTTCCTTGGCTTTAATTATTGCCGTTTCCATCTGCTTTCGCTCATCGATCAGTTTGATCAATGAAGCAAACAAATAGCTGTTTTCTGAAGGAATGGATATACTGTCGCTGGTAAAGGTATGTCCATCAGGAGACAGTGCATAAATGGCTTCTTTTATTTTATCGATCGTCTCCTTTTGAGCTTCCGCATCCTGCTTTTGTTTGAGGTAGGCATCCCTGAGTTCCTGTGAGCTGATTTCAATGGAGTTCTGAAGCAG
The DNA here is from genome assembly GCA_026391355.1 of Bacteroidota bacterium. GTDB lineage: Bacteria > Bacteroidota > Bacteroidia > Bacteroidales > FEN-979 > CAIYUC01. The sequence continues at coordinate 21,413 of JAPLDH010000076.1, read as the reverse complement.
ACGGATATCATCATCAAAGGCATCATAGGTGGTGTTGATGTCCTGAAAAATACCTTTTACTTCCTCCGGCAGATTGTCAATTGACACGAAGTGTCGTTTTATTTGGCGTAATAGGAGTTTGTTCAAAGAGTTGTCCATAAAGAGTGGCGTTTACACTTCCTTAAATACAGTAATAGTCATGGTTTGGTTGTGAAGTTCACAATGGTTCTCAAATGGTTTGATGGGACATATTTCTCCATAAGAATAAAAACCGGTCATGGTGGCATGGTTGCCGATAACCTCCCTTACACTCTCCAATTCTTCTTCCACTCTTTGCTTTAGCACAAGTTTTCGTCCCACACAACTGATCAGAATGGCAAGGTCGGGAGATGAATTCCTCAGACTGATTTTCGACATTTCGGCCGCTTCATTGGCCCCTTCAATAAGTCTTTCAAAATTCGCCTTCATCAGTCTTACATATTCACCCTCAGGAATGTCCCCCGCAAAGACCATACTTCCGTCGGCTTCATTGACTGACAAAACAGTCCGAACAAGGGCTGTTTCCGAATTTTTCAGACGGAGGCTTAATGGAAATAACAGGGCAGAAGCTGGAAGGTCTGCGGCATGGTCGCCAAGGTACCGTTTATATAATTCAAGGGCAGGATGACCATCAAGTTCGTAAAGAATATTCCTGTTTGACCTGGTAACCATCCTGTCGACTCCAAAAGAATCCCAGCCTCCCATTGAACCGTAACCGACCTGAAGATGTTCCCCATAGAACCCTACGGCTAATATAAGATTTTTTTCGCCTGCATGGTTGTGGACAATAACAGTTTCTGCAAAGTTGGCATCATCGCCGGCCAGACCACCGGTAACCGGGATCCTGTTGTTGAAAAGGTTGTTTAATCCTTTGGTGAGTTCACTCCCGTTTATATTCAAACCTTCAGAAAGTATCAGGACGTGAACGAGATTTTCTTCAGCCAATTGCCGGGCAAGTTTTTCACCGATGCTGAAGCTGTCTTCCATCGAACTGATATGCTCTTTGGCAATACTAACGGTTGTTTTTTCAAACCAAACAGCAGTACAAATAATATTGCCGTTAAAAACTTCTTCCTGGCAAATTTCCCCGGCGGTAGAACAGCCAACGATTTGAGCAACCGGGTAATTGGCATGCACATAATCGATATGCTGTTGTTTCTTTAGTAACTCCTTGTTACCAAATAAGAAAACAAGCTGAGCAATGTTGTCCAGCTGATTTTCGCTTTTCTTAACCCAGCCTTTGGCTTCCGAAAAGATACTTTGCTCTGTTTTCATCTTTTTATTTTTCGGTTATGATTTCTGAATACTTTTCTAAAAGTAATACGTTTATTTTCAAACCAAGTAATATAAAGTTAATGATCTGAAGATTTGATTCCGGAAACAAATCTAAAAAATTTCCCTGACAAACCACATATTTATATTTATGTTGTATCTTTGTATAAGACATTCTGAAACATTGGAAAAAAAGATTTTTTATGTTGGAAAAATCATTGCTTATTATCAATTGAACCATACATGAAGATATAATAATTTGAAGATCTACATCAGAAATATGGTTTGTATCCGGTGCAGAATGGTCGTGAAATCCGAGTTGAAAAAACTTGGGTTGCATTACACCACAGTTGAATTGGGCGAAGTTGAAATTTTGGAGGATATTTCCCCGGAACAAATGGAACGTTTGGCTGTTGGCCTTAGAAAGACCGGGTTGGAATTGATGGATGATAAAAAAAGCATCCTGGTGGAGAAAATAAAAATGATCATCGTTGAACTGGTCCACTATTCTGATGACGATGAACAAATCAAAATTAACCTTTCCAATTACCTGAGCGAAAAACTCAATCACAATTACACATACCTTGCTAATCTTTTTTCAGAGGTCAAGGGGACTACCATTGAAAATTTCTACCTGGCCCATAAGATAGAAAAGGTAAAAGAACTACTTGTGTATGATGAGCTCTCGCTTACCGAAATTGCCTATAAACTGCATTACAGCAGTGTGGCCCACCTGTCAAACCAATTTAAAAAAATAACTGGGCTTACCCCTTCCCACTTTAAATCACTCAAAAACAAAAGGCGCAGCACGTTGGAAAACATGTGAATGATGTAACTTATTTCCAAAGTTATGTAACGGGTTTCAAAATAATGAGTCGCACCTTTGTGGTGTAATTTCTTATTCCCACATTCACATTCCGGATTGAATCAAAGGAGAATAATAATGTCAACCCTTAAAATAAAAAAGGTCAGGGAAGTAATAACTTTTATATCAAAAGGACATGGAAACTACCGAAGTTGAGAAAGCAAAAGCATTCATTATAGTTGAGATCATTGAATATATTCCAAATTCAGTAGTTATTAAAACCATAATAAAAAAAACAACCGGGAATGTCACAGCGGTTTCATGTGATACTGGTGAGGCCATGGCTGAAAAAATAATCCCATTCGACACATTTGTCCAGATCATTGACGGCAAAGCCGAGATCCTGATTGATGGAATATCGAATTTCCTCGATACAGGTGATTCGATTATTATTCCGGCTCATATGGCAAATAGTGTTAAAGGTAACGAACGTTTTAAAATGATTTCGACCATCATTAAAAGCGGTTATGAATAAATGGCAATGGCGTTGATATTCCCAACCAATTCACCTCAAATGTGTGAATGATGTAACTTATTGCCGGAGTTGTGTAACACTTTTCAGGTCAAAGGGAATCACCTTTGTATCCTAAATTCCAAACAAAACAATTAAAAAAACAGAAATGAGAACAGATGATGATACAACAAAAACAAAATGGTCAATCGACCAGGCCCATAGTGAAATTGCATTTAAAGTGCGACATTTAATGATTGCCCATGTTAAAGGTGCATTCAGAATATTTGATGCAAGTATTTATACAATTGCCAAAGACTTCAGTACTTCTGAAATTGACCTGTGGATAGACGCCTCCTCGATAACTACAGGTGATGCAAAACGTGATGAGCATTTAAAAAGCGCTGATTTCTTTGATGTTCAAAACCATAAACAAATAACATTCATTTCAAGCACGATTGGAAAATCAGATCCGGATGGTAATCATGAATTATGGGGAGAATTAACAATGAGGGGGGTGACCAAAAACATAAAGTTAAATGTACAATTCGGAGGAATTGTAAATGACCCCTGGGGTAATGAAAAAGCAGGATTTAATGTTACCGGAAAAATCAACAGAAGCAACTGGGACCTTACATGGAATGCATCCCTGGAAACCGGAGGATTAATGGTGAGTGATGAGGTAACAATTTCTTGCGAAATTGAACTCATCAATATCGGTCAGGAAGACCTGACAATGCAACTGGAACCTGGAACCGACAATAAAGTTGAGATTTAACAGGAAATCCTGATAAGAAATTTTAATACCAGTCAACAAAATTCTTAAACAAGAAAAACCAAACTAAATGAAGAAAACAATTTTTACCCTTGCCATAACAATGCTTATGGCAGGAACAATGTTTACCGGTTGCCAGTCGTCATCTACAAAAGTAGAAAATGCTCAGGACAAAGTGCAGGAAGCAAAAGATAAAGTGATAGAAGCCAAACAAGAACTGAATCAGACGATTAAAGATTCTATTCAACAATTCAAAAAAGAATCTCAGGAACAAATCAACGCCAATGAAAAAAGCATCGCAGAATTTAAAGTAAAAATAGCAAAGGAAAGAAAAGAAAACAGAGCCGAGTACGAAAGGCAATTGACCTTGTTGGAACAGAAGAACAACCAAATGAAAAAGGATCTGGAAGAATTCAGGGAAGATCAAAAAGACAAATGGGATGCATTCAGGTTCAAATTTAAACATGATATGGCCGAACTCGGAAAAGCTTTTAAAAATTTCACAGTTAAAAATAAATAATTAATCTTAAAATCTTATCGTCATGGGAAACTTACTTTATATCGTAGCAGTGATCCTGGTCATTGCATGGGCCATCGGATTTTTTGCCTACAGTGCCGGAGGCATTATACACATTCTTCTTGTTATTGCAATTATTGCAATCCTGTTCAGGGTTATTCAGGGAAGAAAAATTCTTTAATTTCAACGCTTTATTAACAATTATTTTAAATATAACAGTATGAGCTCGGGAAAAGTTTTATTAGGCTTACTGGCCGGTGTTGCTGCCGGTGCATTGTTAGGGGTCTTGTTTGCCCCCGATAAAGGGTCCAAAACCAGAAAAAAAATATCTAAAAAGGGAGAAGACTATGCGGATTCATTAAAAGAAGATTTTAATGAATTTCTTAAAAGCATTACTGAAAATTTTGAAATGGTAAAGGACGAAGTTTCCGAATTGGCTGAAAAAGGCAACGTCAAGATGGAAAAAGCTGAAAAAGCCGGAAAAACTGTCAAGGATTGAAAGGTGTCAAAACCCAAGTCGTGATAGGAAAAGCATTGAATCTGCCATTTTACGTTAAGGCAACTTTAATTTTCATTGGTTTGTTTGCCTTACTAGCGATGTTGTACATCGGTAAGGGTATCATTGTTCCCCTACTGTTTGCAATAATTATTGCCATTGTACTCCACCCGGTCGTAGATTTTTTTGTGCGGAGAAAAATAAACAGGGTTCTGGCTATTCTGATTACCTTGATTCTCGCCTTTTCTCTTATTGCCGCGTTTGGCGCTTTTCTGTTTTCGCAGGCAAGCCGGTTCAGTTCATCCTGGCCGGTTCTGGTTGATAAATTCACCGGAATATTCAACCAAACCATTACCTGGGCTTCCGGCTATTTCGATATTGACTCACAAAAGATCCATGACTGGATTACAAACACGAAAGATGAACTCATCAATACCAGCAGTAATGCAATCGGGCAAACACTCCTTACCGTTGGTAGTGGGATTGTGGTATTGTTCTTAATTCCTGTCTACATCTTTATGCTGTTATACTATCAGCCCCTGCTTCTGGAATTTATCAGAAGACTCTTTGCCACAGATCACCAAAGTGAGGTAAAGGAGGTAGTTACCCAAACCAAAAGCGTTATTCAACGCTATCTTATAGGACTGGTTATCGAAGCAGTCATTGTAGCTGTGCTGGATTCCACTGCTCTGTTGATACTTGGGATCGATTATGCGATCCTGCTGGGAATCATAGGCGCACTGCTCAACGTCATTCCATACATAGGGGGAGTTGTGGCAGTGGCATTGCCCATGATGATTGCAGTGGCCACCAAATCAACCGCATGGTATGCCGTATATGTCCTGGCAGCCTATTATTTCATCCAACTGATCGACAATCACTACATCGTTCCTTATATTGTTGCTTCAAAAGTAAAAATCAACGCGCTTATTGCCATATTAGTGGTACTCGCCGGGAATGCTTTATGGGGCATCCCCGGTATGTTCCTTTCCATACCCCTCCTTGCTGTTGTAAAACTTGTTTTCGACCATATCGGACCGTTAAAACCCTGGGGATTTTTATTAGGTGATACCATGCCCTCAATAATAACAATTGAACCGATCTTAAAAAAAATTAAAAAGAAGGCAAAATGATAGCCGTTAAAAAAGAAGGAATAATATTGACAAAGACCGGTTTGGAATTTGAAAACGAAGGTGTACTGAATCCAGCTATAATACAGGAAGGCGAAACCATTCATCTTTTTTACAGAGCCGTGCAACAGGGAAATCATTCAAGTATCGGCTACTGCAGGCTCGAAGGCCCCTTGAAAGTTGTTGAACGTTGGGATAAGCCTTTCATGGTTCCTGAATTCGATTATGAATCTCATGGCGTTGAAGATCCACGGATTGTAAAAATTGATGATCTGTTTTATATGACGTACACCGCGTATGATGGGACAAATGCCCGTGGGGCATTAGCTACTTCAGAAGATTTAAAACATTTTACAAAACAGGGGATCATTGTTCCTTCCATCACGTATTCAGAATTTGTAACACTCGCTGAATCTGCCGGTAATATAAATCAAAATTATTACCACAATCATAAGTTTTACTATCAGGAAACAGATCCGGAAAAAAAAATAATGCTATGGGACAAAGATGTAATTTTCTTTCCCCGAAAGATTAGTGGAAAACTGGTTTTTCTTCACCGGATAAGGCCGGGCATTCAAATTGTCTCTGTAAATAGCATAAAGGAACTCACCAAGGAATTTTGGGGAAATTACTTTCTCAACCTTCATGACCATATCGTGCTCGACCCTGTTTATCCGCATGAGTCAAGTTACATTGGTGGTGGCTGCACTCCCATTGAAACAGAACACGGATGGCTGTTGATTTATCATGGAGGGGGAGAAACTGATAAAGGGTTTGTATATTCAGCGTGTGCTGCCTTATTGGATTTGAATGATCCCTGGAAAGAAGTGGCGCGGCTTCCCAATGTACTGTTTTCGCCTGAATACGAATGGGAATTAAAAGGAGATGTAAATAATGTGGTTTTCCCTACCGGTACTTCCTTGTTTGGAAATACCTTATATATTTATTATGGTGCTGCTGATACTCAAATTGCCGTCGCTTCGGTGAATTTATCAGAACTGTTGTCTGAATTGTTATCTTATGAAAAATGATCTGGCTGAAATATTGTTTATTACCTCATATCCACCAAGGGAATGTGGCATAGCAACCTATTCCCAGGATTTGATAAAGGCGTTGAACAATAAATTCAGCAATTCATTTTCAATAAAGGTTTGTGCATTGGAATCAGGAGATGCAAATTTTCAATATCCCGCCGAAGTAAAATATGTTCTTAAAACATCGTTGGCTGACGGATATAAAAAATTAGCATTGACCATTAATAAGGACAATCGCATTAATATCGTCCTGATCCAGCATGAGTTTGGCTTTTATGTATTGCAGGAGCAACCATTCATGCAATTTTTAAATGATCTTTCGAAGCCGGTTGTTATTGTTTTTCATACCGTATTGCCTCATCCGGATGATACGTTAAGATCAAAAGTTCAGCACATTGTGGCTGTTTGTGAGTCGATCATTGTAATGACCCACAATTCGAAAGGGATTTTAACGCATGATTATGCTGTGCAGGAGGAAAAAATATCAGTTATCGCCCATGGTACCCACCTGGTTCCCCACTTAAATAAGAATTTCCTGAAGATAAAGCACGGGCTGAAGGGCCGGAAAGTGCTTACCACATTTGGTTTGCTCAGTTCCGGAAAAAGCATTGAAACCACCATTGATGCTCTACCTGCCATTGTTAAGCAAAGTCCTGAAGTTGTATTTCTGATCATAGGTAAAACACATCCGGAAGTGATAAAAACAGAAGGAGAAAAATACCGTGAAATGCTTGAGCAAAAAGTGGAGGAATATGGCCTTGGCGATCATGTGATATTTATTAACAAATACCTTGCATTGCCTGACCTGCTCGAATATCTTCAACTTACCGATATTTACCTGTTTACGACCAACGATCCAAACCAGGCCGTTAGCGACACTTTTGCCTATGCCATGAGTTGCGCCTGCCCTATCATTTCAACGCCAATTCCCCATGCACGGGAATTCCTGACTGAGGATACAGGGATCATTTTTGATTTCCGCAACTCCCGACAGTTAGCTGATGCCGTAATCCGGTTACTCAACAATGAACCATTACGAAGGTATATCAGTTCAAATACGCTGGAGAAAATAGTTTCCACTGCATGGGAAAATTCTGCCGTTGGACATGCCATGCTGTTTGAAAAAATTGCAGGTGCTGAAATTACATTAAAGTACACCCCCCCGGCCATCGACCTGACCCACCTGAAACATATGACAACCAGTACCGGGATCATCCAGTTTTCAAAAATCAACCAGCCCGATATCTGTTCCGGTTACACCCTAGATGATAATGCCAGGGCCCTGGTAGCCATGTGCATGCACGTCAAATTGACCGGCGATGGTGAAAGTGTATATTACATTCATAAATATCTCAATTTTATAAAGCGATGTCAGCTACCTGCCGGCGATTTTATAAATTATGTAGATATGGACAACAAATTAACCGGTCAAAACAAAACTGTAAATTTAGACGATGCCAATGGAAGGGCCGTTTGGGCTTTGGGCTATTTAGTATCGCTGATTGATTTTTTACCGGGAGAAATGATATCGGAGGCCAAAACCATCATTGAAAAATCCCTGATTCATATAGTCACGGTTCATTCTACGCGGGCCATGGCTTTCGCAATTAAAGGATTGTATTACTATCATAACACCCTAAAGTCTCCTGAAAATCTTGTTCTTTTAAAAACATTCGCCGATCGTTTGGTTCAGATGTATAAACATGAATCGAACGAAAAATGGGAATGGTTTGAGGGTTATCTTACCTATGCCAACAGTACATTGCCTGAAGCCATGTTATATGCCTGGTTGCTGACTGGAGAAACAATTTATAAGGACGTAGCCATAGCGTCGTTTAAATTTCTGTTATCACAAACTTTTAATGAAAACGGGATAGAAGTGATTTCCAATAAAAACTGGCTGCTGAAAGGAAAGGAAGCCGGGCATTTTGGTGAACAACCCATTGATGTTGCCTATACCATAATGACATTAAGTAAATTTTACAATGTGTTTAAGGACCAAAACTACCGCATAAAAATGGAAATTGCATTCAACTGGTTCTTAGGGAATAACCGTTTACATCAGATTATTTATAACCCATGTACCGGAGGTTGTCACGACGGGTTGGAGGAAACCCATGTGAACCTCAATCAGGGTGCAGAGTCAACGATAAGTTACCTGATGGCTAGATTAACCATGGAAAAGTATCAAAATGAATCGTAAAAATACGTAATTGTGATATTTACTGACATTAAGAAACACTTCTCATGAAACCCAAGAAACTAAAATCGACCATATCTTCCAAAAAAAAGAGTTCTGATTTAACTGCCGGTCTGTTTCCAATTGTCGGTATCGGCGCTTCGGCTGGCGGACTGGAAGCATTGGAGCAATTTCTCGGTAATGTGCCTGAAAACAGCGGAATGGCGTATGTTGTCATTCAACATCTGGATCCTACACAAAAAGGCATGTTGCCGGAGTTGCTTCAGCGAATTTCCAAAATGAAAGTTTTTCAGGTAAAAGACCGGATGGCTGTCAAGATAAATTGTGTGTATGTAATTCCTCCGAACAAGAGCATGTCCATATCAAAGGGAGCGCTTCACCTGTTTGAACCACAGGAAGCAAGAGGACTGCGCCTTCCGATTGATTTTTTCTTTCGCTCACTTGCCAACGACCAACAGGAAAGCAGTATCGGTCTCATTCTTTCGGGCATGGGTTCCGACGGCAGTTTAGGACTTCGGGCCATAAAAGAAAAAAACGGAATAGTGATGGTACAGGACCCTACCACGGCCAAATATGACAGCATGCCCCGTAACGCCATCGATTCCGTAATGGTCAATATTGTGGCACCAGCCAACGAGTTGCCCTCCAGGCTCCTGGAATTTCTAAAACATATTCCGGTTGTCAAATCAGATCTGGATCCAGATATTAAAGACAAAAGCGCTCTCGAAAAAATTATTATTCTGCTGCGAACCTATACCGGCAATGACTTTTCATTATATAAAAAGAATACGATGTATCGCCGCATCGAAAGACGCATAGGCGTCCACAAAATTGATAAGATATCTTCATATGTCCAATTTTTACAGGAAAATCCAAAGGAAGTAGATATTCTTTTCAAAGAATTGATGATTGGTGTCACTACTTTTTTCCGCGATGCTTTAGTATGGGAACAGTTGAAAGAGACGGTTATTCCAACTATTATTGCTAACCTGCAACCCGGTTCAATATTGCGGGCATGGATACCCGGGTGTTCTACCGGAGAAGAAGCATATTCATTAGCCATAGTGTTTAAAGAAGCACTTGAAAAAATCAATCCGCATGGAGGCTTTTCGTTACAGATATTTGCTACCGATCTCGACAATGAAGCGATTGAAACAGCCAGAAAAGGGATATTTCCTGCAAATATTGCTGCCGATGTGACACCAAATCGTTTGAATCGCTTTTTTCTTACTACAGATGAAGGCTATTTCATCAATACTGAAATAAGGGAAACGGTTGTGTTTGCACAACACAACCTTATCATGCATCCGCCTTTTACCAAAATCGATATCCTTTCATGCCGGAATCTGCTTATTTACCTGGAGCCCGAGTTGCAAAAGAAATTGTTAGGACTGTTTTATCACAGTATTAACCCTGGAGGAATTATGCTGCTAGGCAGCTCCGAAACGCTTGGGTTGCAGAGTCATCTTTTTACACCTGTGGATGCCAAATTGAAAATTTACAAACGCGCCATTACTAATCTATCCCCTGAATTTTTCGATTTTCCCGCTACATTTTCCCGGTCTAAACCGATCAACATTGAAAAACAAATACTTGTAAAATCAACCCTGAATATTCAAACGCTTGCCGATCAACTGTTGTTGCAGCACTTTTCACCCGCAGGTGTTTTGGTGAACGAAAATGGCGATATTATTTACATCAGCGGACGTACGGGAAAATATCTGGAACCGGCGGTTGGGAAAGCAAACATGAATATTTTTGCAATGTTACGTGAAGGCTTGCGCAACGATTTTTCTGGCGCTTTCCACAAAGCTATAATAAACAAAGAAGCGGTGATTTTGCGTAATATCAAAGTAGGCACAAATGGGGGTACACAAATCGTAAATGTTAACATTCAATGGATTGATAAACCGGAGCCTTTAAACGGCATGGTAATGATAATCTTTACTGATGTGCCGGATATTACCAACATTAAACTGCGTGCAAAAACAGAAAAGAAGACTATCAACAGTATCAGGCAAACAGAGTTGGAGAAAGAGTTAAAGTATGCACATGAAAAAATGCAGGACACGCTCGAAGAAATGCAGACTTCGCAGGAAGAACTGAAATCAACAAACGAGGAATTACAATCTACAAATGAAGAACTGCAATCTACCAATGAAGAACTTACGAGTTCAAAAGAAGAAATGCAAAGCATGAATGAAGAACTTCAAATGTTAAACGCTGAATTGCAGTCGAAGGTAGATGATTTTCTGCGGGTGAACAATGATATGAAAAACCTGCTCAACAGTACTGATATTGCTACTCTGTTTCTCGACAAAGAATTGAATATCCGTCGCTATACCATTCAGGCTACCAAACTTTTTAAACTGATAAAAAGCGACCTTGGCCGACCTTTTACCGACCTGGTTTCCGACCTTATATACCCCGAATTGGCTGCAGATGCGCTCAAAGTATTAAATTCCCTCGTTTTTATACAAAAACCAATTCCAACCAAAGACGGGAGATGGTTTTCCATTCGCATTATGCCATACCGCACCTTCGACGACAGAATAGACGGCCTGGTCATCACTTTTTTCAACATCTCCGATCTCAAGCAGGTGGAAGTAAAATTACACGAAACAGAACAGTTGAATAGTTTGCTCTTAAAATCATCCTCAGATATAATAATTAAACTATCAACCGACGGGAAAATACTGGAGTTTAATCCTGGAGCCGAAAAATTTTTCGGCCAAAAACGTGAGGATGCAGTAAACCAAAATTATTTTCAGATGTTTATTCCTGAAAATTTACGAAAAAAGACTGAAAATGATATAAATAAAATCCTGAACAAATTACTGGGTGGCAAATTCAATATGCAGGTATTAGCAGCAGAAGGCAATATGACAGTTGATAAATGGTCCGTAAGTGTACTGCTCAACAACCTGAAAATGCCAGCAGGAATGATTTTATCACTAAAAAAATAATTATACAATGAGTAAAGAAAAACGGAATTTTACGGATGAGCAAATGCTTCGCAGAAAGGCCGAAGAAAAGCTGAGAGAAAAACAAAAAAAATCGGATACACCTGTTATGGAAACTGACTCAAAAAAACTTTTGCATGAACTTCAGGTGCACCAGATTGAATTAGAAATGCAGAACGAAGAGTTGCGTCAGGCAAATGAAACGGTAGAAACTGCTCTTAAAAAATATACCATGTTGTACGATTTTGCCCCGATGGGCTATTTTACACTCGATCGTGACGGCAGTATTTGCGAGATGAACTTCACTGGCGCCGAAATGCTTAATGATAAACGATTTAGCTTGGTAAACAGCAACTTTAAGCTATTCGTTTCCGAAGATTCGCAGCCTGTATTTAACGATTTTTTTAGTAAGGTTTATACCAGCAATGCCAAAGAATCATGCGAAGTGATGCTTGGTTATGAAAATAATCCATTATGCTTTGTTTATATTGAAGGCATAGTTACCGGCGATGAACGGACAAGCCTTTTATCGGTGGTTGATATTTCAGGCTTTAAAAAGCAGAACAATCTTTAAATACTACCATTGAACTGCTTTTCTTACCTTCTTCTTTAATAAAACATCCAACAAACCTTAAAACAAATAAAATGAAAAAAGTACTGATTGCCCTGGATTATAATCCAACCGCACAAAAAGTGGCAGAAACAGGTTTTTCATTGGCTAAAGCCATGAATGCTGAAGTAATATTGGTGCACGTAATATCAGATCCGGTTTATTATTCCTCAGCAGAATATTCTCCGATTATGGGATTTGATGGTTTCATGGATACAGGTCCATTTCAATTAGATAATGTTGATGGACTGAAAAAAGCATCTCAGCACTTCCTTGATAAATCAAAACAACACCTGGGTGATAAAACCATTAAAACCCTGGTATTGGAAGGAGATTTTGCTGAATCTATCTTAAAAACTGCGAAAGACTTGCATGTTGATATTATTGTTATGGGTTCTCACAGCCGCAGATGGCTGGAGGAAATACTAATGGGAAGTGTAACGGAAAAAGTTTTACATCACAGTTCTGTACCGCTGTTCATCATTCCCACAAAAAAACAGCGCTAATATGTGATTTATCAGCTACAGAAGGCAGGTTAAAATATTACTTATGAATTAAAAAAACAACAATGAAAGGAAATAAAAAATTAATTACAGTCCTGAATTCGCTTCTGGCAGATGACGCGATCAAACTTGCCCGTGAGGTTGATGATCAGGGTACCGTTGACATACTGACCTGGATCCTCAAGATGGAAGAAGGCCATGTAGATTGGGCAGAAGCACAACGTGCTCAGATTGAGCAAATGGGTATGGAAAATTATCTGGCTACTCAAACCGTTTGTCCGGTAAAATGATCCTTAAAAAAACATTTTATTTATTTATTACCCTGATAATAATTGTAACGGGTATTTTCATTTACTGGAAGTATTTTTATACATACAGTGATGGGTATCGTGCCGGATTATTGCAGAAATTCTCTCATAAAGGTAATATCATCAAAACCTATGAAGGCGAAATGATATTAAGCAGTGTGTCCAGTAATATGAATGTTGCCATTGCTTCAGAAAAATTTTATTTTTCGGTTACTAACGAAAAAATGGCAAAACAGCTCGATACTATGCAGGGACGAATGGTGATCGTTCATTATAAACAAAAAAATGGAGCTTTATTCTGGCATGGTGATTCGGGATATCTGGTTGACAGCGTAAAACGTTTACGGTAGTTTTCTGCAATAAATATTATGTGTGAATGATGTAACTTATTTCCAGAGTTGTGTAATGTTTTTTTTGGTTTTGATCCTACCTTTAACCCGGAATTTTTTTATAAGTATTTGAAAATAAAAGAGTATTCACTTTAAAAATTTAAAGCTATGGCTAGATTGTTAATGATCATAGGGATCATACTTATTGTCCTTTGGTTGCTTGGATTTTTTGCGTTTCATTTAACTTCTCCAATTGTTCATGCACTGATTGTTATTGGTGTAATCCTGATCATCCTCGATTTGTTTAGCAGTCGCCGGAATTGGTGGTGATGACATTCATTGAAAATTTATCTGTATTCTACACAGGAAATACCTCTATTTATGATTTGAAGTACTTGGCGAATCGAGCGGAATTTGCAATTCCGTTCATCGTAATGACTCACCTTTGTATTGTTAAAATAACCGGTTGATCATGAAGAAATTTAGTCCTGTTATCAAAGGAATCCCAAACCTTCAGGGTGCAAAAAAACATGTTATCCGCCTCAGCGAAAAAACTATTGAAAAAACTGTAGAAGCCAATAGTTTTTTTTCAGAAGTAGCCAGTGTTTTTTTATTCATATCATGCACCATTAAGGAATCTTTTTCCCGTGATTTTGAATTCAGGGAATTTCTGCGTCAGTGTTTTCAAATCGGGTATAAATCCCTGCCGCTGATTTCAGTTACCGGGATCATCATGGGTCTGGTGCTTACGATCCAATCGCGTCCGGCCCTTGTCAATTTCGGAGCAGTTTCCCTGCTTCCGGGCATGGTGACCATTTCTCTCATCAGGGAAATGGGGCCGGTTATCACGGCATTGATATGCGCAGGAAAAATAGGTTCAGGCATGGGCGCAGAATTGGGTTCAATGAAAGTTACGGAGCAGATTGATGCCATGGAGGTATCATCCACCAATCCCATACGATTTTTAGTGGTTACAAGAGTTCTGGCAGCAACACTGATGATACCCATATTGGTGCTCTATGCTGACGGACTTGGCATTTTAGGAAGCTGGGCAGGCGCGAATATCAAAGGAGATGTAACTTTTATATTGTTTTTCTCACAGGCATTCGGCCATGTTCAGTTTCTTGATTTTTTCCCGGCATTTATCAAAACGTTTTTTTTCGGTGCTGTGATTGGTTTGGTCGGCTGTTATAAAGGATATACTGCAGGCCGGGGAACAGAGAGTGTGGGTATTGCAGCGAATTCAGCTGTAGTACTATCCTCATTACTCGTGATTATTGTGGACCTGATTGCTGTGCAAATTACCGATATGCTGTAATCATAATTATGAATGATGAATTATAAATTATGAATGATAACCAAACAGCGCCGATTACTCCGGCTAAAACAAAAAGCGAAAAACAGGTCATTGAAATTAATGAGCTCCGGAAAGGATTTGGTCCACAGGAGGTATTGAAAAATGTGTCTTTACAGCTTTTTAATGGCGAAAACCTGGTCGTGCTGGGAAAATCCGGCTCAGGAAAATCTGTCCTGATAAAATGTATTGTTAGCTTATTAAAGCCCGAGCATGGAACAATTAATGTGCTTGGAGAAAATGTGAGTGAATTAACCAGCGATGGTTTGGGAGAGATGAGAAAAAAAATTGGTTTTCTTTTTCAGAGTGGTGCACTCTATGATTCCATGACTGTGAAACAAAACCTGGAATTTCCATTGCGGAGAATAAAAAAGGATCTTACACAACAAGAAATTGACGAAAAAGTAATAGAAGTTCTTGAAAACGTGGGATTAGCTGATGCTTTGAATAAAATGCCTTCGCAACTATCAGGGGGGATGCGTAAACGGATCAGCCTGGCACGAACCATTGTCGTTGACCCCATGATCATGTTGTATGATGAACCCACGACGGGGCTCGACCCGGTAACTTCAGATGAAATAAGTTCACTCATCAATGATGTTCAGAAAAAATATAAAACTTCTTCCATCATCATAACCCATGATATTGAATGTGCCCGTACAACTGCAAACCGTGTTATTATGTTACACGACGGTGAAGTTTATCAGGAAGGAGAATTGGAAAAGTTTGAAAAGTCAACTGACCCGTTGATCAAATCTTTCTTTAAATAATCAATTATAAAGTCTCAGTTTTAATACCATAAAAATATGGATACTCAATCATCAAAATTCAAAGTACGGTTAGGGCTTTTTATTGTCGGAGGATTGGCACTTTTTGTAATTGCCATATTCTTCATTGGAAAGCAGAAAAATTTATTTAATCCTGTGTTTAAACTTACCACAACTTTTTATAATGTAAGTGGCTTACAGGTAGGAAATAATGTCCGTTTTTCAGGAATCAATGTAGGAACTGTTGATAATATTGATATAATAAATGATTCGACTGTACAGGTTGAAATGTTAATTAAAAAAAGTGTCCGTCAATTTATTAAATCGGATTGTGAAGCAGGAATCGGTTCTGCCGGAATCATTGGTGATCGCATTTTAATTCTTACGCAAGGAAGTAATGATGCTCCTTTAGCAAAAGACGGGGAACAAATTGCGTCAAAAGAGCCGGCTGAAACAGATGCCATAATGGCAAGTTTGCAGGTGACAGCATTTAATGCCGCAATTATTTCAGATAACCTGGCAGAAATTATGATTAAAGTAAATAGTGGACAGGGAACAATCGGAAGATTAATCCAGGATTCAACCATTGCAGATGATTTTAGTCAGACCTTGGTGAATATTAAAAAAAGCAGCAAAGGGTTGGATGAAAATATGAATGCAGCCAAGGAAAATTGGCTTTTAAGAGGTTATTTCAGAAGGAAAGCAGAAGCGGCTCAACAAAAGAAGGATGATGCTGAAGAAAAAAAGGTAAAAGAACAAAAAGCAAATAATAAAAAGAAAGAGGAAGCTGAAAAACAAAAGATAAAAGAACAAAAAGCAATTGATAAAAAGAAAAAATAAGATGAAAGCAACCTGCATATTAGCCTTATTATTTTTATTTTCTCCATTACTGCATGGACAAGATGTGCCGCCTCAGAATCCCAAAAAAGTGGCTCCCAATGATACGATAAACCGCAGTAAAGGCAATGATGATAAGCAACTCGATAAGATCAAGGCAGTAAAAGTAAAAAAGCTTTCAGATTCAGCAGGCAACGAGCCGGCGAAGAGTGTACTCGTTGACACCATAAAACAAAATAAATACGGGGATTTGCTTGATGATGATACAGCGTATAATAAAAGATATCACCTATGGATACCTGCAGTTGAAGTGCTGGGAACCCTTGTTTTGACGTGGTCGCTGGACAGGTATCTATTGAATGCTGATTATGCACACATCGGGATCCCAACCTGGAAATATAATATCAAAGCCGGATGGGAATGGGATAAGGACCGGTTCGGGGTAAATTTTATCGGTCATCCCTATTCAGGAACCCTTTCTTATAATGCTGCGCGTTCGAATGGTTACACTTATCTTCAATCCTTTCCTTTTGCAGTTGCCGGAAGTTTGATGTGGGAATATTTCGGAGAAAATACGCGGCCGTCATATAATGATATTATCTATACTCCGGTCAATGGAACATTTCTTGGAGAAATACTTTACCGCTTGAGTTCGAATATTCTTGATGACCGTACGAGAGGAGCAAACAGGGTTTTCCGTGAAATAGGAGCCGGGATTATCGACCCTATGAGGGGTTTTAACAGGCTGATACAGGGGAAAACTTTCAGGAGAACCAACAAAGAGGTATATGAGAAAGAGCCCATTAATATTTCTTTTTACGGAGGGGTACGTATGATCAATGATTCATCAAAAGGTATCTTCGGAAAAGGAACATACAATGCAATGGTCAACGTTCAGTTTGATTATGGAAATCCTTTTGAACTCCGTTCCCGAAAGCCTTTTGATTTTTTCAAGCTTCGCATAGATTTAAATTTCGGTGTGGGACGAAAATACCTGGATAACATTCTCGGGTATGGAATTTTATTCGGTAAAAATGCACAGTTGGGAAAACTGGCATTCCTCATCGGGGGATTTCAATATTATGATTACTGGGATAATAAAAAGTTTGAGTTGGGTACCATTGGTTTCGGTGGTGGCGTGATCTCCAAATACCCGGTAAGCAAAACGAGCAACCTTTATACAAAGGTTCATCTGGCTATCGTACCTTTTGCGGGAAGCAGTGCAAAGGTCGGATCGGATACTACCCAGGTCAGAGATTATATTTATGGCGGAGGAGTAGAGGGAAAGTTTGAAAGCACGTTTAATCTTGGTAAATACGGGACAGCGTCAATGATCTATTATTTCTATATGATCCGAACCTATATCGGTGCAAGTGGGAATAATTACATTCACATTTTAAAACCAAGAATTACTGTGACGCTTTATAAAAATCTGAGTATCGGATGTGAATATTTTCTTTATTACAATGACCGGTATTTACTTAATGCTCCAGGTTTACATTCAAGGCAGAATGAGCAGAAAATATTTCTGTTGTTCTATTTAGAGGATAAACAGCGGAGAGGTCAATATAATTGAAACATGTTTTATACATGTATATTCATGAGGTAATGAATAAGTCCGAATACCTTAAGAAGCCAAACGATAACAACAACTACTACTACGACGTTGAAGATTGTTTTGATCTTGTGATCCATGGGGATGTATGAATTGACAAGCCATAGAACGACACCAGCAACAATCAGTACAATTAAAATAGTGAACAGTGGCATAATAAATGATTTAGAATTATTTATAATAAATGAACTGGTTATTAAAATTGCTTTTATTCCCTAAAAAATTTGGGTGGTACAGGTTGCTGTAATTCTTTTTCACCTTCCACTTTTTTGGGTGGGTTGTCTTTTTGTGGTTGTTTCACATCTTCTGCCTTTTTGGGTGGCTCCGTTTTCTGTGGTTGTGCTGGTTTCTGCTTAGGAGGTTGTACAGTACGTTGTGGTTGCTGTGGTTGCTGTTTAGGTGGTTGCACGGTCTTTTGCGGTTGCTGTGGTTGCTTCTTATCCGGTTGTACGGTCCTTTGTGGTTGTGATGGCTGTTTAACAGGTTGTGTACCCTGTTTTGGCTGTGATGGTTGCTTAACAGGTTGTGTACCCTGTTTTGGCTGTGATGGTTGCTTAACAGGTTGTGTACCCTGTTTCGGCTGTGATGGTTGCCTGACCGGTTGTGTTCCTGGTTTTGGTTGTGATGGCTGCTTAACGGTTTGATTTGCTTTTTGTACCGGGGTTTCAACAGTTCTTTGTGCTGCAGGTTTCACATTTTTCAGGTTCTCCACTTTCAACGGGGCAGGTTTTGACCCTGAGGTGACATTTCTTTGCACCTGTGGCCGGTATATCTGGAGCTGATTCTTGCTTAGATTCTGACCGGGTTTACTGCTTTCCCTGATGGCGACCGGGGTGATTGGTTTACCAACCCGCTTTTCAACTTCACCTCTGTCGGGACCTGCATTGTATGTTACATTCCGCGTTCTGTCAACCCTGGTATTATTTATCACAGTGGAATTGTTGATAATTGTTACATTGTTTGAATTGTTGACATAGTAGTTATTAATGTTCGTTCTTCCCATATAACCACCCCGGACAAATGTGTATTGGTTATAGTGTTCATTATAACCTTCGCCATAAGCTACACTGACACTGATACCGGGTCCCATTGGCGCCCACCCGTAATAATTTGATGATCTTCTCCAGGTAACCCATCCAGGCCCCCATTCGTTATCAGGAACCCACATAGGTCCATAAGTAGGATCGGTGTACCAGCGACCATAGTGAAAAGGCGCCCATCCCCATGAATAATTGGAAACCCAGGTCCACCCGTCGTCGGTAAATACCCAGTAACCGTTCGTAGCATAAGGAGAAAACCCGGGAGCGACGTTGGGTACCCAGACATATCCGTAATCGGGGTTATCTACCCATGTTCCATAAGGGCTTAATTCATCATAAAAAACCTGGAAGCTGACAGATCCCCCCTGTGCAGTGGCTTTTTGAGGTGTTATCCATGCAACTATACAGAACATGAGCAACAGAGAAATAATGTTAATTTTAGCTTTCATACATTTTCTTTTATCATCCTGTTATTACACTGTTATTATTACCATTTATTTTTTCTTTCCGTTTCCATCACCATGACCATGATCCTCTTTCATGTTTTTATCATTACCATGGCCACCGCTTTTATTATCATGGTTACCTTCATGAGAATTTTTTCCCCCCGGGTTTCCTTTTCCGGGTCTCTCACCAATCGTTCTCTGGGCTTCCCCATGGTAACCTCTCCCCCATTTCCTTTTATGCTCTTTAAAATTATTATAAGGTGTATTGCCGTGATAATCCTTCATTACCACTTTATATCCACCATATAAATCATAATTTCTGAACTGCGAAGGAAGATTGGCCCGATGAACCCACACTCCTCCTCCAAAATAGATAAACATCGAAGTCTGAACATCATAATAGGCTTCCACATCAGGCAGGTAATAATAGCGTACTTCGGGAACTCCGGCAGGGCCCCAGGGCGGAGGTGCACCAATATGTACATTCACTGAAACCTGCGCCTGTATTGCACCTGCAAGAAACAAT
Source organism: Bacteroidota bacterium (assembly GCA_026391355.1). Classification (GTDB taxonomy): domain Bacteria; phylum Bacteroidota; class Bacteroidia; order Bacteroidales; family FEN-979; genus CAIYUC01. Next base: position 1,357 of record JAPLDH010000076.1, on the reverse strand, counting down.
GCCATGCCGATAACCATAAATTTCACTGTTCTCATCTTTTTTTAATTTAAACCATGAAATAATTTCACGGAACAAAGGTGGGCCATTTGGTTACGAAAAGCCTTACACAATTGCAGAAAAGAGTTACATCATTCACACATTTACAATGGGAAAGATTGTTTGCCTCGAAACTGAAGGAATGATCAATATTGGTTTCCTGATCGCTCACCAGTGTTAATCAATTGGTATGAACCCCAGGGCAGAGTACTCGGGACGGGGGTTGAGGTGAAAAAATTAAACTTTGCCCGAAAAGGTTATGGATATCAAGGGTAACCTTGCCCTCGATCGTTAAGAAATAAAAGATCAGACCCTTATCAGGGTCTGATCAGTGAATGGGTTCGGATGATTTATAAATTATAGGAAGTCTGCCTTCTTCGCAGAATATAAACTGTACCAACACCAAGCAGCAAAACCCCGAAGATGATGAGACCCCATTCGGACATCGTGGGAATCGTACCTGGTGGGTTAGGGAGTGTACTACATAGTGTGACTGTATTATTCGTCAGGTCAATAGCACCCGCAGTTGATAGTCCTCTACCATAAAGAGCGGCAGTTTCCGTTAAGTGGATAGCCCCGCTAGCAATTACAGTACCCCTGAAAACAGAGACTCCATGTAATGCGAAATCTCCATCTATCTGCCAATACACATTGCATGCGCTGGCTTGATTAATCAGAAATATGTGTGAATTATAGTCTGTCGCAAAAGCGCCACCGATCTTGAAAATAAATATAGAACCGGGATTATTTTGCCCGTCTAACGTTACATCTCCATTTAATACTCCAGCACTTAGGATGCAGTAAACATTTGGGGTAAGAATCTGGCTTGTCATTGGAGTTCCTAAAACCAGACCACAAGTAAGTGCGCTCAGTTGTCCCCATGCACCCGCCAGATCAGAGCTGGCTTGAAAAGTAAGAGGATCACCAAGGTGTTTTGCTCCAAGCAATATTCCCGGAGGAAATCCACTGAAAGCACCTACATAATTGCCTACATCACCAGTTACGATTGTTGATGCTCCGGTAACATTAAATGCTCCAGCGGAGGTAAAATACGCAAAACCGGAAGCTGCCCCTAAGTTAGGCGCCTGTCCGAAATTCACGGTTGGCATTAAAAACAGTATAACTGCTGTAATTGAACTGAGTAGTTGTTTTTTCATAAAGATCGTTTTATACAGTGAAAATTGTAACTATTCACCCCTTACAAAGATAGGGCATTAATTTCGGAAAGGGAATGCAAAGGGTTCAGGTTATTTTTAATAGCAGTATCGATGACCGATCGCAGGATTGCAAAAGACTCAGCTCCTGTGAAAGACTTGAACTG
>JAPLDH010000004.1 GCA_026391355.1 Bacteroidota bacterium | reverse complement strand
CTTGTTGTTTCCATCGTCAACCCATGTTAACGGAGTATTTCCTCCAATATAATTGAAGCAAATCGTCACAAGTAATCCTGGAGTTCCCGGGAATCCAAATGATTGACCGGTACCACCAATCCTGATAATATTCGGGTTCGTCGGATCAAGTGTTACATGCAGGTTGTTATAACCATAATTAACATGATCGGTCCATGGAACCTGACCAGGAAGTGTACCATCATTATAGACAGCATGATCATAGCTCAATTTCGTATGATCGAAGGTAAACTTCAGGGAGATGGCACAAACCTCAGATAAACCGGTAACCAGATCTTTTCCTTCAACCGGGATACATAATTGTTGTCCCGGACAAGTTCCTGGAATAGTTCCGAATTGTGCTTTAGGTCCATAGTAGGATTGAACCATTGTGAATACAACATCCCCTGTACAGCTGTTATTATCCATTATATGAGCCGTATAGGTAGCAGCACAGAGACCTGTGAAGATATAGGGTGATGCAGTAGGTAAACTCCAGGAACCACCATTCAGTGCATAACGATAAGGTGATGTACCTCCCGTTGCAGTTACTGTAACAATACCATCACACAAACCTTCGCAACTTACATAGGTATCAATATGGGAAGTACCGCTAAGTTGTGAGGGTTGTCCCACACTGACCGATCCCGTAAAGCCTGTGCAATTGTTGGCATCTGTTACACTGTAAGCCCAGTTCCCATAACCACGTGAGAATATACCCGTGGTATTGTTTTCTGTACCGATGATATAATGCAAGGTTCCTGTACCACCTGTATATAGAATGAGAATATACCCGTGGTATTGTTTTCTGTACCGATGATATAATGCAAGGTTCCTGTACCACCTGTATATAGAATGGTGATGGTTCCAAGGCCTCCGTAACATAACGGATCAACTGCACCTGCACTGACATAGGTGATCTGTGAAGGTTGTCCCACACTGACCGTTCCTGTAAAGCCTGTACAATTGTTTGCATCTGTTACACTGTAAGCCCAGTTCCCATAGCCACGTGAGAATATACCCGTGGTATTGTTTTCTGTACCGATGATATAATGCAAGGTTCCTGTACCACCTGTGTATAGAATGGTGATGGTTCCGAGGCCTCCGTAACATAACGGATCAACTGCACCTGCACTGACATAGGTGATCTGTGAAGGCTGTCCAATACTTACTGAACCGGTGAATGGTCCGCAGGTGTTGTCATCCGTTACACTGTAGTTCCAGATGCCATAACCGCGTGAGAAATTACCCGTGGTGTTGGTTTCTGTTCCGATCGTGTAATGCAGTGTCCCTGTTCCGCCTGTGTAAACAATGGCAATTGATCCGTTGCCGCCATAGCAGCCAGGATCTGTCGGGGTGGCACTGACCTTGGTGATCTGTGAAGGCTGTCCAACGCTTACTGAACCGGTGATCGGTCCGCAGGTATTTGCGTCGGTGACACTATAGTTATAGTTACCGGCTCCGATGCCTGTGAAGATACCCGTTGCGTTGGTTACGCCATTGAAGGTGTATGCGATCGGTGATGTACCACCTGTAACGGTGATTGTTACAGTTGTTTGATCCCCATGGCAAAGTATCGCGTTGGTGTTGATCCCTGTTTCACTTAATAACGGAGATACGATGATCTGTAAGACATTTGACGGTTGCGCGCCCGACCAGTCGGGCATGCAGGAAACCCTCGCCAGTCTTCGAAACCATGTATTCGTTGTAAGTGCAGTGGAAGTGTATGTGCTGGCGGTGGCTGAACCGATATCCGTAAACCCGGAACCTGATCCGGCAGTTGAACTCTGCCATTGGTATTCAAGCGTACCGATGTACCCGGAAGCGTCTGCCGAATTGGTGAAGGCATGCGGCGCCGTGTTGTAGCAGATGGTCTGGTCCGATGAATTTGTTCCGCCACTGGTGGGATCTGAACAGTCCTCCGGTATAAAACTGACCTGAGCACCATAACTGGTACTGCATGTGTTGGTGGTAAAAGCGCGCGCGTAATAGGTAACACCGGGAACCAGGTTGATGAGGTTCTCGGAAAAGGCTCCCGTTCCAAAACTGCCGGTTTCACTCACTTTATCGTTAGCAATGGTGGGTGTGCCCGTGGTGTTGTAACATACCCCGCGAACCGTAGGAGTTCCCCATCCTTTGTCGGTAATATTGCTGCCAACGTTTGCAGAAGTACCGGTTATGCCTGAAACCGTAGTTGCAGCCAGTGTCGGGGAGGTGCCAATGGTCGATGCGGTAAAGTTGGAAGCGGGATGGCCGCTGTCTCTCCAGAAGCTGGCAAGGTTACCGCCGTTGTAGTTGCCGGTGATATCGAACAAAGTGGTAAAGGATGTATTGTTGCCCCCGGCTGTTCCCTGGTCAAAATTATAATATGCCATTAACCCGCTTTCGTTGCCGGTCAAAGGGGTATACATATCTGATTGGATTTGAGTCAGGGTACGGGCTACGGTCCAGATTGAAACTTCGTCCATCTGTCCTGTCAGGCTGGGTTCCGTCGGCCAGTTGCTATGGCCTAAATAACAATTGCTTCTGACGACATTTTGTACGGTCACACCGGTGGTAGTACCCTTGAGTACCCCGTTTACATAGAGTTTCATGGTGGTGCCGGACTCGACAACCGCTGCGACGTGAATAAATTGCCCGTAGGGGATGATATTGTCGGCCTCGACGCGTTGAAGGGTCCCGCCGTTATAAATATCAAATATCATATTATTAGCGCTTGGAACACAGGAAACAAGGATGTTATTATTGGGATAACCGTTCCCAAAATCGAAAAACCGGGTAAAATTACCGGGATTCGAGTTCCAGCGCATCCATCCTTCAACGGTTAAATTTAGGGAGGTGGTATTGAAATTGATGGCCGGGAGCGTCACGTAATCGGCTCCGCCATCCCATGCCAGGGCATTGCCGGCACATGCCTGGGTGTAACCGAGGGTCACATTTCCATTCGCAATAATACCCGGAGCAGGATCACCTGCCATACCGCCATATTCTGCCAGATATCCGGCTTCTAAGGTTGACACAGCAAAATCATTCCACATGCCATCCGTATACATTTCAAGATAATTTTCGCTACCACCCAAATTATCAGGTTGATATGAAGGCCAATTAGTATACATCCCGTTAACAGCATGACCACTAGAATTACCCTGCCAGAACTGGGTACCCGCTTCCGGACCCGTGACCCATTTCCAGACTCCTTCCGACGCGTTATCGCTGCCGCCTAACCAGGCCCTGTTCGTTGCTATTGAATGACAGGTTGAGTTTTCAGCGGCAGAGGTTATGGTAGCAAGATAACCCGGCAAACCAAAGTAAGTTCTGGCATTGGCTGCCGTGTTTGCATCGGTCCATGTGATCGTACTGCCGGAAATGTACTCATAAAAGTGTCCTAAACTGAATTTGATGGAACGGGTTGTGTTGTTCGGCGAATTAGACAAATTTTTGTAGGTAACTTTGCGTAATGTTGCTTGGTAATTGGCAGCGGTAGTGGTGTTTGTCAAAGTCAAAATAGCGGTAGCGGCATCGAATGAATAGGAAATTCCGTTTACGGTTCCGCTTGTCGCTCCGTCGATCCCGAGCTGGTCCTGTCCGCTGATATAGTTTGTAATCTGAACCTTGGTGGAGTTTACTGTCCAGGCATTTACTACTGCATCTGCCGCTATATAAATGGCTGTATTGGCAGTGGTTTCTGCGCCACCCACCGTGGCAGTCAGGGAGTATTGAGTATTGAAATTAACGGTCACATTGGCTGAAATGGCCGAAGCAGGATCGCCTGCCATACCGCCGTATTCCACTATATAAGAGCCATTGCCAGTGCCAGGCAAATCATTCCAGGCTCCGTTTCCACTATATATTTCTCCATAATCTTCATTGCCCCCCGAATTATCAGGTTGGCCGGTATTCCAGTTCGCGTACATGCTGTTTACCGCATGTCCGCTCCCGTTACCTTGCCAGAATTGTTCATCCGCTTCCGGACCCGTGACCCATTTCCATACGCCTTCTGCCGCCGCATCACTTGAACCTATCCATGCATCGCCTTGTAACAATGACTTGATCGTGGCATTTTCACTGGCAGAAGTGATGGTCGCCAGGTACCCCTGTTTGCCCAGGTAATATTGATTTGACGATATAACAGAGGCATTACTCCAGGTACCACCGTTGGTAAGATACTGGTAAAAGTGTCCGGTTCCATCGTTAAAAGCCGCCGTTCCGAGGCTGATTGCAACGGTACGCGCCGTGGTGGTCGGCGTAGCCGAAGTATTTTTATAAGTAAGCAGACGTAACGTCGTCTGGTAATTGGCAGGAGATGCAAAACCTGTCAGCGCCATTATTCCCGTGGTTGCATTGAACGAATAAGTGATTCCGTTTACCGTGCCACTGGTACTTCCACTGATGCCAAGCTGGTCCTGACCACTTACAAAATTAACAATCTGGACATTGGCCCCGTTCAGCGTGGAACTCCCGGTAACCACCGCGTCGGTTGCCACGTTAACCGCCTGGTTCATCCCGGTTGCCGTTCCGCCACTCGTGGCTGTAAGTGAAGTTTCAGCATAAGGGGTCATGGCCGTGCTGGTAATAAAATTTGACGTGGTGTTGCCGCTGGTTTTTACAAAGTAGTTCAGGGTGCCATGGTTGTTACCGGTTTTGTCGAATAAGGGAGTGATATTGACATTGTTTCCCCCGGCCGTGCCTTCGTCGAAATTGTAATACGCTAACAAGCCGCTTTCATTGCCTGCCAGGGTATTGCCCATATCCGATTGGATTTGACTGGACGTGCGGGCAATGTTCCAGATACTCACTTCATCCATCTGACCCGTGAGATTCGGCTCCGTGGCCCAGTTGCTATGGCCCAGGTAACATTTGGTCCTGTTTACATTATTGACTGTAATTCCAGAGGTTGTAGCTGTAAGTACCCCGTTGACATATAGTTTCATTGTCCCCGACTGGACAACAGCCCCAATGTGAATATACTGTCCTAAAGGAATGATATTTTCAACAGAAAGGCGCTGTCGCGTTGCCCCGTTATAGATGTCAAATATCAGTGTATTTACACTGGGCAAACAGGCGATAAGAATATTATTATCTCCCTGCCCGTTTCCCAGATCAATAAAACGGGTAAAGTTGCCCGGTATCGCATCCCAACGCATCCAGCCCTCAATGGTTAAATTCGTGGAGTTAAAATTGACCGCCGGCAAAGACACATAATCGGAACCACCGTCAAATGCCAGGGCATTTCCCGGAGGCGTCATAGTAACAGGAAGGGGAAAAATCGATGTAACCCAGTTTGAGGTAGCGCCGGTCAATGCAAAGTTGGTCAGCGTACCGTCGTAATGGTTGGCTGTCAGGTCAGTCAATGTAGTGATCCCGGCATTGTTCCCGCCGGCAGTACCCTCGTCAAAATTGTAGTATGCTATCAACCCGGTTTCGGCACCTAACGACTGATCAATCATGTCGTTGCTGATCTGGCTCGCGCTGCGGGCCACGTTCCAGATGCGAACCTCGTCCATCTGCCCGTTAAAATATCCTTCGCCACTGAAATTACTATGACCCAGATAACAAAGCGTCCTGTTGACATTCGGAACGGTCACTCCCGATATTGAACCCACCAATACCCCGTTGACATAAAGGTACATGGTGCCGGCATTTGCAACCGCTGCAATGTGATAATATTGACCGGGATACAGGACATTGTCCACCCCTAACGTTTGCCCGGCATCTGAACCTCCGTTGTAGATGTCGAATCGCAGAGTATTACTGTTTGGCGGATTGGCAACAAGAATGTTATTATTTGCCTGTCCGTTCCCAAAATCAAAAAATCGAGTCCAGCTCCCTGTCAATGCATCCCAGCGAACCCAACCTTCAATGGTAAAATTGGTTGAATTAAAGTTAAGCGCGGGTAAAGCCACGTAATCATTCGTGCCATCGAAGTTCAGCTCGTTGCCAGCGGAGGTCATGACCGGTGCGAGGATAACGCTCAGGCATGCGAAGAAGAAAAGTAGTCCTTTTTTCATAGGTTTTTTGGTTTTTGGATTGGTTTGACTGAAATGATTGAACGGTTCTTTGTTAAATGGGTAGCAAGTTATAGGAATATAGTCCGATCCCTCCCTTTACATGGTTAGCAAAAGGTTAGCAATCAGGAATAATATTATCACAAGTAAAAAGATTTTTGAAACTCATTTAGTCGTATTTTTGCAAAAACAATCCAGTATGGAGACCGTATTCAAATTAAAAGCATCGGAATTGAACGGCAAATTCATTGAATCGATAAAAAGCCTTTTTAAAAATGAAGAGATTGAAATTTCGATCAAACCTGCCAGAGATGAAACTGATTTTCTTTTAGGTTCCGTTGCAAATCGCGAAGCGCTTTTAGCAGCGATAAGCGAGGTGAAAAACAATAAAAACCTGATAAGTTTCTCATGCAATGATTTTGAAGCGCTTTCAAATCAACTTGCGGGCGAATGAAACACAGAATCACATTTGTTCCTTCTGCATTTGATTCATACAAAGAATGGGCAACAACAGATAAAATAGTCTTTTTTAAAATCAACGAACTAATTCAAAGCATCGACCGTACTCCCTATCATGGTATTGGCAAACCTGAACCCTTGAAACATCAGCTTAAAGGATGCTGGTCAAGGCGAATTACAGAAGAACACCGTTTGGTTTATCAGGTTAAGGAACCAGGAGAAATCATCATTCTCCAGTGCAAATTCCATTATTGATATGCAAAAACTGAAATAAGGTAATAAGGTTTTCGTTTTCCGGGTTCTTCAGTTTCTACTAAGTCCTCTCGTTTTGTCAAACGAACATCAAAACAGATAACTTTGGTGCAAATATACGATCTATACAAAGACCGGTTCATGCCCTGGAAAATCTATTCCATCACTAAGTTTGGTCTGAGGTACACTTTGAAAT
>JAPLDH010000055.1 GCA_026391355.1 Bacteroidota bacterium | reverse complement strand
TACCTCTCAAAATGAAACATCGAAATGCTCCCTGATACTTGCCTTAATGATATCTACTAGACCCATAACGTGGTCGCCTTCTCCCCGGGGTGGTATCAATTTGTACCGTTTGCTGGTAGCAGTTTAGATCAGGGTCAAAAGAATTTAGGAGGTTCTTATAAATGGGTTTCAAAAAAAATAGTAAAGAAGTGTTTAAAAACTAAAAAAGAATAATTTTACAAACAAAATAGCCATTGACTGTTCTTTTACATTTTGTCCTCAGAAAATCCTCCTCGCCAGGGGGGCAGTATCACCGGAATGGTGGTGTCAGTATGGCCGGAATATACAGATAACCATAGAATAGAGTTTTATTGTAACTTTATTACCAAATCAACCGGAAAATCTTCAAAATTATCTTAAAGAATAATGATGTTTCGAATACCGATCAGTAGTATCTTCAGTGCTTAATCGATTTTCTACAAGCAGAGTTATTATTTCTTTAATCTTATCCGGATTAATGCCATTTCGTTCATGGGTCGTCAATAACTTATCATAAGCATTAAACTGTTGATATGACGGCTTTTTGACTTGCTGCCACGTCCATTCATATTTTTTATTTCCAAGACGACCTAAATGTTCCCAATACCAGATACCTTGGTTTGTGACTACAGTGAAATCAGTTTTCATTGGTAATTCCTGGCCATCAATAACGGGGACTACCTCATAAACAAAGCTAAGATTTTTTACACCCACCCGATTTTGGTAATCCTTAAGCGCTTGATAGATCAATAGTTCTACTCTGGATTCAATAAATTTTCCATCGGCTTCCAAAGCATAATAGCGAAATGGTTTATCCAATAACAGGGAAGTTCTCCGGGATTCGGTATATGATCTTAACCTGGCTTTTTCAAAGACTGATTTTTCAAACAGGTCGCTTGTTTGCCCCTGTACAAAAATCGTCAAAGACTCACGACTACGCGACAATGCGGTATATATAAGTTCTTTTGAGAGTAGGCTTGACTTTTTTGGTAAAACAAAAAAGATATGATTGAAGCCACTACCCTGGGATTTATGTACGGTTATGGCAAATGCCAAATCAAAATACTCTTGCTCACCGGAACGAATTCCATCAGCCCCATTTAGAAGCATTGGTTCCTCTAATTCGGGAAAATATAGCATAGGTTCTTTATCCTTTCTGATAAAACCAATTGAACCATTCGATAATATCAACCTGTTTTTGACATAATAATTTTTAGTACGAATGATCTTATCTGATTGCTTGAACAAGTTATCCATCAATTCCAACTGTTGTTCTTTTTTATAATCCATTTGAATATAATCATTGATGTGACCTGTACCAAAGAAATCAGACCTATAAGGAGATAAAATCTGAAAATATTCCAGGTTATATTGAGTTTTGCTTGACAAATGACCGTCTGCCTTCAATTTGAATAGCAGATTCAATTTTGATAATTTAGGCCCTTCGATCTTTAGCTCATTACATAAATATTCAAACTCTTCATCGACCTTTTTATTCAGTTCCTCCTCTGACTGCCAAAAGTGAACTCTGAATCCTTTTGAAATATTTACATCAGCCGACATGATTTTTTCTCTGAGTGCCGGGCTTATTTCACCATCCGTAATATAACCGTCACTAAATTCTAAAATCTGACTTTCTGCAAGTTCTTGCCTGCAATTAGTTTGAAGTTCTATATATGATCCAGAGTATTTAGGGTGAGTAGATAAAAAATACAATATATCCTTTAGGACCTTACCGTATCCTATTGCAGGTAGCTGATGAGGATCCCCAACAAGAATCAATCTTTGGAAGGAGGGGATTTTAAAATTAAAAAGACGGAACAGATCGCGAAGTTTCATCAAGTCAACCATCGACATTTCATCAATGATAAGATTTTGATATTCGTAGACAGAAGTTTTTGAAACCTTGCCAGATCTGATATCTGCCATGAATTTATCAATTGTGAAGGCTTCAATTTCCGGGAAATCTGAATCTGTCTTAAGGCGAAGTGTTGCTTTACCTGTTGGCGCCAGTAAAAGATATTTTTGACCTTTTTTCTTGAAATCAGTAATGATATTGAGCAATTCATGCGATTTGCCGCTGCCTGGATTACCCGCTAAAACAAAGAATTTCTTCTTGTAGATATTCTCATAGAGACGTTTTCTTTCTTCAATGAATAAGGCTTCATCAAAATGACCATGAAATTTTTCGTTTAGTCCTTGATTTTTATCTCCGTTCCCATGAATACTTGTCATAAGATAAGCGTCAATATCTTCAAAGAATACGGAATTATCTTTTTCCTGTAAAAGCAATTCTATAACCTCTTCAATTTCTTGTTCAGCACGATAAACTTCATTCAAATAATAATAAATTGTATCATTAGCAGAGATAATTTTTAGTTTTTTATCATTTTCCTCAAAATGAATGACATAATCATTGCTCAAGTTATCAAAAAATTTGCCTGGCAATTGATAATCAGCTCCTGCATTATAGAACAATGGATAATTTTTAAGAGCATTTTCAACTTCTGAGGCATCTGCAAAGCAATGACCAGTATTTTCCAACGTTGATAAAAATCGAATAAGCAAAGCTCTTATTCTACGCTTATCATTGTATTTCATTTGAGTTTGTAATTCTATACGGTCAATTCCAAAACGAGTATCCGGAAAATATGCAACATCTATTTTGAATAATTCAATAGGGTTATCCTTTTCTTCCCCGGTTACATCATCAATCCATGAATCATAGCTTTTATATTCTTCAAATAATAGATAAGGGTTATCACATATCAATGTTAGATCATGCGATCTTTTTTCATCATCAATTGTTTTTTTCCAATCACCTGACAGAATTAGTTTTCCGTCAAGTACTCTTTTGAACTGGAACGGTTTTAAATTAAGCATACATAAATGCAAAAACTGCTCCACACCAAGACCATAGCTCTCCAAACATCTCGATTTCACTTCACGAAGTAAAGCCATATATTTCTTATATGCCGGATCAGCCGATGGTTTTGAAATAAGTTCTAAAAATTTAGCGGCATACTCAGCGCCTTCATTTCCTTGTAAATCATCAACAAATTCATCCAACAGGAACTCTGGTTTATCCCAATTTAACATCTCACGACAAATCGAACCAAACCCGGGGAAGTAACTTCTTTTTATCCAGCAATGCTCAAGTAATTCATCAATGGCCCTGATTTTTTGGTTCATCTGAGCTATTGGTACAATACCATCCTTTTCACAATCAATTAACCGCTGACGCATTTTTGAAAGAATATATATTGCTTCATCATCATCAATATCCATTGCAACATATTTAAAACAATGTTCCAACTCCGGTTCAGTGATGGCGACTTTTATTTTTTCTAAATACTTCTGTTTCTTTTCCTCATCAATACCTGGTTTATCAACATATTCTAAATATTCATGGTATGGCATGCGAACCAGAAGATTCGAATCTGATAACGAGTAGCGTAATGCCCAGTTCATTGAAGGAAAATTTCTCAATTTTGACTTACTTGCACGTTTTTCTTCAATAATCGAGAATGGTTCAAACCAGGTAGGAGCTCCCTTATCCGTGACCAACCCACATCCAATCACTAAATATTGTTGCTCTTCTTCGGTAAGAGGATTGCTAAATTTTGTATAAATAAAAGCAACGGATTGATTTTTATGAATCTTTGAATTAAATCGAGGAATCCGGACCTCTTCAAGATTCTTTGGATAAGATCCTTCTAATTTAAATTGATCGTTATCGCGAGTGAAAGAAATAGAGAACGGCCAGCTAAACAATGATTGGGATGGAAGAGTTTCGTTAATATGATTCAGTTTAGACTCGGCTGGGTTATCATGCTCTATACTAATATCTTTACTCCCAAAAACATTAATACCCCAGAAACATGGTGGCACATATTCTAATGAGACCCCGCTACCCTTATGAAGTTCCTCTAAATTAATGTTTTGTGCCTTTCGCTTACGAATTCTTTCGGACAGTAAAGAATTAAATCCACTGCAATAACGATTTCTAAACGGATTTGCGCATATTGTTCCATCCCATTTGTTATCATGCCAAGCCACTCGAAAAGTGACATGTTTTATATGCTGCTTTGAAGTTGCAGATTCAATGGAATGGGATGCTTCTTCACTTTTTTCCTGCTGGTCCCTTAAATTGTCAATCTTTTCAGCCACTTTTAATGCCATAAGCATTTGTTTACTCGATAAGCGTTTAGTGTTCTTCGCGTTCCTTTCTGATTGGTATAGAATATCTCTTTCAAACTTGGAAAATGCTTTCCAATAATCATTATGAGTTGCAAATTCTATATATTCTTGCCAATCTTGAGATGACTTGGATTGAAAATCAGCTTCTATCATGGCAATACCCCATGAGTCTTGTAAGTCGTAATTCTTTGTCATTTTTAAATGGTTATTAAAATATTAACAGGATTTTCTGCTTCAATATTTGATAATTTCGTCCCGTCTTAAAATTATCGGCCTGCCATGTCCATCAATAATTGATTCACACATGTCAATAAGATAAGTCACTTCTTCGTCCTTGACTTCGAACTTGAATAAAATGTCCAAAGCAGATTTCGCATTTCTATGCCTGTCAACACCCAAGCTACTAAGTTCTGCTCTATATGCATATGCTTTTGCAACTAGCAATACTGGTTGTTTTGTTTTATCCCGGATAATTTTGGCACAGGTATCATGCACTTCTATTTCTGCTTTTTTTATCAGTGAATCCCTATTATTTATGTCTAATAAGTCACGATAAGCCATTTGGGCATCAACATCAAATGGATTTTTACTAACTTTATTTTTTAGCCATTTTAAGCTATTTTCTAATCCATTTTTTTGTTGTTTAATGATTGCTTCGTTATAAAGCGTACCAAGCCATATTTTTTTTACTATTATATTCATTTTAATTGGATGTTAAACAATACGTACCTGGACTGCAAACATACTTGACGGATTGCAAAACAGTAATCAGGTAACGCCCAATCGGTTTATTGAATTATCATCTTCCCGACCAACGCATTTTCACCGACTAAATTAACAATGTAGACCCCGGGAGCCATATTTCCTTTTGCAATTTCTACTTTACTGCCGGTAATATCATTTATTTCGGAAACGGTTTTGCCAAAAAGATCATTGATTATCAAATGATAGGATTTATGATCCGGATTTGAGAATTCGATTGTAGTTTTGTCGTTAAAGGGGTTGGGGTAAATGCTTAAGCAACAATTCTTGGATTTTGCAACTTCATTTATTCCAACTTTTGTAATAACAAGATCATACCCAATTGGAGGCAACTCCACATGTCCAACCTGATCGCGGGCAATACTGTAAAAATAATAGGTATGACCGCTCTTGCCGGTAAATAATGCAGTTGTATCAGTTGTATTTGATTTCCAGGCAGTGTAATTACTATTCTGGTTTTCTGAAACATAAATTGTATAATCCTGGATGCCTGATCCCTGAGCTTCATCCTGGCCTGACCAGTAAATACGGTAAGTAGTATCACCCATATATGTTGCAAAAGGTTTTACAGTGCTGGATGGCGTTCCGGCATCAATCGTATTTGTGGTATAGTTGGTTAGCATGGGATCATTGAAATCGAATTTTATAGAAGCCCTATTTTTAATCTGTGTTCCACTGGGAAGATTTGCTTTTTGGTTAACATGATATAAAACCCATCCCTCACCTTGCGGAGGGATGACATTTGGTGGCAGGTCAATATTATTGAATGTCCAGGTTGCAATCCCAGTAGAAGAGTTGAATGATTTTACGACAGGAATATGACTTGTGGTATCAAATTGGAACGTTGTCCAATCCAGGTTTGAGCTTAAGGTATCAGTAATATAGATATTTTGGGCTGAAGCAGTGGCAGAATCCTTATTTTCAAAATGGATGATATAATATAATGGTTCATCTGTTGGAATATGGTGAAAACTACCAAAACCAATTGGACCTGATTTATTGTTTGGATCCCGAGAAGTAGTTAATTCAACATCCATTTTCTTATTATATTCTTTATCTTTATATGTTAAGATATTTTCCCCAATTGTGGCAAATGCATCCTTACTTACAACCATAAATCCGTAATCTGTGAAATGATAATCGAAAACTTCTTGATATAAAATATAAGGCTGAACATTCTGAGTTTCCTCCCATTTGGTTAAAAAGCCTTGTCCATCGTTGAAACCAGATAACTCTGCGGCTTTTTCAGGGAGTCCAAAACAACTATATGCTTGCTTTGCGTCATCCTTAAATGGTTGGTCAAGATGATAAGTGGTATTTAAAAGGCAGGTAACACAGAATGACCTGAAACTACTTAGGAAAGCCTCTTCTTCCTCTTTTGAGATTTGAATACAATTATTGTAATTATCCTCAGTCAATGGTTGATACTTAAGGTCTTCAGTCATAACATGTTTCATCTCTGAAAGACTATATTCTTGAAGCCATTGTCGACGTAATCCATTATATATTTCATAATTGAGAAATACGGAAGGGTCTGAAAATTGTGAGAATGACGTTTCAAAAAGAATATTCCCAGAATTATCCATTTTTCTAAAAATAAACATAGGATGAATTGCATTTTTATTGGGGAAAAAACCGCCCCATTCACGACCCCATAATTGCATACAAACAGAATAAATATTATTATCGCTCCCATGCTTTTTATTATTTTTAAATTCAACGATGTTGTTTTTAATGTTAATACTTTTTGTAGAATCAGTTAAAAAATGAAGTGCATTAGAAATTCTTAGATAAACAGGGTAGTGAGTATGGGGAGGGGCCACACCGGAAAGCATAAGAAAAAGTGTATTTGTTTTAGATGGTGATATTTTTGAACATGTTACAATGTAGCCAACATTATTATCATAATAATCTGGTGCTATAAGTGAAGGATTAATTATACATGAGGAATCAACGGATTCTTTATATATTTTTGAAGAAAATAGTTTATTAAACCAAATTATTATTTCTGCTGAGTTTTCATCTGTATTTCCATTATTTCCGTAAGAAATTACATATAATGATTCAGTGCCTGATAGCAACTTCTGATTTCCAGTAATATTTACCCACAATTCTGAAATATTATTTTCAATAGTAAATCCATTATAGAAAACCGTAAATAGACTATCCGGGTTTGTAATTGCCAGATTCCATTGACCCAATTGAGCGGAATCCATTACGAAAGTTGTGATAATTTTATTTGCATTCGGAACCTGAGTAACAGAGGAATCAGCTACAATATCTTGTTGACCACTTCGAGTTAATTTTACCCTTGCACCTGGCATAAAACCATTTCCAGTTATTTCAACGGTCACATTACCGAAGTTACCTCCATGATCAGGAGTTATAGTGTAGATTTCAGGTCCATGGCCGGAGCTTACAATAACTGTTGATTCCAGTGAATCATTTCTTATATCCTCATCATTACTTAGCAGTGATTTGCATTTTGCCTTATAGCTATAAGCCGGCGTTGCAATCCAACTGTCAAAGGATAAAGTATCGGTTTGGCCTGGCTGTAGTGTTGTCTGCTTGATACTACTGTATACAGGATCAATACTAAACTTCGTGTTAAATGTTTCAGGGTTAAGACCATAATTTTTAACAATAGCTTTTGGAAATAAAACAGAATCAATTTTAATTATTCCTTGAGGACCGATTATTTTATAGGTTCCAACGTCATAATATCGTGTGTAATCTAAATCAATATCATCAATATACCAGCCAGGCCCACCATTACAGTCTGAATGATAAAAAAAAGCTATTTGAACAGTTTTCCCAGCGTAAGATTCTAAATCAATTAAAGCAAAATTCCAGATATTACCGCCTGTACCAATATACTGAGGAGATATCGTTATCCAATTCGAACTATCATTTTCTTTAATTTGAACAGAAGCATAAGATGTGGTAAAATAATAAGAACAGCCTGGTATATTCCACCAATGCCAAAATCTCAACCTCGGATTTTGATTTGAGTCTGGAATTATAAAAACAGGACTAATCAATCTTGAATTAAAACTTGAATTAAAATTAGGCTGACAATTACCCTCTAAACCAATAGTAGCACAATTCAAACTATTATGCCCCCCTTGGGGACCAATTGTTGGTTTACCGACTTGCCAACTACCAAAATCGGAATACCAAAAACCCATTCCTGCCTCAAAATTCTCGGGAAAAGAAAAGTTGATTTGCCCAGTTTGTAATGAAATATCATCAATATACCAACCAGGCCCACCATTACAATCCGAATGATAGAAAAAAGCTATTTGAACAGTTTTTCCTGCGTATGATTTTAAATCGATAAAAGCATAATTCCAGATATTACCCCCAGGAGATATATTTATCCAATCAGAACTGCCGTTTTCTTTAATTTGAACATAAGCATAAGACGTACTAAAATAATAAGGACACCCTGGTATACTCCACCAATGCCAGAATCTCAACCTAGGATTTTGATTTGAGTCTGGAATAACAAATGAATTAATATTTATTAATCTTGAGTTAAAATTAGGCTGACAATTCACATTTAATCCAACTGTCGCACAATTAAGGCCAGAATGTGCACTACCTGGTCCAATTGTTGGAGTTCCAACTTGCCAGTTTCCAAAATCGGCATACCAGTCATTACTCCAATTTCCCTCAAAATCTTCGCTCCAGATAACATTTTGAGAATGAGCCTTTCCTATGATGAAAAATGAAAGGATAAAGCAAAAAGAAATAATTATCACCTTTTTCATAGCCATATTATTAATGAAGTATAACTTTATCTATATCCATTTATAATTACAACTCAAAGATGAATATTTTTTTTAGCATTTACAAATAACAATACAAGAAAACGGAGAAAACAATAATTATGTGCTGATTTCCTCAACCTAACCTCCTTAAACCCCGGAAAGCCTTTATTGACAAGAGAAACAAAAATGAGGAAAAGACCAATGAGGATTTTACAGGGAGGGTTATGAAAGAAACAAGCTTGGTTTAAAGAAAAAGGCCACGGAGGATTGAAATGAGGAAAAGTAACCTGCCCTGGATATACCTCCCTGGGGAGAAGGCTGATTTATATAGGTATTTGGAGAAATAGGGAAAGTAGGGAGGAAAGGAATAACGAATATTGAATGTGAATGTTGAATGGCGAACGGAAGGAGAGGGATTTCGAATATTGAATATGAACAACGAATGTTGAAGTCAATGGGAAAAATCGTTTGAAATGAAGAAATGTCAACGGGTAGAGGGAAAAAGTTAGTGGATGGCCCAAACGTTGAGGCCGTCGGTTTTGGGTTTTTCGAAACCGAACTTGCGGAAAGCTTTGCCGATGCGGATGACGGCGCCGGGATTAGTGGCGATGGAAATGCGGGAATGTTCTCTTTTGTCCTCATTTGACCGTAAGGGATTTATGGTTTTTTGCTTTTATTTGAACTCCTTTTCATCTATTAACCCCGCGACTTCCGTTTTAAGGTATTTTTCCAATGCTTCTTTTTTCGGTAATTCAACAAGGTATTTATGAACGAACAGGCTTTTTTCCATCCCTGCCGTCGCGTATTTAACCAGGGCTTCGCCTTTATCAGTACAAAGTAATATTCCTACCGGGGGATTATCGTTTTGATGCATTATTTCATGCCGGTAATATTCAAGATATGTATTGATCTGGCTGGCATGGTAATGTTTGAACTTCTCGGTTTTTAACTCAACAAGTATATGACATTTCAGTATTCGATGATAAAATACAAGGTCAACAAAATAATATTCATCATCAATCAGGATCCTTTTTTGTCGGGCTTCAAAGCAAAACCCATGGCCCAGTTCCAATAAGAATTGCTGTAAATGATCGAGCAGAGCCTGTTCAAGATCAGATTCCGTAATTATTGCCCGGTCGCTCAATCCCAGAAACTCGACCGTTACCGGATCATTTATAATATCCCTTGGAGTTAGCTGAACCGCTTTCCGGTTAATCATCTCCGAGAGTTTCTTCTTATCCTTTGAAAGGCCGGAACGTTCGAAATAAAGGGATTCAATTTGTCTTTGCAGTTCTCTTACAGACCAAGTACCTTTTGTACACTCTAATTCATAAAACGCCCTTTTAAGCGAATCCTCAATTTTTATCAATTCCACGAAATGAGAAAATGAGAGGGTTTTTAATATCTTTTCTGGGTCTATTCCGAATTGCACCTCACTTATCTCAGATTTATGTAGCTGTATATCTGTAAGTTTTAATTGTTCAGACAGTGTCTGATATTTTTGATTTGTTCGCGAAACAGACAATTGTTCAGACGGTGTCTGAATAATTTGCATATTGTTGAAATAAGAGGGTAATGCTTTTCCGATCTGTGGATAGGTAAGATAAAACTGTCTGTACAGATTAAGATTGGTAAAAGACATTCCTTTCAAACCCTTCTCTTTCAAATTCTCACCGATTGACCGGATGAGTTTCTCGCCATATTTAGCTCTGTCTTCACCATTTTGTTCAAATTCCACAATATAATATCCGTAAAGCCAATTTCGTACGGTCATCGCGATATTGACCGCTTTAGAAACCGCGGTAAATAAAGTATTGTGGGTAATTTGAAGTTTTTGTATTAGCAGATCAAAATTCATAAATACTTATTATTCATTAGTTTAATACACGCCTATCATACTTTCAAAAAATAGTCCTTATTTTTCCCCTGAGTCCCTTCGACGCTAATATCATCATCAACCCTGTAACCCAATAGCAATGAAATAACCATTTTCAACCTTTTCAAAGGTAATATTATTTAGAATTCCAAGTCACTTTCCAAACTCTTACATATTTTTGCACTCACATCTTTTTATACGGAAAATTCAATTATAACGAATCGGAACAGGTTTGCAAAAACTGATCCTCTGTTCCTCGCGAGATAACCGAATACTGTCTTAATATGAAAAACAGAAGTTAGGGAAAGACCAGGGAGGAGGGGAATATTGAATAATGAATAATGAACAACGAATGTTGAAGTCAATGGGCAAACATCGTTTGAAATGAAGAAACGTTAACGAGTAGAGGGAGAAAGTTCGTGGATGGCCCAGACGTAGAGACCGTCGGATTTGCGTTTTTCGAAACCGAACTTGCTGAGGGCGTCGTTTTTCCAATACCCTGCGGACCTGAAAGAATAATTGCCGTGTGATTTACTGTTTTTGGATTAAGGACAGAAGCTACTGAAGCGATCTGAGCTTGGATTTTTCAACGCACTTATAGTCAGTAAAATACAGCACCAAAATCAATCTTTCAGCTTAATCCTTAAAGTAACCCCAGATTTCTTGCATAGGTGATTGCTTCGGTCGTATTTACAGCTTTGACCTTTTCAAGAATATTCTGCCGGTGATTATTGACTGTATTTATACTGAGAAAAAGTTTATCTGCAATTTCTTTACTAGCAAAACCTTTGGAAACCAATCCGAGTACCTCAATTTCCCTGGTCGTAAGAATATTCTTTTTATTAGGTTCCAGTTCATTTTTGAACAAGCATATTTTACCACTCTTTATGTTAATTACCCTGCGATTAACTCCTTCAAATGATATTTTATCAGGCAACAGATCATCAAGTATCAATGCGAGCCAGATATTACCCTTTTTATCAAGTTCAAGGACGACCAATTGCAAAATAAGATTTAAGTATTTACCGTACTTATCGCGCTGTCGGAAATTCAGGATCAGTTTATAGTCCTTCCTTTCTTCTTCCGGCCGGCTTAAAAAGAAACTGAAGGTTTTTTTATAGGAATCCATAACGATTGGCAGGTCATCGGGATGAATAAACTGAGAATAATAAAAAGGATCCTGAGGATCGTGGTCTATAAGAGGATCATCAAAAGGATCAAGATACCTGGATCGTAAAAAGATGTATTTCTTCTGGTACAGATCCAGAACGATAACCGAACCGTTCTCAACCTCAGCCAATCTTTCCAGAAAGTAAACTTTCTTCTCAAATTCAAGGTAATCGGCATTATCTACCTCAAATTTCTGGTACGAATAAATCTGATCCAACGTGTTCAAAGGAGAATTCAGTTCCATAAAATTGATGATTTATCACTCTTGAAACAGCCCTGTATGCACCTCTAACTTTGTATGTATTATTGATGGATTTTTCAACGCACATATAGTCAGTAAAATACAGGAAAAAATCAATCTTTTAGCCTAATCCTTAAAGTAATCCCAGATTTCTTGCATAGGTGATTGCTTCGGTCGTATTTACAGCTTTGACCTTTTCAAGAATATTTTGCCGGTGATTATTAACTGTATTTATACTGAGAAAAAGTTTATCTGCAATTTCTTTACTCGCGAAACCTTTAGAAACCAATCCGAGTACCTCAATTTCCCTGGTCGTAAGAATATTCTTTTTATTAGGTTCCATTTCATTCTTAAACAAACATATTTTGCCAGTCTTTATGTGGATTAGTCTTCGATTAACTCCTTCAAATGATATTTTATCAGGCAACAGATCATCAAGTATTAATACGAGCCAGATATTGCCCTTCTTATCAAGTTCAAGGACAACCAATTGCACAATAATATTTAAGTATTTACCATATTTGTCGCGTTGTCGGTAATTCAGGATCAATTTATAGTCCTTCCTTTCTTCTTCAGGTAGATTTAAAAAGAATTTGAAGGATCTTTTATAGGAATCCATAACTATTGGCAGGTCATCAGGATGGATCCACTGAATATAATATAAAGCATCCTGAGGTTCGTATTCTCCAAGAAGATTTTCAAAAGGCTCAAGATTCCTGGAACCTAAAAATATGTATTTCTTCTTGTATAAATCCACAACTGAAACCGAACTGTTCTCAACCTCAGATAATCTTTCTAAAAAGTAAACTTTTTTCTCAAATTCAAGGTAATCAGCATTATCTACCTCAAATTTTTGGTATGAAAAAATTTGATCTAATGGGTTAAAAGCAGAATCCGGTTCCATAAAAATTGATGATTTATCACTATTGAAACAGCCCTGTATGCACCTATACCTTTGTCGGTGTAAGATTCAATTTTTTATGATCTTATTATTCACAGTAAAAATAGTCAATAACAGAGTAAAAACAAAATCTTTTAAAAAATAACAATGATGGTTACAACTTCAAAATTCAAAAAAAGATTATTGCCGGTCATCTGTTTTTTCTGGATGAGCATCGTCGTCAATGCCCAGGGAAGTCTTGAAAAATACATTGAAACCGGACTGAAAAACAATCTGGTACTGCAGGAGAAGAATATAGGCCTCGAAAGTGCTTTGAATGCACTTAAAACAGCTAACAGCCTGTTTTTCCCGTCAGTGGATGTTAACGGTGATTACCAGTCGGGTGACGGGGGAAGAAGTATTTCAATTCCGGTCGGTGATATGTTAAATCCGGTCTACAGAACCTTGAATCAACTGACATCGGGTAATGCATTTCCTGATATCCCTAATGTCGAAACAAATTTCTTTCCACAAAATTATTATGACCTGAAAGTCAGAACGTCTCTGCCTGTAATTAATAGTGATCTCATTTATAACCATACCATCAGGAAACAGCAAGTCACCATGCAGGAGTACGATGTGGAGATCTATAAAAGCGAGTTAATCCGGAATATTCAGGTAGCGTATTACAATTATTTAAGTGCTGCAAAATCCATTGCAATTTATGATGGTGCGTTAAGTCTCGCACGGGAGGCCAGGAGAATGAACCAACGTCTTCTTGATAACGGGAAGTCCCTCAAGGCATATGTGTTAAGATCGGAAAGTGAGATACAGAGCCTCGAAGCAAAAAGAACATCGGCACTGCAGCAGATGAAAAATGATCAGATGTATTTCAACTTTATACTTAATACCAACCCGGATGAAGCTATTGACACCGTATTTGCAGTGTCCGTTGATCACAAAAAAGTAGATCAATATCTTTTGAATGAGGCATCCATTACTAAAAGAACTGAATTAAAGGCGTTGGATCAATCCGCATCTATCTGCCAAACTATCTTAAAAATGAACAAAGCATACTGGGTCCCTAAACTTAATGGTTTTCTGGATCTTGGCTCACAGGCATGTGACTGGAAATTTAACAACAGATCAAAATATTACTTCTTTGGATTTCAATTGGATTTCCCGCTCTTTTCTGCCGGAAAAAACAGGACCAGGATAAAACAATCTGAACTGGACCTGAAAAATCAATTGATAAATAATACCTATACGTATAACCAGATCCGGTTATCAGCCGGTATGGCCAGGAATAGTCTGATGGCATCTTACAAAAATTATGCAGCCAGCATCCAGCAATTAGATGCTGCCATGGCCTATGACAAACTCATAGAAAAAGGATACAGGGAGGGGATCAATGCATTCATCGAAACTGTTGATGCAAGAAATCAGCTGACTGCGGCCTCACTCCAACTGGTCATTGACAAATACCAGTTGCTGGCAGCACTGGCCACTTACGAAAGAGAAATAAATAAATAAAACCAATACAAAAGTAACATGAAAAACAATTTTAATATCCTAACAATTAGCACATTATCTATACTGCTAATGTCTGGTTGCAGTAAAGGACCGGAAACCCCTGCCCTGCCAAAGTCAGTTGAAGCTATTCCTGTAAAGGTAATTTCTTTATGCCAGGCAGAAGTGACAGGAAGTGTTCAATCATCAGGACAATTTACAACAGATGATGAAACGATGCTTTCTTTTAAAACCGGAGGTATAGTTGACAGAATTTATGTAAAAGAGGGAGACAGGATAAGAAAAGGTCAACTGCTTGCAACACTCGATCTGACAGAAATATCTTCGCAGGTGAATCAAACCCGGATAGCATACGAAAAAGCTGCCAGAGATTATGACAGGTTCGAAAACCTCCGGAAAGACAGTGTAGCCACACTTGAGCAGTTGCAAAACGCAAAAACGGGGCTGGAATTAGCCAAACAGCAACTGGATGCTGCGAAATTCAATTTGCAATACTCTAAAATAAGAGCAACTCATGATGGTGTGATTTTAAGAAAACTTGCCAGTGAAGGACAAATGACAGGACAAGGGATGCCGGTATTGCAAACCAGCAGCAAAGGCCGGACTGACTGGATTCTCCGGGTGGCGGTCAGCGACAAAGAATGGGCTGATATAAAATTAAATGACAAAGCCATTGTACAAATAGAAGCCCTGAATATCTGCGATATGCAGGCATTTGTCAGTGCTAAAGCTGAGGATGCCGATCAGATGACAGGTTCCTTCTCCATTGACTTAAAACTGAACAATGCGCGACAATTAAACATCGCATCGGGTATGTTTGGGAAAGCTGAGATCAGGTTATCGCAAAAGAATCTTGTATGGCAAATACCTTATGATGCATTGCTGGATGGCAATGCTGATCAGGGATTCGTATTTGTAACCAATGATCACATAAATGCATTAAAAGTACCTGTAACGATTGAGGCAATTGATGGAAAAAACATTCTTATTTCAAAAGGACTTGAAGAATACAAATCACTGATTGTCTCGGGAAGCGCTTATCTGACTGATAAATCAGTTATAAAGGTGATAAATAATTATTCAATAAATAAATAGACCTGCAATGAAAATCTCTGAATTTGCCGTAAAAAACTATCAGTTTACATTGGTTATTCTTGTAATGGCCATTGTTGTCGGGATCACTACATTGATCAATATGCCCCGGTCGGAGGATCCTGAACTTAAAATATCCTACTTCCCTGTTATTGTAGTCTATCCCGGTACTTCACCCAATGATATGGAAGAATTGGTGGTTGATCCCATCGAGAAAAAATTATCTGAACTTGAGGACATCAGGCGCATAAGAACAACTATTATGGATGGTATTGCTATCATCGAAGTAGAGTATAAATACGGTGGCAATGTGAACGAACAATATCAGGAAGTTGTCCGTGAGGTAAACAACATGCGCGGAACATTGCCTGAAGATATTTTAAGCATTGATATCACAAAGCCATCACCAACAGATGTGAATATCTTACAAATGGCGCTGGTTTCAGAGAATGCTTCAAGAGAACAATTGAAAAAACAGGCTGAGCGTTTACAGAATGAGCTGGAGAAGATCAATACTTTACAGAAAGTCGAAATCAGTGGATTGCCAAAACAAATTATGAGGGTGGATTTACAGTTGGACAAACTGGCTCAGATGCATATTCCTCTGAATGCTATTATTGCAAGTATCCAGAGCGAGATTGCCAATATTCCGGGAGGAACCGTATATGCAGGCAGTAAAACATTCAATATTAAAACAAGTGGTAATTATAAGTCAATGGCAGAAATAGAGAACACCATTGTTTACAGTATTGACAGGAAAAATGTCCGTTTAAAAGATGTTGCCAATGTGCATTTTGATTATGAAGAGGCCAAACATATTACCCGTTTAAACGGACACAGGTGTGTTTTAGTAAATGCCGGTCAAAAATCAGGATCCAATATTTCCCAGACGCAAAAGTTGTATTTGCCGGTTATTGAAAAATTTAAAAAGACGTTACCTCCGAATATCGAACTGGTCGATTACTTTGATCAGGCAGCGAATGTGAATAAACGTTTAGGTGGGTTAGGAAAGGATTTTATGATCGCTATTTTTATTATAGCCTTTACACTTATACCATTAGGAGGAAGAGCTGCTTCGATTGTAATGATATCCATTCCGTTATCTGTTTCAATTGGACTGGTAATGCTGAATTTACTTGGATTCAGTCTGACCCAGGTGACTATTGTTGGCCTGGTAGTAGCACTGGGGCTGTTGGTGGACGACGGTATTGTTGTCGTGGAGAATATTGAGAGATGGCTCCGTGACGGATACTCCAGAACAGAAGCCACCCTTAAGGCCACCAAACAAATTGGATTGGCTGTAACCGGATGTACGGCTACCCTTATTATTGCTTTTTTGCCATTGCTATTTTTACCCGGTGGCTCCGGAGATTTTATCCGGGGTTTGCCAATGGCAGTCGTAAGCTGCGTGCTTGCATCGATGATTTTGTCATTGACCATTGTTCCGTTCCTGGCAAGCCGGATATTAAAAGAACACAAAGGGCAAAAAAGAGGCAATTTATTCCTGCGGGCTTTTCAAACCGGTATTCATAAAATTTATGGTCCCGTATTACACAGAGCATTGAAACACCCCGTAATCACACTATCCGTTGCTGCCTTGATTTTTTTCGGATCTCTGAAACTAATACCTGTGATTGGTATCAGTTTGTTCCCGGCTTCTGAAAAACCGCAGTTTATTATTAACATCAATACACCCTTGCAAACCAATATTTACAAAACAGATAGTGTAACAAGATATGTTGAGGGTGAACTGGCCAAATTTCAGGAAATAAAATATTTCACAAGTAATGTTGGCAAAGGCAACCCATGGATATATTATAGTGAAATGCCTGAAAATGAGAGAAATGATTATGCTCAAATCTTTGTGCAGCTGGATCCTAACACAACTTCAGCTAAGAAACTGGAATTAATTGAAAAGATCAGACGCATTTTTATTGGGTACCCGGGCGCCAGAATTGAAGTAAAAAATCTTCAGCAGGGTGCACATATAATTGCTCCTGTGGAGGTCAGGCTTGAAGGAGATAATCTTGATACATTACGTCAGTTAGCTCAAAGAGTTGAAAACCTGTTGATCAAAACACAGGGTACCCTATATGTAAAAAACCCTGTAACAAATCTTAAAAGTGATATTAAGCTATATATTGATAAAGAAAAGGCAAATAGTTTAGGGATTCCAACCGTGAATATTGATCGACTGGTTCATTTGGCAGTTGCAGGACTTAAGCTGGGAAATTTTTCAGATGACAACAGTAATGACTACGATATAATAGTAACATCACCTAAATATGAAAGAGCGACACTTGATATTTTTAACAATTTGTTTGTAAACAATAATCAGGGTTTTGCAATTCCTCTGACACAACTGGCTACGTTAAAATTAGAATCCTCTCCTCTTTCCATCAATCATTCTGATAAAATCAGGACAGTCTCGGTGAGTTCCTTTGTAATGAAAGGATATTTAGCCGATAACGTAATAAATGATGTTATCACTCAGATGGATCATTTCAGGTTGCCTCAGGGGTATTCCTACAAGATGGGTGGAGAACTTGAATCGCGGCAGGAAACATTCGGGGGATTTGGCACCATCCTTATAATCACCTTGTTTTTGTTCATAGCTATTTTAGTCCTGGAGTTTAAAACATTTAAAAGCACTTTAATTGTTTTATCTGTCATACCGGTAGGTTTGACAGGAGCTTTAGCTGCACTCTGGATTACCGGTAATTCCTTATCGTTTGTTGCATTCATCGGATTAATAGCGCTGGCCGGAATAGAGGTAAAGAATTCCATCCTGCTGGTGGATTTCACAAATCAGTTACGTAAAGAGGGAAAACCGTTGGAAGAAGCCATCCATGAAGCTGGTGAGATACGATTCCTCCCTATTATTTTGACCTCACTGACAGCTATCGGAGGGTTGATGCCAATAGCCATTTCAACAAATCCCCTGATCTCCCCATTAGCTATTGTTATTATCGGAGGATTGATCAGTTCCACATTGTTATCAAGGATCATTACTCCTTTGATTTATAAACTGTTACCGCCAAGAATATAATATTAATAAGTATTAATCATGATAACGATATCAGGGCTCATATTCTTTTATGACTTTATGACGTAATGACCTAATGACCTGATTCCCCATACCGGTAGCACCCCACCATGTGATCGTTCACCATCCCTGCTGCCTGCATATAGGAATAACAGATCGTCGAACCCACGAATTTGAACCCGCGTTTGATCAGATCCTTGCTCATGGCATCGGATTCTTTTGTCGTGATCGGAATTTCCGTCAATTTCTCCCATCTGTTGCGGATGGTTTTCCCGCAGGTAAACTGCCAGATATAAGAATCAAAAGAACCATATTCCTTCTGTGCTTCGAGAAAAAGGTTTGCATTCCGTATGGTTGCATGGATCTTTGCCTTGTTCCGGATAATACCTGAATCCTGTAAAAGCTCACCGATCTTTGCCTGGTCATATAGTGCAATTTTATGGTAATCAAAATCGTCAAATGCCTTTCGGAAATTAGCCCGTTTATGAAGTACCGTTTTCCACCTGAGTCCGGCCTGAAAGCAATCCAGGACAATGAATTCGAAATGCATCCTGTCATCATGAACCACAACGCCCCATTCGTTGTCATGGTATTCTATCATCAGCGGATCATTGGAAGGCCAGGGACAGCGGGAAATTGATGTTTGTAGGTTTTGCATGACAGATTCCCGAAATTAAATTTAAAAGTCAACATGCCTGCCGGCAGGCAGGAATGCAAAAATCAAAACTCAAAATAAAAGTCAAAGATAATTATTATGCCTTCAAAGTTTTCCCAATTCACCGGAAAAGTTGAACTATTCATCTATAATTGTTGACTTCCTGATCGGTTTTTTGTAGCTTTGTACTTATTTTAAAAGAAAGTACGAACCCGTTAAACTAATTATCACTTCTTCCGGGGGGTGAGTTTACTAAACCTTCATCCTATGAAAAAGATCACTGTTCTTCTGTTTGTTTTTTTGCTTCCCTTTCTTTCTGAAGCAAAAAATTTATGGGCATTTCTAACCTATGCCTCGTTTTCCTCACCCCAGGGACCCTACGTGGAAACCTACCTCACGGTGGCAGGAAATACCGTTAAATATTTGAAAAAAGAGAATGGAAAGTACCAGGCATCTGTCAATATCCTGATCACATTTAAGCAAAAGAATGTGATCAAAGCTTTTAAGAAATATGAACTGAACAGCCCGGAAATTGATGATTCTTCCAAAAATGATTACCAGTTCATCGATGAGCAGCGTTTCCAGGTTGCTAACGGAACTTATGATTTCGAGATACAGATGTCGGATAAAAATAAGGATGTCAAACCTCAGCCTTTTACACAAGTTGTTACCGTTGATTTTCCGGCAGATAAACCCGCAGTTTCAGGGATTGAACTTTTACAATCCTATACCAAAAGTGAAACCGTAAAAACCATCACCAAATGTGGGTTTGACCTTGTCCCCTATGTCTATAACTTTTATCCTTCTGTCGAAAAAAAGCTTTCATTTTATTGCGAGCTGTATAACATTGATAAAGTGATCCCTGCCGGACAGAAATATGTGGTTAGTTATTATGTAGAAGCTTTTGAGAACAATATCAGGTTATCGGACTATGCAAATATCAAAAAAGTGGATGTAAAACCTCTTGAACCGTTAATTGCAGAATTCAATATTGCCGGCCTTTCAACAGGCAATTACAACCTTGTTATCGAAGCCCGTAATCAAAAGAATGAACTGATTGTTTCCAGGAAATCCTTTTTCCAGCGAAGTAATCCCGGCGCTGCTGTTGTTTATACTGACTTTCTTGCTTTTAACGCTAAAAATACATTTGCCGAAAACATGGTAAGTATCGATACACTGAGAGAATATATCAGTTCTACCTATCCCATCTCCTCAGGTATCGAGAAGTCATTTATCAAAGGCCCCCTGAAGACCGGCGATCTTAAAACACTACAACAGTATTTCTATGGTTTCTGGCAGCGGAGAAATTCACAGGAACCCGAAAAAGGCTGGCTGGCTTATAAAGAACAAGTACACAAAGCCCAGATAAATTTCGGATCTAAAATCAAAAAAGGATATCAGACTGATCGTGGCAGGGTTTACCTTCAATATGGAGCTCCGAATACACGAACCACTCAATATAATGATCCCAACAACTACCCTTACGAGATCTGGCATTATTATAAATTAGGCAATAACCAATCGAACAAGAAATTCGTGTTCTTCACGGAAGATCTTGCGCTTGGTGATTTTACGCTTCTTCATTCTGATGCCATTGGCGAAGTTAATACCCCCGGCTGGCAAAGATCACTGAGGGGAAGAGTCAACGACCCGGGTGTTTTACAGGAAACCGAAACTGTCAGGTCATGGGGCGATTTTTCTGATGATTACTGGAAACTACCCAATTAAATCAAATGGTATGAACCCCAGGGCAAGCCCTGGACCCTAATTCCGCCGCAGAGAAGCAGGGAACCTGCCTACCGGCAGGTAGGTTAACCCAAATACCCACCCCTTAATCCCCTCCCTAAATTAGGGAGGGGGAAGGGGGTGGGTACATTAAAGATTAAAAATTACGAATTCCCTTGTCATGGTTAATTGGTAATTTGTTTAATGATTTCATGGAAGTGGAAAGTTCCTTCAATTGCTTTCGGTCTGATTTTTTTGTTACTTTTACAATCCTTAATTCGTAATCTATAATTTTTAATCTTTAATTGATTATTGATGCGTATTGCTGTAGTAATACTTAACTGGAACGGTAAAAAGTACCTGGAAAAGTTTTTACCACCACTTATTGAATTCAGCAGCGCTGAGGCAGAAATTGTTGTCGCTGACAATGCGTCAACGGATGATTCAGTAACATTCCTTGAAAAACAATTTCCAGAGATCCGGATTATCAGGAATACTCACAATTCAGGGTTTGCCGGAGGATACAATGAAGCATTAAAACAGGTTGAAGCTGAATATTTTATTCTTCTGAATTCCGATATAGAGGTAACCAGAGACTGGTTAAGTCCTGTAATCAGGATGATGGATGAAGATCCAATGATCGGCGCCTGTCAGCCCAAAATCCGCTCCTATACAAACCCGGCCAGCTTCGAATATGCAGGCGCTGCCGGTGGATTTATTGATAAGTACGGTTATCCTTTTTGCAGGGGAAGGATGTTCCTTAGCCTGGAAGAAGACCATGGGCAATACGATACCCCTGCTGAAATATTCTGGGCCACAGGCGCATGTATATTCGTAAGAGCCGGCCTTTACCACAGACTTGGCGGGTTCGATGCCGATTTCTTTGCCCATATGGAAGAGATTGACTTTTGCTGGCGATTGAAGAATGAAGGATATAAGATTATGTATTGTCCTGATTCCACAGTATTCCATATTGGAGGAGGAACACTGCCGAAGATCTCATGGAGGAAGACCTATTATAATTTCCGCAACAATTTCTTTTTATTGTATAAAAACCTCCCGGATAACCTCCTTTTTGAAGTATTCTCAAAACGCCTCATCCTGGATGCGATTGCAGCCATGAAATTCCTCTTCACTGCCGGTTTCAAGGATTTCTGGGCTGTAGTAAAGGCACATCTGAGCTTTTACTCGACCCTGGGTAGAACACGAAAAAAAAGAAGATTACTGAAACACGGACCGATGGTTAATGTTTACGGAAAAAACATTGTTTTTGAATACTTTCTTCGAGGCAAGCGGAAGTTCAGCGACCTCGATCCTGCAAAGTTCATGAAATAGGACCGACATTAGTCATTGGTCATTAGGTCATTAGGTCATTAGGTCATCAGGTCATCAGGAAAGTAATATAACGGCAAATGGTAAATTGTCAATGGTCAATGAAATGGTCAATAGTCAATGGGAAATGGTAAATCCTACTGTCACTTCCCAATAAACGATTCCACTGCCAGCCGGTAAGATTCCAGCCCAAACCCGGTAATACAGCCTTTTACGACCGGAGCCAGTAAGGAAGTATGTCGAAAAGATTCACGTGCAAAAATATTTGAGATGTGCACCTCCACTACAGGAACCTTGATAGCCTTGATTGAATCGGCAATAGCGACAGAAGTATGTGAATAACCTCCTGCATTAAGAATGATACCGTCATAAACAAAACCTGCTTTTTGTATTGCATCGATGATCTCCCCCTCAATGTTGCTCTGGTAACATTCAATCTCTATTTCAGGGTATTTTGCCTTCAATTTCTTCAGATAGACCGGGAATGTTTGATTCCCATAGACCTCCGTTTCCCTGCTGCCCAGCAGATTCAGGTTTGGGCCATTGATAATGATAAGCTTCATGGAATTGGTTTTGACAAATATAGAGATTTTATTATAAGTGACAGGGTAACACGGTGACACGGTGACAGGAAGAATTATTTTGTTTTTTTTCACTATGTTACTTTGTTACTATGTCACCTTGTCACTTTTTTCTATCTTTGTCCATCTTTCAAACAGGGGTGCCAAAACAGGCTGAGATCATACTCTTTGAACCTGATCCGGGTAATGCCGGCGTAGGGAACTGAACCGACAACATCTGCATTCCTTCTTTGATTGATAACAGGGTTTTAACCTTTAAAATCAATCCTATGTTTAAGGTAAAGCTTACCACCAAATTTACGGTTTTCATCCTTTTTCTATTATTAGGGATCTGTAATACCGGGAATTCACAGGTTACCATCAGCGGGAAAATTTACGGGAAAGAATCAGGGAAACTGCTGGCCGGGGCAAATGTTACCCTGATGCGCACTTTTATTGCCGGAAGCAGCGACAATCAAGGCATATACGTCCTGCGAAACCTTAAGCCAGGCTTATGGACCATCAGGGTTTCGTTCATGGGATTCAAAACTAATGAAAAAGAACTTTTCATCAGGAAAGATACTATCGTTAATTTTACGCTGGAAACCAACGCTCTTCTCGGTGAAGAGGTGAACATTATTGCAACGCGGGCCCAGTCAAAAACCCCGACTACCTATACGAACATCAATCAACTTGAGATAGATGAACAGAACCTGGGACAAGATCTGCCATTTATCATTGAAAATACACCTTCCGTGACAGTGAATTCAGACGCCGGAACAGGGATCGGTTACACCAATATCAATATCCGGGGTACGGATCTTACGAGGATCAATGTTACCATGAACGGGATCCCTGTGAACGACCCCGAGTCTCAGGGTGTCTGGTTTGTTGATCTTCCGGATCTTGCCTCCTCAACCGACAATATCCAGATCCAGCGGGGGGTAGGTACTTCAACCAATGGTGCAGCAGCATTCGGGGCAAGCATCAATATTCAAACTACCACGCTAAACCAGGATCCTTATGGAGAACTAAACAGCACTATTGGGTCATTCAACACTTTTAAAAACACATTCCGGTTCGGAAGCGGATTATTGGGCAATAATTTCTCTTTCGACGGAAGGATATCCAGGATCACATCCGACGGATATATCGATCGTGCCTCTTCAAGGTTAACCTCATTTTTCCTGTCAGGAGGATATTTTGGAAAGAGAACCACACTGAAATTCAATATCTTATCAGGGTATGAAAAGACCTACCAGGCATGGGGCGGGGTTCCCAAAGATTCACTGACAACCAACCGGACCTATAACCCGCAAGGTGAATATTATGATCAGAACGGCGTCATTCATTATTACGACAACCAAACAGATAACTATACCCAAACCCACTACCAGCTCATTTTCTCGCAAAAAGTAATGAATGATTTTACGGTCAATGCTGCGTTACATTATACCAAAGGTGCTGGATATTATGAAAATTATAAACAGGATCAACCCTTTGCAAACTACAACCTCAAGGATGTGATCCTGGGAAATGATACGATTAAAAATACCGATCTTATCAATCAGAAGTGGCTTGACAATGACTTCTATGGCCTGACATTTTCGGGCAACTATTCAATAAATAAAATTAAATTTGTCATTGGAGGCGCCTGGAATCAGTATTCCGGCAAGCATTATGGGAAGATTATATGGGCCCGGTATGCATCCAATGGTGATAATGAAAAGAAATGGTATGACGGAACCGGCGGTAAGAGGGATTTTAATATCTATTTTAAAGTGAATTACCAGGTGCTTAAAAAGTTAAATCTTTTTGCTGATCTCCAGTACCGGGACATTTACCATAAAATTGCAGGAACCCTTGAAAACCTGATGGCTATTGATGAAATTCACAAATTCAGTTTCTTTAATCCCAAGGCAGGTGTTTATTATGATATCAATGATAAACAGCACGGATATTTCTCTTTTGCCATCGGTAACCGTGAACCCAACCGTAACAATTATGAAGTGGCAGAGACCATGAATCAACCGGTAAGGGAAACTATGTATGATTATGAACTAGGATACAATTTTCATCTCCGGAATTTTGCGATCGATGCCAACCTTTACTATATGAACTATTCTAACCAGCTTGTGCTGACAGGAAAGATCGACAGTGTGGGAGAAGCGATCATGACCAATGTTCCGCACAGTTTCAGGGAAGGTATTGAAATAACTGCAACTGCACACATTTTCAAATGGCTGAACTGGAATCTCTCCTCCACATTAAGCAGGAATAAGATCAAGGATTTTACCCAATACATCGACAAATATGATTCAGCTTATAACTTTGACGGGCAGGAAAGCCGTCAATTGGGAAAAACAGATCTCTCCTTCTCCCCTTCTGTCATCCTGACCAATAATTTCTCGGTCAGACCGGTTAGAAACTTACACCTTACGCTAATTTCAAGATATGTCGGTAAACAGTATATTGATAACACTTCCAACAATTACCGGGTACTGGATCCCTGTTTTGTGAATAATGTCGGGATCGGATATGATATCCATACTAAGCTGGTCAGGAATATTGGCATTAACCTGATGATCAACAACCTGTTTTCAGCAAAATACAATTCTAACGGATGGGTTTACCCGTATATATACAATAATAAGGAATATGAGGAGAATGGATATTTCCCGCAGGCGCTGATCAACTTCCTGCTGGGAATTTCATTATCGTTTTAGCAAATAAATTGGGCTTTCTTTAATTTTTTCCGTAAAATGTACTAAAATTGCATAAATTTTAGCTTCATTCACTTAATCCTTACCATCTATGAAATCCATAACAATTAAATCCATGATGTTGATCTTTTTCGCATCGGTTTTTACTCTCCTTTTCGGACAGCAAACCTCCATTGACCTGACTACGCCATTGGCCGTCGATCCCAATGTAAAGATTGGGAAACTTGATAATGGGATGGTCTATTATATTCGTCAAAACCATAAACCTGAAAAACGGGTGGAATTAAGATTGGTTGTCAATGCAGGTTCTGTTCTTGAGAACAATGACCAGCAGGGACTGGCTCATTTCATGGAGCATATGAATTTTAACGGTACGAAAACATTTCCCAAGAATGAACTTATCGACTTCCTGCAAAAGACCGGGGTAAGGTTTGGCGCCGATATAAATGCATATACGAGTTTTGATGAAACCGTTTATATGGTGCAGATCCCTACAGATGATTCAGCGCTTGTCGAAAAGGGATACCAGGTAATCGAGGATTGGGCGCATAATGCCCTCCTTGATGATAAGGAGATTGACAAGGAACGCGGGGTAATTGTGGAGGAATGGCGGTTGGGATTAGGAGCAGAGGACAGAATGATGAAAAAGTATCTCCCGGTTATCCTTAAAGATTCACGGTATGCTGAGCGCCTTCCGATCGGAAAAGTTGATATTATCGAAAATTTTAAACATGAAGTCCTTAAAAGTTTCTATCATGACTGGTATCGTCCGGATCTTCAGGCGGTCATTATCGTTGGTGACATTGATCCGGCAAAAGTTGAAGCAAGGATAAAAGCCCATTTCTCCGGAATACAGAACCCGGGTTCAGAGAAGCCCCGGACAAATTATGATCTGCCTGATAACAAAGAACCTTTAATTGCCATAAATACCGATAAGGAAGCAACCGGGAACAATTTGCTTCTTTTTTACAAGCATCCACTGAAAATTGAAAAGACGCTTGGAGACTACCGTGAAGCATTGGTAGCTCAGCTTTTCACCGGAATGTTGAACCAACGGTTCAATGAGATCAGTCAGAAGCCCGAATCACCTTATGTTTATGCAGGAGCCCAGTACGGACGATTCCTGGCAAGATCAAAAGATGCCTATATCCTTTATGCAGGACCGAAAGAGAGCCAGATTGAAAACGCACTGAGAACGCTGCTTGCAGAAAATGAACGCGTAAAACAGTTTGGATTTACACAAACTGAGCTTGACCGGCAAAAAGAGGAGATGCTGAGTAATTATGAAAAAGCAGCAAAAGAATGGGATAAAACAGAATCGCTCAACCTGACCGACGATTATGTTCAGAATTATTTATCAGGTGATCCCATTCCGGGAGCCCAGAAAGAATTCAAATATGTAAAAACGCTGATCCCTGATATTAAGCTCGAAGAGATTAACAATTTAGCCCGGACCTGGATCACAGACGAAGACATGGCCCTTTCCATTACAGCCCCTGAGAAGGAAAATGTCAAAGTTCCTTCGATCGCTCAGGTAGAGGAGATCATCAAAGCTTCAAAAACCAATGAACTGAAGGCTTATGTCGATAATTTCAGGGAAGAACCGCTCGTTTCAGGTGATCTGAAAAGCGGAAAGATCCTTGACAAAAAAGAAAATAAGGTCATCGGTTATACTGAGCTGACCTTGTCGAACGGAATTAAGGTGGCGCTGAAATCCACTGCCTTTAAAAATGATGAAATCCAATTCTCAGGTTACAGCCTGGGTGGTTATTCCTACTATCCGGATCCTCAGTTTTTATCGGCACATTATGCAGCAACGATCATGGATCAGAGTGGCGCCGGGCACTTTGACAACATCGAGTTACAAAAGAAATTAAAAGGGAAAAACCTGACCATAAATCCCTATATCAGTGATGTAAAACAAGGTTTTACTGGGAATTCCACGCCGAAAGACATGGAAACACTGATGCAACTGGTGTATCTGTATATTACCGAACCACGCAAGGATACTACCCAGTTTAAAGCCTTCATCTCACAAATTGAGAATCAGGTAAAATTCATGAAGTCCAATCCCCTCATGACTTTTTTCGATACGCTTTATAAATGTGCTTATCCAAACTATCAACGCATGGTGATCATTCCAAACGTTGCCCAATTGGAACAGATAAAACTGGATGACTCTTACCGGATCTATAAAGATCGTTTTGCCGATGCAGGCGGATTCAAATTCTTTATGGTGGGCAATTTTCAGATTGACTCTATTTCTCCATTGATTGAAAGGTACTTCGGAAGTCTTCCTTCGTTGAACAGGAACGAAAAATGGGTGGATAAACATCCGCATTTCGCCCCGGGAATCACCAATACCACAATTTATAAAGGTGCAGATCCACAGAGTATGGTTGGCCTTGTTTTTTCAGAACCTATCGAATGGAATCCAAAGGTACTGCTTGAGTTGAATATGCTGAAAGAGATCATCGATATCAAACTGATAGAGGTTATCCGGGAAAAACTGAGTGGAGTATATTCACCGATGGTTTTTTTAAGCACTGATCATTATCCAGTAACTGAATATATGCTTGGAATCGTTTTCGGCTGCTCTCCGAAAAATACCGATAAGCTAAGCAAGGCTGTTTTGAATGAAATCAAAAAGATCAGGAAGCACGGACCAACCGATGTCGATCTTAAGAAAGCCCAGGAAACGTTGATCAGGGCTCGTGAAACAGATCTCGAAAAGAACACTTTCTGGCTGGGTAAACTTGAATCGGTCTATTATGATAATACCGATCCGGCCAACATCCTTAATTTTAAGGAACGGGTAAATGCCATTACCATTGAAGATCTGAAAAATGCAGCCAACATTTATTATACAGGTGACCATTATGTAAGGGTTGTATTGAAGCCCGAAAAGAAATAGATGGATAATGTAATCAATATTAAGAACAAGCGGGCAGCTCACGAATATTTTCTCCTGCAGGAGTTTACTGCAGGTATCCAGCTCACCGGTACCGAGATCAAATCGATCCGTGAAGGTAAAGCCACGATAGCAGATGCCTATTGTACATTCAAGGGGGAGGAACTGTTTGTTATTAATATGCATGTTTCGGAATATACCCATGGAACTTATAATAACCATGATCCGAAACGTGAAAGGAAATTATTACTGACAAAGCGCGAACTCCGGAAGTTGCAGTCCAAAGTGCAGGAACGGGGATTTACCATTATCCCCGTACTCCTGTTTATCAATGATAAAGGACTTGCAAAACTTACCATTTCGCTTGCTAAGGGAAAGCATTACTTTGATAAAAGAGAGACCCTGAAAAAGAAAGACATTCAGCGGGAAATGGACCGTTCGCATGAATAAACAGAAAGTCAAAGGAGTTGAAAAAAAGAGAGTGACGCTTTTACCGGATTTCCCTTCGGTCTTTCCTGCTTTCTTCCGGAGTTTTCACAGCCAGGCGCTTTTCCTGGCACTGATTGCAGGCTTATTATATGTAAATACGATCAGCAACGAATATGCTCTGGATGATGGTATCGTGATCCTGAAAAACCAATATGTACAGGAGGGATTAAAGGGTATTGGTAAAATTCTTTCCCGGGATACTTACGACAGCTATTTCCAGCAAATGCAGGCACGAAACCAGTTGGTCGGAGGGCGTTACCGTCCCCTTTCGGTAGTTACTTTTGCACTTGAACAGCAATTCTTCGGCGATGCCCCTCATTTGCGGCATTTCATCAATGTTTTACTGTTTCTTTTTACTGTGATTGCCCTTTTGTTCCTTTTACAGAAATTTTTCTTCCCGAAACAACCAGACATCGCATTCCTCACTGTTCTCCTTTTTGCCATCCATCCCATTCATACGGAGGTTGTTGCCAATATAAAAAGCAGGGATGAATTGCTATCCCTGCTATTCATCATCCTGACGTTCATCCTGGCTTTCAAATGGATAAAAGAGAAAAAAACAGGAATGTTGCTCTTGTCATTGATCTGCTATTTCCTGGCGCTTCTTTCAAAAGAATGGGGCATCACCCTGGTGGCGCTTCTCCCCCTCTCCTTTTATCTTTTTCTGAGAACCGCTCCCGGTAAAAGTATTATTAAAACCCTGCCATTCCTGGGTGTTGCACTGTTATTTCTTGTTATCCGGTTTGGGATCATTAAAAGTATGGGGAAAGTCGAAAACGCTGAAATCCTTAATAATCCGTATGCTTTGGCAACAGCAATACAAGCCCTTGCCACAAAAATATTTATCCTGCTCAAATATGCCGGTCTCCTGGTCTTCCCTGCTTCACTCGTTTGCGACTATTCGTATAATACGATCCATTATCTTGATTTTACAAATATCCTCGTTTGGATCTCACTTCTTTTATACCTGGGGTTAACGGTTATCGGGATTATCCTGCTAACTAAAAAGCATCCCCTCAGCTTTGCAATTTGGTTCTATCTTGCACATATTATCATCATTTCCAACTTACTATTCAATATCGGTGCGCCTTTGGGTGAGCGGTTGATCTATCATTCATCGGTGGGATTTTGCTTGATCATTGCATGGTGTGGGTACAAAGGACTTAACTTCATAAAGTCCAATAACCACCGGATAATCGTGCTTTCCTTGTTTCTCATCCCGGTAACCTTTCTTTTTGGAATGAAAACCATTCATCGGAATGAAGAATGGAAAAACGACACTACCTTGTTTATCCACGATGCGAAATTTGTGCCCAACAGTGTAATGGTCAATATCAATGCGGGAAAGGCATTCATCGATCTGTTTGACCAATACAAGCCGGTTAATGATTCAATTGCCAGATTTGGCCTGCTCGACAGCGCATCCTTTTACCTGAAAAGGGCAATAAACAATTATCCGGTCTATTACCTTGGTTATATCAACCTTGGATTGATATCCGCTTACAAAGGGGATCTTGATGCAACCGAATCCCTTTGGAATAAAGCGGAGAGCACTTTTTCACGGGCATTTCATCCTGATTTCTGGCAGAAATACGATAATGCATTAACCAAAGCTTTCTATGCAAAAGGGGGGGAACGGTTTGTCAACAAAGATTATCCCGGTGCATTGTCCTATTTTACAAGAGCTGTTAAATATTCTCCAAATGATGCCCAGTTATGGTATGACCTGGGCGGGGTAAACTATGAATTAAAGAATTATTCCCGTACAAAGGAATGCTGGGGAAAGGCGCTTGAACTCAATCCAAATCATGCTGAAGCAAGAAAGGGATATGAGGCAATAATGAGCATACTGCAGGGGAAGCACTAAGAATCCATCTAAAAATTTCTCTTGATTAATCAGCGAAACCCGGAAGGTCTTTACACGTTAATCGTAAAATGTAGTATTTTTGTAAAAATTTTCCCATGCGAAAAATCATTCTTCCGGTACTGATGCTCCTTGCAACTTCATTTCTGGCACAAACTGCTTTATCACAGGATAAGCCCAAAGAAAAAGAATCCCAGAAAGCAGATAAAATCAAATGGTACAGTTTTGAAGAAGCTTTCAAGCTGAGTAAAAAGAAACCAAAGAAAATGCTGATCGACGTATATACCGATTGGTGCGGGTGGTGTAAAAGAATGGATGCCGATACTTATACAAATGCCGTTATCCAGAAGTATGTAAATAAAAATTTCTACTGCGTGAAGTTGGATGCCGAAAGGAAGGACACCTTGGTAATCAATGGCGTGACCTATTTAAATCAGAACCCGGGAAGAAGAGGCGGCACCCACCAGTTGGCGGTCCAGCTCCTTGGCGGAAAGATGTCTTACCCTTCCACCGTCTTTATGGACGAAAACTTCAAGGTAATTCAGATTATTCCCGGTTATCATAATGCAAAGGATTTTGAACCCATCATTCATTATTTCGGGGATGATTCCTACAAAAAAACCCCCTGGGAGGAATACCAGAAGTCTTTCTCCGGTGATATAAAATAACATGTGACGCGTAATGCGTAACGCGTGATAAAAATTGCCTTATGTCTGTAGTAAGTCAAAATCACCTTTGAAAATTATACTTTTTATTACTTTATCAGTCCTGCTGCCTGTCTGCATTTTTGGGCAACATCACCCTCCGGGAGTTTATCGGCCATTTACTCCTTACTACATCAAAACCATGTTGCCTACATCAAAGCACCAGAATCCTTGCTGTCTCGTGATAAAAAGACATGGTAAAACCATACGGACTTATTTTGAAAACAATGAGATAATTTTATTCACCAAAAGAGGTTGGAGAACAGGTACGATTGATTTTATTGATGATGGGAGTATTACGATCAACAATGAAAAAATACCACTCAATGAAATTCAGATCATTAAAATCAACAGAAAAGCAATTCATTATAAAAATGACGGAAAATGGCTAATTATAGGTGGTGCCGGCTTTTTAGCCATTGATGTATTTAACCGGCTGACGCATCATCGTCCGCCTGGAATAGCTGAATCCACAGCCATATTGAGTGCTTCCTTTATTATTTCAGGTATAATCCTCAAGCTTTTATCGAAAAAGGAATATAAGATCGGACACCGGTTCGGATTAAAAACGATGTGCTTTTAGTTCGTCTGACAAAAACTCATCAACATTTGTAATGATAAGGTTGTTCGGCTAACATTGATAGGAATTTACAATTCCGATCGACTTGCAACTTTTGTTGACTTGTAATCAGGATAATGCTATTTTGCGATCACAAACTTATGCCAGATTGTAACATCTTCAAACATTTTCTGTCCCTGCCCCGGTCTGCCCTGCTCACCTTCCGAAAATCCACCACCCTGGCCTTCCATCCTGTTATTTCCAACTCCACGGCCTCCTTCTCCCCTGCCACGGTTTTCCATTCCTCCCATTTCCCGGCCATGTTCCCCCTCCTGTATCTTAGGAGATTGCATTCCCTTAATTACAAAACCTGCAGATAGCGGGTTAGACATCTTCACATCACCAGTAAAGTCCTTAAACGGAATTCTGGCTTCAAACACCAATACACCGGTTGAGTCAATGTCAATGCGCAGTCTCACTCCGGATTTCCCGGTCTGGATGTGTTGAAATCCATTCAAATCCGCCTTGAACCCCGTGAGCTCCATATCTTTTGCCTGCAGGAGAAAGATTAGCTTCATTTTTCTGCGATCCTCAGGTTTACTTGCAGCCGTTCCTTGTTTGACCCCCGGATTCAGCGTGGTATGAAGCGGGAAATGTATGCCTGTCATCTGGTTTTTTTTACCGTTCTGATCGAACCACATATCCATCCCTTCCCTCAGCATCCGCATTTGCACAGCTTCATCAGGGACCTTCAGGCATATATAAAGATTATTGCTGTCGTTGACAATTGCATAGAATATTCCCCTGTCCTGATCCTTAAAAAACAGTGAATCTTCCCATTCAAAAGCCTTTCCGTCAATAATGATATTACTTTTAAAAAAAGAGGAATATTTCTTCCCTGTCCCTTTCGAACCTGAAGGATGGGAATGAGAGATCAGAGGTATTACCATTATTAAGATTAACAGAAAAAAATGGATCTTTTTATACATAAAAAGTTGTTTATTAAGGAAACTTTCACATTTACCCATGTCATCATCGTTCATTTCCTGTGCGCAAGGAACCATTCATAAAGGTCCGGATTCTTATATGTTTCTGTCCAGGCATCATGATTGGCTTCTCTTTTATTTTCACTCCCGTAAAATTACAATAATTCGACCTTTCAAAAAATTTTTTTCTTCAATTCCACGATGGATAGAATCTTATTATATTTGCGATGGATGATGTAACGAAAAATATATCTATGGGAGAAGTTATACCTGATTCAAACCAGGAATCACAGCCTGAGAAAAATAAAAAGACTTCACGACGAAAATTTGTCAGAAATCTGGGGTTATTGGGTGCAGGATTAGCTACTGGTGCAGCAGCACTTGAAGCGGGCCACCTTTTTCAGAAATCGAAATTCAAAGGAAAAAAGGAGGTGTTTCTTACACAGGATAACCGGCTTGTCGAGGTTGATTCACTTGAAGTTAAAGCGCACGAAAAACCAGCCGCGGAGATTCTTCAGGAACATGGACGGGAAGGTTTGCCTGGTCACCGGTGGATATGGGTTATCGATCTATCCAAATGCCGTAATGCCCGCAAATGTGTCATGGCATGCCAGGAGGCACATCACCTTCGTCCGGATCAGTTCCATATAAACACACTGGAAATGCAGGAAAACAAACATACTCCCGCCTACCATATGCCTAAACCCTGCCAGCATTGCGATAATCCTCCCTGTGTTGCCGTTTGTCCGGTGGATGCAACTTTCAAGCGACCCGACGGACCGGTACTGATCGATAATGAACGCTGCATCGGCTGCCGGTTTTGCATTGCTGCATGCCCTTACTCTGCAAGGATGATGAACTGGAGTAAACCAAAATATGCCGACCAGGATAAGGACCAGGTTTACAACATCGAATTGAACATACCACAGAAAATCGGCACCATTACAAAATGCCTGATGAGTTCTGACCGGCTGAGGGAAGGAAAACTCCCCTATTGTGTCTCTTCATGCCCTAATGGTGTTTATTATTTTGGCGATGAGTATGAAGATACGGTCACCAACGGTACGACAAAAGAAACAGTAAGGCTCAGCGCCCTGCTGAGTGAAAACGCAGCATACCAGCTCATGCCTGAACTAGGAACAAAACCAAGGGTTTACTATTTGCCTCCTGAGAAAAGACCTTATCCTTTCGAGCCTTCTAATGATGCTGAACCTAAAAAAGCCTGATTTGTATGAATGAGAATCCATCAACACTCGAAATAGTAACCAAAGACCTTACTTCCCATATCCGTATTACAAAACCTTTCATGTTATGGATGGGGTTTCTGATTCTTGGGCTTCTCGTTTGCCTCTTTGCTTATCTTCAGCAACTCAGGTATGGACTCGGAGTTGCCGGTATCAGGGATTACATTTCCTGGGGACTGTACCTTGCCAACTTTGTCTTTTTTGTCGCCACGAGCCTTGTCGGAATGTTGATCAGCGGGGTTCTCGGGCTGATCGGAATTAAATGGGTTACGCCAATATCACGCATTGCAGAGATCATTGCCGTTGGTTTTGCCGCCATTGCAGGGGTGGTCATCATTATGGATATGGGGCATCCCGACAGGCTGGCATATGTATTCCTCTATGGTAGGTTTCAATCTCCCATTTTCTGGGACGTAACGGTGGTTACGACCTATTTCGTTCTGAGTTTTCTTCTTTATCTCATTCCGATGATACCGGATCTTGTGATCA
Organism: Bacteroidota bacterium; assembly: GCA_026391355.1. Taxonomy (GTDB): domain Bacteria; phylum Bacteroidota; class Bacteroidia; order Bacteroidales; family FEN-979; genus CAIYUC01. Next base: position 15,900 of record JAPLDH010000055.1, on the reverse strand, counting down.
TAAGGAAATGGATCGATAAATTTCCTGCATGGCTGACGAAAATTTACCGGATCTTATCTTTCAACTGGACCAATAAACCGGAACAGAATAAGATCCTCCAGCGTTTGGTAAGAATCTTACTGATCCTGATCATTCCCATGGCGCTTGCCATTCATACCGTAACTTCATGGTTATTTGCCATGACAACACGTACCGGCTGGGACAGCACACTGTTCGGACCCTATTTTGTAACCGGTGCATTTGTGTCCGGTACATCTGCAGTTATCATTGCCATGTATTTCTTCAGAAAAAATTATAAACTTGATCCATATCTTACTGATCTGCATTTTAATAAAATGGGAAAGTTGCTTGTCCTGGTAATGCTGGTCTACCTGTATGTGAATATCAATGAGTTCCTCGTACCGGGCTACAAGCTTAAAACCGCTGAAGCCATAACATTATTGGATCAACTGGAGGGGTCAAATGCAGTCATGTTCTGGCTTGTTCAGATATGCGGATTAATCCTGCCCCTCATCCTTCTGGTATTCAGTAAAATAAGAAGACCTTTGCCATTGATGATCATCTCCATTGCAGTGCTGATCGGCGCATGGTTCAAACGATACATCATTGTCGTTCCTGCACAGGAACATCCTTTTCTGCCTATTCAGTATGTGCCCTATAACTTTAAATTTTACACACCCACACTAATTGAAATTGCAATCACGATGTCATCGTTTTTTATGCTCCTGATCATCATTACACTTCTGTCAAAGATGTTTCCCGTGATCCCGGTTTATGAAACAGCGAAAGAGAGAGGCTTGGTAATAAATGACGAATATGCGAATGACGAATATGCGAATGACAAATATGCGAATGACGAATATGCGAATGACGAATATGCGAATGACGAATATGCGAATAACTAATGCAAAATGCAAAATGTAAAATGCAAAATGCAAAATGTAAAATGTAAAATGCAAAAAAAATATTGACTAATAAACATAACCAATAACTATTGCCAATTGCCTATTTTGACTTACGACTTACGACTTATGACTTACGACTTACGACTTACGACTTATGACTTACGACTTACGACTTATGACTTACGACTTATGACTTATGACTTATACATATATGAAATTTAAAACAACCTGCATCTTTTTCCTGATCTGGATGATAATCCCACGGGGCGTTTGCCAGGTTCTGGGCGCTGACTGGCCTGTTCCTGAACCGGCAAAAAGCATTGTTTGCGCGGCTTCTTTTTCGAAAGAAACTGTTTCGGCAGGTGATGCGCTTTATCAGAAAAATTGTAAAGCTTGTCATGGTGACCCTGGAAAACAGAACTGGGCAAAAATCGTCCCGGTTCCGGGTGATCCTGCTTCTGCTGAATTCCAGAAACAAACCGACGGAGAGATTTTCTTCAGGATCACAACAGGGAAAGTCCCGATGCCTTCATTTCAGCCCATTCTTCCCGAACAGGACAGGTGGAATATCATCTCGTATATCCGAAGCTTTAACCCCCAATATATTCAGCCAACTCCACAGCAAAAAGTTGCAGGCGGGGGAAGAACAATCCGACTTTTATTAGCCTGCGATTACAATCAAAAAAGATTATATGTCGTATGCAATGAAATAACAAAAGACAAAACAATCGTTCCGGTTGAAAATGCCGATATCCAACTTCTGGCAAAACGTTACTTCGGAAATCTTCAGATAGGTCATTCCGTGCATACAAATAAAATTGGACTGGCAGTTTTTGATTTTCCACAGAACCTGCCCGGCGATAAATTTGGTATGATAAACCTTATTGCCCGGCTTAATGATGAAACAGGCATCCTGGGTGAAGCGACAACAACCCTGAACGCAAGGATCGGTGTTCCAACTCAATGGGTAAGTCTCACAGCGCCAAGGGCTATGTGGAATACGCGCGATAAATCACCGCTATGGCTGACATTTACTTTCTCACTCTGCTTTATTATCGTATGGGGATTTATTATATACATCTTGGTGTCTTTAGGAAAGATGAAGAGAATCAATGCAAAAGTCAAAATACAAATTGAAGATGAATGATGAAGTATAAACAACACCAGGTTACATAATAATTCTGTGCCTCTGTACTTTATTAAATGAGTATAAAACAAAAGTAAAACATGCGACATGAAGCATTTAACAAATATCGGACGGATCCTTTTTGCATTGCCATTTGGCTTGATGGGATTGAATCATTTCTTAATGTATAGTTACATGGAAGGAATTTCAACCACCTTTATTCCCGGTGGAGGATGGACCGTTATCATGACGGGTTTGGCCCTTATTGCTGCTTCTGTTTCCATAATCAGTAAAAAGTTTATCCGGACTTCCTGCTTATTACTTGCATTACTGTTATTGATTTTTGTCCTGACGATTCATGTTCCGGGCCTATTTAGTCCCGATCATCAGCGGTTTATGTTTGCCTTGTTTGGTTTATTTACCAATGTTGCGCTGATGGGGGGAGCCTTGTTGATTGCAGGAATTTACAAGGAAAAAAGTTCAGAAACTTAATTGAAAATGAGAACATCCTTCAAATTAATCCTCTTCCTTTTTCCCCTGTTTTTTACAGCCGGTAAAAACTATTCAATCGCACAGGGAAGGCCTGACAGCGCTGCAGTTGGTGTGTTTGAGCACCTTGGTTCAACCATTCCTCAAGACCTCACCTTTCAGAATGAGGCGGGTGTAAAAATCCATTTTGGTGATATTATCGACAAACCAACCATCTTAACCTTGGTTTATTTCGATTGTCCAGGTTTGTGCAGCCCCTTGCTTGACGGGATTTCTGATGTGATTGAAAAAATGGACATGGAGCTTGGAAAGGATTACCAGGTAGTGACGGTAAGCTTTAATTACCAGGACACACCGGAAAAAGCTGTCGAAAAGAAGAAGACCTTTCTTAAAAGACACAGCAAATCACATGCAAACGACTGGATCTATCTGACGGGGGACAGTACAAACATTTATGGATTGGTTAATGCCGTAGGTTTTAAATTCAAGAGAACAGGAAATGATTTCATCCATCCCGGCTGTATAACCATTCTTAGCAAAACCGGAAAGATCACAAGATACCTGTACGGGGTTAGTTTTCTTCCGCTGGATGTTAAACTTGCCCTGCTTGAAGCACAAAAAGGCATCACCAGGCCAACCATCAACCGGATCCTGGAATATTGCTTTACCTACGATCCGGAAGGAAGAAAGTACACCCTTGCGGTGACAAAAATCAGCGCCACACTGATCATCTTTTTCGCGGTGGTCTTGTTTCTGACGCTGATCATTCAAACAAGGATAAAACGAAGAAAGAAAAAAAAGGATAAAAGTCAGGAATAAATCAATTGGTATGAAACCCAGGGTAAGCCCTGAACCCGAATTCCGTCCCGAGTGCTCGGGACGGGGAATTTACCATGCACCTCATCCCCTGCACCCCTTCTCCTTAAGGAGAAGGGGACGGGGGTTGAGGTGATAAAATTAAACAACAAATACAATCGAATATATGGCAGATGAACAAAACAACCATCCTCCTCCGAGTTACCTTGTAAATACAGGCAAATACAAAGGCCTGCTTGGATGGCTCACGTCGACTGATCACAAAAGGATTGGCTTATTATACTTGTTCTCTATCCTGGTCTTCTTCAGTGTCGGAATGATCCTGGGTGAAACCATGCGCACAGAACTCTTTTTCCCCGATCAGCAACTCTATGGTCCCCAAACCTATAATGCAATCTTTACGCTGCATGGGCTGATCATGATCTTTGTGATCGTAATCCCGGGGTTATCCGTTGTTTTCGGGAACTTCGTGATGCCCCTGCTGATCGGCGCCAATGACGTCGCATTTCCGAGACTCAACCTATTTACCTGGTATCTTTATATTACCGGTGTAACCATCGTGATTATTTCACAAGTTACCGGGAATGGTCCCCCTGATACCGGGTGGACATTTTATGCGCCATACAGCACCCAGACCCATACCAACGTGATCCTGGCTGTGACCGGCGCATTTGTACTGGGGTTTTCTTCCATTCTTACAGGATTGAATTTCATTGTGACCATCCACAGGATGAGGGCGCCAGGAATGTCATTTTTCAAGATGCCCTTGCTGCCATGGGGAATTTATGCGACTGCCTGGACACAAGTACTTGCGACGCCCATTATCGGTATCACGCTTCTGATGATCATTATGGAGCGAACACTTCATATCGGTTTCTTTGATCCTGCTCTTGGCGGGGATCCGGTTTTGTACCAGCACCTTTTCTGGATATATTCACACCCTGCTGTATATATTATGATCCTTCCCGCGATGGGAGTGATCAGCGAGATCATACCCACCATGTGTCAACGAAAGATATTCAGCTACAAGGCCATCGCTTTTTCAAGCCTCGCAATAGCAGCCGTCGGTTATTTCGTTTGGGGGCATCATATGTTTACTTCAGGTATGAGTAATTTTGCCATCTGGTCATTTTCCCTGCTTACTTTCCTTGTTGCAATACCCAGCGCCATCAAAGTCTTTAACTGGATTACAACAATGTACAGGGGATCAATCGATCTGAAAGCGCCATTATTATACGCAATGGCATTTATCTTCCTGTTCACAATCGGTGGATTAACCGGTTTGATACAAGGCGCTTTGGCAACAGACATACAGGTTCACGACACATCCTTCATCGTTGCACATTTCCATTATATCATTTTCGGAGGAGTAGGCTTTGCGTTTTTTGCAGCCCTTCATTACTGGTACCCGAAAATGTTTGGCAGAATGTACAATGAAAGGGTCGCGCTGGTTGCCTGGATATTTCTGTTCATCGGGTTCAATCTTCTCTATTTCCCTCAATTTGTGATCGGTATGGAAGGTATGCCCCGGAGGTACTTTGATTACCTGCCACAATTTACGCTGGCACAACAAATATCTACGATCGGAGGATATATCCTGATGATTGGCTTTATCATCATGGTGGTCAATCTCTTTAGTAAAAAAGGTCCAAAAGCGCCTGATAATCCATGGGGTGGAAGTACCCTTGAATGGTCTGTACCTTCTCCCCCGCCTCAGGAAAATTTCGAACATACTCCGCATATCAGCGGAAACCCATATGACTATAAATAAACTTTTATCTTGAAATGTGATATCAGAATATGAACAAAGAGATGACGATTCACAGGGATGACACGGCTGCGAGGCTGGGGATGTGGGTATTTTTATTCACCGAGCTTTTATTGTTTGGCGGCCTTTTCCTGGTATATGCTGTGATGCGGCATCGCTATGCAAATGAATTCCATGATGCTTCACAACACCTCGATACCTTTATTGGTGCATTGAATACCATTATTCTGTTGACAAGCAGTATGACTGTGGCTATGTCGATTACAGCAATTCAGAAGAATGACAGAAGCATGGCAACCATCCTGCTGCTGATCACCCTGCTTTGTTCTTTCATCTTCATGTTTGATAAATATCTCGAATGGGGTCATAAGATATCCATCGGTCTTTATCCGGGTTCCGCATTAATGGAAACTTTGAAAAGAGGGGATCTCCTTTTTTACAGTCTCTACTTCTTCATGACCGGCCTGCACCTTCTTCATCTCGTTGTCGGAACCGTTATCCTCATCATCATTCTGGTGAAGATCCGCATGAGGTTGATCCACGCAGACCATTATGTATTGCTCGAAAACGGAGGACTTTACTGGCACCTGGTGGATCTGATATGGATATTCCTTTTCCCGTTATTGTACCTGGTTACGTAATTAACTTGTGAGTTGGTGAACTGGTGAGTTGGTGAGTTTGTAAAAAAAATTGATGATTTAAAGAATTGTTGAATTGATGATTATGGAAGAAAAACACATAACGGGGTATGATGTATATGCAAAGGTGATGATCTCATTACTGATACTGACCACGGTTACGATCCTGGTACCCTGGATTAATCTTTCCGCCCTTACTGTTTTCATTGCACTGTTTATTGCGACGACTAAGGGAGGGATTGTAATGATATGGTTTATGCACCTGAAAACTGAGATCATGCTGATTAAAATCTTTGTTATATTTATTATTTTGGTTTATGTTTCTGTTATTTTGTTGACTTTCTCTGATTATCTAATGCGGTTATAATACTCAACCACAGGTTAATATCATGATTTATCATTAGAAAATATTGCTGTATGCTAAATATAACCCCATATGCTTCCAATTTTGTTGAACAGGTTGATTGGGTATTCAAGTTGATCATAGGAATAAGCCTTTTCTTTCTGATATTGATAACCGGATTAATGGTTTTATTCATCATACGGTACAACAGAAAAAGGCATCCAAAAGCTACACAGATGAAAGATTACCTGGGTCTTGAACTGACCTGGATCACTGTTCCGGTAATACTTGTCATAATTATGTTCATATATGGATATGGCGCCTATTCACCGATGACATGGGTGCCAAAAGATGCGATGAAGGTAAAAGTGATCGGAAGAATGTGGCAATGGAGTTTTGAATATCCGGGAAATAAACTATCAGGTGAACTGGTTTTGCCACTCAACAAACCGGTTAAGCTGAACCTCTATTCGGAAGATGTTATCCACGGATTCTTCATTCCTGCATTTAGGGTCAAACAGGATGTCGTTCCGGGGAAAGACAATTTTATCTGGTTTACACCCCAGCGGTTGGGTGAGTATGAAATATTCTGCACGGCATATTGCGGGTTACGGCATGCTTACATGGGATCGAAAGTCAGGGTCTTACCTGAAGCTGAATATCAAAAATGGCTGGAGGCCTTAACCGGTAGTCAAAATGAACCGTTGGGCTTACAATTACTGAGAAAAAACGGGTGTCTTGGATGTCATTCCCTCGACGGGACCAAACTGGCAAGTGTCTCCTTTAAAGGATTATTTGGTAAAACTGAGCATGTATTGACTGACGGTAAAGAACATGAAGTTCTTATTGATGGAGAATACATTCATACTTCAATATATGAACCTGACCGGGATGTTGTTGCCGGATATCCTAAAGGGATCATGAAATCCTATAAAAGTCTGGTCACCGATCAGGATATAAATACAATTACTGATTATCTGAAAACAATAAAATAGCTGAAAGGGAGGCTAACCAAAATTGCAAAAATTTTCATTCCCTGACTTTTTCAGATTCATCAGGATCAACGTATCCCTTTCCATTACATTTACGGCAATAATTGCTGCCTGGATCAATTCCGGTACGATGATACTGCATCATTGGCTTTCTGTTGCAGGGATTTTTCTTCTTGCTTGTGGCGCCTCAGGAATGAATCAATACCAGGAAAGAAGCCTTGATGCAAAAATGGAACGGACAAAAAACCGTCCGGTAGCTACAGGAAGGTATAACCCCCAACTGGCTTTAATTCTATCCGCTTTCCTTCTTCTGACCGGTTTTCTCATTATTGGTTTGGGACATTCATTCGTTACATTGTTGCTTGGAGTATTCAGCATCCTTTGGTATAACGGTTTTTATACCTGGCTGAAAAAAAAGACGGCATTTGCTGTGGTCCCCGGATCAATTACAGGGGCAATCCCGGTTCTGATGGGATGGTCATGTACAGGCGGATCAATCTTTCTCTTCATCCCCTTGTATATGGCATTCTTTATTTTTATGTGGCAGATCCCTCATTTCTGGTTGATGATGCTGAAGTATGGAAAAGAATACCAGAAAGCGGGTTTCCCAGCACTTCAGGATATTTTCACGGAATTACAAATAAAAAGAATCATTTCAGCATGGATGGTCGCAGCTTCCGTTTCTTCAATATTGCTTATGGTTATCGGAAACCGGCAATCGGCGCTTCTTATCATTTCCGGCATTTTGCTGAACATGGGTCTTCTCTCATATGCTGCATACCAACTTTTCTTAGCCAGGACCATCAGTTACAAACCGCTGTTCATATCGGTAAATCTTTTCATGCTGCTCATACTTTTCATCATAAGTATAATAAGTACATTAAAGTAAAAGTCATACCTTTACACGTCAAATATTAAAATTCATTTCAGATGAAAAAGATTTTACTTATCTGTCTGGCTTTGCTGGTCTTAGGTATAAAGGGACAATCACAAAACCAGGGAAATTCACAAACATTGAATGACACTGCCAATTATCCATACTGGATAAGTATGATGCAGGATCCATCGGTAAATTTTTTCAAAGTTCAAAGTGCTTTCAATACTTATTGGAAAGACCGGACGATCACCAAGGGGTGCGGTTGGAAACCATTTAAAAGATGGGAGTACATGACGAAGTGGAGGGTCTATCCTGATGGTGAACGTCAGGAAGCTGATGCTACTTATAATGCTTACCATGAATATGTAAGGAGTAACCGGTCAACCAACGGGAATTGGATCTCACTTGGCCCGTCAATAATCCCTGATCCGGGTCCTGCCGGTTATGAGGGACTTGGAAGGATAAATACTGTTGGATGGCATCCCACGAATCCAACTATTTTTTACATTGGCGCCCCATCGGGTGGTTTGTGGCAAACATCTGACGGAGGGTCAACATGGATCAGCCATACTGACAGTTTACCTACCTTGGGAGTATCTTCCATTATCGTTGACAGAAATGATCCCAATACATTGTATATCGGCACCGGAGACCGTGATGCAGGTGATGCTGCCGGGCTGGGTGTCTTCAAGAGCACCAACAACGGAACATCCTGGATCCTCTGGAATACGGGGATGGGAAATAAAACAGTTGGAAGAATGTTGCAGCATCCCACCAACGCACAGATTTTTCTTGCTGCAACCAATGGTGGCGTTTATCGTTCTACAAACGCAGGTGCAAACTGGACCCTCTCCTTCGCAGGAAATTTCCAGGGAATTGAATTCAAACCAGGTGACCCGAATATCGTTTATGCTGTTGCAAGCGGTAATTTTTACCGTTCCAGCGACGACGGAGTAACATTTAGCATGATCACCAGCGGACTTCCCGGAGGACAACGGGCCGCATTAGCAGTTTCTCCGGCAGCCCCAAATACTGTTTACGTATTAATCTCAGGCAATGACAGTGGTTTTAAAGGATTTTACCGTTCTACCGATGCAGGACTCAGCTTTTCTACACAGGCAACCACCCCAAATATGCTCGACTGGTCATGCGACGGTAGCGGATCCGGCGGCCAAGGATGGTATGATCTTGCTGTTACAGCAAATCCTACAAATGCTGATTACGTATATATTGGAGGCGTAGATATCTGGCGATCCACAAATGGAGGCTCTGCATGGTCTATCCGTGCCCATTGGTACGGAGGCTGCAGCGTTCAGGCTGTTCATGCCGATTGTCACTTCCTGGGTTATTCACCTTCCGGAGTCTTGTTTGCAACTGTTGACGGAGGAGTCTATTCCTCCAATGATAATGGAGTTACCTGGACGGATCATACAGAAGGGATGACCATCGGACAGATTTATAAACTGGGACAGGGACAGAAAATCAAAGATCAGGTTATAAACGGCTTTCAGGATAACGGAACCTATACTTACATGGGAAGCCATTGGGAGGCAACAGGTGGTGGCGACGGTATGGAATGCATTGTCGATTACGACAACGCTTCCTATACATATTATTCCATCTATTATGGTTCCATCTACAGGAGATATAACAACAACAGCGAAAAGCAGATTGCCGGCCAGGGAGTCTACGGTATAACTGAAAGCGGTGACTGGGTAACACCCTATATCCTTCATCCGACAAATCCGCAAACCATGTTTATCGGATATAAAAATGTCTGGAGAAGCACCAATATCAGAAGTAATAACACTATATCATGGACCCAGATAACAGATAACCTTGCAGGGAACAATAATGCGAATCTGTCTGTACTCGAACAATCACCCGCCAACACAAATATCCTCTATGCAGCAAGAAGTGACCACAGACTTTTCAGGAGCGACAACTGCAACGATGCAACGCCAACCTGGATTGACCTGACTTCAAGCCTGCCTATGGGAGGATATACTCCATCGGATTTGGCCGCACACCCCACCGACCCTAATACGCTCTACATGACCATCAGTACTAAAGTATTCAAATCCACCAATAAGGGGATTTCCTGGACAAATATCACAGGAGGATTGCCATCGGTAAATATGAATACCATCGCCTATTATAAAAATGCACTGGAAGGTCTTTATGTAGGGACTGACGCAGGCGTTTACTATAAAGATCAATCCCTTTCAGGGTGGATCTCCTTCAGCAAAGGATTACCCGTCAATAGCAGGATCACCGAAGTTGAGATCTATTACAATGCCGACACGGTTTCAAAGGAAGCCATCCGGGCTTCGACTTACGGACGCGGACTCTGGGGTTCAGATATGTATCACGCGGCCCCGGTTGCCGATTTCATGGCTGATCAAACACTGGTTCCGATTGGTTGCCCGGTCAACTTTACCGATCTTTCTTCAGGCGTTCCAACGCAATGGAGCTGGACCTTCACAGGTGCAATTCCTTCCACTTCCAATCTCAAAAATCCACAGAATATTGCTTACATTACTCCCGGAATATATCCTGTTACTTTAATAATAAGTAATGAATTCGGTACAGATACGAAGATAAAGACAGGTTACATCAGCGTTAGCTCGACCCTGGTTCCCCAGGTGAATTTCAGTTGTGATAAGAATGTGTTGTGCGAAGGAGAGATATCTTCCTTTCATGACTCTTCCCTCTACTGCCCATATTCCTGGGTATGGGATTTCCAGCCTAACACAGTGACGTACCTTAATGGAACCAGCGCAACTGATCAGAACCCCGTGGTTCAATATGATCATACAGGGAGTTACTCGGTTACTTTGACCGTCGCAAATGCCTGCGGGTCAAACACCTTAACCAAATGGTATTACATAATGTATGGAGGCTATACGATTCCATTTACTGAGACTTTTGAATCGGGACTCACCACCCAGGGATGGACCATCGGTTTTCAGGATGGCAATATTACATGGGATACTGTTACAATTACCGGTACTGCCCCCGGTAACAAAGCCGTTTGGATGAATCTGTTCGATGATCCGAAAATCAACCGGAGAGATCAATTGATCAGCCCGCCACTCGATTTCACGATCTTCTCCTCGGTTTCTATGACCTTTGAACATGCTTATGCCCAGCAATCCATCGTACGGGATTCACTGATCGTTAAGATCTCCGATGATTGCGGCTTAACCTGGACCCGTGTACTAAGTGCAGGACCGGATGAAACTCCTAATGTATTTGCAACACATTCGCAAACCAATGCTGAATTTTTTCCGCAATCAGCTTACGACTGGTGCGGATCAGCGTATGGAACCCCATGCTATTCGCTTGATCTGACTCCATGGGCAGGCAAAAGAAACATCAAGGTTCTTTTCGAATCTTACAATCGTCACGGAAATAACCTTTTTATTGACAATATCAATATCTCAGGACCCGTCGGGATTCATGACCCGGCAAAGGATAACAAACAGGTCATGATATATCCAAATCCGAATGAAGGGATATTTACCATTTTCATTCCGGATGGTTCAGAAAGCCTCACAATGTCAGTGATTAATCCGCAGGGACAGGTAATGTTTGCTGAACAATTTTCGGCCAAAACAGGCGGAATAACCAGGCAACTTGATCTGTCGGGATTTGCCAAAGATGTTTATTACATCAGGCTGGTTTCTTCTTCTAAAACCTTTATTGAAAAAGTGATCATCAGATAAGCTGAGGAAAAGAATTTTAAGCCCGGGATGAAAAACATACTGTTTCTTCTGATGCTGACCATTTGTGTGACCACGGCAAGTGGTCAGAATGGATTGCCGGCAGAAGTAATGGTACCACCGGGTTATTATACATATGAGCAGATTGTAAGTATTGCCGATAGTCTTGTTACTGCTTTTCCTTCCATTTGTAAGAAAATTTCCTGGGGAACCTCTGTCGGGGGCAGGCAACTTGCTGCTCTTAAGATCAGTAAAAATGTAGATATGGATGAAGCCGAACCTGAGATCATGTTCGATGGGGGTATTCACGGGGATGAAGTGGGCACGTCACAGAACCTGATCTGGTTTGCACGGGAGCTTTGTTCAGGCTATGGAACAAATTCTGAATACACAGCACTCATCAATTCACATGAAATCTGGATCTATTATATGGTGAATCCCGACGGAAGGGTGAACATGTCGAGAGTCAATCAAAACATGGTCGACCTGAACCGTGACTTTGGTTATATGTGGAACGGTGAAGGCAATAGTCCGGCGCCATTCTCCCAGCCTGAATCAAAAGCGCTGAGGGATTGTATCCTGGAAAACCAGTTTACCATTTACACGAATTATCACAGCGGGTCGGAGATTATCGCCTATCCATGGGGTTACAGACCCGATTCGCCGGCCGATTATGGAAATTTCAATTACCTGGCGGAGATCTATGCCGATTCGTCAGGTTATCAGAACCTCTTTTATGGGCAGAGCAATACCAATCTGTATCCTGTTAGTGGAAGTTCCAAAGATTTCCTTTATGGCGTCACGGGAAATGTTGCCTGGTCAATTGAGATCTCAATTGATAAACAACCCCCTCCCCCGCAAAATCTTCTTTTTTACAATGATAATCTTCCTGCAATGATCGAAATGATCCGCAGGTCAGGATATGGAATGAAGGGAATGATAACGGATTCATGCTCGGGAACTCCTGTAAAATCAACTGTTTGGATCAGCAATTATTACCCTGTAAATAATGATCCAGTTGTCGGGGATTACCATAAATTTACGGTTCCCGGGCCTAACTCTGTGAAAGTTGTCGCTAACGGCTATAAAACAAAAACACTGGATCTTATTTATGTCCATGATACCGGCGCTGCAACGGCAAATTTCCAACTGAATCCCGATCCCCACTGGTATGCTTCCAGAGTGATCAGTTGTGTGATCCCCGGAAATAACTTTGATGATCCGGGTTTCACACCCGGCGCTTTGGGCGCTCCCGACACTGTCCCTTATTGTCTTGGAAAGAATGGTTATATCATTCTCGATATGGGTGACACCATTTTTAACAGGGCAGGGAGTGACCTTAAGGTTTTTGAAGCCGGAAATGGATCAAAAGGGTATTTATGTTACGCAAGTATTAGCATCGACGGCCCCTGGAAGAACCTGGGGGCAGCCAATGGCAATTGTGAATTTGACCTGACGGCAGGTCCTCTGCCAAAAGCAAGATACATCAAGATCCTCGATGATGGTAATGGACCTTCCACTGGATTGGGCGCCGGTTTTGACCTCGATGCTGTAGAGATGCTTTCATTACCGGTTACTGCCCAATTTAATGTCAGTAATAATAACTTCTGTGAAGGAAATACGGTTTCCTTTACGGATCAATCCACTGGAAACCCAACTTCCTGGAACTGGACTTTCGATGGAGGATCCCCGGCAACCTCAATTGAACAAAATCCTCCGGACATTGCATATTATAATCCGGGAAATTATAATGTTACATTAACAGTATCAGACGGAACTTCAACAAACACGCGCACCAATATTCATTACCTCCATATCATGGGACCTTTGGTCAATCTTGGAAATGACACAACTGTTTATGCCGGTTCAACGGTGATAATTGACGCAGGAAACCCCGGATGCACTTATCTCTGGTCAACCGGGGACACAACACAACTTATTTCCGTCGATTCATCAGGTGTCGGTCTCAACTCCCATACCTATTCCGTTACCGTAACGGATTCAATGAATTGTTCAGGGTATGACGAAAAAATGATCACCTGGTCAACTACCATCGGATATCCTGATCCTCTACAAAATCAATCTATTACTGTTTATCCAAACCCTGCAAGCGGGAATGTACATATTCAATTGCAGGGATTGGAAGGAAGATTCCGGATCCTTTCAATGATGGGGATAACCGCTTTATCCGGGATCATTCATTCATCCGAAAGCTATATTTCAATTGATCTTTCCGGCATCCATGCAGGCCTCTATTTTGTAGAGATATCGCAAGGATCTGTTATTTATATAAAGAAACTGATCATAAACTAAATGTTAAAATCTATGAAAAAACTATTCTTCTTTTTCATTATCCTGGTTTCCTGTTCGGCACCGGTTCGCAACGATGCTCTTCTTAAGGAGGAACTGATAAAGACCGACAAGGATTTCTGCCAGATGAATATGGATAAAGGCATGAAGGCCGCCTTTATTTTTTATGCTGCAGATGAAGTGATTAAGATGCGTGACGGCCGTTTCCCAATTTTTGGAAAAACCGATCTGATCAAAAATTTTGAAACATTCACTGATAACCATATTCACATGACCTGGGCCCCCGTTAAAGCCGATGTTTCTGATGGTATCGGATATACCTTCGGGAAATGGCAGTTCAGGATCGACGGAAGGGATACAATTGATTATGGAGTTTATGTAACCATATGGAAAAGACAAAGCAACGGTTCCTGGAAATATGTCCTCGATGGAGGCAATGGCACTCCAAAACCATGATTCCCGTTTGATTTACAGGCGGATCCTGAAAAGCGGTGAGTTTCTTCGAGCATGTTCTGGTACTTGTCGTATTCATGATGTACGTGCTCTCAAACTAATTGAATTTCATTAATCCTTCCCAAAACAATTGATATTCAATTCCCTTCTACAATCTTAATCTCCTCGTCTGTCAAACCATACAACTCATAAACTAATTGGTCAATTTTAACGTGTTCTTTCGATTCCGTTTCATTCAATCCATCAAGCAAGGTGATAAGGTTTTCCTTGAAGAGTTCAATTTCAGTTCTGGTAGGTTTAACCTTAAGGTAGGCTTTATTAAGGGATTTTCGGGGAGATTGTAATAATAAATGCATAGACACAAATGATTCCAAGTTCAAAGTTAGAAAAAGCTAATGTAATCGACGCTCTTTTCTTTTATTTACGAGAAACAACATTTAGAATTCAGCAATTAAAAAACAATTTCAGTCCTAAATGAGAAAAAACTATGAACACCAATTGATTACCTGTTGAATTCTATCTCTTTGTTTATTAAAACAAATATCAGAAGGGTATATCTCCAGTCCTTTGGAATTCATTTGTAGCGCATTTTGAAAGTCTCCAACTTCGAGAAACGCTTCAGAGATCCAGAAATAAATATATGGAAATTCAAGTTCAAAAGTGTTTGACTTATCCATATGAGTTGCGTGTAACATGAACTCTAATCCTAAAATTGGATTTCTAAATTTCGTATAAATTGTCTGACCTTTATTAAAAACCGCTTGCATTAATTCTGGATTAACTAGTTGAGCATTATCGAAACATTTAATAGCATTTTGAGAAAGGCCAACCTCATTATAAGCATTCCCAAGACAATTCCATGCTTCTGCGTTATTTGGATTTAACCCAAGGGCTTCTTCATAGATCCTAATAGCATCATTAATATTCTTCAAATTGTATAGACAGTTTCCATAGTTACAAAGAATAGTTGAATTACGATCACCAATGAGAATTTTTTCGTATAAAGATTTAGCAATTAACATTAATTTCTCATCCTTATCCTTCTTAGATAGTTCCGTTAAAATTGATGCCTTCGTTTGTAAAATCACTGGTTCATCTTGTAGTTCAAGTGCTTTATTGATGGTTATTAATGCTTCCCTATATTTAAAAAGTTGATATTCGCAAATAGCTATTGCTTGGAGGATTAATACATCTGGATTTTGCATATCATAAGCTAATTTGAATTGAACAAGTGAATTTTCAAATTCCTCGTTTGAAAATAGTTTCCAGGCCTCATCATAGTTCCCTTTTTTTTCAGGCAAGTGGTAGAGCAGATACTGTAAAGGGTTGGTAAAATGCATCTTGACTTGAGGGTATTGGTTGGTGTAAATTTGTAGTTCCAATTTACAACCCATGAAAAAGAAAAACCGATCGAAGTTGGAAGAAGAGATGAGATATCATATCCAGGCCTGGCAACAG
>JAPLDH010000050.1 GCA_026391355.1 Bacteroidota bacterium | reverse complement strand
ATGACCCTCAAATTACAGAAACTAATAATGAAATTTGGAAAGCGAAAAAGATAAAGTATTTTGAAAAACAGATATTGCAATTAAAAAAAACAGGTTAGAAAATAGTTGATTATCTGTGTCTTGTGAAGAGTTATATAGTAGTCAATTTGTGGTTATTTTTTCTTCGCATCTGAGGTTTAATATGGTTCCCTTTACACTAGCCTCGCTGATTTTTAACATGATTTCGTACTTTTGCCAGTATGCTCGATGAATTCAGATCATTTATTGCTAAAGAAAAACTGATCAAACCTCCTGACAGGATACTTCTTGCCGTCAGCGGAGGAATTGATTCAGTGGCAATGTGCGAACTTTTCCATCAAGCCTCTCTGAAATTCGGGATAGCCCATTGTAACTTTCTTTTACGTGGCGATGAATCTGATAAGGATGAATTATTTGTCAGATCTCTGGCTGAAAAATACAAGGTACCTTATTATTTCACCCGATTCGAAACTTCCACCTTTGCTGCCGGTAAAGAGATCTCTATTCAAATGGCTGCAAGGGAACTGCGGTATACCTGGTTTGAATCGATCCGGAAACCGGAAGGATACCAATGGATCGCAACAGCACACCACCTTGATGACCAGGTGGAAACCTTCTTTCTGAACCTGATGAGAAATTCGGGTTTGGCCGGTTTTCATGGAATCCCTGTAAAACAGGGCAATATCATCCGGCCATTGATGTTTGCCAGACGCAAGGAGATCAGTGAATTTGTGAAGATCCATCATCTGAAATTCCGTGAAGACAGCTCCAATAAAGAAACCAAATACTTGCGGAATAAGTTGAGGAATAGTGTCCTTCCTTTGCTGAATGAATCCTATCCGGGTTTTGACAAGGTGATCAATGAAACGGTGGAGCGGATAGCCGATGTTGAAAGGGTATACAGGGAAGTCATCGATGAACGGAGGAATCAAATCGTGACCATAGAAGGGAAGCGTACTTTTCTTAACATTTCAGGGATTCTGAATCTGAAGCCGGCACACACCTACCTGTTTGAATTTCTTTACCCATATGGGTTCAGTTTCGTTGTTGTAAAAGAGATCATCCAGGCACTCGACAAGGCGCCAGGGAAAGTTTTCTTCTCACGTACCCATAAGCTGGCAAAAGACCGCAAGTACCTGATGGTAGAACCGTTGACTGATAACCAGGATCCCGGGGAATCCATGGTGAAGATCACCGATGATGAGGCTTCCATCGCTGATCCGCTGCCTCTCACCTTCCGGAAGAAAAGGAAAGACAACGAATTCGTAATGGATACATCCCGTGGGACCGCCACCCTGGATGCCCGTAAAATAAAATACCCTCTGGTGCTGCGAAAATGGCAGTATGGCGACCTCTTTCACCCTTTCGGGATGGATCAGAAGAAGAAGGTCAGCGATTTCCTGATTGATGAAAAAATCCCGCTTCCCGATAAGGAAAACGTCTGGGTGCTCCTGTCTGAAGAAAAGATAATCTGGGTGGTTGGTCACCGGATCGATAACCGTTTCCGGGCCACCGGTAAAACAAAAAATATCCTGTTGATCACACTGGATAAGGAAAAATAAGGAAACAACTCTTTCCCTGAACTATTATTTTGGTACATTTGTTACGTCAACCGCAACCCTTTATCCAATCTTTGATTATGAAAAAAATCACTGGTTTATTCTTCTTTCTGATCCTCATCCCAACACTTATTTTCGGACAAATTCTTGAACCGGTTAAATGGAGTTTCAAGGTTGAACAGGTTAAACCTGATGAGGCAACATTATTGCTGATTGCCAAGGCCGACAGGGGTTGGCACATCTATTCACAAGATGTTCCTCCTCCGCCAAACGGACCTCTTGGTACTTTTTTCAAATTCAATACAAGCAAGGACTTTATACTCAACGGTAAAGTCACCGAACAAAAACCCATTGAGGAGAAGGAACCCCTTTTTAATGACCAGATCATTAAGTATTTCGTTAATAAAGCGGTATTTAAACAGAAGATCAAGATCCTCACACAAAAACAATTTACGGTTACCGGTTCTGTTGATTTTATGACTTGCGATGATCATCAATGCATTCACCCGGATGAGGTTGAGTTTACATATAATATTAAAGGAAACCCTGCCGGCAGCGAACAATCAGGAGTTGTTAACCAGGTCATTGATACCACAAAGAAAGCCGCCGTCGCCCCGGTTGCACCTAAACCAGATAGCTCCATTAAAGCAAAAAGCAATATCACCCTTTCAAAGGATCTGAAAATGGATACAGGTGAGAACAAAAACCTGTTCTGGTTTTTTATTCTTTCCTTCCTTGCCGGCCTGGCTGCTATCATAACTCCCTGTGTCTTCCCTATGATCCCGATGACCGTTACTTTTTTTATGCATGACAATACCAGCAAAAGGAAAGCACGGATGGAGGCCATCGTTTACGGCTTATCAATCATTTTTATTTATACAATTATAGGTACAGTGGTTGCCGTTACACTCGGGGCTAATTTTGCCAACTTCCTCAGCACCCATTGGATACCAAACGTCTTCTTTTTCCTGATCTTCCTGGTTTTTGCGGCTTCATTCCTGGGAATGTTTGAGATCACATTACCCAGTTGGTTGGTGAACAAAGCTGATAAACAAGCTGATAGAGGTGGGTATTCCGGGGCTTTTTTCATGGCATTCACACTTGTACTGGTCTCTTTCTCATGTACAGGCCCGATTGTCGGGGCAATCCTTGTAAAATCCGCAGGGGGAGAGGTGATCCAACCGATCATCGGGATGTTTGGTTTCTCTCTTGCACTTGCTCTGCCTTTTGCCCTTTTTGCTTTTTTCCCGACCTGGCTCTCCAATCTTCCGAAATCAGGAGGATGGCTGAATTCCGTGAAAGTTGTGCTTGGTTTCCTGGAACTTGCACTCGGGTTAAAGTTCCTGAGCATTGCAGATCAGACATACCACTGGCACATTCTGGACAGGGAAGTTTACCTGGCAATCTGGATAGTTATATTTATCCTGATGGGTTTCTATCTCCTTGGAAAGCTGAAGTTCAATCACGACGCCGATTTGCCCTTCATCAGCGTTCCAAGGATCATCCTTGCGATCATTACCTTTGCATTTGTTGTATATATGATCCCCGGAATGTGGGGTGCTCCGCTGAAAGTTTTGTCAGGTTATATTCCTCCGCAGGAGTCACTTGATTTTGATATTTCTGCCATTGTCCGGAACAATACCGGTCAACTATCGTCATCCGGGTTGAACAGTAATGCCTCACTTTGTGAGGTTCCAAAATATAAAGAAATTCTGACCCTACCCCATGGTCTGCAAGGCTATTTTGATTATAACCAGGCGCTTAACTGTTCAAAGAAAATGAATAAGCCGATCTTCATTGATTTCACCGGCCACGGTTGTGTAAATTGCAGGGCAATGGAAGCAAATGTATGGTCGGATCCTGCAGTATTAAAAAGGCTTCGCGAAAATTTTATCGTGACGGCATTGTATGTGGATGATAAAACTGAGCTCCCGGAAAACGAATGGATCACTTCAAAATATGATGGGAAAGTGAAGAAATCCATTGGAAAGAAATACTCTGATCTTCAGATATCCCGCTTCAATATCAATGCACAGCCCTTCTATGTGTTGCTTGATACGACAGGGAACCTGTTAACAACCCCGGTTGCTTATGACCTTAATGTAGATCATTTCATAAAATTCCTCGATACCGGGCTTGAGAACTTCCGGAAAGGACAAAAAAAATAACAGCGGTGATGAGAAAATTACTTATTCCCCTGCATCATTTCTGCATAATGCATAAAGAAATGGGTAATGGTTTCAATGCCTTTAAAGAAATTGAATAAGGGGAAATGTTCATTCGGTGAATGAGCATCGTCTGATTCAAGTCCAAATCCTAATAAAATGGATTTTACACCCAGAATTTCTTCAAACTGAGGAATGATCGGAATACTGCCACCACTTCTGACAGGTACCATTTTTTTACCCATTGCCGACTCAATAGCCTTGTTTGCAGCAAGATAACCAATAGTATTGACGGGTGATACATATGCCTGTCCCCCATGGAGGTATTTTACATTCACCTTTACATATTTTGGGGCAATCGAGATCAGGTGATTCGTGAAAAGTTGTGAAATTTTCCGGAAGTCCTGGTCAGGTACAAGGCGCATCGAAATTTTTGCCCAGGCTTTTGAAGGAAGTACAGTCTTGGTTCCTTCCCCGGTATATCCGCTCCAGATGCCATTTATATCAAGGGCCGGGCGAATGCCGGTGCGTTCGCGGGTCGTGAAGTCTTTCTCTCCAAACAATTCATCCACTTCTACCTCATTTTTAAATTCTTCCTCATCGAACAGCGCTTTGGCCATTTGTTCCCGTTCATGCAAACTTATATCAATAACATCATCATAAAAACCCGGTATGGTGATTTTTCCTTCGTGGTCGACCAATGATGCAATCATGGTAGCAAGAATATTTGCAGGGTTGGCCACTGCTCCGCCAAATATTCCGGAATGGAGATCCTTATTGGGACCTGTGACCTCTACTTCCATGTATGCCAGGCCTCTCAGCCCTACAGTAATGGAGGGACAATCCATAGAGATCATGTTTGTATCGGATACGAGAATGATATCGGATTTCAGTTTTTCTTTATTTTCAGTGCAGAACCGGGCGATGTTAGGCGAACCGACCTCTTCCTCTCCTTCAATCATGAACTTTACATTGCATGGAAGAATGTCGTTCTTCACCATCAACTCAAAAGCCTTGATCTGCATATAAGTCTGGCCTTTATCATCATCTGCACCCCTGCCATAGATACATTCATCCCTAACCTCGGGTCTGAAGGGCGGAGATATCCAGGATTCTTCAGGATCAACAGGCATTACATCATAATGTCCATAAACAAGTACGGTTGGAAAAGAAGGATCGATTATCTTCTCGCCAAATACTACTGGATTACCTTCAATAGGAATTACTTCGCAATTATCAGCGCCGGCTTCCCGTAAACGGTTCCTGATATATTCAGCAGACCTGATCATGTCCTCCTTTCGCTCGGAATCGGAACTGATCGACGGAATCCGGATCCATCCGAAAAGTTCTTCCAGAAACCTGTCGCTGTTCTCGTTAATATAGTCGGTAATTATCAGCATCTTAGATAACTGGTGAATTGGTGAACTGGCGAACTGGTGAGTTAATGAATAATTTTTTAATTATAACCATTGGCTGTCTGGTACTGTGTTTTTGGTTAAGTTTTCTGCAAAATTAGTTTTTTTCCGGGGTGATCGTACTTTGTTTTTAACTTTGTCACATGCAAAATATGATATATATATGGATCGATTCTCGTATTTGAATAATATTGATAACTCTGTTATTGATGAATTATTTGACCGGTTCAGAAAGGATCCAGAGTCTGTTGATGAAAGCTGGAGAAAGTTCTTCGAGGGTTTTGAATTCTGTATGATGAATTATCAGGGGGACCGTAAAGAAGAAGTCATATATCCCAGTGAATTCAAAGTCCTGAACCTAATCAATGGTTACAGGCAGCGAGGGCACCTGTTCACCCGGACAAATCCGGTAAGGACACGCAGAAAATACCTGCCTACTTTAGACCTTGAGAATTTCCAACTGACCAAAGAAGATCTGCAGAAAAAGTTCCATGCGGGGAATGAGATCGGGATCGGCAATGCAACACTCAGTGAGATCATTGATCGCCTGAATCAGATATATTGCCAGTCAATCGGCCTGGAATATATGGATATTCAGAACCCGGAAATGATCGACTGGCTGAAGAACAAAATGGAGCAGCCTGGGAACAACCCGGAATTTGATGTCAGCATCAGGGAAAAAATCGTAAATAAATTATCAGAGGCGGTGTTGTTCGAGAAGTTCATCCACAAACGGTTCCCCGGGCACAAAAGCTTTTCGCTGGAAGGCGTCGAATCATTGATCCCTGCAATAGATGCGCTGATTGAAAAAGGAGCTGATCTCGGGATAGGTGAATTTATCATCGGAATGGCCCATCGTGGCCGTCTGAATGTGCTTGGCAATATCATGAACAAACCCTATGAACAGATTTTCTCAGAGTTTGAAGAAAAAGAATATGAGGATGAAAGTCTGCTGGGTGATGTCAAATATCACCTGGGTTACTCAACGCAGGTAATTACCAAAAGCGGGAAACAGGTTAAGCTCTCCTTATCGCCGAATCCGGCACATCTTGAAGCAGTTGATCCTGTGGTGGAAGGACTCACGCGTGCAAGGATTGATCAGGTTTATGCAGGAGATTACGGCAGGATCGCACCGGTACTGATCCACGGCGATGCTTCAATTGCCGGTGAGGGAGTGGTTTATGAAGTGGTCCAGATGTCAAACCTCGAGGGTTATAAAACCGGCGGAACCATTCATCTGATTGTTAATAACCAGCTTGGATTTACAACAAATTACCTCGACGGCAGATCAAGTATGTATTGTACCGATGTCGGCAAGACCGTTCTTTCCCCGGTTTTTCACATTAATGCAGATGACGTTGAAGCGGTTGTATCTACAGTTCAGCTTGCCATCGAATTCCGTCAGGCGTTTCACAGGGATGTATTCATCGACCTGCTTGGATACCGGAAATACGGTCATAATGAAAGCGATGAGCCGCGTTTTACCCAACCTGTGCTGTATAAGATAATTGAAAACCATCCCGATCCGCTTGAAATTTATGTAGAAAAGCTAAAGCAGGAAAATATCCTCGATAAAATAAACCTTAAAGACATTAAAAAGCGGGTAACCGATCATCTTGAGAATGCTTTCAGGATTGCTTCAGGGATTGAGAAAACCGATATCAATACATTCTTTCCCGATCCATGGAAGAATATCAAAAAGGCCACGCCCTGCGATTTTGACACTTCTCCTGAAACGGGTGTAGCTGAAAACATCCTCAGGGAAATCGGTGACCGGATCACTGCTCTTCCACCTGACAAGCCATTTTTCCGTAAAATAATCAAGATCCAGGAAGACCGGAAGGAGATGATGACGGCCGGTGGGAAGATCGATTGGGCTATGGCTGAATTGCTTGCATTCGGAACCTTGCTGAAGGAAGGGTCTCCAATACGGTTCAGTGGCCAGGATGTTCAACGCGGGACATTCTCCCAACGTCACGCAGCGTTAACTGTGGAAGATTCTGAAGAAAAATATATTCCACTTTCAACTATTGATAAAAACCAGGCCAGGTTCATGATATATAATTCATTACTTTCTGAGTATGGGGTTCTTGGCTTTGAATACGGTTATGCACTTGCGACCCCTTTCACCCTGACGATCTGGGAAGCCCAGTTCGGGGATTTCAGCAACGGTGGCCAGGTTATTATTGATCAATATTTAACCAGTGCTGAAGATAAGTGGAAAACCATGAATGGTCTTGTATTATTACTACCGCATGGTTATGAAGGTCAGGGACCTGAACATTCCAGTGCACGGATTGAAAGATTCCTGTCAATGTGCGGTAATGACAATATCCAGGTTGTGAATTGTACAACACCGGCAAATTACTTCCATGCACTAAGAAGGCAATTGCATCGGAAATTCCGGAAGCCACTGGCTATCTTCACACCCAAAAGTCTTCTCCGTCATCCCCGTTGTATCTCTTCACTGGCGGATCTATCGGATGGAAAATTCAAAGAAGTTATTGATGATGAAAATACTGAACCAAACAAGATGAAAAGGATTATCCTCTGTTCCGGAAAAGTTTTTTATGATCTTTTAGAAGAAAAGGAAAAATCAAGCAGAACCGATACCGCGATCATCCGCATCGAACAATTGTACCCATTCCCGGCTGCACAAATATCTTCAATATTAGCGAAATACACTTCCGCCGAACATTATGAATGGATCCAGGAAGAACCCGCAAATATGGGTCCGCTGAAATATATGCTCAACACTTTCCGTGATGTTCCGTTGAGTTTTACTTCAAGACCGCTTAGCGGAAGTACTGCCACCGGTTCGGTAAAACTGCACAAGATCCAGCAAAGGATGTTGGTTACAAAGGCCTTTGGTTATTGTAATTGTGAAGAGGCTCATCTTTCCTGCCGGCTGCATTGTGCTGAAAAAGGATGAATAGTTACCTTCATTCAACTGAACATCTTGTCGGGATCATAGCTCAACAAGCGCAATATCATCAATCCATGCCCCACGGGTACTGCCTATTAAAAATTCAATTTTAACAGAAGCGGATGATGTTGCTGTGAATGAGAATGACCTTTGTGTCCAGTTGGGGTAATTTCCAAAACTCTCATCAATAAGATTTGTGTTCCCCTGGACCAACCAGATAATGAAATCTCCTGCGCATAAGACCGGGTCTCCGGCTAAATGATAATTAACCTTTCCAGTCAACCTTAATTCATAGGATTTTCCGGTTTTAACGGGAATTAAATTTATGGTTTCAAAATGGAAACAGCCGGTAATACTGTCAAATTTTACAGCACTTCCATCAATAAATGCTTTCCCCCCGGAAGTTTGTGACCAGGCATTCAGTTCAGCCTGGGTTTCAAATTTTGAGGAGAAGATTGTTTTTGAGGAATTGTTCTGATCGTCAGTTGATTTCTTTTTGCACCCGCTGAAACAAAGGGCAATTCCTAATACGGTCAAAATAATGAAATTGGTTTTCATGGTTTGTTTTTATAGTTTACCCGATCTTTTTCCTTTAATTTAACATTCAGTACCTATTCAAGCACATTTTTCTCTACTAACCTATAAAGGAGGTCAGCTTTTTCCTGGGCTTCTATGGTCTTTTCGATAGCCGCAGCAATTTTGCAATAAGTGGCGGGGTCGGTCATCTGGCGACCTTTGCGGTCTTTCAGATATTTTTCCATTACCTGATAACCGCCTATATGATATTCCCAAACCTCTTTGCTTATCCCTTCAAAATATTTGGTTTCATTAATGAAAACACATTGATTCTTCTCGTCATAGATTGGCTTCACGATCAAGTCTTCGCCCCTTCCTTTGTATTTGGTGGTTGGGTTGTTCAATGCTTTGCTTTTAAGAAGGTGAAGCTGCACAAGTTCCCCACCCAGTTCTACCATTTGCAAAAACAGTTTATGATCGGCGGTAAAGGGTATTCGAGGGAAATCTATTTTCAGGAATTCTGCATATTTCTCACGATAGGTATTGGTGTACATTATGGCATAGCAATAATAGAGTATTTGCTCAGGGGTAGGTTTTTTTGAATATGCTTTTTCCATTTGCTCAAATACTTTGGAGGAAATATTTGGCTTTTTGCTTTCTTTACCATATTTCTCTTCAGGTTCAAAGAGCATCATAGTTTGAATACTTGTTTTCTTTTTCGTTTCTTCTAAAGGTTTATATAGGTATAGAGGGAACATCATTGTCCCTCCACGTCTGAAGCAGTTCAGATCAACAATATTTTCAGAGATGTATGCTAAATCAAATGTTTTTGAACCTACCGAGCTCCAATTTTTCCCTGTTAACAAACAAGTATTTTTTTGGAACATGTTTGACATAACTGAATAAACCCTTCTCGCTACAATATATTCGTGATAAAAAATTGATCGATTATCAAAAGGTCTGTATGTAATAATTTTTATAAATTCCTGTAAATTTTCAATTTTCCGTAAAACCTCCCTGGATTTCACCAAGTTCCATTTATCTAAATCTTTCAAAGGGAGTTTAAATACATCAGCGACGAATTCATCTGTTAGTATTTTGTTTCTGAATGTATTAATATTATTCAATAATGTTTCCTTTTCATAGGCAATAGCTAAATTATCTCTTTTTGTAACTATCCCAGTGTTAGAAACCGGGAATATTTCCTGAATACCCATCCAGTTCAAATACTCTTTAATTCCTTTCGTATTATCTTTCTTCAGAAAATAAAAAGGAATTGAAGGTTGTACTTTTTCATAATCGTTTTTGGAAAAAGATTTTTTATTAAGCCATTTGTATTTTTCTTCCCTCAGTCCTTGCAAATCTTTCACAAATATCTGACAGCCTTTTTTATCTTTCTTTTTCACAAAAATCGCGATGCTTACCCCTTGCATGATGTCAAATACATTCTCATCCTTACTACCATCCGGGGCTGTTTCCTTTTTTAATGAGTTTCCATGCAGGTCAATGATATAGATCTCATTATATGTATTCATCAGACTCTGGCGCATGCCCCTGAAGGTCGGATTGTCAAGATAGCTGTGGTTTGTGATCATTCCAACAATTCCTCTGCCGGCCTTATGGATTTTCCATTGGGCGAATCGTAAAAATTTTACATAATCATCCTGCAACCATTTCGGGTTTTTTTCTCCAAGTGGTTTTCCATCCACTTCGTAATAATTAGTCGCACCGTCTAAATTCTCTTTCAGTAATTTCTCTGTCCAGTCATTTTTATTGGCAGAATGTCCGCTATATGGCGGGTTTCCTATGATCACGAGGAGAGGTTCATCTTTTTTCACCCTTCCTGCCTCGTGGCTTTCATCGCTCAGGCTTTCGAGTCCGGGGATATGGGTCTGAGCCAGGTCTTCCATATCGAGCGTGTTCGTAAGGAAGAGCTTGAACCGTTCATCGTCTTTCATGGTATAACCCAGTTCTTCCAGCAGGAAACTCACCTTGATATGCCCTATGGCATAAGGCGCCATCATCAGCTCAAAAGCGTAAAAGTTTTTCAGGATCTGCCCGCTGATCAGATTGTTCACCCCGCCTTCCCCATATTTATCCGAATATTCTTTTACCGCAAGCTTTATGGCTTCAGCCGGAAAAGTAAGCGTGCCTCCGGCTGGGTCGAGCAGCGTTACCTCCTTGCTTGCCAAACCGTCGCTTAAGTCAAAATGCGTTTTCAGCAGTTCGTGCACGCTGCGCACGATGTAACGCACTATAGGTTCGGGTGTGTAATAAACACCTCGTTTTTCACGGGTAGCAGGGTCGTACTCACTCAGAAAGGTCTCGTAGAAATGCACAATAGGGTCCTCCCCTTTGCCTGCCTTGTAATATTGATGCAGGATGTTTTTTACATCGGCTGCTCCCAGTACTTCGGCAATATCATCGATCATTACCTCCATGTTCCTGGGCAGATCCCCCTGAGAAACAAATTTGAACACATTGCGAAGGATACCGATGGTTTTGGGGATCAGATCGTATGCCAGTTTCCGGTTAAACCCGTCCGTACTTCTTGTACGCGCGGCAAACATCCCATAAGTAATGGTTTGGGAAAACAGATCGGCAAAATCTTTTTCACTCAGATTGCCGATGAGAAATTTTCTGAAGGTTTCATAGAATCCGTATAGTTCGCCTCGGCCTTTTTGCTCCTGTTCCAATTCAACGCTGATCACTTCATCACGCAGAAATCGCGTCCGTAAGGCAAGCTCTTTTGCCAATTGCCCAGCCGTTGTGGATTTTGGCAATGAGAACGCAAAAAACTTGTTTAGCAGCGCCAGAAACTTTTCCTCTTTCTCGACCGGGGGAGGAATTCCTTTTTTGGCAAGCGATGAACGGGCAACAAAGGTTTTATCGATCAGTTCGCCCTTCCGGAACAACCGGAATTCATAAAAATCGGTAAGTATCAGGTTTGGGAACGTTTTCCGGTAGCGCTTCAACTGCTCCGATTCCTGGATCACATCCAGATTCTCACCCGGCTTTTTTGCTTCCACATACCCCACAATGCTTTGCTTCCCGTCCCACACCCTGAAATCCGGGTTACCTGCATCCGTTTTTTTGGGCAGCGTTGTGATCTGGGTTTTTGTCTTACCGGTGTCAAGGGCAAAAGCAGACAGGAAATTTGAAAAGTGCGGGTAGTAGCTTTCTTCTCTTGCGTCGCCCTGCAAGGTTGTTTTATTTATCTGCTCAAGGTATTTTTTGATCATAAAGAAGATAATCATTGGAATTTATAAAGATAAGATAAACCTTCATTGCTAACGCAAATACTTCGCTCAATAGTTGTAATTTTGCTGTTAAATAATCCCATTATGGCCAATGAGATAATAATACCCAGTCCGGGGGAATCGATAACCCAGGTTCAAATCGCAAAATGGCTCGTAAATGATGGAGATACTGTTGAAAAAGATCAGGAAGTCGTGGAAATTGATTCCGATAAAGCCTCATTCCCATTGGCATCTCCTGTAGATGGAATACTGAAGATCCTGATCAGCGAAGGCGAGACAGTGCAGGTTGGAACAGTGATAGCAACCGTTGAAGAGGTAAAAGGGAATGCTGAACCGGGTCGAAAAGAGAAAAATATTCCTCCGGTAAAATCAGTTTCGGCTAAAATAAATATCCCCCAGGAATCCCGTAAAAAGAGTACCATTTCTCCCCTTGCGGAGAAAATCCTTGATGAGAAAAAATTGAACAAGGATGAAGTAACCGCCCGGTTTAGCGGGAAAAGAGTTACGCGGAAAGATGTTGAGAATTTCATTTCTTCAATTACCGCAGTAAAAGAACCGGTTACATCCTGGGGAACAGGTGGTTCGAGGGAAACAGAGCGAAAAAAAATGTCCCCGTTACGTCTCAAGCTTTCAGAAAGATTGGTTGCGGTTAAAAACCAGACTGCCCTGCTGACTACCTTCAATGAAGTCGACATGCATAAAGTCCAGGAGATCAGGAGCCGGTATAATGAAACTTTTAAGGTGAAATTCGGGGTGACCCTGGGATTTACCTCCTTTTTTACCAAAGCAGTAACTACTGCGCTGCAAAGCTATCCCCAGGTCAATTCTATGATTGACGGAACCGATCTGATCATTCCCAGGTATGTTGATATCGGTATTGCTGTAAGTGCACCCAAAGGTCTGGTTGTACCGGTACTCCGGAATGCTGAAAAGATGAGCCTTGCTGAGATTGAGATCAGGATCAGGGAGTTGGCCGCCAAAGCGAGGGAAGGCCGGATCTCCTTGGATGATATGAAGGGCGGAACCTTCACCATTACCAATGGGGGTGTTTTTGGCTCGATGATGTCTACACCGATCCTGAATCCTCCTCAAAGCGCTATTCTTGGGCTTCACAAGATCATGGATCGACCGGTTGCAATGGATGGCAAAGTTGAAATACGGCCTATGATGTACCTCGCATTATCATACGACCACCGGGTTGTTGATGGAAGCGAGTCAGTCAGTTTCCTGGTGAAAATTAAGGAATTTATTGAAGATCCTGTCAGGATGCTGACAGGCGGAAGTGATCCTGTTCAATTGCTGTTGGACATTGAAACATAGTTATGCGAAAGTACGTTGATTTTCTGGTTATCGGGTCCGGTATTGCAGGTTTAACCTATGCCCTGAAGGTAGCAAAACACGGAAAGGTTTGTATCGTTACCAAGTCTAAAATGGAAGATACCGCTACCAGTTATGCACAGGGAGGTATCGCTGCTGTAATGTACACGCCCGATTCCTTCGAAAAGCATATCCAGGATACGATCATTGCAGGCGACAGCCTCTGCGACGAAAATATTGTCAGGATCACCATTACTGAATCCACAGAACGGATCAAGGAACTGATCAAATGGGGAGCAAAATTTGACAAAACCAAGTCCGGTCGTTATGACCTGGCTAAGGAAGGAGGTCATTCAGAATATCGCGTTCTGCATCATAAGGACAGTACAGGGCTGGAAATTGAGAATACACTTCTGGACCAGGTACACAAGCATCCCAATATCGAAGTACTTGAAGATTTTTTTGCGATTGATCTGATAACCCAGCATCACCTGGGGATAGAAGTGAACCGCCGGACAATTAATATTGAGTGTTACGGGGTGTATGTTCTTAACCCACGAACCTACCTGGTTGATACAATACTTTCCAAATTTACACTGATCGCTACGG
Organism: Bacteroidota bacterium; assembly: GCA_026391355.1. Classification (GTDB taxonomy): domain Bacteria; phylum Bacteroidota; class Bacteroidia; order Bacteroidales; family FEN-979; genus CAIYUC01. Next base: position 82,219 of record JAPLDH010000050.1, on the reverse strand, counting down.
GTGGCGCCGGGAATGTTTACAATGTGACGACAAATCCCCCAATTGCAACAGGAGATGGAGTTGCCATGGTTTACCGGGCAAAGGGGGTCATTGAAAACATGGAGTTTATTCAGTTTCATCCGACAGCATTGTATAACCCCAACGAACGACCGGCTTTTCTTATCACGGAAGCCCTCCGTGGATTCGGCGCCATTCTGAAAAATATCGATGGCAGGGAATTCATGCAGAAATATGATGCCCGGCTTTCACTTGCGCCACGTGATATTGTCGCAAGAGCGATCGACAATGAGATGAAGCTTACAGGTGATGATTATGTTTGTCTTGATTGCCATCATCTGAAAAAGAATGAGATCATACATCATTTTCCTACCATTTATGCAAAATGCCTCAGCGTTGGAATTGATATCACAAGGGATATGATCCCTGTTGTTCCTGCTGCACATTATATCTGTGGAGGAATAAAAGTCGATGAATTTGGAAGAAGTTCCATTGCAAATCTATATGCTTCCGGGGAATGTTCCAGTACCGGTCTTCACGGAGCAAACCGGCTTGCCTCCAACTCACTTCTCGAATCGCTCGTCTTTTCACACCGTGCTGCACAGGATGTTATCAACCGCATAAAATCTGTAGATTTTAATTTTAAAATACCCGATTGGAATGCAGAAGGGATGGTTTTGAATGAGGAGATGATCCTGGTAACACAGTCGATGAAAGAACTTCAATCCATCATGTCGAGCTATGTCGGAATCGTTCGATCCAACCTCAGGTTAAAACGAGCCTTCGACCGTCTGGAAATCCTTTACAATGAAACGGAGGACTTATATGATAAATCCATCCTGACTCCCCGGATCTGTGAACTGCGCAATCTTATAAATGTGGGATATCTCATTATCAAAATGGCGATGAACCGTAAAGAGAGCCGGGGATTGCATTTCTCATTGGATTATCCCAGAAGTTCTGAAAGAAAGTAATTTATGGCATTGATAAAATCAGTCAAAGGAGTTCTGCCTGTTTTTGGAGAAAACTGTTTTCTGGCCGATAATGCGACCATTACAGGCGATGTTGTGATCGGAAACGATTGCAGTATCTGGTTTAATGCCGTGGTTCGCGGGGATGTGCACTACATCAGGATCGGGAACAATGTCAACATCCAGGACGGAGCTATCATACATTGTACCTACCAGAAGTTCCCGGTGAATATCGGTGACAACGTCTCCATTGCTCATCGTGCAATCGTCCATGGGTGCACGATCCACAATAATGTTCTTATCGGGATGGGCGCTATTATAATGGATGGGGCCGTCATCAACAGCAACTCAATCATTGCCGCGGGTGCAGTTGTTACAGAAGGAACCATCGTTGAATCAGGAACGATCTGGGCAGGTGTTCCGGCAAAAATAATCCGTGAAATCGACAAGGAGCTGTTAGAAAACCAGGTAAACCGGATTTCCCGCAATTACAATATGTATGCGGGTTGGTATGATGAAAATCCACCCTCCGGGGGATAAAAAAAAGCCGGATTTTCACCCGGCTTTTTTTTTCTGAAATTTCTTTTTAATAATTATCTCCTATCTCCGGAAAAATCAGGAACCGATAGAGATGATCCGGTTCAAATGCTCCGGATTTTGTATCTGTGTTATTGTAAAGGAGGATAGCACGCCCACCGGCGTTTGAAAGAACCAGCATTGCTATCCGGGTATCGTTCACAGGACCCACCACCCGAACCTTTTCGGTAAAAGTATAGGATAGTGTTCCAAAGTGAAATGGTTGGGGAGGAGCAACCAAACGGTTACTTCCATCCTTCACCATAACCAATAGCTGTAAATTGGAAACCGACAGGTTCGCCGGTATATTAATGTTTACCTGGTACCTGATCAGTCCACGTTCCCTGGTATTTTCAGAGGATGGTTTTGTGGCAAATGCGGATAATCCGAAGACAATCATTGCAATGCTCAATGCTGAGAAAATTTTTGTCGTTTTCATGGCCTTAATTTTTAAATTGTTTTTACTTGTTTTTCATGATGTAAAGGTACCCCTGACTGAGGATAAGACAAGAGCTAAAATGCCTGATTTCAGAAGTGTTTTAAACCTCTTATTACAGGATCATTTTGCTTTGGATAAATACGTAATTCAGGAAATTCCGTAACACAGTTTTACGGTTTTCGCCACGTACTTTTACATAAGAGGGGAGAAAAAAAAGGCTATCCTTTTGGGACAGCCTCTTTATAATCAAACCTTCCAGGTTTTTATTAATAAACACATTTACAATTTGATAAAATTGGAGAAATTTGATAAATTCAAACCTGGAAGGTTTTTCTTATTTATCAATTCCCAGTTTCTTTTTTACAAGTGGCATGACATCATCTGCCGGTTCGGTGTATAAAACCACATCTTCAATGGAATTCAGAATATAGCTGAATTTATTTTCCTTTGCAACTTCACGAACTGCAGCTTTGGCTTTGTCGATAATGGGTTTAAGCAACTCCTGCTGTTTTGCCTGGAGATCCTGCTGGGCTTTGCTTTTAAAACCATCGATACGGCTCTGAAGATCCTGGAGTTCTTTTTCTTTGGTCTGTTTGATCAGATCTGTCATGGAAGCCGACTGATTCTGGTAATCGAGATATTTGTTCTCGAATTCAGCTTGCATAGCATCCAGTTGGTCGGAAAGGGTTTTCTGATAAACCTGGAGTTTGATTTTCACGGAGTCAACACCAGGCATGGCTGCAATCAATGTATTAAAATCGACGTACCCAATCTTCTGTGCAGATTGCGCATTGGATACAGATGATAAACCAACCAGAATAATTACTACAGCTAAGGTTTTTACAATATTTCTCATTTTTGTCTGATAATGGGTTAATACTTCATTTTAAAAGTGCAAAATTAGACTTTTTTCTCAAATTCAAAATTCTTTAATAAATATGTTACTTCTTTGGGGTTCTGAATTCCGGGTTGATATTTTTTTGTTCCGGTGGATTATTTTTCTGATCATTGAAATTCTTTGGTTGTTCGGAAGTATTCGATTTGGGTTGATTACCCTGGTTTTTATCACCTGCCTGGGATTTGCCCTTGCGTCCGCCCATGGTAGCGCCCAGGTTATCCAGTACCTCATCGCTTATATCATATTTGGGGTTTGCAAAAAGAATAGTCAGGCTTCCCGATTTATCAAAAATGATCATATAACTATTACTTGTTGCAAGTTCCTGTATGGCATTATACACTTTTTCCTGAATCGGTTTTACCAGTTCCTGGCGTTTCTTGAAAAGATCTCCATCAACTCCAAAGCGCTTTTTCTGGAGGTTCTTGGCTTCTTTTTCCTTATCAACAATCTCCTGTTCCTTCTTCTTTTTCATATCTTCCGGAAGAAGGACGGCCTGTGTCTGATAATCTTTATACATCTTATCGACCTCTGCAAACTTGGCTTCGACCTCTTTTTGCCATTGATTCGAAAGTTCATCCAGTTGTGCCTGGGCTTCTGTAAATTCAGGCAGGTTATCCAGAATATATTGTGAATCCACATAAGCAAATTTCTGTGCATGAACTGCGAAACCCATAAATAAGAAAACAATTGCAGTGAATAATAATTTTTTCATTCTATCTCCTCCTGATAAATTTTCTTTTGATTTATAAACATTTCTTATCCATTATTTCTTTCTCACAGTCTCAACCATTCTTTTTAATCGATCGATGAATTTATCGAAAAATGGAACTGTCCGCCATTTGAACCCGGTGAGTTTGGCACAGGATCCAGTCCATATCCCCAATCAAGTCCCAATAAGCCAAACATGGGGAGAAATACACGGATACCCACACCGACTGACCTGTAAACATCAAAAGGATTTACATTCTTCCAATACAGCCAGTCATTGCCGGCTTCAAGAAATGTCAATCCGTATATTGTAGCGCTGGGGTTCAAAGAAACCGGATACCGGAGTTCAAAAGTATATTTAGCATAAGTGGTTCCTCCTACACTGTTCGGATATAAGGGAGTAAGCGAATTATTGGAATATCCCCTCATTCCGATCAGTTCCCTTCCATCCATGTTATTATAACCGGTAAGCCCGTCACCGCCAAGGTAGAACCGTTGAAACGGTGTTATACCCAGACTGGAGTTATAGTCTCCCAACACGGCAAACTGTACCCTGGGTGACAGTACAAGCTTGTCAACAAGGTTGATGTACCAAGCCCCCTTGAACTTCCATTTGTAAAACTCAACCCATTCATATTTTCTCTGGACTGACATGGTGGAATAATCGACATGGCCATTGAACATTGAATAAGGAGGGGTCAACTCAAGGCTGAGTGACATGGTGGACCCCATTTTGGGATAGATGGGTGCATCGATGGAACTCCGTCCCAGAATAATGTTATAGCTGATGGAGTTATAAATCCCATTGCCACTCCCGAAGGAAAAGATCTGGGTGTATTTATGCGTGTTATACCGCTGGTAATTGATGCTCTGATAAAGGGTAAAATAGTCATCCGGCCATTGGAGCTGTGATCCCAATCCCACCGATACTCCATCTATTTTGAAATATCCATAGCTGGTATCACTTTTTGAAAGCCCGTTCGTATATCGTGAATGAACATAAGAAAGACTCAGGGCAAGCGGTTTTTTCCCTCCAACCCAAGGTTCTGTAAAGGAGAAATTCTCACTGAGATAGGTGGGTCCATTGGTTTGAAACCTTACGCTGAGCTTTTGACCATCGCCAGAAGGGATTGGCCTCCATGCTTTCAAATGGAAGAAATTCCGTAAGGAGAAGTTATTAAAGGATAATCCAAGGGTACCTATAATCGTTCCATAACCCCATCCTCCGGAAAGCTCAACCTGGTCGGCTGACGTTTCTTCAACCTTATAATTGATGTCCACAGTCCCGTCCTCCGGATTTGGATTGACCTCCGGTAAAAGTTTCTCGGCATCGAAATACCTCAGTTGTGAAAGTTGGCGCTGGGAACGGATCAGTTTATCGCGGCTGAACAATTGTCCCGGACGGGTAGAAACTTCACGTAAAGCAACATGGTCATTGGTTTTTGTATTCCCGGTTATGGTTACTTTGTTAACTGTTGCCTGTTTACCCTCATGCATTCTGATCTCAATATCAATGGAATCATGTTCGACCTTCACCTCAACCGGTTCAACACCGAAAAACAAATAACCATCATCCATGTATAATGAGGTGATATCGGAACTGTTTGGATTGTATGTTAAGGCAGTTTCCAGTTGCTCCTGGTTATAAACTTCACCACGGTTAATATGTAATATCCTGTTCAGGAATGCATCAGTGTACTTGGTATTACCAACCCAGGTAATTTTTCTGAAATAGTACTTTGGTCCTTCTTCGACCCAAATATCAACATTGATCGTATTATCTTCATTCTTCGAAATGGAATCCTTCAGGATTCGTGCATCCCTGTAACCCAGCGAATTATATTTATTGATGAGATTAACCTTATCCTCGTTGTAATCTTCCGGGATAAATTTGGAAGATTTAAAGATCCTGAACCTGACATTATCGTAAATCTCTTTTTCAATTTCATGGCCAATGGCAAGGAAATCCATATGAAACACTGCCGATACCGAAGCATAGATAAGTTTATCAATGTCATCAAGCGGATTAAACAAGCCTTTTTCCTTTGTCTTTTTGAATGCTCCTTTCAGTTGTTCTACTGTTGCATCCTTATTCCCATGAATGGTAATGTTCATAATCCTTACCCGGCCATTCTTTTTGATATCAAGGATCAATGATTCTTGGTTTGCGGTTGCAGAATCTTTTTTCTGAATGATGTTTATTTCGGCATTCAGAAATCCTTTATCAGTGAAATATTTCCGGATGATCTCCTTAGTTTTCATCAGGAGGTTATCGGTCACATAATCGCCCGATACGAGTTTAATTTTTTCCCTTATATTATCTGCGTCTGATTTATTAAGCCCGGTAAAGGAAAATTTTGACAAGCGTGGTCTTTCCTTTAGGGAAATATCCAGAAAGATGATTTTTTCCTGGATTTTTGACACCGAGATCTGAACATCCTCAAACAATCCCTGGTCCCATAATTTTTTCACAGCGTCGGCGATCTTGTCGCCGGGGATTTTCATTTTATCGCCAACCGTCAATCCCGACAACATGATCAGAACATTATTATCGAGGTACTTCACCCCGGAGACAGTAATACCTCCAATGGTATATTCTTTCGGTTGGGAGTAATCGATGGTCGTTTCACCTCCCAGTGAAACCTGTGCTTTTACTGGAACTAGAATAACGACGCTAAAAAGCAGTAATAATAGAAATTTCCCTTTCATCCGGTTTATGTTGTAAGTCCTTTCCCTCTTTTTTTTATCTGTTCACTTGTGTATCCGAATCTTCTTTCTCTTCCCTGGTAATCGATAATTGCCTGATAGAATTCATCTTTATTGAAATCGGGCCATAAAGTAGAGGTGAAATATAGTTCTGTGTAAGCGATCTGCCAGAGCAGAAAGTTACTTACCCTGAATTCTCCGCTTGTTCGGATGAGCAATTCGGGATCCGGGAATGAATGGGTAGTGAGTAATGAAGTAAACAATGTGGCATCAACATTAGCAGGGTCCAGTTTACCAGAGGAAACCTGCAGTGCTATATTTTTGGCAACATGAACAATTTCCCACCGTGAGCTATAGCTGAGTGCAAGAATAAGTGTAAGACCGGTATTTCCTGATGTATCAGCAATTGCTTTTTGCAGTTCACGGTAACTCCGTGAAGGAAGGCTTTCCACGTCTCCAATCGTCATGAGCTGGATATTATTGTCCATGAATGTCTTCCTTTCCTTGTTGATCGATCTGACCAGCAACTTCATCAGGGCTTCCACTTCAAATTTCGGACGTTTCCAGTTTTCGGTGGAAAAGGCATACAAGGTGAGATACTTTATTCCTAATTCCGTTGCGGCTTCAACTGTTTCCCTGACAGCATCCACACCTTTTTCATGGCCCAAAGTCCTGGCAATACCTCTCTTTCGTGCCCATCTGCCATTTCCATCCATAATAATGGCAACATGAACAGGGATCTCATTTTTGTTTATATGTTCTTTCAAACTCACGTTGATCCTTGGGTTATTTATGGTGTATATCCCTGCATTTCCTGCCAGTACGGATTGAAAATTTATATGTTACAGTCACACCGGAAAACGAATACCAATCTTTTGTTCCGGAGTTTCCACGCTGCATTCCGGGTTCATGGGTCCTTGCCGGATCAGAAAGAACGCCGTTTGCATCATTCGGGTTAATTGCCGGCCCGTGAAGGTAGTAAGACTTACTGACATCATCGATATAATCAGTAAATGTTTTATGCATCTCCCAGAAAAGGGCAACACACATTCTTTGTGTTAAACTGTATTTAACCCCAAGACCAAATGGAATTTCGACACTGGTCAGTGCATACTTTTTTCTTCCTTCATAACCTACGTTCTGACCTTCTGTTCCTGCAGTCTGCAAAACCTGGCCATTAGCCTGGGGGTTGAACCAGAAAACACCAATCCCTGCATAAATATAAGGTGTGAAATATTCACGTCTGCTGCCTGTGACATAATCAAGAAAGTTGAATTCAACAGTGCCTGAAATATCAGTAATCGGGCTTGTGAATGCCAACCCGCTCCCTGGTAAAAAAGTGGATGAAGCCCCTTGACCTTTGACTTTCCCCCGGTAACCGGATAGCTTCACTGTCCAACGGTAATCAAAATCATACCGTATGATAGCCCCGTAAGCCAATTGCGGAAACTGAAAATGCTTTCCGGGGTTTAAATCTCCCAGATAATATGAAATACCTCCATATGGGCCTACTTCAAGAGTCGCTTGTGAATAACTAAGGTTCGAAAAGGAAAACAATTGAATGAGAAAAATTGAGAACAGTGTTAAATGTACCTTCGTAATCTTCTGATTGGTAATCTTTTTGATGAATTCCGGATACATTATACGCAAGTAGTTGTTTTGACAATCATAGTAACGCGAACTTGTATCTTTTATTGGGGGTCAAAAAGATAATACTGATTTTTTATCAGTTACGGATATCCAGACCCCATTTCAGTTTTTCCCGGATGGTCGAGAAGAAATTCTTACCTGACATCTGAAGGAGGTGAATAGAAAAATCTTCTTTTCTGATTATCAATTCAATAGAATTGAGAACATTTTCAATTCTTGAGTCGAGACTTACAGAACATTCTGTTCCTCTTCCCTCAATCTGAATCCTGATGACAGAATTATCGGGAATGACAATTGGCCTGACCGAAAGGTTATGACTGGCGATCGGAGTAATGACGAAAGTCCCTGAATGAGGAGTTATAATCGGTCCTGTGCAACTCAATGAATACGCCGTTGATCCGGTGGGTGTGGCGACAATCAATCCATCTGCCCAATATGTATTCAGGAACTCATCATTGATATAGGTTTTGATTGTCAGCATTGAATTCGGGAATTTCTTGAAAACGGTCAGGTCGTTCAGAGCATAATTGAACCCGCCGAATAGTCCGTTTTTGGTGTCAAGGTGTAAAAGTGTCCGTTGATCCAGTGAATAATTGTTTGTAATGATCTCATCAACGGCAGTAACGATCTCATCTTTGGATATACTGGACAAAAAACCCAGTCGTCCGAGGTTCACCCCGATAATGGGAATACCTGTATCCCCAACCAATGTAATGGTATCGAGCAATGTTCCGTCTCCCCCGACTGAAAAAAGAAACCGGATCTGATCCCTGATCTCAGATTGCCTTGTGAAAGTGGCCGGTTCTTTGGTAAGGCGGACCCTCTCGCACAGAAATTTACAGAATGGTTCAAAGATAAAAATTCTTTCACTGGTAGCTTCCAGCTTTTCGATTAACCCCTGAATATAATTCGTGTCATTCGGCGCAAATGACTTACCATAAAGGGCAACATTCATGACAAAACTAATTAACAGCAATGATGTGCCGGCAAAGATAGTCCATTTTTAAATCCGATGTTTTTTGTTCTATATAGGAGCAATAAAATGAAAATAGATACCGGGTTCTCCCATAAGGTTCATGGAAAACTCAGTTCTGATAACGATATCATAATATGTTGTGAAATCTATTCCCAGTCCGTATCCAGTCAGCATATGGTTGGCCAGACTGTTATTTTTTACGGCAATTTTATCATTATTATATACATATCCGAGGTCAACGTATGCATTCAGATAAAAAGCATATGGCAAAGTATTGAATTTATTACTTTTCAGGAAACCCAGCCTGGCGACTCGTTGCGGTAACAAGACATATTTCACGTTGGTTTTTAATGTCAAATAATGCTGCCCGTCTATCACATAATATTCGTATCCTCTTAAAAATTCCCGTCCGTAACCCAATCCCTGCTGGAGAAAATAGGGCTGGTCTGCTGGAAAGGAAATCTTAGCAAGGAGTCCGGATGCGAAATACCACCTTTGTGAGATTCTCCAGTATTTCCGAAAAGAAGACTTGAGCGAAAGAATATGAACCTTATCTCCAAAGATCCCATTCTGAATAACGGAAAGATCATAATAATAACCTTCTAACGGATAGAAATGAACGTTCCGGTGGTCGATCTTGAATTGGTAACCTAAACTGAAGTAACTTAAATGATTGGTTTGAGGATTAATGGAAAACCCCGGGGATTTTATCAGCGAGTCAGAAAAATAAACATCCTGCCAATCTATGCGGAATGTATGTATGGTATAGAGATTTGGTCTGAAGTAACCCGTTAGGAAAGCATCTATAAGTTGTTTGGGAAAATCCCGGTGATTTGCAAAATACACAGGCTTGTTGTCATTTGTCTTTATTACTACTTCATGATTCCGTTCATAACTCATTCCAAAACCGAATCCCACAGTTTTCTTCCTGTTAAAATAAGGAGTCGTAAGGTTCATCCCATATTTCTGATTAAATCCAAGATGAACAGGAAAAACCAGGGTCACATTTTCGCCAAATAAATTAAAGAGGGTTATATCGGCACCATAAGTGACCAGGTCAAGGTCGGTGGTCTGCATCCATGCATTCAGGTTCCTGTCCGATATCCGGAAATATGGCCAGGGCCAGATATACCATCGTTCAGTTACATGCACTGTTATGTTAATCCTTTCCGGATTTCCTGCAGACATAACAGTATCGATGGTTACAAAATTGAAGAGTGATGTATTAAAAACATTGTCCCTGCTGTTTTCAAGAATAGAAGCGAGGGATGTGAGTGGAATTGTATCGTTTTTATGAAAAGACAGCTCCCTGCGGATAATATCCTGTCGGGTAATCTTATTCCCTTCAAAAAAAACATTACCAACAATAACAAAGTTTGATTTTGCAGTATCCGGAAGGGAGTCACCAAATGCCTGGTTTACCATCAGGAATACCGGGAAAGTATGCCATAAAAGAAAAGGGAATATCCGAAGCAGAACTGTTATCTTGCCGGGCGGATTCATTATCAAACGTTGAGGTATTTCATAAACGCATCAAACCGTTCCTGAAGCCCTTCCTGGTATGTGTCTTCTGAATAGGAAGCCTTTATGTTATAATCGTAACGGTTGAATGTCTGTAGTACCGGGCCAATATCGATTTTATTAATTTTAAGTGTGACTTCAATTTTACCTATCTGGGGAAGTGAAGTGATGTAGAGATTCAGAATTTTTGCATCATTGGATTCTACGATCTGGGCAATTTCCGTAAGCAGGTAGTCATTTTCATCCACCTCAAATATAATAATACCTCCAGGGTTATCGATTGCAAAGATATCTGACATCCGGTTGAACATATCAGTATTTCTGATTGCTCCCAGGTAATGTTTTTCTTCATCCAACACCGGAAGAAGGGTGAGCTTCAGCGAGGAGAAAGTGCGGATAATCTCATAAATATGCCTGTTCTCCTCAATAAAAGGCCTGGATTGGGACAAATCAAGCGAACCTACGAATGTCCCTGTATCTCCTGAATCAGTGATATCGGTTTCCGACAGAAGGCCGAGGTATTCCTTTTCATTAACCACCGGTAATTGTGATACCCTCTGCTGCTTCATCATTTCAAGTGCAAAAGTGAGGCTGTCTGAGGGTTTCAGCGCGATTATTCCTTCTGATAGCAGTTTGTCCGCATTCATTGCCAGGTTTTAAGATTAATCATTCAGGATGCTAAGGTAACTATTATATCGAAGCCAACTCACTTCTCCCGATTTCAATGCTTCTTTCACAGCACAACCAGGTTCATGGGTATGAGAGCAATTATTATACTGGCATTGAGGGAAAAGCCTGTCCATCTCCGGAAAGCAACGTGGTATCTCGGATTTTTCGAAATCGATCAGTCCAAATTCCTTAATCCCGGGGGTATCGATGATATATCCACCAGTTGATAATTCGTACATCTCTGTAAACGTGGTGGTATGTTTCCCTTTGAGATGAGTTTCAGAAATATCTCCTGTTTTCAGGTGCAAAGTTGGATCAATGGCCATTATCAGGGCAGACTTTCCTGATCCTGAATGCCCTGAAAAAAGGCTGATCTTCCCCTGTAACAAGTTACTTACCTGGTTGATATTTTCCCCCCGGAGTACGGATACTGAAAAACAGGGATAACCTGCAAATTCATAGATACGACATAACTCTTTTTCCTGTTCTGACAGGGTCTCATTATACAGGTCCTTCTTATTGAAGACGATGCAGGCAGGGATATAATACCCGGTAGCAGTAACAAGAAACCTGTCGATAAAGCCGGTAGATGTGCGTGGATTTATTAATGTGACGATCAGAAAAGCCCTGTCGATATTTGCACCGATAATGTGCGACTCCTTCGAAAGTTTTGTTGCTTTTCGGATGATATAATTGTCCCGTTGCAGGATTTTTGTGATGAGGCCTATATTTTCTTCAGCCGGTTTTTCAAAGATGACTCTATCACCAATGGCAAGAGGATTCGTTGACCGGATACCTCTTACCCTGAATTGCCCCTTGAGCCTGCACTCCACTTTTAAGCCATCTGCCTGCCTGACGGTAATACGGTTTCCCGTTGATTTAATGACTAGGCCTTCCAAATGATCACTTTTGCCATAAATAATTAGTTAACCTTTACTTTATTCTTTTATAAATTTACAAAATCAACTACTTTTGAAACTTAAAACACCGACCATGAAACCCATTACCTACATTACACTTTTTTTTGCCCCTGCAATGGCAGCAATCCTTTATTTTTATCTGAACAACAAAAATACTGGAAAATTCGGATCATTGCTGGTAAAAAGCTATTTTGCAGGATTTGCCGGGGCCTTGATCCTGGTAGTTGCACTGACAATTTCAGGATGGATCGGATTAAATGATCTGACCAGTTTAAAACGTACGCTATTTTACACTTTCATCACGGTAGGCTTTAGCTCAGAACTTGGCAAGTACTTGCTTTTCAGATATTATATAATTCCTCATCGCGAAATTGACCGTCCCTTGAATGCCATCACCTATTCAGTGATGATAACCCTCGGATTTGCTACCATAACATTGTTATTTTATTTTCTCAACTTTTTCAAACTCCAGTCTGTTTACCCATCCACCATGTACCCATTCATCTATATTCCGGCAAACCTGATTTTTGCCGTGATAATGGGTTTCTTTGTTGGCTTTTCAAGGTTTCTCTCCATGACCTATCTTTACTCCATCATTGGCTTGTTCGGTGCTGCCTTTTTCCATGGGATCTTTAAATTTTGTCTTGTAACCCATGATTTTAAGCTATTGACACTTTTTGCATTTGGATCCTGTCTTATAGTATTGGTACTTATTGTTAAAGCTACCCTTGCAAGGCCTGAAACCTTAGGCTAATTCATACACCTTTCCTGGAAGGGATTTTACCACACCCTCAAACTCCAGGTTTATCAATGCTACTGACACTTTGCTCATGGCTATCCCTGCGTGGATGGCGAGTTCATCAATACCCGTTTTTCCTGCATTTGTCAATATCCCGACAATTACCTTTTCCTCCTCCGTAAGTTCAATAAAGATTTTCTTTTGTCCGGAAGGAGGATTTTTATTTGGAACATCCCATCCCATTAAATATTTAATATCACCGGCTGACTGGATCAGGACAGCTTTATTCGATTTCACAAGCCAATTTGTTCCTTCCGAATAGAGATCCCCGATCCTTCCGGGAACGGCAAAAACATCCCGGTTATAGGAATTGGCAATCCCCGCAGTGATCAATGCGCCACCTTTTTGTGCAGCCTCAACCACAACGAGTGCATCACATAGTCCGGCAATGATCCGGTTCCTGCGCGGAAAATTTTCCCGGTCTGGTTTGTTCCCGCTTGTAAAATCTGTCAATAATCCGCCGTTTTTAATCATTCGTTCCGCTAATCCCTTATTCATATATGGATAGATCCGGTCAAGACCATGACCGAGAACTCCCACGGTTTCCAACCCGGTTTCAAGGGAAGCCCTGTGCGCACAACTGTCAATTCCGTATGCCAATCCGCTAACTATCAATACTCCCTCCGATTGTAACCCATCGATGAGTGACCGGCAAATTTCTTTACCATAATCCGTTGCATTCCGGGTTCCTACCACCCCTATTACTTTGGGGTTATTGAGATTTGCATTCCCCTTGAAATACAATAGAAGCGGACCATCGAAACAATTCTTCAACCTGAAGGGAAACTCGTTATCCAGAAAAAACATTGATCTTATCCTATACCTCTCAACGAATTCCACCTCCCTTTCTGCCCTCTCCAGGATTGTTTTATCCCCCAGTGCATCCACCACTGAATGATTGATCCTGGGAACCTTTCTTAACATCTTCCTTTGCTCCCTGAATATGGCCTCTGCACTGCCACAAAGGGAAACCAACTTTTTCCCGAGTACATCCCCGATACCCGGAACAAGCGTCAGCGCTATTTCATATAGTAATGACATCCGCTAATTTTATATTTACGACATACAATTTTAGATTGAATTTTAGCTTAATCGTCCGGTTAATAAAAAGGTAATATGTTTTTCGAAAATATTTTTACTGATGTCGTTTTTACATATAATTTTGAGATCAGATATGGAAGGAAGTACAGGATATAAATGAAGACGGTACTTATCTGTCCCCTTGATTGGGGAATTGGCCATGCTACCCGTTGTGTTCCGGTGATCCGGAAATTTACGGAGAGCGGATTTAAAGTGATCATTGCTGCTGACGGCAGACCCTTGGATTTTCTGAAACGGGAATTTCCTGACATTCAGACAATCCACTTTCCGGGTACTAAAATCACATACCAAAAGGATGCATTTCTGTTTCTGAGGATGTTGCGTATAGCACCGCGATTCCTGCACGGGATCTCACATGAACACCGTTTCCTCGGGAATCTGTTACAAAAAGAACATATCGACATCATTGTTTCTGATAACCGGTATGGACTATGGACCAGAAAAAGACATACCATCCTGATAACACATCAATGCAATATCCCGATTCCATTTAAGAACGGTCTGCTGACCTGGTTTATGAACAAATTAAATCATTGGCTGATCAGACGGTTTGATGAATGCTGGATCCCAGACTTTGAACTTCACCAGGGGCTTGCAGGGAAATTATCGCATCCTCCTGTTCCAAAAACAAATAGCGTTTATCTTGGCTCCCTGTCAAGGTTTTCATTCGATTTGCCTGATCCGGAACAGGTTCAGATTCCCCTCCTTGACATCCTGGTTTCCCTTTCGGGACCAGAACCCCAACGAACCATCTTTGAGAAGAAGATTCTGCAACAGCTTAAAACCACCAACCTTAGAGGTATAGTGATCCGTGGACTGACCGAAGATGACAAATCTTATGACCTGACAGAAAATATCCGCGTTTACTCGCATCTTGAAACCCCGCAGTTGAAATCAGTTATGCTGAACACCGGAGTTATCATCTGCCGTTCGGGATATTCCAGCATCATGGACATCGTAACTGTCGGTAAAAGAGCCATTTTCATTCCAACTCCCGGACAACCGGAGCAGGAGTATCTCGCCAGAAATATGATGGATAAAAAGATCTTCTTTTCAATGTCGCAACGCACTTTTGATCTTTTCTATGCCCTGGAAATGGCAAAGAATTTCCCTGGAATGGTGATGCAGAATGATTATCAGGTGTTGGAGGAGGAGATCAGAAAGTTAGTCGTAAGTCGTAAGTTGTAAGTCACGTGTCACGCGTTACGATATTGCCTATTGCCTATTGCCTTATTTGTTTCTTCTTCCATCTCCTGGCAAAAACCACAAAGATTATTCCCGCAATGATAAGTGGGATTGATAAGAGTTGTCCCATATTCAGCGCCATGGTCTTTTCAAATCCCTCCTGAGGTTCTTTGATGAACTCTATCAGGAACCGGACTCCAAACACCAACATCAGGAAAATCCCAAATAAATAACCCTTTAAAGGATTGCCATTCTTTCTGAAATAAATAACCAGCAGGACAACAAAGATGATGAGATAGGATATTGCTTCGTAAAGTTGTGTCGGATGCCGGGGTAAAGCGATTTCACCCGGATTAGTTGCTTTCAGGAAAAGAAATCCCCAGGGCAGTGAAGTCGGGATGCCGAAGATCTCAGAATTCATCAGGTTTCCCATCCTGATGAAAAAGCCGGAAAAAGCTACCACAATTACGACCCTGTCCATGACCCACAGAAAGGAAAACTTGTTTCGCCAGGAGAAGATCAAAATAGTGATAATGATTCCGATCGCAGCTCCATGACTGGCCAAACCACCTTCCCAGATTGCCAGTATCTTCCATGGATGCTGAAGATAATACCCGGGTTCATAAAAGAAACAATGCCCCAACCGTGCACCGATGATCGTCCCGATAATCATATAGGTCGTCAGCTCATCGAGATAATGTATGGCAATATTTTCCTTTTTGAAAACCATGGTAAGAATAAGGTACCCGAAAAAGAATGAAGAGGCGAAGAGAAGACCGTACCACCTTATCCCAAAACCACCGATATGGAAAATCTCAGGATTTACATTCCAGTTTATATACAGGATAGACATTCTTCAATTTTAGATTTACGAATCAGGTTTGCAGTTCACAGTTTGCAGTTCCCAGTTCCCAGTTCCCAGTTCCCAGTTCCCAGTTTACAGTTTTCAGTTTGCGGTTTTCAGTTTGCATCAGTATATCAGTTTAATCATTCCCGTCGGAAGATTTCCAGGATCATTTATACCCTTTAAGTTCAAGGTTAAACAGGTTCTCCATTTTTGCTGCAAGTTTCGGCTGGTCGAATTGTGTCGCCAGCATATTTAGTTTTCTCAATACTGCAAGTGAGGTTTGTATCTCGTCTTTATAGTAATCCTTGTTACTTCCTGAAAATGCATAATACCAGTTAAGGTTCTGGCTGTAAATCTGTCCTAATCTTTCGATGATATTGCTGGTTTTTCCGGTTTCCCCTGCTTTGAAATACATCTCGGCAAAAGGCAGGTTATACATATCGTATATGAACTTTGTTCCGGGAAGATATTTGAAATATAAATCCATCAGTTCAACGGCTTCTTTCACACGTCCCATATCCATCAGTGACTGAGAAACCCTGACTATTGCAGTTTTGGGTCTGATAGCTTCATTGAGGCTTTCAGGATCAACGTAAACCCTCGGGTCATTCAGATTACCCCATGCACATTTATGCATCAGGACATCGTATGACCCAATCGGGTCAACTCCGCCCATTCCTGAAATATAATCAGCTTTATTTCCCTTTACAGGCATGAATTTATAAGCCCATCCTTCCAACAGGCAGAAAGTGTCGACATTAAAACAATGGGATACGCTGGACGGAGCAGCGAAATAGAAAGGCCGCTTCCATTCAGATGAAGCAATGAGATCAAGCATCATGATATCATTTTTGAAAAGGTTATTTGTTTTGATCGTCCAATAAATCGTGTCTACCATATTCTTCCTAAAATATTTAGGGACAATTCCGTATTTGATACAGGCCGCGCTGTCGACCGTCAACTTAAGTTTTTTTGTTGGGAAAAATTTCATTTTCTCACCATTGTTCAATGGGATGTAGGTTTGGGGATTGTCACTCTTAAGAAATTCAATGAAATCCTTAAGTTCAGTGTATCCTTGCATCCCGATATCATAGTAAGGAATATAATCATTGCTGCCAATCTGATATTGCTTATGCTCCATCGTGAAAGGCAATGCTTCAGAATCGTACGCTTTCTTGAACAACTCATCCATATACCATGAACCGGAGGCAAGCATAAGGTTTACGACCCTCACATCAGTACGGATGCCTTCTACCTCCTGATCATACCACAGCGGGAAGGTATCATTGTCACCATTTGTGAAAAGTATCCCCTGTTTATCACAGGAATTCAGGTAATTGGCTGCCAGGTCACGGCATGAATATTTATCCGACCGGTCATGATCATCCCAGTTTTCCTT
The DNA here is from genome assembly GCA_026391355.1 of Bacteroidota bacterium. Classification (GTDB taxonomy): domain Bacteria; phylum Bacteroidota; class Bacteroidia; order Bacteroidales; family FEN-979; genus CAIYUC01. Next base: position 64,857 of record JAPLDH010000050.1, on the reverse strand, counting down.
TGCCATATTACCAGGCACAAGAAGCAGGCATAGCAATCCAACCAGGATGACAGAGAGCATCTCCTTTTTCAGATATTTTTTGGCCACATTAATGAGCCAGATCACCCCGAGCCCTATCCAGACAGCAAATGCATACGTTGAACCACAATAGGAATAGTCCCTTTCCCTGGGCTCATAAGGTTTCTGGTTAAGATATACCACGATGGCAAGGCCGGTCATCAGAAACAATAGTGTCACGATGACCGCTCCCTTGTTATCTTTATTCATCTGGAATAAAAAACCGATGAATCCGAGCAAAAGGGGAAGCAAATAATATTTATTGGTGCCCTGGTTTTTCATACTGTCGGGCATGTTGGATTGTGGATTACCCAATCGCCAGTTATCCAGAAATGAAATACCTGTGATCCAGTTTCCATCCTGTACTCCGCCATATCCCTGAATATCATTCTGCCGTCCTGAATAGTTCCACATGAAATACCGCAGATACATCCAACCCACCTGGTAATTAAAGAAAAACTTAAGGTTTTCACCAAAGGTCGGTTTATTCAGGGTCTTTGTTTTCCCATCACGGTCGGTCGCTTCAGTAGGAACTCCAGGTCCTGCCCAATCCTTGAAATACTTCTCAGTCCCCTTCCGTTCACTGCTCCACATGCGCGGGAAGATGGTAGTAAAGCCCGGATCGTAAACTGGAACAGTTCCTTTGCGTTCATCGAGAATGACATATTTGCCTGATTTTTCATCCTTGCCATAAATCGGGTCACTATCGCTATAATCCACAATGGGTGCATTATAATACTGACCTTTTAAGAGAGGCCATGTCCCGTATTGTTCCCGGTTCAGGAATGAAACGAGACTGACCGCATCCTTCGGTGCATTTTCGTTGATCGGTGTTCCGGCATTGGCCCGGATCACCAGCATCATGAAACTGGAGTATCCAAAAAGCAGGAATACAAAAGAGAGGATGATGGTATTCAGCAATGGTTTGCCATTTTTCCTTGTATAATACAGACCCCAACCAATCAAACAGGTCAGAAGGATGAAGTAGGCGATTGTGCCGGAATTAAAACGTAACCCTAAACCATTCACGAACAGCATCTCGAATTTCCCCGCCATTGTCGGGATCCAGGGGATGACGATGTACATGATAAATGCCAATACGATGACTGAAAGGATCAGTGTAACAAGTATCCCGGTTTTGGTAGGCTTATATTTTTTATAATAGATCACAAAGGCAAGGGCCGGTATTGTCAGGAGGTTCAGCAGGTGCACCCCAATAGCCAGGCCTACCATAAAAGCGATAAAGATCAGCCAGCGGGAAGCATGTCCCTGGTCTGCTACCGTTTCCCATTTTAGTATCGCCCAGAAAACGAGGGCAGTAAACATTGCCGACATGGCATAAACCTCACCTTCTACGGCCGAGAACCAGAATGAATCACTGAAACAGAAGGCCAGCGCCCCAACAAATCCTGCTGCAAAGATGGTGTACATTTGTTCCCTGGTCATCTCCCCTTTCGGAGCAACGATCTTCCGTGCAAACATCGTGATCGACCAAAACAGGAATAAAACGGCAAAGGCGCTGCAAAGTCCCGACATGGCATTCACCATCATGGCAACTTTTGCGGTATTACCAAATGCCAGCAACGTAAAAAGCCGTCCGACCATCTGCATGGTAGGCGCACCCGGCGGATGACCCACCTGTAGTTTATAGGTGGTTGAAATAAATTCTCCCGGATCCCACCAACTGGCAGTGGGCTCAATCGTGAGAAGGAAGGTGATGGCTGCAATGGCAAATGTCACCCATCCAAAAATGTTATTCAGCTTCTGGTATTTGTTCATTGGAAATGCTTTGAAAGAAACATCAGTTTGCGAAAGTACAAAATTTGTATCTATTCAGAAAATTGTCTACTTTTGCCGGCGCAAATCGAGGATGGCTAATACTTGTCGGTTATTGCAGAGAAAGTAACACAGTGACACAGTGACACGGTGACACAGTCAGAGAGTCACAAGAAAATGGGAACTGGGAACTGCAAACTTGCATAAACTAAGTTTTTCCCTTAGCCTCCAGCACTGTCCCGTGGTGTAATGGCAGCACCAGAGATTTTGGTTCTCTTGGTCTAGGTTCGAATCCTGGCGGGACAACAAAAGTAGCGAAGTAACGAAATAGCGAGATGGCGAAATACTCCGCTTTCCCGCTTTTTCACTTTTTAGCCATTTCTCTTTTTAAAATTTGAACACCTCTCATCTCACAATTGATCTGCATCGTAACCAAGGAATCCCTTAAGTCACGCGAAGAACTAATAAAGATTTTCACGACAATCAAGAAAAAGGTCAGAGACCGGTTGGAGAATTCGAAGAAGTAAACTGGCAAAATGGTAAACTGGTAAACTGGCAAGGAACATTTTGCCATATTGCATTTTTACCAGTTTGCCAGTTGAATTTGCCATTTTACCATTTTACCAGTTAAAAACTTGTGACCTTTTCAATTTTTCCTGATTAATGGTAAAAAATCATGGAAAAATCCGGCACTCCATCCTTCAACGAGGTACTTCGCAACCGAACCTATCGGTTCGCGATTGATATTCATGACATGTTTAACGATAAGAAGATAGCTTTGCTGAACAGGTCCCCGGTCAACCAATTATTTCGCAGTTCCTCATCTGTTGCAGCGAATTTCCGGGCCGCCACCAGAGCCCGTTCCGACGGTGAATATTATGCCAAAATCTGTATCGTGACCGAGGAATGCGATGAAACTCAATTCTGGCTTGACTTTAATGTTGACATCAAAGTCATCGAAGAACTAATAAAGATTTTCACGACAATCAAGAAAAAGGTCAGAGACCGGTTGGAGAATTCGAAGAAGTAAACTGGCAAAATGGTAAACTGGTAAACTGGCAAGGAACATTTTGCCATATTGCATTTTTACCAGTTTGCTAGTTGAATTTTCCATTTTACCATTTTACCAGTTTGCCAGATGAATTTGCTATTTTACCAGTTTGCCAGTTGAAATGGACCAGTGGGTCAACTTCCTGATCAGTATCCATATCCTCTCCGACCCTGAGGTTCATACAGTAAAGGATGAGATTTACCAGCTGCTAAGAACTTTCTCCACAACCCGCAAAAAGCTTAAACAAAAAATGGATTGTCCATCAACTTAATTTCGCTGCCTCGTTTTTTTGCTTTTTAGCCATCTGGACGAACCGGTTAAATTGACCACCCAAAGCCAAAGTAAATTGATCATCTTAACTGAATAATTATCAGACTAATATGATGGTTACGCTGGACCGGTACAAGATGGTCAGAGGTTCTGGTTTTTGCACCTAACATATAAACACATTTTGTTACAAATAAAATCAATCTCCCCCGTGCTGCCAACATTTCCCATTCGGGCTGTAGGTCATTCGTGAGCACTGTGTGCCCTTTTTGGTGATGGTAGAACAACGCACAGGTACCGTTCGCCTGCTGCTCGAAGGTTTGACAATATTGTTTTGTTGCTGAATTACACCTGCCTGGCTTTGATGCAGGTGGCAATATCCATTGGGGTTCAGGGTCATATTCTTGCACCTTGCCCCGGCTTTGGTTATTCCCTTGCATTGCACACTCTGCGAGTTTCCTTCCTTTGCTGAACGGGTTTTTGAAGCCGTCCAGCTCCATTTGCTTATATCGAAGGTACTTTCAATTACCCGTTGCTGGTTTTCGGGCAGTTGGTAAAAGAAATCGGTTCCCGTTATCTTTTCAACGCTGTCGATAGTGACCGCATAATGCTGCAATGGTTCCTGCGAACCTTGATTGGGCATAATAAACCCGATTCCCTTGATGTCAGGCTCGGTATAGTCCAAGATTACCTTGTAGAAATACGCGGGAACGGTTATCCTGTCATAGCCGATGGTGAGTAACCCTTTGGTCAAAATCGTTCCTGTAACCACCAGAACTGCCTTGTCATCAACTGCCCATTGCCGCACCTGCTCTTCCAGTTTTTTCCATATGCCGCGATTAAAACTGGGAGTCTGAGGGGTTATGTTCGAAAGGTAGAAAGATTCAACCATCGTCTGATATGAGTAGCACATATCGGCGGAAGGGGCAAGATGACCCCGGTCATAGCCCGAACCCTTGTAGTCATTGTTGGATGCAGAACCAGAATGAAGAAGCGGGTCGGGAACAAAATGATTATTACGTTTTACAACGGGAACGGTTTCTTCCGCTGTAAGCTCGTATGCAACCCAATCGGCAATGTGGTACGTGGGATTGTAGGAAAGTGTATAGCCAACGTGATGAATGATCACGTCATGTGGGTTTGGTTTTGGGAACTCAGGATGGGACATTAAAGTGGGATGAATAGCAGGGGATGATTCTGCGGGAACGGATTTCCAGGAACCATCAGGGTTTAGCAGAACCTTCTTGCCGTCAGGAGCAGTACTTTCCTGTTGGGCAATGAACTGTACAGGTATCGTTATGATCCACAACAAAACAAAAATGACCTTCTTCATTTTGTTCGGATAAAATATGTTCAACTGGATTTCTTAAAATATTCAGTCTGATTTTACTTTTTTATGGTGTTCCATTAAAAACGATTAGGCCTGTAATAAGGATATTCAAAGGTTTTCTCGTCTATTATTTTACCTTTGAAATCAAAGTTCTTTTCAGTTTTGCTTTCTTCGCGAAACACTTTTAATTTATCATTATCTTTTACGTTTATGCGTAAACAGCGTCACGACCAACCCCACCGCTACAACCACATCAATAATGTTCCAAACCTGCCTGCCCAACGCAAACTTGGTGAGCGGCTGAAACAAGATAATCAAGCCTACAAACACGATCACCATCGGAATATTCTTACGCTCATATTCATAGTAAGCAAGAATTGCAAATCCCACCACAGCAATGTACCTGAAGAGTTGGTAATAGCCATAGGGCATATGAAAAAGGCATAGGAGTAAAAGGACAGCAAGGGCTATTTTTATCAGGGTTTCGGCAATAAAGGTTTTCATATCCGAAGGGGTTAATTCACCTGCAAGTTAGGAAGAAAAAACAGAATGCTGAAATTCAAGCCAATTTTAAGTCACTGAATATAAGCACTCCCGCAAATGTTTTATAGACAGTGCCTATACGAATTATTGCTGGCTCATTTCCGATTATCCCATTTGGTGCCCTACCAGCCCCTTATTTTTTCCTTTTCGTTCCATTTTATACAGCGCCAACCGATGACTTAAAGATGAATAACCACGGACAACGCTGTCAAATATCGAGATTCAGCTTAGGCTTTATACTTTTTTATTACCAAATTTTCCAAGTCAGTGTATGTTATATGGTAATTGCCCAATAATATAAGTGCTTCCGTCAACCTTATCCTTAATTTTTCCTGGGAATTTTTTCCTGTTAAGAACGAATGTTGTTGTTTCCACGAGGAAAAGTACTTATTTGATTGTTCTGTTAATTTATTTTAAAAACAGTTTGCACATCAAATGTAATCACGCATCTAACCTCCAAAATGATACCATTCTTCTTCTTTAAGGCTCTTGAGAAAATTTGATATTTCTTCCAGTTGACCTTGTTTTTCAGCCCATTTAATATGATCTATAAGTCTTAATCGTTTTGATAAATCGGATGCTTCCCACCACCCCGCTAATATTAAAGGAGCAGATGGTTCCCATCCATTTCCCACACGTTTTCTATTTTTTAGCTTTCCCCAGAGATCATTCCAATATATTGGCATTGGACAAACTCGTTGATTTTCCTGACAAAATTGAATCAGACTTTCAGTATTTTCATTTGATTGCATAGGAATATTAATTAGATCTATGCAAGTTAGTGCATATTCCGGTCGATCCTACCGACGATTAAAATTGATCAATGATATGGATTTTCTGGCTATCTTTATCCTCGACAACTATCAGCCTATGCCTTGTATAAGTGAAAAAGTAAAATCATTCCACCATAGGAAACTATGTTGGACTTCCAATGGCCTCCTTGTTCTCATATTGACAGTAGTCATTTCCAGTTTTAATTCCTGCAACTTCTGGACACCAGATAAAAAACAAACGAAAATTGCAATCTCAAAATCACCAAAGGCAACAATAAAAGATACTACCAGAAAATTGATTATTGGGTTACTTCCTTTCGGTGACTTTGATACAAACCTTCTTAACAATGAAAAGGAAGAGATTGAATCATTCTATAATGTAAGATGTATTAGATTAGCCTATCAATCTCTGCCTGAATCTGCTTATAACAGTCACAGGGAAAGATATATTGCAGACAGCTTGTTGGACTATTTGGAAACAGTGAGAACTAGCACTGTAAATTATATTGTAGGTTTAACAAATAAAGATATTTCAACAAAGAAGGGAAAGTACTCTGATTGGGGGATATTTGGGATGGGTTATATGCCGGGAGATGTATGTGTAGTATCTACTTATCGCTTATCCGATGAATCAACAAATCAGACAGTATTGCAAGACAGGTTGACAAAGACAGTTCTGCATGAGTTAGGACATAATTTTGGTTTAGATCATTGCTCTATAGTAGGTTGTTTAATGGAAGCTGATGATTATGGTGATAAGATAGACACCGAAGGCAAGTGGTTTTGCAAGAAGTGTCAGGACAAACTATCATTGGTTGCTAAAGGTCTTTATAGGCAAGGAACTGATCAGAAAAAATCAGCAGAATGAAATGCGTATCTTGCCCAATAATGGATCAATGGGGAGGAACCGGCCATATACTACAAGGGCGACATTTTAATTTGCCGCCGGGTCAGGAGGTCTGTAATTTACTCAGTATATTAAGTAAATAAGATGGCACATTGTTAAAATCTCTCCTTTTGTTTTTTATCACTATTTTTGCAGGGGTTTGTCCTTTAAGTTTGCGTCATTGAAGCCGAAAGATTTTACAAAATATCTCCTGCCTCTTGTTTTGCTCCTTTTCCTGGGCGGCTGTAATGTTACGAAACACTTTCCTGCCAATGAATACCTGCTGACCAAAAACAAGATCAAAATCAATAACCGGCAGGTTTCTTCCGATGAGCTGAGCGGTTATATCCAGCAAACGCCAAATTCCAAACTTTTTGGCCTTTTCCGCACCAATATTGCCTGTTATAATTATGGCAATCAGGGGAAAGACAGCAAGTTCAAGACATGGATGCGACTAAAAGCCGGTACTCCTCCTGTTATCCTGGATACTAACCTGACCACGATCTCATTAAAACAAATGAAGCTTTACCTGAACAACAAGGGATACTTTCATTCCAATATCAGAGATTCTGTAGTATACCATAAGAAGAAGGCAAAAGTGTACTATCTCGTTGAAACCTCGAAACTCTACCTGATTCATGATTTCGTTTATTCCATCCCGGATACACAACTTGCACATTTTGTTTTTCAGGATACATCGAAATCATTGATAAAAAGAGGTGCGCCATATGACTCATATATCCTTGACAATGAAAGATCAAGGATTACCAATTCGCTCATGAACCAAGGATTTTATAAGTTCTCGACTGCTTTTATTAAGTACCGTATCGACAGTTCTCTCGACGCTCACCAGGTTAATATTTCACTTCAGATCATCAATGTGGTGGTTCCATCCATTGAGAATTTTGGGGTGATGGTTGAATTACCACATAAACGTTTCCTGATCAATAAAATATTTATCCATCCTGATTTTGATCTTCTTCAGTCGGATACAGTAGTTTATGATACCCTGAAACTAAGTTACCAGGTTTCCGGTGCGGATACCATTCCCAATACCTATTATTTCCTGTACGTGAATAAAATGAAGATCCATCCTGCTACAATAGCCCAGGGCATCTTTATCAGGAATGGTTCATATTACAATCTCCTTGATATCAATCAGACATACTCTCAATTGTCAAGTCTGAATGTATTCAAATACATCTCCATTCAACTCCATGAGGTACCCGGGAACGGCCCTAATCATGAGAACCTGCTCGATTGTCATGTTCAGCTTGCCCTTGCTTCGGTCCAGTCTTTTATGGTAAGTCCTGATGTAACCAATTCAGCCGGTTCCCTTGGGCTCCAGGCCAACTTTTCGTATTCGACCCGGAATATCTTTCATGGCGCTCAGTTCCTGAAACTAAGCCTTAATGCTGCAGCACAGGCACAGGGAACGATCGGTTCTGCCAACCATAATCAATTCTTCAATACCCTTGAACTCGGTGGTAATGTAAGCCTTACATTACCGCAATTCCTGATCCCGATCCGTCAATGGAAGCTTCCCAAAAGCTTTAAACCAAAAACAGTGATCAACATCGGCTTTGATTTCCAGCAACGTACGGAATATAGCCGCAGTATTTCCAATGTCGCGTTTGGATATACCTGGACTCAAAATAACCAGATCAGGCATATCCTCAATCCGATGGAGATCATCTTTGTCAAGGCTGTGGTCGATTCCGCCTTCTCGGCGCAACTAAACAAACTTTCCGACAAAAGGTACAAAAACCAATATACAGACCATCTTGTGGCTGGACTGAAATACTCGATCACCTTCAGCAACCAGATGGTAAACACTATTCAGAACTTCTTTTATATCCGCTCGAATTTTGAAACCGGTGGAAACCTCATATATGGGGTTAATGAATTATTAAAATCCCCGAAAAATGCAAATGGGAATTATACCCTGTTCAATATTCAGTATGCACAGTTTGTCCGCCCTGACCTGGATCTAAGGTATTATCATCTGTTCAACAGCAAGCAAACGCTTGTTTTGCGATTCTATGGTGGTATCGGCTTCCCTTACGGAAATTCGAATGTACTTCCTTTTGAAAAAGCTTTCTTTGCCGGGGGCTCAAACGATATCAGGGGTTGGAAACTGGGAACATTGGGTCCGGGTGCTTATCACAATGACACTCTTCCCTCCACTTATGACCAGAGTGGTGATCTGCAGCTTCAGGGGAATATCGAACTTCGTTTCCCGGTTTATAAATGGATTAAAAGCGCCGTGTTTCTTGACATGGGTAATGTCTGGATGCGACAAAGCGCAACCGACTTCCCGGGAGGAAAATTCGACCCAAAAACTGTTTTGTCACAAGTGGCTATTGATCTCGGCATTGGGGTACGTCTCGATTTCGACTACTTCATCTTCCGGCTCGACCCTGCAGTTCCCATAAGGGTGCCTTATTATGCCAATTATGGTCATTGGTACCTGACCCAACTGAATCTGTCCGATATTATGTGGAATTTCGGGATAGGTTACCCGTTCTAATGGTTGGAATTCAGGTTCTGTAAGGCAATTAGCCGGTCATACAAACCTCCGGTTTCCCTGTAATAGACCCAGATTGTATACACATTTTCGGTTTCCCAGTGGTTCCCTTCAACCGGGGTTTCATCAAATTTTCCTGTTCCGGGATCTTTGATCACATAGATATAATTATAATATCCCTGTTTCAGGTATAACTGTTTTTCATATCCCTTCCTTACAGGATCATATCTCATTTTGCTTCCATTGTCAAGCTGCCAGTCGGTCAGCGCCCCGAGGATATAAACCTCATTGTTATCCAAAAGCGGATCGGAAACGAGGAAGAAATGCACCCAGGCATAATCCGCTTCAATATCACTGTTTTTTGCAAGTTCCTCATTCCTGATAAGCTTCCGTCCGTTGATCTCCTTGTCGCTCACATAATTTTTCCGGGGCCTTTTCTGGTCATCGAGAAGGTAAACCTCATACCCGGCTGAGTCATAGGCGATCTTCCTGATCCTTTCGGTTTGATATACCAGGCTCTTGATATCAAAAGAACGAAACTCATTCCCACCGTTAAAAGTATTTGTTTCATCATACATGAAGTCGAGTTCATTTCCCCTGGTAAATTTCGGTTTTATGTTCCTCAATGCATTATCCTGCCTGTCATTCTGCGTGATCATGACCCTGAATTCCCGTACAGGATCCGAAACCCTCATCCCGTTCATGTGGATGGTAAAATCAACCTCCTGCCTGGTGAATTTTTCAAGGATGGCCGATGACTGGCGAACCTCCCCGGTAACCCCGGCCCCGCTCTTTTCATAAACCCTGAATCTCCGGGTAAAAGCAATATCCCGCTGATCATCAATAAAAACCTTCAGCAAATAATTACCCGATAGCCGGGGCTGCATATCCGGGTTCGGAAAAAGAAGGGTAAAGTGGGTGTAATGAGCAGTTGTGTTATATGAATATTCAAATGTCCCGACTTCATCATCCGTGAAGCCATTGATATAATCTGATTGCATGAGGTCAACCGAGGTATTCCAGTCTGCATCACAATGGATAATGGTATATCTGTAACGCTTCAGGTCAGAATCCATATCATCAAACGAGAGGTGCAGCTTTTCTTCAGAATTCAGGAGTATGACAGGTGCCGACATCTCAAACCCCTCCTTGAAAAGCAGAACGGTTTTTATGAAGGGTTTGTAAACAATATCGTTGTTGACAACATCATCCGAGGTTGATTGTGCAGTGACATCTCCTGCGGAGATAAAAACATATACAAAGATGCAGAGGAAGAATAAGAATGTTGGTTTTGGTTTTTTCACGGGGAAAAATTGGCATAACAAAAGTAAGGATTTAAGGTATTGACGAATCAGGGAATGACGAATTCGGGAATGAAACCTTAATTTGAACTTCACGGGGTCGACTAAAAAGTTTGCTTTTATGTCTCGCAGATGAACGCCGATGATCCGCTGATTTTCGCAAATAATTGATTATCAGATAATTTAATTTCCGTAAATCAGTGCAAAATTTGCGAAAATCAGCGAGAAAAAATCTTTTGTTTACATATTAGTCAACCTCCCGGTGGGTGGGGAAAGCAAATTTCTTCTGAACTCGGAGCAAACAATTGCAGTCGCAACCGCAGCATTCAGTGATTCGGCGGAGGAGGAAGATGGATCAAGTGTATGATTTCCGGGGATGAATATCCGTTGCGTTACGAACAGGGCAACGTCATCAGAAATTCCGTACGATTCATTTCCGATAATGACGATCGCATCGGGTTGAAGGTTGCATTTGTATATATTTTCACCCTTCAGGAATGTGCCGTAAACGGGCAGATCCGCCGGAATAGAAGAGAGAAAAGAGACCAGTGGAAGATATTTGACAGAAACCCGGGCAATCGACCCCATGGTTCCCTGGACAACTTTCGGATTATAAAGATCGACAGTGGTTTCAGAACAGATAATCCTTCTGATCCCAAACCAGTCGGCAATGCGGATGATGGTTCCCAGGTTCCCGGGATCACGGATATCATCAAGGACGAGCGTCAGTCCTTTGTTGACATTTACCGTATTGTCAGATATATCCGGGATCTTTACGATTGCAAGTACAGGGCTTGAAGTCGCAAGTCCAGTGATCCGGCTGAGTTCTGATGGTGTAACTTCCTGAAGGTTTGGCTGTAAGGTAGCAAGTAAAGTCTGGTTTTCCCGCATCCATTCAGGAATGGCATATATAGTATCCACATGATAAGCGCTTCCAAGGAAATCCAGCACAAGCTTAGATCCTTCCGCAATGAACCTGCTATGGAGTTCACGGTATTTTTTAACCTGCAGTGAGGTTATAAATTTAACCTGAGCATTCGAAAGCATGAGATTGAAAACGGTTATTCCCCAAAGACCTCGAAGTTGATCTCTACGTTAATCTCCTTGTGGAGATTGATCTTTGCTTTATAGGTACCAAGTTCTTTAATATGTTCATGGTCGACATGGATTCTTTTGCGGTCGATCTCAAAGTTGAACTGGTCTTTTAAAGCCTGTGCGATCTGGATGGCATTTACTGAACCGAAGATCTTTCCTGATTCTGCTGCTTTTGCGCCAATCTTTACGGTAATGTTCTTCAGTTGTTTTGCAAGTGCATCGGCTTGGGTCCTTACTTTTTCTTCCTTATGTGCCTTCTGTTTCAGGTTCTCTGCCAATATTTTTTTATTGGTTTCTGTAGCCAGAATTGCGATTCCTTTCGGGATCAGAAAATTACGTGCATAACCCGGCTTGACATTGATCTTTTCGTTTGCGTATCCCAGGTTGGGAACATCTTGTTTTAAAATGATTTCCATAGTTTCTCCCTATTTTAACAAATCTGCTACATAGGGCAGTAATGCAAGATGTCGTGCCCGTTTAACTGCCTGTGAAACTTTGCGCTGGTATTTTGTGGAAGTACCGGTAATTCTTCTTGGAAGGATCTTCCCCTGCTCATTCACAAATTTCAGCAGGAAGTCAGCGTCTTTATAGTCGATGTATTTAATACCACTTTTCTTGAAGCGGCAATATTTTTTCTTTTTGGTATCTACCGCGATCGGGGTCAGATACTTTATTTCTCCTTGTTGTTGTGCCATTTTTTTTTGTTTAATTGAAAATCAGGGTTATTCTTCTTTTACTTTCTCTGCTTTGGCTTTATTACGCTTCTTCTCATTGTAAGTTATGGCGTGTTTTTCCAAAGCGACGGTGAGAAAACGAAGGATTTTTTCATCCCTCTTAAACATGATCTCCCAATCTTTGATAATTTCCGGCTCGGCTTTAAATTCAACCAAATGATAGAAGCCTGTCGATTTTTTCTGGATCGGATAGGTAAGCTTACGTAAACCCCAATTGTCCTCGTAAACAATTTCAGCGCCCTTGCTGACAAGATACTTCTGGTATCTGTCTACCGTTTCCTTCATCTGTTCATCAGACAAAACGGGAGTCATAATGAAAACGGTTTCATACTGTCGCAACATCTGTGTGATTTTTAATTATTAATATATTTATACATCATCCCAAAAATGGGACGACAAAATTAAGAAAAAGGGTTGAGATAACAAAGGGAATTCTAAGATATTTAAAAGTAACGCGTGACAATGTTTGCAGTTCCCAGTTTGCAGTTCCTGATGACCTAATGACCCAATGACCAATGACCAATGACTTAATGACCATTTATCCTAGGCCTTTTCAAGCAGGACAACAGCATACACCGATACCCCCTCTTCCCGGCCTATGAAGCCAAGCTTTTCGCTGGTTTTGGCCTTAATGGAGATCTGGTCTGCCCCGGTTTCCAATACAGCAGAAAGTGAAGCGATCATTTCAGGGATATAAGCGCTGATTTTAGGATTTTGTAGAACAATTGTTGAATCGATATTCTGAATTACATAGGATTTGGATTTTACCAGGTCGTGGGTCCTGTGGAGGAGTATTTTGCTGTCGATCCCTTTGAATTCAGGTGAAGTATCTGGAAAGTGAAATCCGATGTCGCGTAATCCGGCTGCCCCCAGCAAAGCATCACAGATGGCATGGATCAGGACATCAGCATCAGAATGTCCCACAGCGCCTTTGACGTGGGGAATGCAAATTCCTCCGAGCCAGAAATTCCTTCCGGATTCCAGTTTATGGGTGTCGAAGCCAAAACCGATACGAATCATGATAAACTAGTGAATTGGTGAACTGGGGAGTTGAAAGAAGGATAAAAGTCGTAAGTCATAAGTCGTAAGTCATAAGTCCATGGGAACTGCAAACTGGAAACTGCAAACTGCAAACTGGGAACTGGGAACTGCAAACTTTGTCCCTCTATCCCTCTATCCCTACTTTGTACTTTTCTCCTTATCCTGTTTTGAAGCCTGATCGAAGTTGAATATCAGGGTAAACTGCATGGTATTCTGAAGAGGATTGTTACTTGCCACAGGGATCAGGTATGAGAAGTCGAGTCCGAATACATTGTAACGGATACCGGTACCGAGGGTAAAGAATTTCCGTCCTCCCTTGCTGTTCGATTCATTGAAATAGCCGGCACGGATCGAAAATAACTTATTGTACCAGTATTCAACAGATGCAGCGATGTTGATCTCTGCAATTTCTTCTGAGAATCCGCCGGGAGCATCATAAAAGGATTGGATCATGCCCTGAACAACCTGAACGTTGTTATCCATTCCTTTGACGATGAGGGTATCCCCCTGCCTGATGGGAGGAGTTGGAACGAGGAGTTTGTTCAAGTCGACTTCCAGCATAAGTCGGTTGTAATCATCAATGTCCATGATAAATGATGGGCCCAGACGTAAGTTCGTGGGAAGGAAATCCCTCTTGGTTGAGGTGGTGCTGTATGAAATTTTTGCCCCTATATTGGAAATGTCAAGACCAAAGTTTATTGACGCTCCTGTCAATCCTGATATTTCCATATCATGATGATAATATAATGCTACGTCAGCAGCTACAGAGGTACCTGCACGGGTATTTTCAGTCTGAGATCCAAGTTTTACCGGGACCAGGTTTGAATAAATGAAACGTCCGGCAACAGCACCTGAAAATTCTTTTGAAAACTTCCTGGAATATGTGGCATCAATTGCCCATTCATTGGGTTTTACATCCCCCAATTCCTTCCCGTTTTCGTCAGTAAAGGTCACACTTCCCATGGAGAAAAAACGTAATGAGGCAGCAACAGCCTGCTTATCCCCAATCTTCCAGAAACCTGCCACCGATGACAAGCCGATATCATTTACCAAACCATGAAGCCATGGAACATAACCAATACCTACACCAAATTGTTTATCTACAAAAGCATATTTTGCAGGATTCCAAAACATTGAATATACATCCGGTGAAGAAGCAACACCACCATCACCCATTCCTCCGGAGCGTGCATCGGGTGCAATCAATAAAAACGGGACTGCGGTAGTAATTACCATTCTATCACTTATTACCGTCCCCTGTGCATAGCTTCTTTCAGTAACACTTACACAAATCAGCAGGAAAAAAACGTAAATCTTAATTTTTTGCATTCTGAAATAAGTTTTAGTCAAACAACATTCAAACATTAACGAAGATTATTTTCACATATTGCCTGTTTTGGAGAAATTTGGAGCAATGCATCAAAATCAATTCAGGATCATAAGTTTTTGTGATGCCTGCGTAAATGTGCCATTCGCTCCCTTCAATATAAGTTTGTACAGGTAAATTCCATTTTGGAGTTTATTACCATTATCACCCCTTCCATCCCAATGCACAAAAACAGGTACACTTCCATAATCAGAAACAGTGCTTTCGATAGTTTTCATCTTTTGCCCGTTTATAGAAATAATCTCGATGATCATTTTCAGGGTTCCTGCGTTTTGTAATGGGTTGAATTGAAAGGTTGTGAAACTACTGAAAGGATTCGGAAAGTTAATTACCTGGTTCATGGACAGCACGGGCTGATTAAGTACAAAAAACAAGATCTCTCCCTGTGATGAGTTATTATACAAGTCCCAGGCTTTCAAGGTAATTTTGTGAAGCCCGGTTGAAAGACCGGTCAACGGATAGCTTACAGAACCTTTCTCATAGGTATCTGTATCGATGCTAAAGTAATCATTGAGTACTATGGGGTTGGTTGAGTTGTTATCAAGTATGGCTGTAATCTCATGCCCGATCCCAAGACCTGTTGAGTTAATCCCATTCGTATCGGAAAGGAACGCAAGAAAAACAGTATTACTTTCGGTTCTTCCTCCGGAAATGAAACCTGTATTATCCATATACAGATGAATATCAGGGCCTTTATTCAACATGTTAATCGATGTGTCGCAACCACCGACGACAATTTCATCGGTATAGCCGTTTGCATCGGTAGTCCCATCCTGGCAATAATAGCTTATCTTCCCCTGTCCGAATTGGAGTCCGATGTCCCTTGGAATAACACATGAGAATTCGAAACCTCCATTCTTTACCGAAGTTTTCTCATAACCGATTAATGAGTTCTGAACCTTGAAAGTTTGCGGATAGCTGCCGTTGACTCCTGGTTTGTTTCCAAGGGTTTTGTAAGTAACCGGTTTATCAAGGATCCGGGAGTACAGCGTCCCGTTGAACGTGTCAATCTTACTCCCCTGGATATTCCGGATCTCTCCTTTCACATTCAGGATCGTTAATCCGTAAGTCGTATCCGGAGTCGAACCGGCCGGTTTATTATTGATCTCCGTTGTCACCACACGGTACCTTGGAAATGCAATTTCCTGTGCAGGGTCGCCGAGCAGGACAAAATTTCTGATATTGTAATTATTTTCGTTGTTATTTTTTGAGATACGCAATAGGTCTCCCATGGTAAGCAAAGGTTGACCATCAGGCGGAAGCAGATGGTTAAAAAAGCTTGTATCCAGTTTAAAATTCGAAGTCGCCATCGCCTGCCGTGTAGTTGAATAAAGGGCTATAGCGCCTCCGTCAGGATGATCAATCACCATCTCTCCTGCCGAGAAACGCTCCGGGTTATCAAAACGGCTGAATTCACATGTAGCAGTGATAAAAACAGGAAGCTTGTCCTTGTTCGTCCAGCTTTCAATATCACCTACTGTCAGTACTTTCTCACCTGACCAACCGTCTTCTCCGCCATGTCCTGTATAATTGATGATCAGGGAACCATCGGCGACCGCTTTATCGATCTCCCCATTCACCTGGGGGAACCTTTCACCGGCAGGGGTTTTAACCAACGGGTAGGCATCGAGATATATCTTCCTGACATTAAAGGCAGGGTATTTAGAAAGGACGATTTCAGTAAGTTGCTCGGCTTGCTGCATATGCAGGTTGCTATTCTCGTCATCGGCAACGAAAGTCATGGTATTCCGCCAATCCGACAGGATGGTATCCGACCGTGAGGAATAATGGATGATCTTGTCCACGACGGCTTTTGCCTGGGCCGTATCGGACACCGGGAATCGCCCGATCCCTATTTCGATTGATCCATTTGAATACAACCCTTCATTATCCCCCATGATACCAAAATAGTCTTCTGTAACATACGACTGAACTATGTTCAGTGATTCCAGCGATTCATAGGTTGGTACCATATTATTATTACCCGGTATCCTGTTCTTCGGATCATAGGACCCATCCCCGAATAAAAGTAAATATTTCGGTGAATTATCAGGATACCCGCGATCATACAACATTTTCATAAGGTCCCTGATGGCAGTCAGATCCTTTATCCCTGAAGAAAATTCATTGTAAACCTGGGTAGTGGTAACGACATCCACAGAGATCTTCCCTTTACCCCGATGAAAATCAGCCAGCCGGTTGGCTTGAAAAGTAAACAAGGGATTTGTAACAATCACGAGTGTTGAAGGGGTAAGGCCATGGAGGTTCTGATTATCAATATTTCCTGACAGATGTACAGGGAAAAAGCTGCTTCCGTCGAAAGCGGCAAACTCAACCAGTGTATCTGTCTTAATAATAAATTTCAAGGTGTCATTTATCATTGTGCCCGATAATTTCACAATGTTTCCCGGATCGGTCACATTCCATATTGTTACATTGGTACCTGCATCCGACATGGAGAATTCTGTTGTATTGTAGTGCTCGATGGTTGTGGCATCCCTGAACTGCATCTGAGGCGAATTCCAATGTATATTCCTCCTGCAGGTAAGCTCAATGAAGTTAAGCCAGCCGAGGGCATTACTCACGGGCAGGTCATAGGTAAGATTCAGGTTGATGCTTGAAGCCGGATTAGACAATGTTGTTACTTTTTGCTTTGTCTGGGCATAACTCTGAAGATTCTGGGGATCTGTATAATCAACATAAATGGTATCAGAAAGTCGTGTGTTATTGGAAAGGATAAATTTACTGACAACAGAAGCCCTGGCTGCAACATTTGTCACAACTCTCAGGTGAGAAAGCGGGTCTATGTATGGAAAATCAAATGAAAAATCATAGGACTTCACCGAATTGTCAAACGCCTCGCCATACCATATCTTTCCCGACTTTATAAGATTCCGTTGGTCAAGATCATGAAAGACATGCTCGTCGAATGACTTTGAAAAAATGTTGGGAAGTGTATCCGGTGGTGCTTGCAAAGCAACCCTTTTACCAGTCACCTGGTCTGCATTTATGTAATAAAAGGTAGAATCAGCATACAGATTCCTGTTATGAGAAAATGTATGGGTGGTTTTGTAATCGTAAGTCCAGGTATCCGGCGCTTCTCCATAAAACAGAACATAATCTCCCTGATCAAGTTTCCCGTCACCCTGGTCAACCACCTGCACAGGAATTTCCCGCAGGTCATCGTTCCTTCTTCCATTGTTTGCTTCCGGAAGCATTCCTCCTCCGTTTCCAAAGATCCGGATGGTTGAATCACCGGTCAGGGTGAGGTTAAATCCCATCGCTACGAAATCATCATAAGTGATTTTATGAATACCCGTTTGTGTGATGGCTATCTTATACCACTTGCCTGTTGCAAGAACAGAACTGCTTTTGTGGGTGGTTCCTCTTGATGGAAGAACCAATAATAATAAAAACAGAAGGGAAAGGTAATATCTCATTTGCTGGATTATCTATTTGCAAAGATATGAAATATTCACACACTGATTTTGTCCTGGTGACAGGTATTCCGGTGAATACGAAATTATTGACAACCTCATCATGATTATGCGACTACAGAAAATGACTATTTCAGAATGGCAAGTTTTCGTACCGTTTGCATGAAAGAATCATTATCTCCTTTCACTATCAACTTATATAGATAAATTCCGTTTCCGAGTTTTGAACCATTATCCCCGGTACCATCCCATATTATATCCACAGCTCCGCTTTCATATCCTGTGATATTTTTTTGAATTGTTTTTAAAACGATGCCGGCCATAGAAGTGACCTGGATATTGACATTCATGCTACCCGTTAACTTCACCGGGTAAAACCTGAAAGTCGTTGCATCCTTAAACGGGTTTGGAAAATTCAGTAAGCCCCTGACAGTCATATTATTCGGATCAACCACAAAAAACCCAACCTTAGCTTCTGAAGGATTATTATAGAAATCCCAGGCCATGAGTCTGAACTGATGGAACCCAACAGACAGATTCTCCAGGGGGTATTTCAGACTTCCGCTCTGATAAGAATTCATATCCGTTTTGAAATAATCATTCAGGACAATCGGATGAGCCTGGTCTTCGTCAAGCCAGGCAATGATTTCATGCCCGATTCCCAGTCCGGTATAATTGATTCCGTCGGGATCTTTAAGGTAAGCAAGGCAAACCGGGTCGGGAGAAGTAATTCCCCCCGGCACAAATGTCGTATCATTCATAAACAGGCGGATGATGGGGCCACTATTAATAGGATCAATGGTTGGGTCCCTCCCTCCGATTACAATGTCATTGCTGTACCCGTTTGCATCTGTCACTCCGTTCTGCGCATAATAGCTGATCTTTCCTTTTCCAAATTGCAGCGCAATATCCTTGGGAACAATGAATGAGAATTCAAACTCCCCGTGTGTAACTGAGATTTTCAAGGACGACAGAAGGTTATCCTGAAGGTGGAAAGGTTGAGGGTAACTTCCTTGAACCCCTGTTTTATTCCCAATTGTACTGTAGATGGTGGGTTTATCAAAAATCCTGGGGAAAAGGATCCCGTCAAAACCGCTCAATTTGTCACCCTGTGGATTCCGTACCTCCCCTTTCACATTAATGATGCTGAGTCCTCGCACTGTATCTGCAATACTATCAACAGGAAGGTTACCGATTTGTGTGGTTACCACATTATTTTCAGGAAATGCCATTTCCAGTGCCGGATCTCCCAATAAAACATAATTACGTATATCAGGATTATTGTTATTGTTATTCTTTGAGATTTTGATCAGGTCGCCCATTCTGCGAACAGGTTCACCAACAGGAGTTACCAGGTTGTGGAAAAAGGATGTATCCAGCGGATAGTTCGAAGGAGCTGCAGTTATTCTTGTGGTGGTAAAAAGTGCAATCGCGCCTGCATTGCTCTTATTAATGACCATTTCACCGGCTGATAGACGTTCAGGGTTATCAAAATGGCTGAATTCGCAGGTGGCTACAACAAAAACCGGGAACTTATCCTGATTGTTCCAATTCTGAATATCACTTACAGATAGTATTTTTTCTTCTGCCAATCCATCATCTCCCCCATGTCCCACATAATTGATCAGTAACTTACCGTCTTCCATTGCTTTGGTGATGGCCTCATTGACGGCCGGGTACCGGGGGCCAATGGGTGTAGAGATCAATGGATAAGCATCCAGGTAAATCTTCTCGACATTAAATACGGGATACTGATTCTCCACGACGGCTGTGAGTTGCTCTGTTTGCTGAAGGAAGAGATTACCCTCCTGATCATCTGCGATGAAGGAGATCTGGTTTCTCCAGTCGGCCAGGATAGTATCGGAAACATCCGTATAATGAATGATCTTATCTACCAGGCCTATTGCCTGGTCCAAAGTAGAAACCGGTAACCGTCCGATTCCCAGGTTAATGGTGCCATTTGAGTTTTGCCCCTGGAAATCACCCATGATCCCGTAATAATCCTCCGTTACATAGGAGAAACCTGTATTTACTGATTCTAAAGATTGGTAGGTTGGTATAAGGTTATTATTCCCCGGAACACGGTTCTTGGGATCGTATGAGCCATCACCAAACAGAAGAAGGTACTTTGGCTGATCTGCATTTCCGCTTCCTCTGTCATAGAGCATCTTGACAAAATCGCGGATGGCGGTGGGATCCTGTTCTCCGCAGGAGAATTCATGATATATTTCGGTAGTTTTGGCCACAACAACCGGGATTTTGTCATGCTGACGGTGGAAATCAGCAAGCCGGTTGGCTTCCTGCAGAAATAACGGATTCGTGACAATAACCAGGGTTGCCGGTTCGAGTGCATGCAGATTCTGATTATCAACCTGCCCGGCAAGATGGACCGTATTATAAACTGATCCGTCAAATGCAATGAATTCCTTCAGGGAATCGGTTCTGATCACAAACCGCATCGTATCATGTGACAGGTGCGATTTCATCTCGGTAATGTTTCCCGGATCAGTTACATCCCATATAGTTACAGAAGGATCTGCACCGGTCATTTTAAATTGGGTGATCTTCCCGGTACCAATGGAATTGGCATCCCTGAAATTCATCTGGGGTCCGGCCCAGTGCAGGTTGCGGGAAAGGTTGAACTCGATATTGTCAAGCCAGCCTTTGGCGGAAGGATCCGGAAGCTGATAAATAAGATTCAAAGTAAAGGGAGTATGCGGATTATAGATCCTTGAAACTTTCTGGGCAATCCTTGCAAAATCCTCAGGATCATCCGGATAATTTGCAAAGGGAACTTTGATCGAATCCAGCAGATGGTTGTTTACATACAGGAAGAACCAACTGTCGATTATTGATTGGGCTGCAACATTGGTGACTATCCTGATGGGTGAGATCGAATCGATATAAGGAAAATCATATGTAAAATCATAGGAATCCGACGTTTCATTAAAAACCTCCCCGAACCAGCTCTTCCCTGATTTAATAAGGTTTTCCTGGTCAATTTCATGAAAAACATGATCGTCGAACCTGACGGAATAATAGTTAGGAATCGTATCTGCTGAATTTTGAACCGGCACTCTTTTTCCCTTCCCGGTATCCATGTTTATATAATAATAGACCGAATCAGAATAAAGGTTTTTTGAATGGATATAGTGATATGTGGTTTTATCAAGGCTCCATTTATCCGGGCCTTCACCATAGAACAAAACATAATCACCGGGGTTCATTTTTCCATCACCACCATCCACAACGCGGATACAAACCTCCCGAAGATCATCGACCCTTTGGGAGATATTGGTTTCCGGTAACATACCGCTTCCATTCCCAAAGATCCTGATGGCTGAATCATTCACCTGGGTAAAATCAATACCCATTGAAACAAAATCAGCATAGCTTATTTTATGGATCCCTGTTGCATGAATAGCAATCCTGAACCATTTCCCGGTCGCCAGGACAGATACTGTTTTATGCGGAGTACCTGCCCTCGAATACAAACAGAGGAGTAAAAAAAATATTAAGGATTTATGTTTCATTCACAAGGTTTCCCCGATTTCATTTCTGTCGTCGAAGATGAATCCGATCAACGAATGTACACCAATTTTGAAGATTTCTGAACAGCAGCGCCCCCCGTAAGTTTAACATCTAAAACATAGACATACAACCCCCCGCTTATCTGGTTGCCATCGTTATCGGTGCCATCCCATGTGATTGAATCCACCCTGTAACCTGTATTCGATAATACCTGGTGAAGGGTTTTAATTAATTTTCCGTTGATCGTAAATATCTTGATATTCACATCCATGGAAGGATCTGTCTGGTTGGACTCAAATGAAAAGGTCGTATGGTCACTGAATGGGTTAGGATAGGTCATAAGATGTTCAAGTGCAAAATTTACCGAGGAAGCTACGATAAACTCGATGGTCGCATCCGAAGAGTTGTTATAAACATCCCACACTTTCAGGGAGAGATGATGTAACCCGTCGGAAAGTTTATAAAAGGGATAAGTAATAATACCGGTTTTAAACGTATTGATATCAGAGACATAATAATCATTGAGTATTTTCGACTCCTTGGTGTTGTCATCTACCACAGCCGTAATATCATGCCCGATCCCGTTACCTACCGTGTTTATCCCGGAACTGTCGCTGACAATTGCCAGCAACACAGGGTTCTGGTCGGTGATCCCTCCACTGACAAAATTGGTATTGTTCATAAAAAGCCTTACTTCCGGGGCCTGCTCATCCGTTGAAGAACGATTGTCCATTCCGCCTACGATCACATTCATATTATACCCATTTGCATCACAATCGGGGTCACGAGCATAATAACTGATCTTTCCAATCCCATAGTTATATGCAATGTCTTTCGGTACAATAAAAGTGAAGGAGAATGAACCCTCTGTAACATCGGCCTTTCCTCTGTAGAGCGGGTTTTTCTGCAGATAAAAGCTTACCGGGTTTCCTCCATCATTCCCAAGTGTATATATCTCAGCAGCTTTATCAAAGACTGTCGTAAAAACCGTTCCGTTAAACGCAGACATCCTATTCCCGTCATTATCACGTACTTCTCCCGAAATTGTTACCGTTTGCAATGCTTTTAATGTATCCGGAGAGGAGGATACATTTTGTCCGTTTATTGCCGTGGTTACAACATTAAATTGCGGATAGGCCAGTTGGAGTCCGGGATCGCCAAGCAGAATAAACTTCCGTGAGTTAAGAGAAGAACCGGTACTGTCCCAGTTCTTCGCCCGTTCGACCAGGTCTCCCATTTTCAAGAACTTACCATTGAACTTTTTGAATACATTGGAATAAAAATTGGTGGAGAGGGAGAAATTCTCACCTGCAAAGGTTGGTCTTGTTGTTGTAAATAATGCAATTCCTCCGCCGGTGGAATTCAGAAATACCCATTCACCTGCAGAGATCCATGCAGGATCATCAAACCAGGAGAATTCACAGGTAGCTGTCATAAAAACAGGCATCCGGTCATAATTTTTCCAGGATTTGATATCTGCAATTTCAAGAACGCGTTCATGAGCCCAACCCAAAACTCCTCCGTGACCTGTATAATTAATGATCAAAGCGCCTTTATCCACCCTGTCGTTGATTGCTGCATTCACATCAGGATAGCGAGCCCCACCAGGAGTTGAAGCCTGTTTATAGGCATCGAGAAAGATCTTATCCACGTTGTAATCCTTATTACCAGAAGTGATCATGCCGGCCAATAATTCCGCCTGTTCCATATGGAGATTGGAGTTCGCATCATCAGGGTCATCCGCAACGAAACAGACCACATTTCTCCAGTCATTTTTCACCGAATCACTTTGTGCACAATAGTGCTCAATTTTAGCTACTGCCTCATCCGCCTGATCCGCTGTTATCACCGGAAAACGTCCAATACCAAGATCAAGCAGGCCATAGGATCCCAACCCTTCCGAATCATCCAGGATGGCAAAGTAATCGTCGGATACAAAGGTTCCCGTCGGACTCAACGATTCATTTGACTCAAAAGAGGGAACAAAATTGATATTATTCTGAACCCGGTCTTTGAAATCATAGGATGCACCTCCAAACAGAAGAAGATATTTTGGGTAATCTCCGTTTCCTGACCGGTCATACATCATCTTCATAAAATCCCTGATGGCTGTAACATCCTGTTTCCCTGAGGAAAACTCATTGTAGATCTTTTCGGGGGTAGTAATGAACACTGACATCTGATCATGATTTCTGTGAAATGTAGCCAGACGTTCGGCTTGGGGAAGGAACAAGGGATAAGTTACTATTACATAATCAAAAAGACCGGCGCCATGAAGGTCCTGAATATCAACTTTCCCCCTGAAAGTAGCGGATAAGAATGACGTGCCGTCAAAGGCAATAAATTCCTGCAACGTATCGGTGGGCAACCTGAATACAGTTGCTGAACCATTTTGTGAAGTCACTATTTTATTGATAGTTCCGCCATTGGTTACATCCCAGATGGTAACAGTCTGGTTACCCGTGGTCAGTGAAAAATCTGAAACTTTGCCTGATCCTGACGTCAGGGGTGACCTGAAACTCATTTGGGAGCCGCTCATGACCAGGTTTCGTGTTACATTCAATTCAAGATAGTTCAGGTATCCGGTCGCCGTAATATCCGGTTTGTTGTACTTCAGTTTAATATCTATGACAGGATCTGCTGTATTGAAACCGCCCGTGCCGGATCTTTCTACGGCATAAGTATCGAGAAAAACCGTGGTGACGGGTGGAATGTTTACATTCAGAAGGTACTGGTTATTGGCTGAAATATCGAAGGAGGAGCTGGTGGTGGTGCTTCTCGCTGCTACATCTGTGGTGACCGTAACAGAATGAACATTATCGATATTCGGAAAATTGAATGTATAATCACGGGTTGTGGTAACATCAAAATATTGCTGATCTAACCATAATTTCCCTGATTTGATCAGATTGATATCATCCTTTTCATAAAACTGGTAATCATTGAATGTAGTTACATAAAAATTTGGGGTCTGTGTGGTGGATGGGGTGAGTCCAACTCTCTTCCCCTGCCCCAGATCCACGGTCAGAAAATAATAGTTTACATCAGAATAAATATTTTTACTGTGATGGAAAATATGATTCGTGTAATCATATTTCCATATATCAGGCGCTTCTCCATAAAATAAAATATAATCACCCGCATCAAATTTTCCGTCCTCTTCCCCTACAACCTGTATTGCATTTTCCCTCAGGTCATCGATCCTTCTGGTGGCATTCGGTTCAGGTAACATTCCTCCGCCATTACCATAGATCCTGATATTCCTGGGATCAATAGCGGAAACATTGACCCCCATATTCTTCAGATCATCATAGGTAATTCTGTAAATACCTGTATTTTTGGCTGACATCTTATACCAGGTACCCGAAGCCAGAACAGAATGATCGGCATAAGTACGTGTTGTTTTCAGTGCCGTGGGGTGAGGATTGGGGATAAAATTCAACTGGAAGCCAAATGAAATGAGGCGTTCAATTTTACCATTTGCAGTGTTTTTTCTCAATGGTAATAAGGTAAGCGAAAGATAAGGGACTTTATGCTGAATAATGATGTTTTGCGATAAGGTGAAATCTGCAGGAATCTTCTCAGTGTCTCTTAATGCGTTCAGGTCACCCTCTCCCAACTCCTCAAATTTCAGATCCTGCAAATCCGAAATCCATATGGAATCTTCTTTTGATGATACCCTTATGATATGAGAGAACACCGGTAACTGACCGTAATTATCTGTAACGATAGCACCTTCAAAGTTCATTTTGGTTATTGAATCAGATGCGGAAAAATGGATGTGTGAGGAAGGTAACCAATGAATGTCAAAATGCATTGGTTTAACCTGTCCAATAGTATGAGAGGGAATCAGAACTGCACCTGCAAGAAAAAATAAAAGCAGGAAGAAATATCGCGGTAGTTTGTAGGTCTTATTTATCATATACAAAGTATTAATTTGCAAAGGTCGCACAATCAGGCCACAGAATGTCAGAAGCAGGGAAATCTATTTTTAAAAAGGAGATAAAAGCAACAATCCTGATCATGAGAGTTAAAAACGATATTAGGTTTTGAATATTGTTATTTATGACCAGGAATTTTCTAATTTCTTAAAGATCGTGGCATGAATTGAAAATTTATTAGTAATATTGTAACCCTAAATAAATTAGGGTGTATAAATAGCAATGATGAATAAAGCATTCATTATTACCATTTTTACTTTATCAGTTTTCATGCAAAGCACCTACAGTCAGGATCCGGAGTTTTCACAGTTTTATGCAAACCCGTTATATCTGAATCCGGCTTTGGCAGGAGCCATGGTATGTCCGAGAGCAATCGGCAACTTCCGTGATCAATGGCCATCGGTTGGAGGAGCATTTGTTACTTATAATGCCTCTTATGACCAATATGTAAATTTTATCAGGGGAGGTGTTGGATTATTGGTCACTGCCGACCGCACAGGTGGTGGAAACCTGAATGCAACTGCCATCAGCCTCATGTATGCTTACAAATTCAATATAACAAGTCACCTTTTCGCCAGTGCTGCATTGGAAGCCGGTTATTATCAGCGCCATCTGGCCTGGGATAAGCTGACTTTCGAGGACATGATCGATCCGCAAACGGGTTTTGTACTGCCCACACTGGAAAAGCCACCGGATAACAATACCATCAGCGCTCCTGATTTTTCAGCAGGCATTATGATGGGATATGATGAGTTGTTATATGGCGGCCTCTCTGTCAGTCATCTTTCACAGCCACGGATGGGATTTTATAATGACAACAACACCCGGCTGTTTATGAAATATACAGTCCATGCCGGATCTGTAATAAACCTGAGGGAAAACGGAGCCGATGAAGGCCGCGAGTTCTCCATCTCCCCGAATATTCTTTACCAGCAGCAATTCAAATTTCACCAGCTTAACCTGGGTTTGTACCTGACGATCGATCCTTTTATCGGGGGACTTTGGTTCAGATACAATTTTGAGAATGCCGATGCGTTGATTCCAATGATTGGATTTCATTATCAAAACCTTCGCGTCGGATACAGTTATGATTTCACAATCTCACGGCTGATGGCTGTTTCCGGAGGAGGACACGAGGTTTCTGCTTCATGGCAGTTCCCTTGCATTGAAAAAAGAAGGCATATCAGGGCAATAAAATGCCCAAGATTTTAGTTATACATTCAAAATTTTATCAATGATGAATTTCCATAAGATTTTACCCGCTGTTACAATGGTCGCCGCCGTCGCTGCCATTGTACTTCTTGGTTCCTGTACTAAGAAAGGTTCTAGCAGTTCGACTGGGTGGGATTATAACAACCCCAAAAACGGTGGTTTTGAAGTCCGTCAGTACACTGAACAACAAACAGGTCCGGGACTTGTATTTATTGAAGGTGGCAGGTTTACCATGGGAAACACCCAGGATGATGTTCTGTTTGACTGGAATAATCAACCCCGCACGGTCACTGTTTCCAGCTTCTACATGGATCAAACTGAATTGAGGAACCTCGATTACCTGGAATACCTGTATTGGTTATACAGGGTTTATGGTACGGATTATCCGGGCGTATTCCGTAAAGCATTACCCGATACACTGGTATGGAGAGATAAACTGGCCTACAACGAACCATTGGTAGAATATTATTTCCGGCACCCTGCCTACAGGAATTATCCCGTTGTGGGTGTCAGCTGGGTTCAGGCAAATGACTATTGTGCCTGGAGAACGGACCGGGTCAATGAAATGCTCCTGATCAAAAAAGGCATCCTTTCAATGGATCCATCTCAAAAGAATGAAAACAACTTCAATACCGAAGCCTACCTGGCAGGCCAATATGAAGGTCTTGTCAATAAACCGCTGCCCGATCTGAATCCCAACGGAACAGGCACCCGAAAAGTGAAGATGGAAGATGGTATCCTCCTCCCGAAATACCGGCTCCCGACCGAAGCAGAATGGGAATTCGCAGCGCTCGGCCTGATCGGGAACACACTTCTTGAAAGGGTGGTTGAAAAGAAGAATTATCCCTGGAACGGGAATTTTGTAAGAACAAGCGAATCCAAATACTATGGCAGTTTCATGGATAACTTCCGCAGGGGACGGGGCGACTATATGGGGGTTGCCGGTAACCTGAATGATGCTGCCGATATTCCCGCGCCATGCGGTTCCTATTTCCCCAACGATTATGGCCTCTATAACATGGCAGGTAACGTGAGTGAATGGGTGCTTGACGTTTACCGTCCGATGAATTCCCTGGATATGACCGACCTGAGACCATTCAGGGGCAATGTATATAAAACTACCGTGAGAGATGCCGAAGGTTTTGTCGCTGAAAAAGACAGTCTCGGCCACCTGAAATACCGCGATGTAACCACTGCAGAGGCCGCCAACCGCACCAATTATCGTTCGGCCGATAACATTAATAACCAGGATGGAGATTATGCCTCCAATATTGATGGTGAACTCTGGAAAAATGTCTCCAAAGATACCAGCTCCACAAACCTGATGTACCAGTTTGGCGTTACCTCTCTGATCAGTGATAAGGCAAGAGTGTATAAAGGTGGCAACTGGAAAGATCCTGCCTATTACCTGAGCCCGGCAACGCGCAGGTTCCTTGACCAGGATGCTGCTTCCGATGCAGTTGGTTTCCGTTGTGCCATGACAAGGGTCGGCGGTGGAATATCCGGAAAATAAAAAATATTGAAAAGAATAAAACCCCGTTCCGTAAAGGAGACGGGGTTTTTTATTTACTTTGTATTTCAAGGAAATAACCTGCCATGCTGTCGATCGAAGAAATCTATGCTGTTTACCTGAAATATCCTGAAATCTCCACCGATAGTCGCAGGATTGCCAAAAATTGCCTTTTCTTCGCCCTGAAAGGGGAAAATTTCGATGGTAATCAATATGCGGAATCTGCACTTAACCAGGGAGCAGCTTTTGCAATTACCGACAATGAATCGTCTGTTATAAATACACATTACATCCTGGTTAAGGATGTTTTGAGAACATTGCAGGAACTTGCTTCATTACATCGCAGCAAATTGAATATTCCTTTCATTGCAATAACAGGTACCAATGGAAAAACCACAACCAAGGAACTGATCAATGCCATTCTCTCCTGTAAATTCAGAACCATAGCTACAAAAGGAAACCTGAACAACCATATCGGGGTTCCCCTTACGATCCTTTCAATATCCCGGGATACCGAAATGGCCATCATTGAGATGGGTGCAAACCATCCCGGGGAGATTGATTTCCTTTGCTCAATTGCCCGCCCTGATTTCGGGATCATTACAAACATCGGGAAAGCCCATTTGGAAGGTTTCGGGGGTTTTGAAGGGGTGATCCGTACGAAAACGGAACTTTACAGGTTTCTGAAAAACAACAACGGAACGATCTTCATTAATGCAGATAACCCTCTCCTGGTTGAACATTCATCCGGCTTACAGAAATATAGTTACGGAAAGGAGATATCTGCTGATTTTCAAGGCATCCTGACGGGAAGCAACCCTTTTGTGGATTTTATCTTCAATATTGATAATGAACAAGTCACGGTTCATTCAAAGATCTATGGCAAATACAATTTTGAGAACCTGCTGGCTGCTGCCGCCATCGGCCATTTTTTCAAAACTGATAACCATATGATCAAAAACGCCCTGGAAAACTATATTCCATCCAACAATCGTTCACAGATATCTTCTACCGGAAGTAACCGGTTGATCCTTGACGCCTATAATGCAAATCCCGGGAGCATGACCACCGCCATCGAGAACTTCAGTGAACTGGCTGATCCGAATAAGGTTGTGATCATCGGCGACATGCTGGAACTGGGTGAAGAAACCGAAAAGGAACATATTGATATCATTAGGTTACTGGAATTAAAGCAGTTTATTGGAGTATATCTTGTAGGCCCCGTTTTTACAACGTTATGCGACCGGCTTGACTGGATCTGCTTCCAGGACAGCGATCTTGCCAGGTTATGGTTTGAATTTCACAGGCTGGAAAATTCCACAGTTCTTTTGAAAGGTTCCCGTGGTATAAAACTGGAGATAATTGCAGAAGTGCTTTGAAAAGACAGGATTGAGAAATATGCAATCGGAAACGCTTTATAATGTGATCGGTTTAATGTCGGGAACCTCCCTTGACGGCGTCGATATTGCCTTCTGCAGGTTTGAAAAGATCAACGACCGATGGTCATTCAGCATCAACAATGCAGAAACGATCCCGTATCCCGAAAACTGGCGTCACCGGCTCTCATCTGTTGAGTCAGGGTCTGCATTTGAACTGGTACTGACCGATATCGAATATGGGCATTTTCTCGGAAAACTTACTAGGCAATTTATTGACAAACACCAGGTAAACCCCGATTTTATTGCCTCTCACGGGCACACAATTTTTCATCAACCGGAGAAAAAGATCACATGGCAGATCGGAAAAGGAGCAGCCATTGCAGCAGAGACCGGGGTTACTGTGATCTGTGATTTCCGTTCCTCCGACGTTGCATTAGGTGGTCAGGGTGCACCACTGGTTCCCATCGGAGATAAAATCCTGTTCCCTGAATATGATTATTGCCTGAACCTCGGGGGATTTGCTAACATTTCCTTTGATCAAAATGGACGAAGGATTGCATTTGACGTTTGCCCGTGCAATATTGTTCTCAATTCCCTGGCTAAGGAAACCGGCAAAAATTATGATGAGGATGGTGCCCTGGCCGGAAAAGGCATCCTTAACAAGGATTTATTGATCAGGCTTAACAACATCGAATACTACAGTCAACCGCTTCCAAAATCACTGGGAAAAGAATGGTTATTAAACAACTTCATTCCTTTACTGAATATGTCCGATATCCCTATTGAAGATAAGTTAATGACTATCAGTGAACACATCGCCCAGCAGATCCAACAGGCTGCCCCTTCCCGGAAAGGTCAGGGAATGTTGATAACCGGCGGAGGATCATTTAACCGGTTTCTTGTCGGGAAGATCCGGGAACAAACAGGAATGAATGTGATCATACCTGATACGACTATCATCAATTTTAAAGAAGCCTTGATCTTTGCGTTTCTTGGAGTCCTGAGATGGCGGAATGAGGTCAATTGCCTCAGATCATATACCGGTGCCTCCCATGACAACATTGGCGGGACAATTTACCTCGCTACACAATAGTCTTATTTATAATGAATTACGCCGACACTATTGCTTATCTGTTTTCTCAGCTCCCGATGTATCAGCGTATCGGAGTTGCTGCCTACCGTGCTGACCTCACCAACACCATTGCCATATGTGACCTGCTCGGTAATCCCCAGGATCACTTCAGGAGCATCCACATAGCCGGAACCAACGGGAAAGGATCTTCTTCGCACATGATCGCTTCCGTACTTCAGGAAAAAGGCCTTAAAACCGGATTATATACATCGCCTCACCTGAAAGATTTCCGTGAACGTATCCTTGTCAATGGGAAAAAGATCCGTACAAGTTTCATTACGGATTTTGTAGCCCGGTACAAAGCCGGGTTTGAAAGGATCCAACCCTCTTTTTTTGAGATGACTGCCGGACTTGCTTTTGATTATTTCAGGCAGGAGAAGGTGGATATCGCCGTGATCGAGGTTGGTATGGGTGGACGGCTCGACTCCACAAACGTGATCACTCCCCTGGTTTCCGTCATCACAAATATCAGCTTCGATCATATGCAATTTCTGGGCGACACACTCGAAAAAATTGCAGCGGAAAAAGCAGGGATCATTAAACCGGGTGTACCTGTGGTTATCGGTGAAACAGGTGAAAGTACAAGATCTGTCTTTATTGAGAAAGCAAAATCGACCGGTTCGGAAATTTTATTTGCTGATGGTATCTATTCAGTGGCTGAACATAAACAAATGCCAAAGCCTCCGGTAAAATCAACTGACAACCATTATCTGATTCTGGATGTTTTCCGGATAAACAAACTCTTTTTAACTTCCCTCAGGTCACCATTGCAGGGAAGATACCAGAAAAAAAATATCGTAACCGTGGCCGGGGTCTTCGAGATGCTCTCAAAAACCGGGATTGACATAACAAGGGAAGAAATCCGGAGAGGGATCCAACGCGTGATAAAAAACACTCATCTTTCCGGTCGCTGGCAGATCTTATCGCGTTTACCTTTAACAATCTGTGATTCAGGACATAATGAAGAAGGGATCAAAGAAGTTTTGATGCAGATCGATGCCACACCTCACAAAATACTGCATTTTGTTTTCGGAGTGGTCAATGATAAAGATATTCACACCATCCTTGAATTGTTGCCGCGCGATGCTGTTTATTACTTCTGTAAAGCAGATATCCCAAGAGGGCTCGATCAGCATAACCTGCAAAATGTGGCATTCAAAGCAGGTTTGCATGGAGATGCCTATCCTTCCGTTGCAACTGCCCTTGCAGCAGCCAGGGCAAATGCTACCGGAGAAGATCTTGTTTTCGTTGGAGGAAGCATGTTCGTAGTGGCAGAAGTAGTTTGATCAGGCTTTCGTCTTTTCAGGGATCAGTAAAGAAAATAATACAGCCATCACGAACGCAATGATGAAACTGGCAAGCCTCTCTGATACCCCGGTAGAAGTCTCAAACAGGTTCTTCCAGATTACGGTTGCTACCGTCCCTGTGATCAGGGAGGCAAACATGCCTGCCCTTGAAAACTTTTTCCAGAATAACAGGAGAAGTAAAGCGGGACCAAAAGATGAACCGATTCCTGACCAGGCATAGGAGACCAAACCGTAAACTGTATCTGCCATTGTCAGTGCAAGAATGATCGCCACTATTCCAATCGCAAGTGTTACAATCTGGTTCAGCATCAGCATCCGTTTCGGGGATGGGGAATTTTTTTTGAGATTTTTGTAAATATCTTCTGTGATGGAAGCAGAGGAAACCGTGACTTCCGATGAGGCTGTCGACATCATTGCAGAGATTACACCCGAAAGCAGAATCCCGGCAAGGATCGGATTTACAAGTGCAATTACCATAACAGGCAGAATCTTTTCTGCATCCTGCAATAGTTTCGGAGCTTCTGCGGTCAGGGGTCCGCCTTTCACAAAAGCAATCCCGAACAACCCGATCAGGATGGCCCCGATATATGCAAAGATGGTCCAGGTGACCGCTACTTTTTTGGCTGTTTTCACTTCTTTCTCATTCCTGATCGCCATCATCCTCGTCAATAGCTGTGGCTGTCCGGTATACCCCAATGCCCAACTCAAACCGCTCATCACCAGAATGACCGCCGCCGAACCGGTTTTACCGTGGGTAAAAGATAAATAAGCAGGATCCGCATTTTCAATGATCTGTGCTATATGAATATTTTGTGTTGATGCGATAACGATTGCAATTATTGGAAAAGCCACGAGTGTGAAGATCATCAGGATCGACTGGAAAACATCGGTAACGACAACAGCAATGAAGCCGCCCATCACACAATATACCGTCACCACAAAAGATCCGATGATGATGCCCCAGAATGGATCCAACCCGAAGGTTTTATTCAACACTTTTCCTGAACCGCTGAATTGAGCAGCAATGTAAAAGATAAAAAAGAAGACCACAATAATTGCAGAAAGCATCCCAATCGGTTTTTCTGCTCCCGGAAACCTTTTCGAAAGAAGGCTTGAAATGGTCATTACACCTGAACGCTCCGTTTCTCTCCTTAACCGGCTTGCCATCACCAGCCAGATAAAAGTGATCCCGATTACGCATCCCAATGCTACCCAAATAGCGCTCAACCCGTCAGAGTAAGCATAACCGGTAAGTCCCAGGAGCAGCCAGGCTGATTCCCCTGTAGCCCTCTCCGATAATGCCAGGGCAGTACCGGAAAACTTTTTCCCGCCAAGAACAAACTCGGCATTTGTCTTTTCCCCACGGGAATACCACCACGCGATAAACATCGTGGCAATAAGATAAAGGATGAATACAAACAACATAGAAAAATAATTATGGTTTATGAAGTATGAATAAGGAAATATTGGCTATTCGCATATTCGTCATTCGCATAGTCGTCATTCACATATTCGTCATTCGCATATTCCTGCCTGCCGGCAGGCAGGCGTCATTCACTTTTATCCTCCGCTGATCAGGTGCAGCACCATTACATCATCTCCATCCTTGATAAATGAAGCCTCATATTCATCCTTCTTTACCAGTTTACCATTAATCTTCACAATCAACATCTTAAAAGAATAATTCTTTCTTCTCAACAATTCTGTAATCGAAATCTGGTCAACATCAACTGTTTCCGGATTATTATTTAATATTATCTTCATCTTGCTTTACATAAATTATTTTTTTCACTGGCCAATTCACCAGTTCATTCTTAATCTTTCAACAATATCTCCAGAACCACATTCGCCTGGATATTGGCCACAATACCTACCCTGGGAGCAATTGGAGGCAACTCGTTATGGATTTCTGAAACCTCATCCCCGCAAATATACATATTATCGATCTTTCTGACATGTATTGTATCATTCATTCCCCATCCTGCCATTCCAAGACCAACGATCAGCGGTTTTTCCGGATAAGCAGTAAGTATTGTCTCGATCAGCATCTCCTTCTGGTCAGCATTATCAAAAGCTTCAACAACCACGTCACAATTCCTGAAAATCCTGTTCAGGTTTTGCGGGTCAAGTTTAAGATCCCAGGTAATAACATTTGCCATAGGATTGATCCTTTGAATGTTTTCTTTTATTGCGTTGACTTTGGGTTTCCCGATCTGGTCGAAGAAATAATACTGACGGTTGAGATTGCCTTCACTTACCACATCAAAATCAGCAATAACAATAGTCCCAATACCAACCCGCACCAATGCAACGGCACAATTGGATCCCAACCCTCCTGCCCCGGCAATTCCCACAGTTTTCTTCTGCAACCGTAATTTTATCTCTTCGAAGGTCATTTAATCAACAACTCAATAATTCATCAATTCATCAATTATTCTCTCCCTTTCACTTACAAAAATATAAATTTGGGTAATATAAAAACCACTAATTTTGTGAAACTAATAACAACTATACAATTACTATGCTGAGAGGAAAGCTACTTATCCGGGATCTGACCTTGCGTGATGGCCAGCAATCGCTGTTTGCAACCCGAATGACGCAGGATCAGGTTGACCGTGTTCTTCCTTTTTACAAGGAAGCAAATTTTTATGCCCTGGAGGTTTGGGGCGGTGCCGTACCTGATTCGGTAATGCGTTATCTCGGAGAAAACCCATGGGACCGGCTTGAAAAAATTAAAACTGCAATTGGTGATATTTCTTTATTAACCGCACTCTCCAGGGGAAGGAACCTGTTTGGATACAATCCATATCCTGAAGATGTTATCGAAGGTTTTAACCGGAATGCTATTAAATCCGGAATTGGGATTATGCGGATCTTTGATGCACTGAATGACGTGGATAATATGAAATCCACCATCCGGTATGTCAGGGAAAGCGGGGGTATTGCCGATTGTGCCATCAGTTATACGGTCGATCCCAAGTTCTCAGCCAAACAAAAGATAAAATCATGGGCCCATTTTAAATCGTTGCCCCATAATATATTCACCATCGAGTATTTTGTTGAAAAGGCAAAAGAAATGGAATCCCTGGGTGCGGATATGATCAGTATCAAGGATATGGCCGGACTTGTCACTCCCCTGAGAGCCGGGAAAATGATCCGGCAATTAAAAGAAGAGGTAAACGTTCCGGTTGACTTTCATACCCATTGCACCCCGGGATTCGGACTGGCTTCGGTTCTGATGGCAATGATCAATGGGGTAGACATTGTCGATACTTCCATCCTGAACTTTGCAGGAGGACCCGCTGCACCCGCTTTTGAGATTGTCCAGATCTTTGCTGACCGCCTCGGAATTGATACCGGCGTTAACCTTAAGGCTGTTGCAAAGATCAATAAAGAGCTGAAAATCATTAGGGAAGAACTCTCGGAATTCGACTCCTACAAAGTGTTCCCTATCGACTTTGATATCTCTGATTATAAGCTGTCACGTGAGATCAACCGTCTCTTCACAAAAGCTATCTATATGGCAAAACGCGACAAGGAAGAAGAACTCCTCGATGCATGCCACGAAATTGAGAAATATTTTAACTTTCCGGAAGCTGACGAAACCGTGAAAAGAGCTGAAATTCCCGGTGGTATGTACACCAATATGCTTGCACAACTGAAACAACTCAGGTTGGATCATCTGTTACCCCGTGTGCTTGAACTGGTGCCACTGGTGAGAATAAAATCGGGATGCCCTCCGCTCGTTACCCCTACCAGCCAGATCGTTGGTGTTCAGGCCGTAAACTGTGTAATCGATGAAAATAAAGGCATGCCCTTCTTTACAACAAAATCCATTCAGTTTGTCAACCTCGTGAAAGGGATCTATGGAAAAACACCCATTCCCGTGGATCCTGATTTTCGCGAAGAGCTCACCGGTGTCAGGGAAGAAACCCCTTATGACACAAAAAATTATAAAAAGCAGGAAAATACTGTTTTCGAAGATTATGGCGACATGAAACTTGCGGAAACAGAGAAGGATGAATTGCTTCTGGAGCTCTTTCCGACAGTGGCACGCGATTTCCTTACCAAATGTGTAGAAGAACGGTATCTGACAAACATATACCACATCGAGGAAGAAAAACGACGTAAACACCAGGAAGCACGCGAAGCCTATGAACGCCTGACACCGGAAGAAAAAAGAAACCGTTTACTCGAAGGCCTTTATAACTACCAATGGCTTTCATACCCTGATGAAGACCTTGGAAGATCATAGATCCTGATTTCCAGGGATACTGAAAAAGCGAAAGGCGATATGCACCGGTAAACATATCGAACTTTTTGAAAATCCATCATTTATATAAGAATTTTTCAATATTTTTGCTGTGAATTAACTCACAAAACAAACTTACTATGAACTTCGAAGAATTTAAGGCAAAACACAAACTGTTAAAATCATACAAGTACACCTGGGCGCCGATTGATAAAGGATATAACAACAGGACATTGTACATCAATGTCTCTGATTTTTCCATCAAAGAGAAACCGGTAAGTCAGCAGATGAAGGACAAATTCATTGGCGGCAAGGGATTCGATCTCCGGCTTTTATGGGATGCCACAAAACCTGAAACAAAATGGAATGATCCTGAAAATGAGATTGTTATTTCAGGTGGTCCTTGTTGCGGAATTACCCAGTATTCCGGTTCAGGCAAAGCGATATGTTGTGCCATCAGCCCTCAAACCGATTGCATCGTCGACTCGAATGTCGGCGGCTTTTTTGGCCCATTCCTTAAGTTTTGCGGGTTTGATGCACTCGAGGTGCAGGGAAAATCAGACCAGGAGATACTGATCCTTTTGGATGAAGAACGTGAAACCATTGAAGTTTATGAAGCAGGTGACCTTCCGTCGGATAGTCATGTACTTGGTGAGATTCTTCATGAAACTTTTGCCAAAGATGGAAATGAAAAAGATAAAATGAATGTTGCTGTTGTTTCTGCAGGAACTGCTGCCGAACATTCACTGATCGGCATGCTGAATTTTACCTTTTATGATACAAAACGCAAGCTGGTCCGTTTGAAACAGGCGGGTCGCGGTGGTATTGGAACCGTTCTCAGGGATAAAAAGATCAAAGCCCTTGTAGCAAAAGTGAAAAACATTGGTGGTAACCGTAACAATGTCGTGAACATGGAAGCTATCCAGGAACGTGGACGGAAGTTCAATAAAGAGATGCGGGAACTCGACGACAAACAATGCGAGATGAGGTCCAAAGGAACGGCTCACCTCACCCTTATCATGAACGACTATGATCTTTTACCGGTCAATAATTTTAAGTTTGGAAGCCATCCGGACGCATTCAAGATCCGGGGAGATGTGTGGAAATCCTTCTTTACACAGAATGTACCTGATGGATGCTGGATCGGCTGCAATATGTCGTGTGCCAAAGGTGTAGACAACTATGAACTCCGCTCAGGGCCTTACAAAGGACAAAAGGTAATTGTCGATGGTCCTGAATATGAAACTACCTCCTCGCTCGGTTCAATAGCGGGTATCTTTAATCCTGATTTCACGATCGAGGCCAATTTCTATTGTGATACTTATGGCATCTGTACAATTTCCTGGGGAACCATTCTCGGATTCGTTATGGAATGTTATGAAAATGGCATCATTAACGAGGAACGGACCGGTGGTTTAAAACTCAACTTTGGGAATGCCGACGACGCTATGGAATTGCTGCACCAGGTTTCACGGGGTGAAGGTTTTGGACTGACTGCCGGTCAGGGTGTCAGGAAAATGAAAGGGATCTTTGCCAAAAATGGGTGGGGAGATGCACAATTTATGCAGGATATCGGAATGGAAAACAAAGGCCTTGAGTATTCGCAATACGTTTCCAAGGAGTCACTTGCCCAGCAGGGCGGATATGCCATGACTAACAAAGGTCCTCAACACGACGAAGCCTGGTTGATTTTCATGGACATGGTGAATAACCAGATCCCTACTTTCGAGAAGAAAGCTGAAGCGTTGCATTATTTCCCGATGTTCCGCACCTGGTTCGGCCTGGCCGGATTCTGCAAGCTTCCCTGGAACGATGTTGAACCCGAGAACAACGCAGAGTCCGGTGAACCTGCAAAAGTCCCGGAACATGTCGACAATTACGTTACCATCTTTAATGCAGTGACGGGACAAAACATCGACAAAAAAGAACTGGTGCGGCAATCGGAAAGAGTATATAACTTCCAGCGGATATTCAACCTTCGCCGTGGTTATGGCACCCGTAAACACGATGCACAACCCTATCGTGCCTGTGGTCCTGTAACAAAGGAAGAATACGAATCACGTGCAGAACGTTATGATAAGCAATTGATTGAAAAAGTCGGGTTCGACCCTGCCGGGAAATCAACAGAAGAAAAAATGTCCGTTCTCCGTAAACACCGCGAAAATCAATACGAGCAACTTCTCGATGCTGTGTATACCCGCCGTGGGTGGACTAAAAATGGCGTTCCAAAGATTGAACACCTGAAAGCCCTCGGAATGGACCTGCCCGAATTGATTGAAACAGTGGCTCCTTATCAGGACTAACAATCCAATAATAAATACAAACCTTATGAAAGAAATCACTGCCGACAAAAACCTGATCGCTTATTGCGGACTGTACTGTGGATCCTGTAAATCCTATTTAAAGGATAAATGTCCGGGTTGCCATGAAAATAATAAAGCAGGCTGGTGTAAAATCAGGGCATGCAACATTGAACATGGTTACCAGAGTTGTGCAGACTGTAAGGATTTTACGGATGTCATGGAGTGTAAGAAATTCAATAATTTCATGTCGAAAATCTTCGCCGTGCTGTTCAAATCCGATCGAAAGGCCTGCATCGCAATGATCAGGGAATCGGGTTATGAGGGATTCGCCAGATTCATGGCGGAGAACAAGCTCCAGTCCATCAAGCGGAATTGATCAATGACACCGGTCTTCCTTCATGAAAGGATAGGTAAACTCTGTAGGTGGGATCAGGGTTTCCTTGATCGTTCGCGGATTGGTCCATCGTAAAAGGTTCAGGTAAGACCCGGATTTATCGTTGGTACCCGATGCCCTGGCGCCCCCAAATGGTTGCTGGCCTACAACTGCTCCCGAGGGTTTATCATTGAAATAGATATTCCCTGCAGCATACCGGAGAATTCTGCAGGCTTCAGCGAGCGCTTCGCGGTCTTTCGAAAATACCGACCCGGTCAATGCATACGGCGAAGTTGCATCACATATCTTTAGTGTCTCTTTTAGATCCTTGTCCTTGTAAACATAAATCGACATTACCGGGCCAAAAATCTCCTCCTCCATGGTTTTAAAATGAGGATCCTTCACCTGGATAATAGTAGGTTCAATGAAATACCCTTTTGTTTTATCTCCTTTCCCTCCGGTAATAATTTCTGCATCCTTGGAATTCCTCGCATATCCGATATAATTCATGATGTTCTCATACGATTTATCATCGATCACTGCATTCATGAAATTGCTGAATTCGGTGACATCGCCCACGGTTATCCTCGAAATCATCTCTTTGATCCTGGCCTTGATATCTTCCCACAGCGATTCCGGTATATAGCCGCGTGAGGCAGCAGAACATTTCTGTCCCTGAAATTCGAATGCACCCCGGACAATGGCAACCGCCACCTCCTGCGGATCAGCGGAAGGATGCACAAAAATAAAATCCTTACCCCCCGTTTCTCCTACTATTCTCGGATATGACCTGTAATTCCCTATATTATCCGCAATATTCTTCCAAATCTCATTAAAGGTTGCTGTAGATCCCGTAAAATGTAATCCTGCAAATTCAGGATGCCGGAAAACAATATTTCCGATCATCCCTCCCGATCCCGGGAGAAAATTGATCACACCGTCAGGAATACCTGCTTCCTGGTATATCTTCATCAGGAAATAATTCGACAATAATGCGGTTGTTGACGGTTTCCAGACAACCGTATTGCCCATGAGTACAGGCGCCATGTTCAGGTTCGACCCGATCGCCGTGAAATTAAACGGTGAAACGGTGAAAACAAAACCTTCCAGCGGCCGGTATTCAAAACGATTTATGATCCCGGGCTGTGAACCCGGCTGGAGCTTGTAAATTTCTGATGCAAAAAAAGCATTGAACCTGAGGTAATCGATTACCTCGCATGCAGCATCAATTTCTGCCTGGTATGCATTTTTCCCCTGACCCGCCATGGTTGCAGCGTTCATCAGAAAACGGTACTTCTTTGCGATCAGTTCAGCTATCTTAAGATTTATTGAAACCCTCTCCACCCAGGAGATCGCCGACCATTCCCTGTGTGCTTTCAAGGCTTCATCAATGGCCATCTTCACCTCTTTTTCCCCGGCCTTATGATAGGTTGCAACTACATGGGCATGATCATGCGGCATCACTACATTACCGGTATTTCCCGTCCTGATCTCTTTTCCTCCGATGATCAGTGGTATCTCCGTGATCACGCTGCTCAGCCTCTCCAGTTCAGCATTCAGCGCTTTTCTTTCCTTACAACCCGGTGCATAATCATAAACATGTTCATTATCAGGCCGGTCCATTTGAAAAATTGCATTGTTCATAGTGCTTGTTTTGATTTTACAAAGGTACGTTTTTTAGATTGATTCTAAATTATATATATTTTTTTCGATATGCAAAATTAAACATATCGTGAAATATTCTAATTTTGCGGTAAAGAGAAGAACGATGGGGACAAAATTTACCGGCAGGCTTGATAGTATTCAACTACATTATAAGATATGGATGTCTGATGCCCGGGAACAGGGGATCCTTGGAGATGGTAAATGGCAAATGCTGAAACTGATAGAAGAAAAAGGCTCCTTGAAAGCCGCTTGCGACGAATTGGGTTACACCTATCGCAGGACCTGGGGGAACCTTCGAAAGATCGAACAGTTTTTCGGCTTTCCTTTACTTGAGAAACACCGTGGCGGCAGTGATGGGGGGAATACAGTCCTTACAGCAGAAGGAAAACGCCTGGTGAAAGCATTCGACACCTTCCATGCTTCAGT
The DNA here is from genome assembly GCA_026391355.1 of Bacteroidota bacterium. GTDB lineage: Bacteria > Bacteroidota > Bacteroidia > Bacteroidales > FEN-979 > CAIYUC01. The sequence goes on along the minus strand of JAPLDH010000050.1, from coordinate 23,621 downwards.
AGATTCCGTGATACAGGAAGGTTTCGAACAATTTATTGCCGATCTGAAATAGGATAAGATAAAACCTCCTTACCGGGGGGTGAGATAACCCAATAAATAATAAAAGTTCAACGCTATGAAGAAGGTACTGATACTATTTTTGCTCTTTGGTTTTATGAATAATCCGGGAATGATGGCTCAACATAAATCAACAGGAATACAGGGTGACCTGGTCATATTCCACGCCGGCAGTCTTTCTGTACCCATGAAAGAAGCAGCGGCAGAATTCAATAAACTTTATCCTGACGTGAAAGTGCTCATGGAATCAGCAGGCAGCGTGGCATCTGCACGCAAGATCACTGACCTGAACAAACCATGCGATATTCTTGCCTCTTCTGATTATGGAGTGATTGATAACATGCTTATCCCGGAATATGCTGACTGGAACCTCAAATTCGCCACAAATGAGCTTTGTATCGTTTACTCTGAAAAATCGCGCCATGCAACGGAGATAAACAACAAAAACTGGTTTGATCTGCTGCTGAAAGAGGACGTCGCCTTTGGCCGGGCCGACCCCAATGCGGATCCCTGTGGATATCGAACGGTCATGATGCTGCAACTTGCTGAGAAGTATTATAAAAAACCCGGATTGACGAATTCAATCAGTAACAAAAACAAGAACTTAATCCGTCCGAAAGAGGTCGATCTGCTGGCGTTACTCGAAACCGGCAGCGTTGATTATATTTTCCTCTACCGTTCGGTAGCTATCCAGCACAAACTGAAATACCTGCTCCTTCCGGATGAGATCAACCTTAAAAATCCTGCATTTGCAAGCCGGTATGCAACAGCAGTGGCAGAGATCACCGGGAAAGAGCCCGGGAAAAAGGAGACGGTGAAAGGCGAGCCGATGGTATATAGTCTCACCATGCTCCGGGATGCGCCCAATAAAACCGCAGCCATTGCTTTCCTTCAGTTTTTCCTTTCCAAAGATAAAGGGATGAAAATTGTTGAACAAAATGGTCAGCCATCGGTAATCCCTATGGAAACAAAGAATTACGAAAAGCTGCCAAAAGAGCTGAAACCTTTTGCAAAACCATCGAAATAACATTTTTTTTCAAATAACCCGGAAGAACCTTAAACCGGCGGTTGTCTAACTATTCCTGACATGAGAAAATCATCCGGAATCCTCCTTATCACTATTTTTTTTGGTATGATCATACCACATAACTCATTCGGACAAAAGATACCCGAAAGCAAAGAACCCATGAAAATTCCTGAAATGACAATGGATACCTCCGACAGAAACAATAACTTCTATGATAACACTCCAACCTATCCCCTGAATGGCGGACAACTGGAAATCGCCGGAGAGGTTGAGAACCCGGGATTCGTTGACCTTACTTTACTGCCGAAACATTCAGTCATTATTAAGGAAACCTTACTGACTGCGGATGGGAAAGATAAATTTATCGGTGCGTATCGGTATGATGGTTATTCCCTGTTCGATATTTTAAATAACAGGTACATTAAAAAGAAAAACAGGGAAACATTCCCGTCAATCATTGATCTTTATGTTGAAATCGAGAACGATAAAGGTGAAAAGGTCATCATCAGCTGGGGAGAGATTTATTATCCGGTCAACCTTCACAACATTATCATTGCCACTGATGTTTCCTGCATCGTTCCCAGTAAAACCAAGGATCATTGGCCCTTACCTGGTGAAAGGAAACTGATTGCCGCAAAGGACCTTATTACCGAAAGGAATATCTCAAATCCTGTAAAGATCACAGTTAAATCATATGAGAAGTCGATTCCTGTCAATCGCGGAATGTCCCCTTTGTATTCACCGTCGATGAACATTTTATCTGATGATAAAACATTGGCCACGATCAAAGAATTACCCAAGGAAGAACAGTTGGAAACCGTCCATACGATCTTTTATGGCAGGGGTCGCGGAATTCACAGTACGGAGCCTTTTACCGGCATTTACATGAAAGAGCTCCTCGGAAAATATATCCCTTTGGATAAGAAAAATTTGAAAACAGGGTTGTTTGCCATTATCGCGATGGATGGCTATCGTTCAGTATTCTCATTCAGTGAGGTGATGAACAGGAATGACCAATCGGACCTCCTGCTGGTTCCCTGTAAGGATAATGAAAAGGATGGGGGAAAATTCCGGCTTTTTCCCGGTGGTGATTTCTTTTCCGACAGGGCTGTAAAGGCAGTCGCTGAGATAAGGTTTAGCACTTTATAAACTGGTGAGCTGGTGAACTGGTGAGTTAATGGTCAATAGTAAATGGTAAATGCAATAGTCAATGGTAAATGGTAAATGGTCAATGAATTGAAGTTCTCCCTTCTCCATAGTATTTTCCTCCTGCTCGGTGCCCTGGTACTGCTCTTCATCCTCTCCCCGTTGCTGGGGATGTTCCTGGCTACCTCTCCTGTTTCGCTGTTTGATACAGCGAAAGAACCCGAAGTGCGGCAAAGCATCTGGCTGACAATATGGATATCGATGGCAACAACCCTCTTTTTTGCGATCGCTGCTGTACCTCTCTCTTATTTACTGGCCCGGAAATCGTTTCCATTAAAAAAGCTCATTACCGGCATCATTGATCTTCCCGTGGTGATACCCCATTCAGCAGCCGGGATTGCCATCCTTGGCTTTGTTTCAAGGAATTCCATACTCGGAAAGATGGGATCTCTAATAGGCCTTGATTTTGTCGGAGCCCCTGCCGGAATTGCAGTAGCCATGGCATTTGTCAGTATTCCCTACCTGATAAATGCAGCCAGAGATGGTTTTCTGGGTGTTCCTGAACGGTTGGAAAAGGCCGCCCTGACGTTGGGTGCTTCCCCTGTCAGGGTATTTTTCACCATCTCTTTACCTCTTGCCTGGAGGAACATTGTTTCAGGACTCATCCTGATGTTCGCCAGGGGAATGAGTGAATTCGGAGCCGTTGCCATCGTGGCCTATCACCCAATGGTTACTCCTGTGCTGATCTATGAACGCTTTGGCGCATTTGGCCTTAAGTATGCAAGGCCCGTTTCCGTGCTGTTCATCCTGATCACACTGACCCTCTTTATTCTTTTACGGTATCTTGCCAAGGAAAAAAACAGTGAATCTTCAAAACGATAGATCAGAAAAATATCATATGGAAAAGATCCTATCACAATAGCTGACGATGCTTGAATTAAAAAATATTTCTGTCAATAAAGGCGCCTTCTCCCTGAAATCCATCAACTTTACCGTGGAAAAAGGCGACTATTTTATTCTCCTCGGTGTTTCAGGTGCCGGAAAATCGATGGTTCTTGAAACCATTGCCGGACTCGTCATTCCTGATTCCGGCCAGGTAATGCTCAACCAACGGGATATCACGCACGAAAAGATCCAGCACCGCCGTATTGGACTGGTTTTCCAGGATCATGCTGTATTTCCTCACATGACTGTCGCCGAGAATGTCGGTTACCCGTTACATGGAAAGCATTTTCCCCATTCAGAAAGAAACCTGAAAGTGAAAAACATAGCGGAAAAAATGGGGATAGGATCCCTGTTATCCCGCAAACCTGCTACACTGTCAGGGGGCGAATTACAACGGATCGCCCTTGCCCGTACGTTGATACAGGAACCCCTGATCCTTTTGCTTGACGAACCCCTGGCTTCCATGGATACCCACCTGCGTGAAGAACTCAGAAAATTATTAAGGGGATTGAACAAAAATGGACAAACCATCATTCATGTAACACACGATTATGAAGAAGCGATCTCTCTGGGAAATAAGATTGCTGTAATCCATGATGGAGAGATCCTGCAATCCGGTACTCCGGAAGAGATCTTTCAAAATCCCAAATCCGGATTTATTGCTCATTTTACAGGGGTTAAGAATTTCTTTAACGTTTCCGCTGCAAATGAACAGAATCAGGCTACCGTTTTAATTAATAACAGGATATCCGTCTGCCTTCCAGGTGAATGTACGTCCGGTACCGGTTACCTCATGATCCGGGCAGAGGATATTCTGCTATCTTTACATAGACTCGATTCAAGCGCCATTAATAATTTTGAAGGAGTTGTGAAGGAACTGATCCCGTCAAGGTCAGGAATTGAAGTCCTCGTGGATATAGGGGTGGTCATTCATGCTTTGATTACACGCGAATCCATGGTGCATCTCTCACTTGAAGAGGGCAAAACCATCTGGATCAGCTTCAAAGCCACTTCACTCCGCTTTATACCCTCATAATTTGTACCTTTGCATCAATAAGTTGTAAGTTGTAAGTTGTAAGTTATAAGTCGTAAGTCGTAAATCGTAATTTGTTAATTCCTCATGCTTTCTTTCGAACAAGCAACCAACATTGTCCTTAGCCAGGCATATAACCCCGGAACAGAAAGAGTACCCCTCTCCTCCTCCCTCAACAGGGTATTGGCAGAGGATATTTTTTCCGATATGGAGATGCCCCCGTTTGATAAAGCTGCTGTTGACGGATATGCCTGCCGGTTGCTGGATATTCACGATCCACTCCGGGTGATTGGGTTAATTCCAGCAGGAGTAGTTCCTTCAATGCAAATTGGTAAAGGGGAATGTTCAAAGATCATGACCGGAGCCATGGTTCCGGAAGGGGCAGATGGGGTACTGATGGTCGAAGATATCGTTGAGATGCCCGATCATTTCATCCGTTTCACAAAGAACAAATCCCTTAAAAACATATGTTACCGGGGTGAGGATATTAAAAAAGGAGAAAAACTTCTTTCCCCGGGAACCTGGATCCAGCCGCAACATATTGCGGTTCTGGCGACTGCAGGAATAACAAACCCATTGATATACAGGCAGGTGAACATCGGAATTATTTCAACCGGTGATGAATTGGTGGAACCGGATACAAAACCCGCTCCTTCAAAGATCAGGAATTCGAATGCCTGGCAACTGATAGCCCAGGTCACAAAAGCGGGGGCAATACCTCAATACCTTGGCATTGCGCTCGATGACCAGCATTCGTTGTATCAAATACTTGATCATGCGATTCATGCTTATGACCTTGTTCTGCTGACGGGTGGAGTCTCTATGGGCGATTATGACTTTGTTCCGGATGTTCTTAAAAAAGCCGGCGTGGAGATATTATTTCAGCGCATTGCAATCCAACCCGGAAAACCTACTGTTTTTGGAAAGATGGATGATCATTACATTTTCGGACTCCCCGGAAACCCGGTATCTTCATTTGTTTTATTTGAGATACTGGTCAGGCCGTTCATCCTGAAACTGACGGGGGGCAGCTTCGTAGCCCCGGATATTCTCCTCCCGATGGGCACAGATTATTCCCGCAAAAAATCAACACGTCAATCCTTTTTCCCGGTAAAAATTGTAAAAGGGGAATTAATCCCGGTTGAATACCATGGGTCAGCACATATCAATGCATATACAAATGCCGATGGAATTGTTTCTATGGCAATCGGACAATCCGTTCTGAAAAAAGGAGAATTGGTCAATGTACGACAGGTTTAACAGGGAGATCAATTATCTGCGGATATCCGTGACGGACCGTTGCAACCTCCGGTGTTTATACTGTATGCCTGCCGGGGGGATCCGGTTGATCAGCCATAATGAGATTCTATCCTATGAGGAGATGATCGCGGTAGTGAAGGAAGCTGTTAAACTGGGGATATCCAGGGTGCGGATAACAGGAGGTGAGCCGTTGGTCAGAAAAGGTATTGTGCAGTTCGTGGAAATGCTCGCGAAAACAGATGGCATCCTCGATCTTGGGCTTACAACGAACGGCACCCTGCTTGCAAAATATGCCAAAGACCTTGTTAAGGCGGGTTTACACAGGATCAATATCAGTCTTGATACCGTGGATCGTGATAAGTTCAGCCAGATTACACGGGGAGGCAACATTGACGACGTCTTTGAAGGTATCGATGCAGCGAAAAAAGCAGGACTGACCCCTGTCAAAATAAACTGCGTGGTAAGGAACTCCTCCTCAGAACCGGATGCCGCCGAGGTCAGGGATTTCTGCAGGAAAAATGACCTTGAAGCCAGGTTCATCCATGAGATGAACCTGGAGACAGGGTGTTTTGCCCTGGTCGAAAACGGTGATGGCGGCAACTGTGTTAAATGTAACCGGTTAAGGTTAACGGCAAATGGATGGATAAAACCATGCCTTTTCAATGACCTTGCTTTCAGTATCAGGGAATATGGTATCAGGGAAGCGCTCCTAAAAGCCATAGAAAGTAAGCCTGAAAAAGGATTGGCCAACACAAATGATCTTTTTCATTTTATCGGAGGATAAAACAGGAGACAGCATATGGAACAATTATCACATACGAATGCGGATGGCAAAGCCAATATGGTTGATGTCAGCGGGAAAAAGGAACAGCTCAGGATTGCTGCAGCCACGGGTCATATTACCTTAAATCCTGAAACGATACGGCTGATCAGGGAAAATGAGATTAAAAAGGGAGATGTACTGACCGTTTCGGAAATAGCAGGTATCCAGGGGGCAAAACGGACGAGTGAACTGATCCCGCTTTGTCACCCGCTGAAGATCACAAAAATTGATGTAAAGGCGGAACTTGATCCAACAGGAGTGCTGGTCACTGGTGAAACCCGTTGTGTTGGTCAAACCGGCGTTGAAATGGAAGCACTTACTGCCGTTTCGGTCACGCTCCTGGCAATCTGGGATATGGTGAAAGCCGTTGATAAAGACTTGAGAATTGATGAGATAAGACTTGTCAGTAAAACCAAACAAGACCTGATATAGTTTAATCCAACCCCTGGGGCTGAGTTTCTTAATCTAAAACCATTGTATGTCTGTTGAAATTCTTTCAGTAAATATTTCCGAAAAGAAAGGTACTGTAAAAACACCGGTCCCTGTTATCGAATTGACTTCACGGGGAATTAAAGAGGATGCACATGCAGGGGACTGGAATCGCCAGGTGAGCATGCTGGGTGCCGAAAGTATTGAAAAATCCGAACTGCAGAATGCCCGCAGGTTCCGTTTTGGCGAGTTTGCCGAGAACATTACGACCAGAGGTATTGTTTTATTTGAAACTCATCCGCTCGACAGGTTCATTTGCGGTGAACTGGAGCTTGAGATCACCCAGATCGGCAAGGAATGTCATGGTTCAGGTTGCTCCATTTTCAAAGAGGTCGGCAATTGTGTGATGCCTAAAGAAGGAATATTCTGTCGGGTGATACGGCCGGGGTTCCTCCGGCCGGGTGATATGCTTGAATATATTCCCAAAAAATATACTGCACAAGTGATCACCCTGAGTGATCGCGCAAGCCGGGGAGAATATGAGGATAAAAGTGGTCCTGAAGTTATTGGCAGGATTCAATCTTTTTTCGACCAGGATCATCTTCCGGTTTCTATAAAGTACTCCCTTCTTCCTGACGAACCGGAGAAATTAACTGCTTTACTGGTTGAATCAACCCGGGAAAAAACGGACCTGATTTTAACCACGGGTGGTACGGGAATCGGCCCCCGTGACATAACACCTGATGTTATCAGACCCCTTTTAACCAAAGAAATTCCCGGAATCATGGAGATGATCCGGTTGAAATATGGTGTAACCAAACCCAATGCATTGGTAAGCAGAAGCATTGCAGGAGTGATCGGTCATTCCCTCGTTTTCGTACTTCCCGGTAGTGTCAGGGCAGTAGAAGAATACATGACTGAAATCACCCCTCTTCTGAAGCACCTCATATCGATGCTCCATGGCCTTGACATTCATTAACATAATAAACAGGTTATTCCATTCCGGTTTCTTTTCCCGGTAATCCAACGAATTTTAATAAATTCTGATGTTAGGGTACCCTTCTTGAATAATTTGTATATCTTTGTTCCGGTTCATTTCAAATTTGTGAAATCCGTGTAATTTCTCATGAAACCATTCAGCAGAACTTACTACCAGGTAATTATCATAACCTTCCTTACATTGGGGATCACTTCCGTCCTGTTATTTATTTATCTTCATATCATAGATAATAAATACAGCGCTTTTATCGGGGATGAGATAAAAAATGCACAGAACCTGCAAAAATTGACCACTGAATCGAACAGGAACTTTTTTCGCTTGTTTGAAATTATTATGAATGATGATTCGAAAGAGATCGAAGAACTGGTATTGAAGGTGAAAAAAACAACAGAGGAGAACAGCACGCTCCTCGACAGTTTATCGATGAGGACACACCTCACTATTTCCAATGATACAAATTACAAAAACCTGATTGACGCACGAAAAGTATATATTGATAATACCCTCACTTTTTTTCAGACCCTGTCCACCGGAAAAAGTGATTCTTCTCAACAATACCTTAGGAAGAGCGTCAGGCCCAGTTTCCGGAAATATCAGAAATTACTTGAAATGTTTGTCGATCAGCACAGAAACCAATTAATTGCATACAGCACAAATATCTCTCATAACGCAAAAAAAACCGGGTTATCCATCCTGGTTCTGGGATTCTCTCCTTTATTGATCGTTTCTATTTTCCTGATCATCTCTTTTATTATTCTTACAATCGTATTTGCCAGCCTGAAAGGTTTTGATCTTCATCATTAGCCGTTTTGCTTACTTGAATAGTCATGAAAACGATCAATCTCATCCTTCTGTTTACATTTCTTATGGGAGGAATGTTTGCTCAGAGTGTAAAAACTGAAAAAGAGCTGAGGAAGGAAGCCGCCGAAAAGAAAAAGGAGGCAAGAAAAGCCAAACTTGAAAAAGAATTTGAAGCCACTGCAGCGCTGCTCATCAGTCAACGCTTCGTGCTGGAAGCACAAACAACCGGGAACCGTTTTGGTGACCGGAGACCCTCCCCCTCAAATCTTAATTTTATCATGGTTGATTCTGTGCATGCCGTTCTGCAGGTGGGATCTTCAGGAAGGGTCGGGTTGAATGATGTCGGAGGTATTACCCTTGACGGAACGATCACATCCTGGAAACTCGAAAAAAATGATAAGGGTAAAACCTTCGACCTGTATATGACGATCATAACAAAGATCAGAACATATGATGTAATTATGTCCGTAAGCGCATCCGGTTATGCAAGCGCTTCAATAAACGGGAATACTGCAAGTACGCTCATTTTCGATGGAAATCTCGTGTCCCTGGAAGAATCAGGGGTCTATAAAGGCAGGTCCTATTAATAGTTGTGGCAATTCATTAAAATGCAACTATGTTTTCCCTTTCTGGTTTTTTTCCAGTTTATTTACCCGTTCGGCCAGTTCCGGCAGGTTGCGGAATACCGCACTTGATCTTCTGAACTTTGAGGCTTCCATTGCAGGGGAACCGATGTACGCCAGACCCGGTTTTGTGAGACTTCTTGATACTGCGGTCTGCCCGCCGAATGAGGAACCATCGGCAATGGTTATGTGCGCTGTCATGGCAACATGCCCGCTGATCATGCAGTTTTTCCCCACCTTTGTTGATCCGGCGATCCCGGTACCGGCGGCGATGTACGTGTTCTCCCCTATTTCACAGTTGTGGGCAATGTGAATGAGGTTATCAAACTTTACTCCTTTGCGGATAATTGTTGAACCCAGCGTTGCCCTGTCGACTGCACAGTTGGCGCCCATCTCCACATCATCCTCTACAACGACATTCCCGATCTGCGGTATCTTTTTTTCTCCCTCATTCTGCGGTGCAAACCGGAACCCGTCACTCCCGATAACAACGCCGGCATGAAAAATGCAGTTCTTCCCTATAACATTGTCCGAATAGATCTTAACCCCGGGATAAAGTATCGTATTGTCGCCTATTGTGGTATTGTCACCGATAAATACCTGCGGATGGATCTTGACATTATTCCCGACGACCACATTTTCACCGATAAAGGAAAATTCACCTACATAGATATTGCTTCCCAGTGCCGCAGTTCCTGCAATATAGCACTGTTTTGATATTCCGGTCCGGTCGTTTTTAATCTGGTTGTATAGTTCCAGTAATTTGGCAAAGGCGACTTCTGCACTCTCCACCCTGATCAGGACACTGGTTATGGGATGTTCGGGAACGAATGATTTATTAACGATGACAATGGATGCCTCCGTTTTATAGATGTAGGGTGTATAAAGAGGATTTGACAGGAAGGAAATAGAGCCGGGTTTCCCCTCTTCGATTTTCGAGAGGGAATTTACCGTCACTTCCGGGTTGCCTTCAACAACCCCGTTAAGCATTTGAGCGATTTGTCCGGCAGTAAATTTCATAAAATGGGGTTTTGGAAAAGCAAAAATATCGTTTTTCTTTAAATTAACTTTAAATAACCTCAAAGGATATTCTGATCTTGAATTATTTTTATATTTTTGTTTATTTCAGGTTAATTCATTTGACACGTTATTAACTTAAAATAAAAAACCATGAAAAAGTATGCAGCAGAATTTATCGGAACGTTCAGCCTTGTATTATTTGGCTGTGGTTCAGCAGTGATCGCCAGTATAACAGGCACCGGTCCCAGTGGGATAGGTTTGTTGGGGATCTCCATCGCATTTGGTTTTGCAGTAGTCGCAATGGCTTATGCCATCGGGGGAATTTCCGGTTGCCATATCAATCCGGCCGTTACCATTGGGGTCCTGGTTGCCGGAAAAATTGAATTGAAAGACGCCATCGGTTATATCATAGCACAATGCCTGGGCGCCATTCTCGGAGCAGGGATCCTCTATCTTATTGTAATGGGGAAACCTGGTTACATAATGGGTGAATGGGCACTTGGCTCCAATGGATGGGGAGAGGGATACCTTGGTGGCTATAATATGCTGAGTGCATTCCTTATTGAGGTTGTAATGACTTTTCTTTTCATTTTCGTGATTCTCGGAACCACCTCTAAATTCGGGAACGGAGCTATGGCAGGATTGGCTATTGGAATCACCTTGATGCTGATCCACCTTGTAACCATTCCTGTAACCGGAACATCGGTTAACCCTGCCAGGAGCCTTGGACCTGCAATTTTTGCCGGAGGAAAAGCCCTTACCCAGCTCTGGTTGTTTTTTGTCGCCCCGATAACCGGTGCCATACTGGCTGCTGTCTTATGGAAATTCGGATTTGAAAAAGAAAAAAGCCGTTAGACTGGAAAAAACGCTCGCTTTGGCCAGTCTTCGCCGGAGCAACCTGACCACCTCACTCCATTGATATTTAAGAAAGCAGGGTGGTCAATCAAAATCGGCGGAGGGTAGTCAATAACTCCGGTTTCCCCATCACTGTTTTGGATTGTTCACGAGCACGTGAAACTTAAAAATGTAATATATTTGCATTTTTAGGAACCAATTATGTGATACAAAATACATTTTATGGAACGTAAGATTGAAAAAAAGCTGGTCGACTGGAAAAATAGTTCATCTCGTTTGCCATTGATTTTACAGGGTGCGCGGCAAGTCGGTAAAACATACAGTTTGCTTCAATTCGGGCGCAAGTACTATAAAAATACTGCCTATTTCAATTTTGAAAGCAGTAATGAATTACATGACATTTTTGACCGTGATCTCTCTCCATCACGAATTCTGAGGGAACTTTCTGCCTTTACATCAGAACCAATGATCCCCGGGGATTCCCTGATCATTTTTGACGAAATACAAGCGTGTGAAAGAGCTTTGACTTCCTTGAAATATTTCACCGAAGAGGCTCCGGAATACCATCTTGCTGCAGCCGGCAGTCTTTTAGGAGTATCGATAAACCGCAAGAGTCATTCATTTCCGGTAGGTAAAATCCAGTTTTTGACAATGCATCCTTTGGATTTTGAAGAATTTATGCTTGCACGTGAAAAGGATAAAGCAGTGTCAATCATTCGGGATTCATACGAAAGTAATGAAGCATGCAGCCTTCATGAAACCTTCCTGGACGATTACCGGGTCTTTATCGGAGTCGGAGGGATGCCACAGGTGGTCAATGAATTCATCATAACCAGGGACTACAATATGGTTATGGCAATGCAAAAGAATATCATAGATGCCTACATCGCCGATATGGCAAAATATGCCGGGCCATCAGAAACCGTGAAGATTATCGCTGCTTTTAACAGTGTACCGTCTCAACTGGCAAAGGAAAACCGGAAGTTTCAGTATAAAACCATTAAAAGCGGTGCAAGGGCAGTTCATTATGAATCGGCCATTGATTGGCTGTCTGCTTCCGCAATGGTAAATAAATGCATAAAAGTATCCCAGGGAAGAGTGCCACTCAATGCTTTTGCAGAAACTGCTTCTTTCAAATTATATATGGCAGATACAGGACTTTTGTGTGCGGGATATGGAATTTCTCCGGTAGTATTTCAGGGTGAATCTCCGGCCTGGCAGGCCATTAAAGGAGCACTCACAGAAAATTATGTCGCATCGGCTTTAGTTTCTAACGGATATACTCCGTATTACTGGGAGTCGGAAGGGAAAGCTGAAATTGATTTTTTAATTCAAACTCAACGTGGTGTGGTTATTCCGGTGGAAGTGAAATCAGCAGAGAATGTAAGATCGAAAAGTTTGCTGCAGTTTATTTCCAGGTACACGCCTCAATTCTCAATCCGAATCTCTGCAAAGAACTTTGGTTTTGAGAATAAAATCAAATCTATCCCTCTTTATGCGGTTTTTTGCATTGGTATTTAATGACAGCTTGTCAAACTTCAGTGAAATAGTAGAACTTTGACATAAAATATGCAGACATTTTTACCTTACCCCAGCTTTCATGAGTCAGCCAGGGTGTTTGATTATAAGAGATTGGGAAATCAAAGTGGAAAAAACGCTCGCTTTGAGCAGTCTTCGCCAAAGCAACCTGACCACCTCACCCCATTGATATTTAAGAAAGCAGGGTGGTCAATCAAAATCGGCGGAGGGTAGTCAATAACTCCGGTTTCCCCAGCCAAAGCTTTCTTCACAAAAATTAAACGACTATATAAAAGACTGCTGCGAGGAAGCAGAGATTAATACACAGGTCCACTATGTGGACTATTCCGGAGGCAAGGCGCGGGAGCATTCAGAACCAAAATGGAAATTGATCACCAACCATACAGCCCGCAAGACCTTCATTACGAATAGTATTATGCTGGGTATGAATACAAAAACCATCAAAGATATTACCGGCCATAAGAAAGACAGCGTTTTCAATAAGTATATTAAAATATCAGAAGACTTTAAAAAGCTGGAGATGGAGAGAACCTGGGATAATATTCCAAGTCCTCCGGTAATAAAAAAATCGAAGGATGTGTGAAAATTCCTTGTTTCATTCAATTATCTGGTAAAACTCACGCATGATATTTATTAGTCACATTTGTTAATTTTGCAACATATGAAAGTAAAACCAGAAATACCCAATAACAATTTACCACCTTTGCCACCTGAGAGAGAGGCAATTGAAACCAAAGTCATATTAAGGCAGGTTAGCAAAGCTGCAGTCGCATTGGCTGAGCTCAAAGGCATGGCACTCACTTTACCAAATCAAAATATACTAATCAATGCAATTGTCTTAAAAGAAGCTAAAGCATCTTCAGAGATCGAAAATATTGTTACTACACAGGATTCCCTGTACCAGGCATTAACCGTAAAAGCTTACAAACCTGATCTGGCCACAAAAGAAGTTCTTCGTTACCGTGAGGCCCTATTCGCCGGCGCGGATTTCATCCGGAAAAAAGATTTTTTAAGTGTTAATGGTATTATTCAAATTCAGAATATTCTTGAAGAGAACGATGCGGGGCTTCGCAATATGCCGGGGACCGTTCTTAAAAATTCCTCCGGGAAAGTGGTCTATACGCCACCCGATGATAAAGTTGTCATTGAAAAACTGATGGCCAATTTTGAGCAATATCTAAATAACACAGAAACAGACGATGTCTCACTGCTTATAAAACTGGCTGTTTTGCATTTCCAATTTGAAAGTATTCATCCGTTTTATGATGGTAATGGCAGAACCGGCAGGATCATCAATGTGTTATTCCTAATGTTAAAAGGGCTTTTGGATAATCCGATACTATACTTAAGTGGGTTTATTATTCGCAATAAAGGCGAGTACTACCGATTGTTGGAAGATGTAAATTTTTATGGTAAATGGGAGCCATGGATACTTTATATTCTAAATGGTATCGAAGAGACTGCTCTGGAAACAATAACTCAGATAAAGAACATTAATGGTCTAATGCTCGATACCATCAAGAAAGTCAAAGAAGAAGCGCCTTTGGTCTATTCGAAAGAGTTTATTGAATTGCTTTTTGAACATCCGTATTCGAAAATTGAACACCTGGAATTTAAAGGTATTGCCAAACGTAAAACAGCAGGGAAATATCTTGCAGAACTGGCAAGGATTGGCATACTTGATTCTCATAAAATAGGTAAAGAAATAATTTATATCAACAAGAAACTCTATGATCTACTCAAGAATTAATAGGGGTAAATTTTATTGTCATTTACCCATGTTTCCATAACGTGGGCATTCGATGCCCATGTCTGATATACGTGGGCAATACGGTGACTGACTTTGACTGTAATTGCCCGTATGACCGGGGACCAATTTGCAAGCATGTGGTCGCTGTACTCTATGCAATCAGGGAGGGAAATAAGAGTAAATCCACAAATTCAAAGAAAATCGTGAAGCCAGCCAAAATGCGGGTACCTGCAGATTCCGCGGAAAAACAACTCAAAACCATTCTTACCCGTCTCGGAAAAGAGGAACTGGCTGACTGGATAAAAGAATGGTCAAAAAAAGATGACCTGTTCAAAGGCCTGTTCCTGGCCAGGTATTCGAAAACTAACAATGGGATTGATGTTGAGAGGTATGCACAGATTCTTGAAAACGTCCCGAGACATAGAGGAAGCAATAGTTGGCACAACGATATTGAATACGATTGCCCGGATTCCGACAAGGCTTTTGAACTTCTGCATGAGATGGAGACCAATTTTTCAAGGACCAGCGTCTCAGAGATCATTTCACTCTGCTTTGCAATTTTTAAAGTTATAGCGCCTGCTTTGAACTATATGGATGATTCTGATGGTGACTTCAGCGGGTTGATCGAGGAGGCCATGGACCTATTGGATACAGCTATTCGTCAAAAAGAGATGCCGGAACCCATCCGGAAAGAGACATTTGATCTTTGTATGAAGTACTACAACGAAGACGGGATGGAAATTGACGGTTGGGATTTCGCTGTATTAGAAATCGCCGGTGATCTATTGAATGACGATATCGAAAAGATGAGTCTCTTTGCCATCCTTGATGGCTTGGAAAAATCAAATGCGGGTCATTACAATGAAGAGAGGATTGTTGAAATACGAAAAAATGTGATTGAGCGATTTGAGGGAGAGGAAGTAGCTGAAAAATATCTGGAAACCATGATCCAATTGCCAGAAATCCGTAGACAATTCGTCGAAAAAGCCATCTCAGCAAAAAATTATTCCAGGGCGAAAGAACTTTGCAATCAGGGATTGATATCAGATAAAATTTTCCCGGGAATTGTCCACCAATGGAATGAATACTTGCTTAACATTGCACAAAGGCAGAAAGGATTACGCGGAGTGTTGCCGCTGGTTGAGGCGTTTGAGGAAACTTGGCGAAAAGGCCCGTGTAACTATCCTGATCAAAGAACTTGAATCAGCCAATCCACGTAAACCTGCTTTTTTGGATGAACTGCGGAAGGTTTAGACTCGTTTACTTCATTATGAAAACCTAAAAAATAAAAACTCACTTTGAATATCATGAGGTTAATCGCATGAGACTAGTCTTTCAACTTTTTTGTATTTTTGTTAATTATACCAAACGGTATAATACCATGTGGTATCATACTAAAAGGTAATAAATTTTCATTATTATGAACTCTCCTTTCAAATTTGGTAACCTGGTTACGGGGCCCTATTTTATAAACCGGACTGAGGAAATTAACCGCCTCAGAAATAATTTTCAAAGTGGAAACAATACAATTCTCATTTCACCCAGAAGATGGGGAAAGTCGTCTCTTGTGGCTCAATCCGCCGAGAGCATCACTGATAAAAATATCCGTTTTGCTTTTATAAATATGCAATCCTTCCGCAATGAAGAGAGTTTTTACCAATCCTTCTGCCTGGAAATATTCCGAGCGACAATTACGAAGAAAGAGGAAATCCTGGAAGCAGGTAAAAACTTCTTCAAAAAACTGGTGCCCCGTATATCGTTTGGCATAGATCCACAGCATGACTTTTCCGTAAGCTTCGACTGGCAGGAAGTAAAAAAAGCTAAGGAAGAAATACTCAATTTGGCTGAAACAATTGCACAAAAAAAGAAAATCCGGATTATCGTGTGTATTGATGAATTTCAGAATATTACCAAACTTGATTCATCAAATAACCTATTACAAGAATTACGCTCCTTCTGGATGCAACATCAAAGAGTATCTTATTGTCTATATGGGAGCAAGCGCCACATGATGTTGGAAATATTTAACACCGAATCAAATCCTTTTTACCGGTTTGGTGATTTGATCCTTTTGCAAAAAATTCACAGGGATCAATGGATTCAATTCATTCAAACAGCTTTTGATAAGACCGGTAAACATATAGCCATTCAAGAGGCCTCCTTAATTGCTGAAACGGCCAGGGATCATCCATATTACGTGCAACAACTGGCAAATGAAGTTTGGATAGTTTCAGAAAAAACGGCGACCAGAGCAATTGTTCTGGAATGTATTAATCGTGTCATGGATACCAACACCATATTCTACCAGGAGGCCATCGATAATCTGAATAATACTCAGATTAATTTACTAATTGCAATTATTAATGGTACTAAACAATTATCATCAGCTGAAGCAATGTCAAAATTTAATATTGGTACCCCAAACAATATTCGTAAAAATAAAGCCACTCTTGAACAAAAGGATATTCTTGATTTTCATACAGGAGATCCTTCATTCCTGGATCCATTCTTTGAGTATTGGTTTAGAAAAAACTTTCTCACATAAGATAGGATTAATTCGATTTTCAGGATTTTCAAAATTGAAGTAATGTCATGTTGGAACAGTAAAATTTTATGAACGACAAGCAAGAAACCAATCTTTCCTTTATAGTGGATGCGTCAGTGAAATATACAAACAAAATTTAATAATTCAATACTTCGGCATTTATAACCACTTATTGCCATTGTTTTGGCTGCTATAAGCATCATTTACAATTGATTATTCGTTTCTATATTTTCAACCTCCATCACTGAAATCAGAATGTGAAGAGAGGAGAATTATTATCATCACCACTGCCAGCCGGGAAGACTGTGGAAGAAACTGTGGAAGAAGCTGTGGAAGAAACTGTGGAAAAGCGTCGGCTTTCCGGCATATCCTGCAGGTGTCCGGTATTCCAGTTCCTACTTGAGTGCCCGTGGAAGGTCCTCAGATCTTATCTAAATAGTCATTGAAGTTTTGACGAATTATTGTTGACTTTTAATTCATCTGGTAAACTTTTTTATATATTTGCCATTTATTGACAAGTCAAAATCAGACTATGGAAAATCGGTTTGGTAGCAGAATAAGGATACTCCGAGAGTTGCAAAAACTTTATCTCCGTCAAGTTGCTTCTTTACTAGACATGGACACTGCGCAATTGAGTAAAATAGAAAAAGGCATACGACAAATTAAGAAAGAGCAAATTCCAATGATTGCCAAAATTTATCATGCAGATAAGAATGAACTTCTTACCCTTTGGCTGGCGGATCAGATTATTAATGTAACAAAAGGTGAGGAAGTGGCATTAAAGGCTATACGACTTGCACAAAATGAAATCGAAATCCGTAATAAAAAACATTGAAGATCAAAACGGGAACAAGATAGAGCACACTAAGATTATTAACGAGATTATTAACGAAGAAAGAATTAACCAGCGTCAAATGAGAAGAATTGACATAAGTGGATTTAAGTCCATAAAGGAGCTAAGCCTTCCGCTTCGTGATATAAATATTCTGATAGGGGCTAATGGCAGTGGAAAAAGTAATTTTCTTCACTTTTTCGATTTCCTCAAGCATATAAACAAACATAATTTACAGGAATTTGCTGCATTAAAAGGGATTGAAACATTCCTTCATAAAGGAGAAAAGTTAACTCAGGAAATTTCCACCCATTTATATTTCCAAGGTACAAATGGATATTCATTCACTATTAAGAAAGGTGATAATGGTTTTGTTTTTACCAAGGAGGGTATGTGGTATAGTAAGAATCCCTATTATAATAATCCTATTGAAATCGCTTCATTTGGGCCCGAATCCGCTTTGAGGCTTCAGTCAATGCCTCGAGCAGAATATATTCGTAAATACCTCAATCAGCTGGCCAAATATCATTTTCATGATACTGGGGAGAATTCTCCATTTAGTAAAGAATCCAACATAGATAATGATCAATACTATCTATATGAAACAGGGAGTAATTTAGGGGCATATTTGTTCAATATTCAAAAGAAAAGCCCTGTGGTATACAACCTTATTATCAAAACTATTCAAAGTATCGCACCATATTTTGCAGACTTCTTTTTTAGACCTGAAAATAATGGTAATCTTAAAATTAGATGGCAAAGTAAATATAGTTCATCCATTTATGGTGTAAATGATTTATCAGATGGTACGATTCGGTTTATTTCGTTAACTACTTTGTTTTTACAACCGCAGTTACCTGAAACAATAATTATTGATGAACCTGAATTGGGGTTGCATCCAACTGCTATCGCAAAATTAGCTGGATTAATAAAATCAGCCGCGGCAAAAAATAGCCAGGTAATTATTGCCACTCAATCAACCGATCTAATTAGCCATTTTGAACCAGAAGACGTGATAACTGTAGACCAAAAAAATGGAGAAAGCATTTTTGAACGTCTTGATTCTGGTAAGTTAAAAATTTGGCTTGAAGAGTACACTATTGACGATCTTTGGAAAAGAAATATAATAACGACAGGCCAGCCTAATATCTAGTTGTTGCTTATGAAGAGAATTATAATGATTTGCGAAGGGCCAACGGAACAGGCATTTGCTAACGCTATTTTACAGCCTACGTTTATAAGTAAAAATATGTTCATACAAACGCCTTTGATCAAAGCCTCGCATGGAGGCATTGTGAATTGGAGTAAACTTAAGCAACAAATTCATATACACTTAAAATCCGAATCCGACGCTTATGTAACTACATTTATCGATTACTATGGGATGTATTCAAAACATGGATTCCCCGGATGGGAGGAGGCGGACGCAATAACGGATAAATCTAAGCGAATTGATTTCATAGAAAAAGCCATGCTGCAGAGTTTTGACCCTCAAGTACACCATCGTTTTATTCCTTACTTACAATTACATGAATTTGAAGGGCTACTATTTAACGACATTGATGTTATTAAAAGTCAGATCCCGCCCACTGATCTAGTAGGAATCGAAGAATTGGAAAAAACTTTAACCGACTTTCCTAACCCAGAAATGATTAACAATAATAAAGCTACCTCTCCATCGCACAGATTAGAACGTATCATAAAAGGATACAATAAAATTGTTTATGGTGAAATTCTCGCTGAGGCTATAGGACTAACTCGAATTAGGGAAAAATCTCCAAGATTTAATAACTGGTTAAAGAATTTAGAGTCATTAGAGTTGAAATAAGGCCGATTCGTTTGAGTGGTTGAGAGTGATTAGTAACGTTCTCATTACCAAACTAGTTTAAGGATTACCATTGTTAGATCTGCGCTTCGTAACAACCAGAAATGGATCATGTGGGCTGCCGCCAGGGCTGAAAAGTCTGCCGATTATATCCTGGGCATTGACTCTTCCTACGCTGCTTCAGAAGAAAAAACCACGGCTGAAGTGACCAGCGAAGTTCCGGTCCCTGAGCCTGTCCTGGAAGACACATCCTTTTAGTCAAGAAATCCTTTCAATAGAGCCATTCCGGGTAACCGGGGTGGCTTTTTTCATGCTCGTTAACAGGTGTAGTCAATAATTTGCCAGGGGTAATGCGCTTTCGGGATAACTATCATCTGGTTGTGGCACGTTCCGGCATTTTTTTCTTTGATCATTCAGGCCGCCTGATTTTCTTTTCCCTGATGCAATTGCAAAAATTTGATGTCTGCGCTCTTTGTTTAATTCCTATGCTAAGCTATTATCCCATTCCGGGGTGAAAGTGCTACTCATTCAAGAATTTTCCCGGCATATCCTGCAGGTGTTCGGTATTCCAGTTCCTACTTGAGTACCCCTCCATGGTCTTAATTACACTTGCATATAAATTAACCTTAAAAATCACAGCCATGAAAAATTTTGTAAAAAACTACATCGGAAAAGGAAAGAAAATCGAAGGCCTTGAAATCATTAAGATCAACTTCAAAATCGAAGATCTCGTAAAGTTCTCACATAAATACAAGGATGAGGATTACATCTCCATTGAAATCGCAAAACTGAAAAGCCCTGACCAATTTGGACATGACTACACCGCTTATGTCAACCGCCTGGAAGAAACCAAGACCATTGAGACAGTGAAGTTAAAATCGGCTCCAAGGAAAAAACGTAACGCGTAACGCGTGACACGTGACGCATCATGAAGAAGTGTGGTGCGTCACTCGCCTGATCAGTCCTAAAAGCATCTTCCTGATCCTATCCAGAGTATCTTTATATTGTTCTATAGATTTGATGTACTTCAAACGTTGGGCAATTTCCATCTGTGTCTCAATGACAAAATCCATTGAAACCTTCCATACATCCAAATCCCTGTGTGATTTTATTTCATGCATTACCTTGATATTTTCAGCTTTATCGGTTAAACAAGCAAAAGGTAATACTATTGTTAATAACTTTTTTGTCACGTGTCACCTGTCACGCGTCACGTGTCACGCGTCACGTAATCCCTCCCCCACCCACGATAACAGGCGAGCCAGATGCCTAAAAAAGTCTCTTGGGCAAAGAGCACAACAAAATGACAAAGATCACAGCACCGGTTGCAAAGAATGGCGGAAACGGAAAAGCTCACACTGCTGAAGAAAATGCAGTTGTTTCCGCAGGGATCACAGTTATCACGGCAACGGAAGAAGAAAGAAAGCCATTGCTGACCATTGAACCTGAAAAGGCTATCATCGTTGCACCCGAGCCGAAGAAAGAGATGACCATGCTGGAGAAGATCCTAAAGGTTGAAAATCTCCAGCTTATCGTCGAGAAAAGAGCCAAGCTGGTGCAGACCCGATCAGAACTGGAACGCTTTCAGATCTCTTCCAATGATTTCAACTGTTCCATGAGATTGAACGATTCAGACGGGAATGTCTTCACTACCAATTTCACACCCGGAATCAAGAAAGTCATTGATTTTCTCAAGTTATCCTTCGATGCAAGCATCACAGATGTGGAAAACAAGATCACATTCTGAACCTTTTCCTTGCGTCAAGATTCCAGCGTACAGGCCAGAATGGCCTGTACGCTTTTTTTTGGTCGTAACTAAGTAATATACTGTTATATATTGTTATTTACGTTGATTAGCAATATTTTCTTCAGAACATATTGTGATAATCAAAAAAATATCTAATATTGCTTAATGTTACCCTCCTTTTAGGAGATAAAAAAAAAGTTCAATGTAAAACTTGTAAATTCATAAATATAGTTGCAATCCTAAATAAATTGTAACCCTCTTTTTCATAAATTTTAGAACATTTGGCAAGGAATCGACAGTTTTATGCAATACTTGAGAAAAATTATTGATAGCAATATTCATTCTCGAGGTAAAATCAGCGACAGAATCCTCATAATAGGACTAACATGTTTTTTTTACATATAACAACATTGCGATTGAGTGAATATAGTAAATTTAAAACTCATTTAGATAAATTATTTTATTATGGGAAAGTTAGAAGATTTCAAATTTGCTGACATAATAAGTTTAGTAGGAATCATTCTCTTAGGAATTGGAGTATTTCTAGGCTTAAATTACATCTTTCTTGGCAGCCTTGTTACAAGTATTCCTATTACCATTTTTAGCATGGGGGTGGCTTTGGGGTTAGTATTTTTATTAACAAAAATTAAAGCTGTCGAGATCAATCAAAAAAAATATCAACTTGTTGAGATAATAATTCTCATTGCTGGATATGGAGTATTTTGTATTATAACATTCTTCTTTTTTACCCATTTTCTTAATGTAGAGTTGCAAAGAAAGAACGCTATCACGGATATTGCAGTTAAAGAGCTAAACGAAGGAAGTCAATTATTTGACAATTTTGAAGCATATGTTGATAAAAAGTGCAATACTTATTCAATTGAATTAGATAATGCAATAAAGAATAAATCGGATTTGCAGACCTATTTAAAATTCGGCTTCAAATTAGATGGTGGAAAGGATGAAGACCAAAAACGCATAATGGTTGATGTTCTTCATAAAAAAATGCAATCACCGGTTTATGATTTATTAAAGTCTAATGCAAATTCTATTATTACAAGTGAATTGAACTCAGTTAATGCTTGGAATTGGATTAAAATTCCAAAAATATTAAGAAATATCTGCCTGCAAAGAGAAGAATGGAAAAATCAAATTATTACATTTTCACAGGCAACTCAGCAAGGCAAAAATGATCCATTTTCATTTGAATTCAAGAATAATGAAGACCTTACTTCTATGCTTCGAGAATTTCAATTAGGAGGTCAAAGTATGTTTTTAGGGTTGATTATTCTTTTAATCATTCATTTTATGATTCTTTGGCCTTACATTTTTGGTTATAGAGCAGCGAATCTGAATGTTGATGGAAAGGATGGCCAACAAGTTGGCATAACATGGCCAGAGGAGTCAATCCTTCAAGAAATGACAGAAAAATTTCGTAAAGAAAAACAAGAGAAAAAGGTTAAAGATATTGAAGAAGATAAATTTTGGAATCAATCAAAACATACAAAAGAAAGTTGTGAACAATATATTCATAAATATCCAAATGGTAAATACTTTTCTCAGGCGCAAATTTATATTGAAGAAAATCAACAAAAAAATATTGAAAAGAAATTACTCTTACTTGATATCAAATTAAATCCCGAAAATTACCCGGCACAAAAAATCAAAGATCTTATTAATTCCAGGAAAATATCAAAGCTTGATTTGATAGAATCTCAGATTATTACAGAAGCTGCACTTGAACTATTTCTTAATCCTCCAACATTTTTTCAAAACCAATCCGATTGGAAAGATCTGCCACGCATACCCCAAGGAAATACTGATGTATATTTTCTCGGAATACCAGGTTCAGGAAAATCTTGTGTTCTTGCGGGGTTACTCCATCAGGCCGATAATAGAGGGATCAAGGATCCTGATATTAAGTCTCCACATGGATTTCGTTATTTAAATGAATTGCAACATTGCATTGAAATTGGTTATGTGCCGGTTTCTACTGATACCGAAAAGGTAAACTATTTATCCTTAGATCTATTGGGAAAGAACCGACGGAGGCATCCCGTATCAATTATTGAAATGAGTGGGGAATATTTTAATAGAACCTTTGAATCGGTTATATCTCCAGGAACTAATTCAAGATCAATCGGTGCTATTGATTATTTGCAAAACACTAATAGAAAAGCAATATTTTTTGTTATTGACTATAGTTTGCAAAGAAACTCTACAGCTAGTGTTATGTTAATCATGAATTGACGGATAAAGTTTCTTCAATTTTATTCGAGCATCTTTAGTTGTGAACTGCCAATTTATTTTACTGTTCTTGTTATTCCTGTTCGTTTGCCAAGCATCGACTTCTTCCTTTATATT
>JAPLDH010000027.1 GCA_026391355.1 Bacteroidota bacterium | reverse complement strand
TTCTGGGCTGGTGATGTTTATGGCGCTGGTTCAGGTCTTCCCAATGAGCAGATCAATTCTACGGATGCTGAGCGTATCCAGGCATATTTTGTGTATGGCGGCAATTGCCCGGGTTCAATGGGTGCTTGTTTTGACAGGCTTCCATGGTCATATGCAAAAGCTGGTGTAACGGTGGCTTGTGAAGGCAATCACCCGACCTCTGCAGATGAAGACATCATGGTCAACGTTTGCGGTGCAAACCAGATTCAGGATCTTCTTGCACAGGTTACCGGTAACTTCAACGCCAGTTATCTTGTAGGCGGTGCAAAGGATGCTTCTGCCAAAGTCCGGCTCACATATGGCCAAACCAAACAGGTCAGCCCGAACAGGGAATTTGACCTCCCGGTTTATGTTGTGAACCCGATGAAGGTAGGCGCAACCTCCCTGATCCTGAACTTCCCGGCTAACCTCGTCGAAGTGAAGGATGTAATAATGGATGGTGGTCTGTTAGACTGGAATGTGAACGGCAATGAACTGAGGATCGGATGGCATACCTTGAACCCGCAAAGCCTGAATGGTCATGCAAACCTGGTAACCCTCCGCCTGAGAACTACCGGCGACTTCACGGTTGGAACTTCAATCCGCTTATCGCTTGTTGCCAACCAGATGAATGAGCTTGCAGATCAGTTTGCCAAACCGATTCCGGATGCAATCCTAAGTGTCGATGTTATCGAGGCATCCCCTATCGGTATCCCGGAAAATTTATCTGCCAGTGACCTGACACTCGATAATCATCCGAACCCTTTCAGTAATGAAACGATGTTTGATTACTCACTGCCGTTTGATGGTAATGTAACACTGGTTATTCACAACCTCCTCGGAGAAACCATGAAGACCCTAATCAACGAATCACAAACACAGGGTGATCATACTTTCAGATTTGATGCCGGCAGCATGGCAAACGGTATTTACACCGCAACTATTAAGCTGGATGCAAACAGCGCCAGGCTCGAACGCACCATCAAACTGATCCGGAACAAATGATTTTTCATTTGGTATCACTACTTTCTTATAAAAATCAACAAATTCTGGTTTTTTACTTTCATCGAATCCAGGACGGAGAGATTAAAAGTTCTAATCCTTTCAAAGTGCAGCAGGGTAATAGAGGATAGTTACACCCCTGTCCCGCTTTGGACATTGGTAGGGGTGATATATCAAAAATTTAGATCTTTGGATGCTTTAATTTGCTTATTCATTGGGGCATAGCAAATTACCAGACGTTGATCTAAAATGAACACTTTTTGGAGTGGACTCGAAGATTATTTATGTAAATTTGGATTTTTAAAAGTATCAGATCATTTTTTGTGTGACAAAGGAAGACCATATCAGATATTGGATTGATTCCTCAGCATACGACTGGAAATCAACAGATGTGCTCCTAAAAGGTAAACAATATATGTTTGCCTTATTTACCTGTCATCTGATGCTTGAAAAATTATTAAAAGCTCACTGGGTAAAAGATAATGAACAAAATTTTCCCCCCAGGGTTCATAATCTGGTAAGTATTCATAATCAAACAAAGCTAAACATGCCTGATGAATACCTTGAAAATATGGCGGTAATGAATGCCTGGAATATAGAAGGACGATATTCAGACTATACAAGTAATTTTTATAAACAATGCACAAAAATATACTCTCAAGACAGTATTAAAAAAGCAAATGAAATACGTTTATGGTTACTAAGCAGATTGCAATAAGAACATCAGGCCAATTTATCAACGAATTACGCCAACTTGGGTATAATCCTCAAAAAGCTTATCTTTTTGGTTCGATTGCCAATGGTATGATTCATGAAGATTCTGATATTGATTTGGCTTTATGGGACGATAAATTCAGTGGATCCCTGGTAATAGACTATGAACCTATAAAAAAAATTCTCGTCAAATATACGTTACTCGAATTGCATACTTTTAATACGCTTGATGATGAAACATCCAATCCTTTTATTGCCGAAATTTTAATCCGTGGTTTCCCAATTGAAACTATCTCGTGAGATTTATCCGTAGACCTGAATGCTCCTTCTTTTTTCTGATTGATAACCTTTTGCTAACCTTTTCATGCTTGCAAAACTACATTATGTCATTCAACCTGAATTATTTACAAATTCATAATTCCACAAAAATTTGATGCCGTCGATTTTGGGATAACAGGAAATTGTTATTCTCAAGGGGATAATAGGATTTTCAACAGAAATAATTGTAAGAATGATTAATTTTGTGTCCAGTTAGCAATATATCGTTATGAGTATTACAGAAAAAATTTTAACTTATGCCTTCTTATCTGCCTGCGGGTTATTAATAAATTTTATTCCAACTTTTTTTGGTTATAATAAAATTAAAGGCAAAAGAATCTTTTTAATAAATTGGTTATTGGGTTGGACTATCTTGGGATGGATTTATGCATTAATTCTATCTATTAAAGATAAAAAGGGTGATAAAAGTATTGTCAAAGAGAATGTCAGGTATATTCTCAATATAATAGCATGGATATTTGCTTTTTGGTTTACCCTGTTTTTCGCCGGATATCAGCGGATGACCGGTCCTACTTACCCCATGAACGGGAAAATCACGATCAGTAATGAGGTTTTCAAGTATGCACTGATCCGCACCTATGATGGAGCCGACGATGCGAAAGTTAAGATTACAGTTTCCGATACATCCATCAAAGGTGAATATAAGTTTATAAGAATGAGTAGCAATGACAATTGGACAACACTTCCGATGACCCGCCAGGGTGAAGATCTGATTGCGTTTATTCCCCATCAGCCTATTGCTGGAAAGGTTAAATACCAGGTGTACCTGATTAAAAATGGTAAATCAAATCTATTGAATAAAGAACCCGCTGAGATTCGGTTCAAAGGCCCCATCCCGATGTGGATACTCCTCTGCCATATCTTAACGATTTTCATGGCGATGCTTTTCTCCACGAGAGCCGGCCTTGAAGTGATCTTTAAAGGGAAATATACATACCTGTACTCATGGGTTACCCTCATCACATTATTTATCGGTGGATTGTTCCTTGGACCTATTGTTCAGAAATATTCATTTAATGCGTACTGGACCGGCTGGCCATTCGGCCATGACATGACAGACAATAAGTCGCTGGTTGCCTTCATTTTCTGGATAGTAGCCATCATCTTCCAGACCCGTGACCGGGAAAGAAAAGCCTGGACCATCATTGCTTCCATCATTCTCCTGATCGTTTTCCTGATCCCCCATAGCGTGCTCGGATCTGAACATGACTACACGAAGGACCAGAAGACGGAAGTCGAAAAATAGGGTAATAAAGGCACAAAGGCACAGGGCAGAAATTGAATAAATCAACAAGTCAATAATTCAACAAATCAATAATTTCCTTATGACTCTTATAATAGTCATAATCATCCTAACCTCTCTTATATCAGTTATTGGTTTTAATAACGTTGAGATCTTCGACAGGTTTAAATTCAACGCTTATGATGTAAAGCACAGCAATCACTGGTATCGTTTTTTTACTTATGGGTTTTTCCATGCCGGATATATTCACCTGGTGATCAACATGATTGTTTTATATTCTTTCGGAGTAATTGTTGAGACCTATTTTCAGAATTATTTCCCTGTAAGACATCTTCTTTATTTCCTGCTCCTTTATACCGGAGGCCTCCTCCTTTCAGTGATCCCGGCATTCGGCAAACATAAGAACGATGTGTTTTACAATGCCGTTGGGGCGTCTGGCGCTATTTCAGCAGTTGTTTTCTCAAGCATTATCCTTTATCCCTCGGGAAGGATCTTTCTTTTTTTTATACCCATAGGAATTCCATCACCTGTTTTTGGCGTCATATATATCTTATATGAGGCATGGATGAGCAAACGGGCCAAGGATAATATCGGGCATGATGCTCATTTATGGGGGGCTATCTTCGGTTTGATCTTTACTATCGCCCTGAAACCTTCACTTTTACTGATCTTTTTTCAGCAACTGGGATTTAGCATGTAAAAAACTCACCAACAGGAGGGACAGTCTCAAAAGGATTGAATCACCGCAAAGTCGCAAAGACGCTAAAAATAATATAATTGATTTTCTGTTATTTGCGTTTTGGCGTCTTAGCGGTTAAAGAAAAAGACTTTGAGAAAGCGGGGTCCCTTTTTCCATATTAAAATGTCAATTAACAATAATCCGAGATATAAAATAATACCAACGATCGAGAAAACCATGCTCAATGAAAAATATCTTGGGATAAATTGTAACTCGATACTATGTTTACCTCTTTCAAGCATTAATCCTGTAAATCCGATATTACACAAGACAGGTTCAACCCTTTTCCCATCAACCAGGGCACGCCAGCCTTTGTCGAATGGAATGCTGAAAAACAATAATCCCGGGGTTCTTATGGTAATGCTGCCCAGGATGTGGTTTTCGTGGAATTGTGTCGTTGATAATGTATCTGTTCTTAACCGGCTGATATCCTGAAGATATTCTGAAAACGGATAGCTTTTTGACGTATCTTTCAGGTTAAAGATGGTCAATTTTTTCTTAACATCAAGAAGAATAGGCTCTTCTGCAACACAGGCCTTTTGAAGAACAATAAATTTCTGATCGTCAGACAACTTCTTAAATTGATCGAAAGGAATATATCGGGTATATGTAAAACCTAAAGGCAGAAACTGTCGATTTTTATAAATAATTACATTACCTGTCTGTGCAAGTGAGTCATAGCCTAAACCTTTCAATGAATTATTTGGCTGGAAACACAGGTAATATTTAATACTGGCAATTGACCATATCAGGGGATGTGTTGCCAGACCTGTTGAAAATCGACTTTCAAACTCATCCCCCTTTTTAATGATCTTCATTTCCTCCAGGAAACGGGTATAGTATATCTGGTTAAATGAAGCATAGGATGATGTCCCGAAATATCCCTGTGCTTTGGCATCATTGAAAGGGAAAGAGAGCGAACCACCTTTTCTTTCGGTTTTATTTATCCTGTAAAATCCTTTGTCAGCAACTTTAAGATAATAAACAGCGTCCTTGCTGTAATCGTTATAGTCATTTTTTTGATTCAGATATAATTTCGATACCGCGGTTCTTGACCCGATTGTCCTGGAATTGAGATACCCTGCTTCAATAAAAACGGCAAGTATTAGTAGTACAAGTAAAAATGTATTTGTGGTTTTGTACCTACTATATAACTCTTCACAAGACACAGATAATCAACTATTTTCTAACCTGTTTTTTTTAATTGCAATATCTGTTTTTCAAAATACTTTATCTTTTTCGCTTTCCAAATTTCATTATTAGTTTCTGTAATTTGAGGGTC
>JAPLDH010000061.1 GCA_026391355.1 Bacteroidota bacterium | reverse complement strand
GTTGGTTCTGCGTTTCGGGGATTGTGGTGCCGAACTCAAGATTTGACGCCAGCCAGCACTGCGAACCGATCTGGATGGTAGGATATGCATGGTTATCGCGGATATCGGTCAGCGGGTTCCCACAAATTAAAGGTAACGCGTAACGCGTCACGATTGTCACGATTGCGCTGGCAGAACACAACGCAGCATTTGTATAGATATAGGTAATGATGTGCGTTCCCGCTCCTGCAATAGCAGGGTAGAAAATTCCATTTGTCACCCCGGGACCTGAATAAGTTCCTCCTAATGGAATCCCGCCTTTCAACCGGAAGGGTTGTGCAGTAGTTGTTGTAATTGAGTCGTTGCACCGGGTAAGGGTAACAACAGGCGAAGCGGCAACACCCATCGTAATAATGTTACTTGTGGCTGGATTTCCGCTTGTGCAGGTCAGGTTCGAGGCTAGTGTGCATGTGATCAGATCGCCGTTTACAGGAACATATTGGTAGGTGGTACTGTTGGTCCCGGCATTAATTCCGTTGACTTTCCACAGGTAAACCGGGGTGGTTCCACCATTTGTCGGGATAGCTGTATATGTGACAGAGATCCCTGAACAGACCGGGTTGGTGGAAGCTGAGATCAGGATACCCACCAGCATATTTGCGTTGACCGTCATGGTAATCGTGTTGGACGTTGCCGGGTTGCCGGTCGGGCATATTGCGTTTGAGGTAAGAATGCATGAAACCTGGTCGCTATTGAGCGGAACGTAGGAATAAGTAAGGCTGCTTGTTCCAACACCAACCCCGTTTACCTTCCATTGATATTGCGGCAGCGTGCCCTGGTTTGTCGGAGATGCCGTGAATGTAACCTGGGTGCCTGCACAAACTGTGGTTATCGGGGTACTGATACTGATGTTTACCGGTTGGTTCGGATTGACGGTCATGCAAATTGAATTGGAAGTGGCCGGGTTGCCACTGGCACAAACCATATTTGAAGTAAGGATGCAACTGATGCAATCGCTATTGACAGGCGTATAGGTAAACTGAGAGTTATTTGAACCGGTGTTAACCCCGTTCACTTTCCATTGGTAATTAGGCGTTGTTCCCCCATTGGTCGGGTTAGCAGTGAAGATCACAGATGTCCCGGTGCAAACAGTAGTGACAGGTGTTGTAATAACTATACTCACCGGGTTTACCGTATTCTCAATCATTGTGATCGTATTCGAAGTGGCCGGGTTGCCAGTCGGGCAGGCAATATTTGAGTTCAAAATACATGTCACGAGATCACCATTTGCAGGGATATATGAATAATTTTGACTATTGCCTCCAACACCAACCCCGTTTACTTTCCACGAATATGAAGGTGTGGTTCCTCCATTTGTCGGGGTTGCAGTGAAAGTAACGGTCGATCCCTGGCAAAAAGGATTATTTGGAGTATTTATTGAAACACTTACCGGATTCAATGGATTTACAACCATTGAGATTGCATTCGACGTGGCAGGATTATTCGAAACACAAACGGTATTGGAAGAAGTCAGAACACATGTAATGATATCCCCATTAGCCGGAACATAAGTCATCGTAAATACATTCGGGTAAACGCCTCCACCATTCACCTTCCAAAGATAGGACGGAGAAGTTCCGCCATTCGTAGGGGTTGCGGTGAAGGTTACAGAAGTACCAGCACAAACAGAATTGACCGAAGCTGATATTGTAACAGAAACCGGCAGGTTTGGATTTACCACCATGTTAACTGCATTTGAGGTTGCTGGGTTACCGCTTGCACATGCGGCATTGGAAGTGAGTACGCATGTAACTATATCCCCGTTCGCTGGCACGTATATCATCGTTGAGGCAGAAGGGTAGCCTCCCAAGCCATTAACCAACCATTGGTAAACCGGAAGAGTTCCACCATTGATAGGTGCTGCAGTGAAAGTTACCGAAGTACCCTCACAAACCATGGTTGCAGAGGGTGAAATCGTAACGCTGACGGCTACATTTGTGTTTTCAGCCATCGTTATGGTATTTGATGTGGCAGGATTGCCTGTCGGGCATGGGATGCTGGAATTCAAAACACAGGAAACCACGTCTCCATTGTTTGGAATATAAGAATAAACAGGATTGTCGGAACCAACACCCACGCCATTTACTATCCACTGGAATGAGGGTGGTGTGCCTCCATTGGTTGGAGTAGCAGTGAAAGTTATGGTAGATCCTGCACAAAATGGATTCTCAGATGCACTTATTGAAATTCCAACAGGCAGGATAGGATTTACCACCATGATAATTATATTGGATGTTGCAGGGTTATTCATGATGCACCCACTGATTGAAGAGGTCAATATACAAGTAATCGAATCGTTATTCAATGGCACATACGAATATGCAGAAGAGTTACCGCCAACATTTGAACCGTTGACTTTCCATTGATAAAATGGATTCCCGCCGCCATTTTGAGGAAGTGCTGTGAAATTAACCAGTGTGCCTGAGCATACAGTATCAGAGGTTGTACTGATAGTTATACCAACAGATGGACTTGTGGTTACCTGGACAATATAATCAGTGGGGGTATACGCATCACATCCATTGGCATCTGTATAATTGACGTAGACATGCTGGATACCCACCACATTCCAGGTAATGGTTGCTGTGTTATCAGTTGTTGTTCCCCCGCTGGTGATTACTCCTCCTGGTGAAGTGCTCCATTGGTAATTTGATTGTCCAAAAAGTGTGGTATAAACCTTGCCCGGACCAGCACACGTATTATTTGGTCCCGAGATAACAGGTACAGGCCGTTGGTGAACGGTGACATTTAGATAAGCAGAATCTCCAAAATCCCCGCACTTATTAACTCCTTTTACCCAAATCGTCCCTGAACTGGCTGAAATACTTAGATCAACAAAAATACTATTCGTTCCTGCGCCGGCAACAATGGTATAACCTGGGGGAAATGTCCAGATATAGTTTACAGCATGGGCAAGTGGTGGAATTGAATAATTAACACTGGTTGATGGTTTACATCCAATGACGGGTCCTATTATTGGCCCGGCGGTGTCGATTGGCCAGCAATCGAGAAACTTTATCAACATACAATCCTCCATTCCCCCAAAAACTTCCTGAAATGAACCCGGAGAGGCAATGTTATTTGATGATTGAGTATATCCAGCCATGTAAATAGTATCATCAATGGCATAATTACATTTGTTAAACCTATCCAAATAACTCCCCCCATAATACGTACCCCATTGTCGCTGTCCGGAAGCATCGAATTTTACAAGGAATCCATCATAACTACCTCCTAAAACTTGTTGATAAGAATCAGTTGATGAAATATTATTGGTTGATTTAGTAATGCCAGCCATGAATAGTTCATTATTCCATCCAATTGAACAACCGTAAGCCTCATCTTCATCGCTTCCACCATAGTAGGTACCCCATAACCTTTGACCCAGACTATCGAATTTTACGATAAATGCATCGGAATATCCTCCTCCAAAGACAGGTTGAAAACATCCGAGGCTTGCTATTCCATTGGGAGAATTCGTTTGACCAACCAAGGAGATGTTTTGTACACCATCGGAAACACAATCAAAGCTACGGTCATCAAGTGAACCCCCATAATATGTTGACCAGACTCTTTGGCCTTCAGGAGTAAATTTTGCTAAAAAAGCATCATCAAAACCTCCTCCATAAGTTATCTGAAATGCCCCTGGGCTTGCAATATTGTTGTACGAAGAAGTTATACCTGATAGGTACACATTTCCTGAATTGTCAGTTGCACTTGCGTTACCTTGGTCTAGCATTTCTCCACCAAAATAAGTACCCCATTGCCGGACACCGTTACTATCAAATTTTGAAATAAATGCGTCTGCGGAAGTATTGTATCGATTTGGTTGATAGGACCCCGGGGTAGAGATACCTGTATCTGAAGCGGTTTCTCCTGAAAGAAATACGTTCCCATTTTTATCGGTTGAAACCGCTCCGCCAATATCAGTGGCTGTTCCACCATAATATGTTCCCCAAAGCCTATTACCGGCCTGGTTAAACTTCTCAATAAAACAATCATTTATTCCTCCGCCATATACTGTCTGATGTGCTCCGGTAGAGGCAATTCCGGATGTAGAATTAGTACTCCCCGAAACATAAATATTTCCGCTTTTATCGCAAATGACTGATCCAGCCAGTATATCCTCATTCCCTGTTCCTCCAAAATAAGTGCCCCACTGACGCTGGCCGGCTGCATTGAACTTTACAAGGAAACCGTCCCAGCCACCGGCCAGTGTATCCTGGTATGATCCGCTTGTAGCAATATTATTAAGTGACTGGGTAATTCCTGCTAAAAAAACATTGCCAGTTTTATCTACTGAACATCGTCCTTCCCAATCCCAATCCGTACCACCGTAATAGGTTCCCCAAAGCCTTATTGCTGTAGGATCTATAACCAGCAATGAATTTTTCGGAATTCGGTTGTCAATTGAAAATCCATATACTTCATTATTTATTTTTTCAAACCGTGCCTTGATATCAACTCTCGAATAATTGATCATATAAAAGGTTTCCGGAATTAATTCTTCAACATCGCCGAATCGAGTGCTAAATTTCAGTGTATCATGATTCAACATAATATTTTCCGGTCCGGTGATCTTTAATCGAATATCCCTGATGTTCCCTTCCGGATGGATCACAAAATTGTACTTGTATCCATGTTCTTTATTGATAAAGAACTCAAGATCAATTCCCGGATATACTTCTTTATATGTGATCTTCGTGAATTGCCCGACATTTTTTATTCCTTCAGGAGGTGCAGATGAAGTAAAATAGTTGAAGTAATCAGGCAGGGGATCAGAGGGAATTATTGCACAATCAGGATTGATTCCTTCCAAATGAATATCTATCCGATGGTAATAATATACCGGGATAAGTGAATCAGATATATGCCTTGGTGGAGAAGGATTATCAATATCTGATTTTATATATTGAGGATTAGCCTTATATTTAACTTCATAGACATCATAACTGAATCCTGATTTCCTTAGTTGAACATTCATCCTCGGCGTATTCAACAAATACAGAACTCCGGGATTTGGTTTGTTGTTCTGATCAATGATCTGGCCATTGTTTTCAATGAAGGCAAGGTTTTCAGAAGTCGTAGGGGAAGGTTTGTTTGCTGTTTGCGACAGGCAAAATGAAATGAATGAAAAATAAAAGATATTAGTAACAAACAACATTTTCATAATGAAAATCCTACATTGGGCTGAATAATTCATGCATCAATCAGGTGGAGGGAATATTCAAATGTAGCGCTGTCATCAGGAATTTCCTTACCTGTTTCTTTGAGTTCAGAAATGTAAAGTTCAATTGCTTCCCTTGCCATTTCGATTGCATGATCAATATTGTTCCCGTAAGTTATGCAACCAGGCAATGCCGGCACGTTTACCGTGTATGCTCCTTCCGGCTCTTTATGAAGAAGAATTTTATAGGTCAATGACTTTGAATTTTCCATTTTCATATCAGTTATCATATTTTTTCACCACAGCAGACACATAGAGCACAATAGAAAACCAAAATAGATTTTTTTCTGAAGAGGAGGGGACATTATATTATCCCAAAAACTCGTCAATCCAAAACAATTAAAAATTCAATCTTAAACCACTCTTTACAATTTGATAAACAATCGGGCTGTTCAATTCAAATTCATCTTTGTTAAAAGCATGAGGTTCAATGAGGGTTTCTTCTCCTGTTCTGAGTGTCATTAATTTCACTTCAGTCTCAAAAGTCCTATTGTTCTTTGACAAAACGATGGCGAGGTCAATATCGCTGTTTTCATTGTTATTACCTCGTGCAAACGAACCGAAAAGCCATGCTTCAGAAATATCAATATCACTTCTTCTGACCTTGATCAGATAATCCTGCGTTAGTTTTATAGCTGATTCTTTATCCATAATCTCATTATCATAATTTCATCAACCCATTTCATTGTAAATTCGGGTGTACATAACTTGTAAAATGCCTGCTTATAATCATCGTACCTTGCATTCAGATTAAACCGGCTTATCGAATCCAGCGCTATAACCTGCTGATTATCCAACAAAACACCAGCTTTCTCACAGATTCTTCTTAAGTCATGTATCATCGGAGGAAACTGGTTGGTTTTTTGAATGTATAATGCTTTCATAAGCTTTTCAATCACCAGATGCCCAACAAACAATGACCATTGATAATTTCTGGTGTTTAACAGATCCGTCATTGTCTTGAAATCGTGATCAGAACTTTCAATCCAATAATTAATCAGCTTATTGCTATCAAAATTTCCCTGAGTCATTTTTAAGAAGATGTGTCAAATGTACTAACTTTTCAGGACAAATAACAATTAATCCTTCAAACATCTCACCTAAAAACCATTGCTTCTAAATAGAAAATTACAGTAGCATTCGAAAGTGTAAGGAAAAAGTGAAATGGCTGGATTGCTATATGCTTAAATGGCAAAATGGTAAAATCCAAAATCGTAAAATAATATTGCCATTTTAGATTTTACCATTTTAGATTTAATCCTGAAGACATCTAACACTGAATGCATTCGACCTGAACGCCGGATAAAGGGAAACTGACGGGTCCGTCCCGTTCATCCCATGACTCCAGGCTTTATCAACGCTATGTGACGTTGACGACCAGAAAAAGGTTGCAAACCCTTGAAAATCCCATGTTTTATTGAGATGCCGGGTTCCTGAAAGAGTGGCATTGAACCCGGAATAGCCTGTAAAAAGTAGCGGCCATGCTGCAAAACCGTTGTTGATGTAAACTGCAAAAAGTGTATTCCAATCTGTTTCACTGGGAATGTGCCATCCCGGGGGACAGAATCCCTGGGTAGAAAGTGTCTCGTCATACTGCATGACTTCATCCCACTGATAGTATGCAGTTCCCAGTTCGCAGTTTGCAGTTATATCATTCAGGCAATATTTTTCGGGGATGCAATTATCTCTCTGTGAGATTGAGCCAGGGATCATGGTTCCATAGTTCAGGTTGGCTGCAAGCCAGCATTGGGATCCGATATGGATGGAGGGATATTTTTTTCCTGTTCTGACATCGGTCAGGGAATCCCCGCAGGTGAAAGGAGGGGGAAGAACCACAGTCTCTGTAAGTGAAGCTTGCTTTCTGCAGGAATACATATTGGTATAGGAATAAGTAAGTGTATGCGTTCCAATTCCTGCCAAAGCAGGGTAAAAAATACCCGTCAGGGAGTCGACGCCTGCTCCTTTATAAATTCCACCCAGGGGTAATCCCCCTTTAAGTTTAAAGGGTTGTGCGATCGTGGTCGTAATGATATCGCGGCAAGCAGTGAATGAAACATTTGCCAGAGGCTTGACCATAATTACAACAATTCCGGAAATTCCCTGGCAATCATTGGCTGAAGGCAGAACATGGTAAGTAACCGTTTCGATATTGTACCCGGAGTTGAACAATGTCTGGCTGATAACGTTACCGTTACCCGGAGAATAACCGGAAACATTCGGCGAGCTTCCTGAAGCGGTCCAGGAAAATGTTGCTCCTGCAATATGCCATAACAAGTTGATCAGACAGGCAGAACTTCCGCAAATTGTTTGATCCGGCGGGTTGAAGTAGACGTCGGGGACAGGATGGACGGTCATTACGTAATCAGAAGAAATACCGGTGCAACCATTAGCGGAGGGTGTGATGTGATAGGTGACGGTTTCATTGGTCCATCCTGAGTTGAAGAGGGTTTGAATGATGGTAGATCCCGATCCGCCGGAATAACCAGACACATTCGGAGAACTCCCGGTCGCTGTCCATACAAAGGTGGTACCTGAAACGCTGGATTGAAGGTTGATATTCGTTGAATTACCGGAACAAATACTTCCAGAGAGAGGAGAGGTGGTTATAGAAGGCAAAGGGTTGACAAGTATAGGATAATTAACGGGTGTTCCGATACAACCCTGATTATCCGGGATTATCGTGTAGGTGACGGTTCCCGGAATAACGCCATTATTAATCAATATCTGGTTGATCGTATTCCCTGAACCATTGCTGAATCCAGTAATATTACCTGTGATCAGTGCGGCAGTCCAGGAAAAAGTGGTACCGGTCTGATTTGCAGTTAGGGTGATATTTGTGGAAGTATTTGAACAGATGGTTTTGGCAAGAGGGGTTGTTGAAATAAAAGGAGGAGGGGTAAAGGTAAGTTTCATTGTATCGCTTACTTTTCCACAGGGTTGGATCCCGGAAACAGTCAATATAAGGTTTACAAAACCGGTTGTTTTATCTGCAGAGCCAGGTGTATAAACCGGATGTAATACATTAGTATCGCTGAAAACCCCATCACCTGTTGTTGACCATTTCAGATGGCTGGAATTACCGGCCAATGCATCCTTGATCAGATAGGTGAACTGAACACAAATGGAGGTATCCTTTCCGGCAAATGAGGTGGGTTTTGGTTGAATAGTAACTGTCATGTAGTCGATGGCGGTACCGCAACCAATGACAGTCATAGTCAGAAGCACATTCCCATTGAGGATGTCAGCCTGCCCGGGAGAATATACCGGATGCAAATTTGCCGGATTATCAAAAGTCCCGGTTCCGGCAGTAGTCCAGAGAACAGAAAGATAATTTGTTGCCCCTGAATTGATAATCTGAACGGAAGAACCTTCGCAGATCAGGGTGTCCCTTCCTGCTTCTGCAGTGCTATGAGGAAGGACAGTCACCTGCATGGTGTCCTTGGTAAAACAATTTCCGGCCCGTGTGGTGTTGAGGATATAAGTCAATGTTATCGGAGAGGCCACCGGGTCCGGGTAGGTAAAGACCGGATTTGGTACGATATAAGAATCCAGGTAAGTAGCCGGGATCCAGATATAACCATAGCCGATAGTGCCCTGTGTACCGATTTGCAAGGGTGTTTGCTGGCACGCAGTGGTATCATTTCCTGCGTTGAAAAAATGAATATTTGAAACAGGGATAACATCGCTGTTACATGAACAAACATTATCCTTTAAACGTAATGCACCGAGCAGGCCACATACTTTACCCGCAGGAACCGTGAATACCGCAGTTGAAGTCACACTATCACCCGGAAGAAGATGCAATACACTTATGGTTTGGGAATACAATGAATCAGCGCCGTTTTCATCGGGCAACCCATTTCCATTTGCATCGTGAATAAAGACAATAGTTGCATTTTGGGAATTGAGTGTATCTGTACCACTGTTTCTTACGGAATACCTTACTGTGACAATTTCACCTGACGTTCCGGAAGGGACACTCATTGCCCTGACAGAGCCGAAAAAGATATGATCTTTCAGGACCGGACGTTCTGTGATAATGGATGCTGTAATGGACTGAATCACGCAACTGTCGCCTGCTGTCAGCGTACAAAAAACTTTCCCGACCAGCAGTGTACTGGTTTCCATCTGCAAGGTATCACAAAGCAGGCTTCCGGGGTCTACATCGTGGAGTTCAAAAGTAAAGACAATGGAATCGTTAACATGGAGATTGGGTGGAATGGTGAAATTCAGATAACGGATACCTCCGGTCACGTTATCGCTCGCAAGACCTGTAGGAGGATTATGTATACCAATAAGTGAATTGGCTACATAATCATACGCATCGTCAATGGTAATACCCAGCTTTTCGATACTTGAAACCGAATCAGGACCCAGGTTGATCACCTTGACCCATACAAGGGAATTTGCACCACAGGTATAAAAAACATCATTGTTCAGCGTACTAAGCACATATAAATTGACATTTGATGGTAATCCTGTAATCAGGATGGGCTGCGCATAGGAAGTCCTTGTTTTTTCATCTCCGCAGGAATTGGCGCCGGAGGCAGTCAGCTTTAAGGAGGTTCCTGAGGTGAAATTACAATCGGAAAGGGCATGGAATTTCAGTTTATACCCGTTTCGCGGAATACTGTCAACACCCTTAAGAAGTGGAACACCATTCGGATCATTGGAAATATCATACACCCATTTATTGCTGCCCAAAGGTATGTTCTGTGGGTCGGAGATGGGTATAAAGCTACCGGTAGTATATGGAAATTTAAAAACAGAGGTATTATTGATGATCCCGGTTCCAGGCTGGATGGCTACCGTCAGTTTCAGGTTATAGGCATAGGATAGTTGTGAATTCGTCACAGTTGCTTCATATTCTATTGTGTCGCAGAGATTTACCGGATTAGGAGGAGAAATTACCGTGATGTTCATTGTGATATCCTTGGGATCGAGATAAATATATGCGTCATTTTCAGTACATTGATACCCGGTTGGCGGATATCCGAGTTCCGGGTTCATGGGATATCCTGCACAATTGTATCCCTGGCGCACAAGCACACTGTCGTAAGTGCAATTTGTGTACAGCGCCCTGATCCGGTATATCTTGCATGCGTTTGCTGAGAATGTACCCAATTGGGACCAGGTTTTTCCGGTTTCGTATGGTGAAAAAGGAATAGGTACCGGTGTCCCCGGGATAGTTATGTCGGTTATATCTGTGATCTGTATTCCATTGTTGGTGTTTTCAAAGGCAAGCCATACATTATTGGCAGCAAAAGCGCGCGAATTACACACCCGCACCTGCCACACTACGGTATCCACCCTTCCTTCCGCTGTAGTGATCAGGGGTGTTAATGCCATTAATGGTGCGGTATAAGAGATGGATTTGACAGCCGTACTTGTAAAATGAATCCCTTGTCCGTCGGCATAAAACTGCTGTCTTCCTCTTCCATCGATGGTATAGGTATAATCCCCTGTTGCCTTACAGGAGGGTGTTGCGGTAAAGGTGATCCGGTCAAGATCATATGAGCAATCATAATAATCGGAATAGTGCCAGGAAGAGTTCCTGATAAAGGTGAGTTTGGTTCCCAGGGCGTTTAATGAGATAACCGGATCAGGAATCACATCAGTAGAATAGGAATAAGAGTTATCAACATTATAGGTATGGCGGGCGCTTCCTGCCTGGTAAACAAAACCTTCCGGCAAAGTAAATATCATCGTATCAAGGACAAGAAAAGGCCGGATCTCATTGGGGAATGCAATATCACCGCCGCAGGACTCCATCGATGCTGTAATAATTCCTTCATAGGAAAAGGATGTACATCCCGACAGGACGATCTGCTGGTAAAAAGTAGTAGCAGCAAAATTATATTTTGAACCGAGAATGCTGAATGTCGTCCCAAGGTCATTACAATACTTCATTGAATTCACATCCTTCCATGCCAGCCGGGCCCTGAAAGCGGGAACTATACTCCAGTCGTATTGGGTAACATTTTTTATTTTTCCATAAACGACAAAATGGATGGAATCTCCCTGGGAAAATGTAATGCCGTTAAGGCAATTACCTATATCCGTAAGATTCCCAAAATAAGCATCAAGGGATGAAGTTGTTCCATTAACGACGCTGACGGGAACATTTGGACAAATGTGCCAGGTAGTTGTTTCCCAGTCATAAAAATAGAGTGTATCTGTCAGGTAATCAAAAAACAGTCGGTTTCCCCATCCCCCCGGGAGGGTACCATGCTGAAGATGAAAGTAAAGGCTGTCAACCGATCCGTTCAGCTTTCCGGCGATGTCGACCCGGATGGAATCCAGCGACATTGCATGATCCAGACGAAGACCTGGCGTCGTCGGGGTGACCCTGGCAGTCAGGTAATTGTCTGTCCATCCCAGGGTAGTTCGTTGAACAACGAACCGGGAAATGAAGGGATCCGTGCATCCCGTTGTGGGGCATTGAATTCCAAAGATTGGTGAATTGGCGCACCAGTATGTGAAGAACCTGCTTTTATAGCTGATCTTATCGCACCAGAATTTTAATTCGACGTGGATCGAAGCAGTTGGGGAATGGGTTACTGCACAATTTGCCTGCAATGGAACACGAAACAACCCACCCGAAGCAACACGGGTCCTGCTCAGGATATAAAAGACGGAATCTCCGCTGATAATGGGCGCTCCCATACTGACTCCCTGGTAAGTGGCTGTGCCCGGAGCAATACTGACCCCTTTTGGAAGGATCAGCTTGTAAAAAACAGAATCATTCGGACAGCCATCGCTCGTTGTCGCTGTTGAAGTACTCACGAGGTGTTCAAACCATACGGGTGTGGCATCGTAAAGATCCGGCGGGATGGTGATCTGGATCGTTTTGGTATCGTAGGTCATGAACAGGTTAAGGTTTGAATTGGGTATCCAGTTCACACCGTATTGGACATGACATTGGTTCTTATAATCAGAACCGTACCGGAAACCTTGCCAGGCA
The DNA here is from genome assembly GCA_026391355.1 of Bacteroidota bacterium. Lineage (GTDB taxonomy): Bacteria > Bacteroidota > Bacteroidia > Bacteroidales > FEN-979 > CAIYUC01. Next base: position 6,014 of record JAPLDH010000061.1, on the reverse strand, counting down.
GAGTTGGTCCATCCATAACCGCATGTATTCCCGGTGGCGATAGAAGAGACGGCAGCAGTCCAGTCATAGTATGTATGTGCTTTTACGATAATCGACTTTCCTGCCGGCAGATCATCAAAATAGCCATCACCGTCAAGATCGTCCAATCCCGTACCCGCTCCATCCGGATCGGAAGTGAACTTGAATTTTGTGTAGTATGCATACTGGCCATTTAAGGCGCCGGCTGCATAATTATAGGATGATTGAAGGTAGTTACCGTTCACCGAAAATGAATCGATCTTATTTAACCAGTTGGAGTTCGGATAATAGGTTGATCCTCCTGAAGAAAAACCGCATAATGCCGTCAGGTCAAAAGCAGTTCCGGCGCCTGTTCCGTTATTCGTGATGGTAAACTCAATCCATCCGGAGTTGTCAATGAATCCCCATCCATGGTTATTATTGGTAAATGCCATTGTAATAGAAGGGGTTCCTGCTGCAGGAGAAACGGAAGGAAAAGATGCATAAAAATTACAGGTCTGGTCATAACAGCCCCAGCAGGCTTTCAATGTCGATTGCCCATTGGTACATCCCAGTAATTTGACGGTCTCTGAAACGATGATTGTCTCTCCTGCATCAAACATCATATTTACACCCGGAAAATCCGACCCTGTAATAATAATTGTATCCACCCGCAGAGGTCCGGGGCCCACATATAAATGCAAGGTTCCCAGGCTTACCGACATTATCTGGATATCCGAAGTATGCTCATCAAGAAGGATCAGGGTATCGAGTGTTGAGTTGACCCCTTGCTGCTGAATGGTAATATCCCTTGTGATGGTTGTATTTACAGGGATAACAGCAGTCGCATTGGTGATATTGGTAATAACCGGTTCAGGAAAATAGTAATTCTGAAGAGGTGTATCATTTCCTGAATAATTGGTTGAGTTATAGGTAACAATATAGTTGTAATTTTCGGTATTTGTGTACCCGCAAACCAGCATGGCATCGTAGGTGACTGTATGGGCGCTGTTGTTCGGAATATCCGGGATCGTAAAAACAGGTTGGTTTAAATTGGTGATATTTAATTCGGTCGCACCTCCGACAGAACCCTGTATATAACGGACCCCGGCAGGCAGATCCAGGAGTAAAGTGGCACCGGACATCGTGCTGCCCGAAGTGTTTGCGATCTGCAGGGAAAATGTGCCGGAACCATAACAAATAATCAGCGAGGTCGGCTTCCCCGTGGCACTGACCATAACCTGTGCCTTTACCAGGAAGGGCAAACAAAAAGTAATCAACAAAATGATTACAGCTTTTTTTACTTGCTGAATCATGTGGTGCAGAATGTGGAAATGAGCTTAACTTTTAATTATTACAAATATAGGAAAAGGAATTCAATTTACCATTGACCATTGACTATTTACCATTGAATTTACAATTGACCATTTACCATTGTATGTGGAAGGGGCAAATTTTTTTTGAAACACAATAAAAAAAATAGGACACACTAGAGCAGAATAGTTCTTCTATTGTGTTTTCAATTGTGCCCTACTGTGCCTATTGTGGTTAATTGTCTTTCAAGCATCTGACTGAGAAGGCATTTGACCTCAACGCAGGATAAAGCGAAACAGAAGGATCTGTCCCGTTCATCCCATGTGCCCACGCTTTCTGCTGTCCATGTGAAGTCGATGACCAGAACATCGTCGCAAAGCCGCTCCAGTCCCACGTCACATTCATGTGCCGTGTCCCGGCAAGGGTTGCATTAAAGCCGGAATAACCGGTAAACAGCAGTGGCCATGCGGCAAAAGCACTGTTGATATAAACTGTAAACAACGTATTCCAGTCCGATTCTGTCGGTATATGCCAGCCGGGTGGGCAAAGACCTTGCGTGGAGAGGGTTTCGTCATACTGCATGAGTTCGTCCCACTGGTAGTTTGCAGTTCCCAGTTGGCAGTTTGCAGTTATATCGTTCAGGCAGTATTTCTCTGCGATACAGTTGTCTCTTTGACTCATGTTTCCGGGTATCATGAATCCGTAATTCAAATTAGCTGCAAGCCAGCATTGACTCCCGATCTGAACGGTCGGATAAACCTTTGCATCGCGGATATCTGTCATATTATTTCCACACACCACCAATGACGACTGACCAATGACCAATGACCTGCTTGCAGATGCATTACAAAGCGCAGCATTCGTATAAGAATAGGTGATTGTCTTTGTTCCGACTCCTGCAATGGCGGGATAAAATATACCATTCGTTACACCGGGTCCTGAATAAGTTCCTCCCAGAGGTAAACCTCCTTTAAGCCGGAATGGCTGGGCATTGACAGTTGTAATGGAATCATTGCATCGTGTGAAGGTTACAATTGGTACTGATGCCACTGCCATTGTGATGGTATTGCCGGTGGCAGGATTTCCGCTGGTACACGTCAGATTTGAAGTCAATGTGCAGTTGATGACATCTCCGTTAACAGGCAAATATTGATATGTTGAACTGTTGGTTCCTGCATTGATCCCATTCACTTTCCATTGGAAAACGGGCGATGATCCACCATTGGTCGGTGTTGCAGTAAATGTCACCGGAATGCCGGAGCAGACGGGGTTTACAGAGGCATTTATTGATATGCTGACCGGCATATTGGCATTTACCGTCATGGTTATTATGTTCGATGTCGCAGGGTTACCGGTCGGGCACGTTGCGTTCGATGTAAGAACGCATGAAACCTGGTCGCCATTATTGGGTATGTATGACATGGTAGGGGCGGATGGCCATCCGCCCGTGCCATTCACCAACCATTGATATAAGGGTGATGTGCCGGGATGTGTCGGCGTTGCCGTGAATGTGACCTGTGTGCCTGTACAAACCGTGGTTACCGGAGTGCTGATGGAGATGTTTACCGGAAGGTTCGGATTGACAGTCATGCAGATTGAATTCGATGTAGCGGGGTTACCGCTGGCACAAACCAGGTTTGAAGTAAGGATGCAGGTAATGCAATCACCGTTAACCGGAGTATAGATAAATACAGGATTGTTTGGTCCGGTAGTTATCCCATTCACTTTCCATTGGTAACCTGGTAATGTTCCTCCATTAGTGGGTGTCGCCGTGAAGATGACAGATGTTCCGCTGCAAACTGTGGTTGCCGGGGTTGAGATCACAATGCTTACCGGGTTCACGGTATTCTCTGCCATGGTGATTGTATTGGAAGGAGCAGGGTTTCCGGCAGGACAAGCAATAGTTGAATTCACTACACATGTCACGAGATCTCCATTGGCGGGTATATAGGAATAAACAGGATTATTTGAGCCAACACCAATTCCGTTTACCTTCCATAAATATATTGGCGTTGTACCTCCATTTGTCGGGGTTGCCGTGAAGCTGACCGTGGATCCCTGGCAGAAAGGATTATCAGGAGTACTGATCGTGACACTTACAGGATTCAATGGAGTTACAACCATTGATATTGCATTCGATGTAGCCGGATTATTCGAGATACAAACGGTATTGGAAGAGGTCAGAACGCATGTAACGATATCCCCGTTGGAGGGAATATAGGACATTGTGGGTGCATCCGGATAAACGCCGCCACCGTTCACTTTCCATTGGTAGGAAGGTGAAGATCCGCCATTGGTTGGGGTTGCGGAAAATGTGACAGTTGACCCGGAGCAGAATGGATTTTCCGATGCCGAGATCGTAACGCTGACCGGGAGGTTGGGATCGACCGTCAGGATAATGCTGTTGCTGATGGCCGGGTTACCGATCGCGCAGGGGTCGGAAGATGTATACTCACAGGTAACAGCGTCGCCGTTCACTGGTGCATAGGAGTAAATGTTGCTGTTGGTTCCAACATTGCCTGAATTTACCTTCCAATGGTAAACAGGTGCAGATCCTCCGCCGGAGGCCGATGCAGTCAGTGTCACGATCCCTTCGGCACAAACTTCCGTATGATCGGCTAAAATGGTGATAAACGGTGTTATGCCAGGTGTGACGGTGATCTCAACAACATTGGAAGAAACGGCAGTGCTCCAGTCCGCCAAACAGTCTACCCTGGCCAGCCTCCTGTACCAGGTAGTCTGGGTAAGGACTCCCGGAGAATAACCGGGTGTGTTGGTTCCCGCAATGTCAATAAAGCCAATAGTGGCACTTGTTATTGATTGCTGCCATTTGTATTCAAGGGTTCCCATTTGTCCGGAGGGGTGAAGAATGCTGGTCAGCGGAAGCGGCGTAAAATTTCCGCAGCCTGACTGGTCTGTTCCGATCGACCCTCCATCGGTGGGATTTATGCATGGTGGAGTAAGCGACCAGATCGCAAGGGAAGTATCGGATTTGTGCCAGGCACATTCAACGGAAATACTGTCAGTACCTTCTGTTGTGCCGGTACGTGAATAGCAGTATTGGGCATATCCATTGGCGTCTGTATAAGCGGTTTCGTTTATGGTGCCGAGACCCCTGATATGAAATGTCAGAAGGGCGCTTGGGATGGGGTTTGATAAACTATCGATTACATGGGCCGTGAAACAAAGGGTAGATACATTCAGGGTTCCATATGCCACTGCCGGTGTTAAGAGTACGGTGTCGATGTCCACAATGCGCGCCATGTCAGACCCGCCCGGATAACCGTATGCAGTGACATTCGTTCCCCAGCCATAGGGTGCAACACCGAAGGGATGTGTGCTGGTAAAGGTATGAATGCCCTCCGTGACCTGGATCCGGGCTCCATAATAAAGGAGAGCCGAACAAGGCATAAATATGGCCGTCGGGATCAGTGTGCCATCCTGATAAACCGTTCCCAGCGCGGTGGAATCTACCATAACGTTCACCCAGTGCTGCGAATAACCCGGGATGCTGTATATCGTGTAAGATTTCAGATACTGTTCCGCCGGTGTCACCTGCATCATGAAGGGATCCCCAGTGCCCGTCGGAGCACAGGTATGTCCCTCGGCACATTGAATCATTAAAGCAGGCTTTGATGTAGTCATCCAAAAAGGACCTGCGCTCCCATAAGAGAACCAATGACCTGCTAATGGTATTGTTGCCATATAGATACCTTCCTCATAAACAATTGTATTATCTTCAGCAGCCAGGATCCGCATATCTTCAGTTGTACCCGCCGGAGGTATATCCCGGCCTGCAGAATTGTAGTTCGGGAATGTTCTTCCCCATGTAACATACGGGAACATCTGTTCAACGAGATGTTCCTCTGAGCCGCACGACATGGAAACTTTAGCCCATGGATCCGAGCCGAAAACGGCAACCGGATGGTTTGACTGAACCCTCGATCCTGTGAGGTTATCTCCCTGTGTGCTGTCCTGGGCAATATAGGTTTGCCCCATATTCAGGTTGACGTAGTAAGTAATACCGTTCTGGCGGTTGTGGATGGTGAGGATGGTTCCATCCTGGGTGGAAACAACGCTGAAACTGGATACGGCACCCGGAGTAAACCTGGAACGGGAGGCGATCCAGTAGTCTGTCCCTAAAGCATTCACGGGTAATGCCAGGTAGGAATCGGCTGAAGTGGGCAGTGAATTGTGCCCGATCACCGATATCGGGTCATTGGAAACGATATGAATACCCTTATCCTCAACGCTGTCCTGTAAAGCTATTCCGGATGGCACATAGACTGTGGTAACGGTACCCGGAACAACGGTGAAGGCCTGGTTAACGCCGGGGTAGGCTGAAGAGAGGGTCTCACTGGTAGCGACTTCGGAGGTGATAAAAAACTCAAGGGTTGATGCAGAGGTATGGTTCCGGGGAAATGCAAGCCAGAAATCGGTGCCGCCGCTGGTGATGCTTTGGGAGAAACCGGCAGGGATCAGGCAGAGGGTAAAGAGGAATGAAAGTAAAAATTTTCCCAAGCTACAGGTTCAAATAAAACTGACATTCAAAATTAGTCATTAAGGTTAATTCATTTTTTGAGGTGCTAGCAAAAGAAATTAGATAACCTGAAAAAGAAGAAATCTTTATTTCTCACACCTTGATTCGAAGCTATGAACTTATTGATTTTCCCATTTCTATTTTCTGCTATTGCATTTGTATG
>JAPLDH010000059.1 GCA_026391355.1 Bacteroidota bacterium | reverse complement strand
TACCTCTCAAAATGAAACATCGAAATGCTCCCTGATACTTGCCTTAATGATATCTACTAGACCCATAACGTGGTCGCCTTCTCCCCGGGGTGGTATCAATTTGTACCGTTTGCTGGTAGCAGTTTAGATCAGGGTCAAAAGCCTTTATCTCCAGCATGGCAGATGGATCCGGAGAATCAGCGGTATTGCTTATGATAACCTGGGAAAACAGGGGCAAATTCATGAAGATAAGTAGGTTTACCGATAAGATAATAGTTTTAAAAATTATTCTCATATGTTCCTATTTATATATGGATATGACTAAAGCTAAAAATATTTTAATATTTTAGAGCCACGTAATAATACGCATCACGAAGCGTAAAAAACGAGTGTCTCATTTCCTGAATCCGCATTCATTATTCCGTTTTAATCTCCTGTGAGATCAGGCATTTTAACTCTTGATTCCGCACTCCGTGCTGCCGTACCTTTACATCATGAAAAACAAGTAAAAACAATAAAAAAACAAAAGCCATGAAAACAACAAAAACAATCGCAGCCCTGTGCATCGCAATGATTCTTTTCGGATTAACCGCTTTAGCCGGCAAACCAACCATTAAACCTGAAGTTCAAAGGGGAACAATCAAATACCTGGTGAACATTCATGTTCCTGTTGGGATTAATATTCCTGATGTTCAGCTTTTTGTTAAGATAACAGATGAACACAACCGTTTGGTAGCTCCTCCCCAGCAATTTCGTTTCGGAACAGTGTCCTACGTCTTTGGTGAACAAGGTCCTGTAACCGGAACCCGGATTGCATGGATTGTCCAGTCAAACAATGATGGACCAAAAATTCCACTCTGGGGTAACAATGATATCAAGACCGGAACATTTTTGCCAGGTCACCTCTATCAGTTCGACATCTATCCTGGAACAGGAAAACCTGACTGAGAAATTGTAACAGACCTGAAAAAGAAGGCCGTCCCAAAAGGGTGGCCTTTTTGTTTGCATCAATGTCCTTCTCACTGTTCGACTCACGAATAAAGTAAAACAAAAGATCTGCCGGTTACCGGTAAAGGAGTTTTAATGCTAATTGGGTCTGTACAGATTGCAAGAGATATTAATGCTACTAATAGAGGCATCATATTTTTGCTGGGCTTCTGCCTGAGTATATGCATCAATCCAAACGATAACCCTTACCTGGAAATTTCCCGGATTCTTACTGAACCCTTGCCGTAAATTAAGAGAGAGACTTCCAAACCACCCCTGGCTGTCGTGATTCATGGTAATATCCGGAGGCGTAGAATTATCCATCAGTGGGTAAGCCAGCACACTTTTTACCGATGCCCCTGGATTTTCATTCACTGTCACGTTGATGGTCGCATTTTTATAAATGCAGACATCCGTGAATTCAACAGTAACAGGAAACCTGGCTGCACCCAAAACAATCTCTTCAAATACAGCTTTCATATTACTGTATCCGGGAGTAGATTGTTCGCCACAGGTTTCTGTCTTTTCTTTTGAGGTATCGCAGCCGAAAGTAAAAAACACCAGTATAAGGATGGTGGCCTTAACAAGCCTGTTCAGCGTTTTCATTGGGGAAGGTGTAAATATAGTTTCTGTAAATTTCTAAAATAATATCTTATCTCAAATTTCGTAAAAAAAAAGAATAGGTTTTACATATCTCTGAAAAAAAATAAACCTTTTTATTGATTGTACATTTTGTAACAGTTTTAATAGGATGTTTGAAAATCATATCTTTATAATTAATCGGGTCTTTGCGTAAAAAACAATCAATAAACAAAAGCCATGAAAGCAACAAAAACATTTTTAGTGTTGAGCATCGCAATGATTCTCTTCGGATTAACCGCTTTAGCCGGCAAACCAACCATTAAACCTGAAGTTCAAAGAGGAACCATTAAATACCTGGTGAACATTCATGTTCCGGTTGGGATTAATATTTCTGATGTTCAGCTTTATGTTCTGATAACAGATAAACATAACCGTAAGGTAGCTCTTCCTCAACAATTTTCATTTGAAACCATGACCTATGTCTTTTTTGAAGAGGGACCAGTAACAGGGACCAGGATTGCATGGATTATGCAGTCGAACAATGATGGACCAAAAATTCAACTTTGGGGTAACAATGATATCAAAACCGGAACATTTTTGCCGGGTCACCTCTATCAGTTCGACATTTATCCTGGAACAGGAAAACCTGACTTAGAATTTGTAACAGACCTGAAAAAAAAGGCCGTCCCAAAAGGGTGGCCTTTTTTTAATGAGTAATGAGTAATTTTGTAATTATTATTTCTTTAATTACTCATTACTCATTTCCAGCATTATTTCAATTCCAAATTAAAGGCTGCTTATTCGGTGACTGGTATCTAAATACTAACTGGGGATCCAAACAAGAACTAAAACAGGAATCTTTAATTCATTGGGGAGTAAACCGGTATAAAATCTACGCCGAATTTCTCGGCACCGGTTGCCTAAGAAAATTCGCGCGCGTGCAAAATTTGAAAAAGGGTGTTTTCTATCCTGCAAAAGTTTTTACTTAATCGGTTTTTTCATTAAAACATGGGTAAAGTGTCTTTCAAAAGATGTTCCTGAATATTGTTCAACAGGGAAAACCCCAACATAAAACCACCCTTTTTGTGATAGATAGTTTAACATGTCAATTATAGAGGTAAAGATTACCGGGTTTCCTTTTTCGTCTTTCATTGGTTCATCTGGGGTATATTTTTCACCCTTTCCGAAATCCAAAAAAATTTCAACCTGCAAAGTTGATACGGCGGATTTATTACCCCCGGCCTTTGTAATACCCATAATGTCAACAAATCTATACTTTGTAGTATCCTGTGACCAGCATACAGCCGGAATGAGGAAAAGAATTAAGAAAATTTTTTTCATATATATATGTATTGGTTTGTAGGGTGAAAGGTAAAAATATTACATTTCTTATTATATTTGAGAAAAAAAGATATGAAAAAGGCAATGTTAATTTGTTTGTTGATGCTAATGGTTATATTTATTGCAATCGCTCAACATCTAAAGAAAGATGGAACTCCGGATAGAAGATATAAAGAGAATAGGAGTTTACCTCCGACAACTAAAACGATGACTACTACAAAATCAACTGATGTAAAAACTGTTGACACCACAACCGGAAGACATCTAAAAAAAGACGGGACACCTGATAGAAGATACAAGGAAAACAAGGATCTACCCTCCAACTCTCAAACAAAGACAGAGGAATTCTCGAACGCTCCAACTAATCAAGTTGACACCTCAACTAATGTTTACTGCGATGTTATGACCTCCACAAAGGCGGAAAATGATTTATCCAACTCCTATTTGGTTAATGTCTTTATTGATTTTGGAAACGGGAGAATCTACACACCGGATCATCCATTGAAAGACGATAAAACCGGGTTAAATATGTTTTTTCACTCAGCCGCTGACATTTTGAATTATCTTTCTCAGGACCATTGGACGTTAATAAGTACTCATGAGATTATGACAAAAGAGAATTCTAAGGTTGAAATATGGGTTACTCACTTCATCCTTAAAAAGAAAAAATACTAATCAAACTCCTATTTAGAGTCCCCCCTATTGTCCCCCGGAAAAAGAAAAACGCTGTAAACATCATTTATTTGACCCATTATTTGCCACCCATTAAAAAGAACAACCCCGTAAACATCACATTTACAGGGTCATTCCATTCATTAATTGTTGTCCGACCAGGGGTCGAACCTGGACTCTACTGATCCAGAGTCAGTTGTGTTGCCAGTTACACCATCGGACAAAGTATGTGTGGGATTGAGTGTGAGTGTGAGTGTGGGTTGTGAGAATTGGGAGTGGTTGAGATGTGAGCCCTAAATAAATCGGAGTGCAAAAATAAGGAGATTATTTTAATTTCCTTTGCAGGTTACTGATTTTTTTCATGCTTTGCCCATGAATCCTTCAATGTTACAGTTCTGTTAAAAACCAGATGATCGTTTGTGGAATCTTTATCCACTGTGAAATAACCAATCCGTTCAAACTGGAATTTATCGCCTGGTTTCGCGGTTTTCAAGGAAGGTTCAAGGAATCCGGTGACAGTTTTCAGGGAATCGGGGTTGAGGAAATCCTTATAGTCTTTCCCTTCTGCTGTTTCATCCGGGTTTTCCTTGCTAAAAAGACGGTCATACAGCCTGATTTCAGCCGTGATGGCGTGTTTGACTGAGACCCAGTGAAGTGTTCCTTTCACCTTGCGGTTGCTTTCCGGCATTCCGCTTTTCGTAAGCGGATCGTAAGTGCAGTGGATCTCAGTAATTTCACCTGTTTTCGGGTCTTTTACGACATGATCGCACCGGATGATATAGGCTGCTCTTAATCGCACCTCGGAACCGGGAGAGAGCCTGAAAAACTTTTTGGGAGGATCTTCCATAAAATCTTCCCTCTCAATATAAAGCTCCCTGGAAAATGAAATTGTTCGTTTTCCTCTGGATTCATCTTCGGGATTGTTTACAGCTTCCACTTCTTCCTCGAGGTCGGGAGGATAATTATCCAGGATCACCTTTACGGGGTTAAGCACAGCCATTATACGGTCGGATCGTTTATTCAGGTCTTCCCGGATACAGAATTCAAGCAGGCTGAAATCAATTACATTATCACGTTTGGCAACGCCGATGGTATCTGCAAAGTTTCGGATCGCTTCAGGAGTGTAACCTCTCCTGCGTAACCCACAAATGGTAGGCATCCGCGGATCATCCCAACCGTTTACCCGTCCTTCCTGAACGAGTTCGAGTAACTTTCGTTTACTCATCATAGTATAGCTCAGGTTGAGACGTGCAAATTCGATTTGTCGCGGGGCATAGATCCCGATCTCCCTGATCAGCCAGTCGTACAGTGGCCGGTGGACTTCAAATTCAAGCGTACAAATTGAATGGGTAATCCTTTCCATGGAATCTGATTGTCCATGGGCAAAATCGTACATCGGGTAGATACACCATTTGTCGCCTGTGCGGTGGTGTGTTGCATGCAGGATTCTGTATATCACGGGATCGCGAAGCTGCATATTTGGCGAAGCCATATCGATCTTAGCCCTTAGCACTTTTGATCCGTCAGGGAATTCCCCATTGCGCATCCGGGTAAAGAGGTCGAGGTTTTCTTCTACAGACCGTTCCCGGTAAGGGCTTTCCTGTCCCGGGCGTGTCGGGGTTCCGCGTGTAGCGCTCATCTCTTCTGATCTCATCTCACACACGTAAGCTTTTCCTTTCTTAATGAGGATCACCGCATATTCATTTAACTGTTCAAAATAATCCGAAGCATAAAACAGACGGTCTTCCCAGTCAAATCCCAGCCATCTGACATCTTCCATGATGGAATCCACGTATTCGACATCCTCCTTTACCGGATTGGTATCATCGAACCGGAGGTTGGTCTGTCCATTGTATTTCTTAGCGATACCGAAGTTCAGGCAAATCGATTTGGCATGACCAATATGCAGGTATCCGTTTGGTTCCGGAGGAAAACGGGTATGAACCTTCCCCCCGTAAACATTGCTCTTCAAATCTTCCTCGATGATCTCTTCGATGAAATTCAGGGATTTGGTTTCTTCTTTATTTGATTTCTCTTCCATTGTTGGCTCTTTCAGGATATTATCGGAAACTTAGATGAGTGACAAGGTGACACAATGACATAGTGACAAAGGAAAACAACGCTCTGTTATTTTGTTACTCTGTTACTTTTCTGCTGCAATATTCAATTTTAGCAATTCTGCTGCAAACTTAGTAAAAATGCAAAAATAGTCCTTTTGTCACTGGAAATTGATAATTTCGAATACCAAAACGGAGGAAATATGGGAAAGATATTGCTTGAAGGAATGGAGTTTTATGCCTATCATGGTCATCTGAAGGAGGAACAGGTGATCGGGACCTTGTTCCTTATTGATCTTGAAATTGAATTTGAGACGGGAAAAGCCGAAATCTCCGATCAACTTCGTGATACGGTCAATTATATGGAAATTTACAGGTGTGTTAAGGGAGTCATGGGAAAAAAGTCCCATTTGCTGGAGAACGTTGCACGGCGTATCCTTGATGCGGTCAAGACCTCGTTTCCGTCGATCTGTTCATTAACAGTAAAAATTTCCAAGATTAACCCGCCATTGGGTGGAAAAGTGAAACAAGTGAGTTGTATTTTGTCAAGTTAAAATATTTTCTATCTTTGCAAACGCAATGCTGGTATCGTGGCCGAGTGGCTAGGCAGAGGTCTGCAAAACCTCGTACAGCGGTTCGACTCCGCTCGATACCTCATCAATGTAGGAATGCAGGAATTCAAAATTGAGAATTACTTTTGCCTATTGCCTGATGCCTTTTTATTGAATTACCAGTTTTTTACTTTCAACTCCGGTCCCGGATTGTATTTTCACAATATATACACCTTTTGGAAGTGTACTGACATTGATTTCAACTTGTTCCTGATCCCTGGTTTGCTCCCGGATGATCATCTCTCCTGTAATTCTGAAAATGCTGATGGTGGTTTCTACTGATTTAATTTTAGCTGAAACTGTGATTTTATTGGTTGCAGGGTTAGGGTAAATTGTATAAGTTGCATTGTTCACAACAGGATCCTGAATAAAATCGAACCCTCCATCTGATGTATAGAAAATGGTTCCTCCATCCCCAACCACATGACCGGTATTGGCATCTGTAAAGAATACCGACCGTAAACTATTTGTTGTACGGCAAACCGGGTAGGCCCAGGAGGTGCCCCCATTCGTGGTCTTCAGAACGGCTCCGTAACCTCCGACGACATATCCCGTGCTGTCATTAATGAACTGAACCGAATAATAGGGACCACCCGATCCGGTTGTCGTACTGGTCCAGTCAGTCCCTCCATTGATGGTTTTCAGGATACTTCCATAATCACTCACAATGTAACCTGTATTGACATCCGTAAAATAACAAGAATAGAAATCATTGTAAGTCCCGTTCATCAGTGAAGCCCAGCCCATACCTGCGTTTGTGGTTTTCAGTACCGTAGCCACGTCGCCTGTTACATAACCTGTATTTCCCGATGGAAAGTAAACGGATCTTAAGGTCTTTGTTGTACCGCTCGTTAACGAAGTCCAGATCGTGCCTCCGTTGCTGGTCTTTATGATTGTACCATTCTCGCCAACCGCATAACCGGTATTTACATCTGTAAAAAAGACAGAATAGAGCCAGTTGAATGAACCGGAAGATACCGTCGTCCAGGAATTTCCAGCATTGACAGTCTTGAGAACCACCCCTCCATAGGGATAGGTACCACCAACAGCATATCCCGTATTCGCATCGGGAAAGTAAACTGAATATAGCGGACATTGGGTTCCGCTGTAAAGGGCCGACCATGTCATGCCTTGGTTGGTTGTCTTCAGTATTGTCCCTGTATCGCCTACTGCATATCCTGTATTTTCATCCGTAAATATTACTGAGGATAACCGGTTTGTCGTTCCGTAGGACAGGGGGCTCCATGACATGCCTGCATCGACAGTCTGGAGGAGGGTTCCGCAACCCCCTGCAACATAACCAGTGTTTGTGCTTGTGAAACATATTCCTCCAAACACATTGTAAGTTCCGCTTTGTACCCCCGTCCAGGCTCCACCACCGTTGATGGTTCTTAAAATGGTTCCATACTGTCCTGCTGCAAACCCAGTATCAGCGCTTGTAAAATAAACAGATAATAACAGTTTATTTGTTCCGCTCGTCTGCGGAATCCAGGTCGAGCCGCCGTCAGATGTTTTTAAAATGGTCCCTGCTTTATAATAAGTGCTGTAATAACCGCCAACAGCATAGCCAGTGTTTGGATCTGTAAAGAAAACGGAATAGAGCTCGTCGGTTGTTCCCGATGCCTGCAGGGTCCAGGATGCTCCTGCATTCGCTGTTTTGAGGATTTTCCCGAACTGGCCGACGACATAGCCTGTGGTGGCAGTAGGAAAGTAAACAGATTCCAGCGGATAAGTTGTTCCGCTTGGCATGAAACTCCAGGTAATGCCAGCATTCACGGTTTTCAGGATGGTTCCCATCTGGGCTACCGCATAACCTGTATTTGCATCCGTAAAAAAGATCGATTGAAAGGAATAATTTGTTCCACTCGAGAAAGAGGTCCAGCTTAGGCCTCCGTCAGTAGTTTTCAAAATCATTCCATATTGAACGCCGATATAACCATGATCGGCATCGGTAAAGAAAACAGATGATACAGGACAATCCAGGCCACAGGATAATAAGGTCCATGATGTACCTCCATCTGTTGTTTTCAGGATCGTCCCATAATTGCCGACCGCATACCCTGTCAGGGCATCAGGAAAGTAAACAGCACTAAGTCCATTGCCTTGCGGTAATGGGTTTTGCCATGTCCATTGCGGATATACAACGTTTGATAAGAGGGATAAACAAAAGAGGAGGAAAAATTTTTTCATTTGTCCAGGTATTTGTTTCCGGTATAAATATAAGAAATATTCAGGGAATGGATAATAGAAAGCCGATTTATATTCCTTTCCCTGACTATATGGCATAAAAGCAATAAAATCCATACTTTTGTTTCCTGAAGAAGAACTTCATGAAAAGAAACCCGCACCGACTGTTTATCATTGTTTTGTTTTTTGTTTGGTTTCTTTATGGCTACAATGACATATTGTTTTCCAGGCCTGGTTATCATCATGCATGGCGACAAACGGATTGCCTGTCGATCACGACTAATTATTACCGGGAAAACCTGAATTTCTTCAAACCGGAGATCCATTGGGTCGGCGACAGGGACGGCAAGACCATCAGTGAATTCCCCATTATTTATTATTCTGTTGCCCAATTATGGAAGATATTCGGACAACATGAATTTATTTTCAGACTGTTGAACCTGCTTATTGTACTGACAGGTCTTTATTGCCTTTTCCGGTTTTTCCTTGAATTTCTATCCGATACTTTCTGGGCATTGTTCATTCCCTTCTTTTTATTCAGTTCTCCGATACTTGCTTATTATTCAAATAATTTCATGGCTGATGCCCCGGGCCTGGGCTTTACACTGATCGCCTGCTATTTCTTTTGGCGGGGTTCTGCACCAGGGTCAAAAAAAGCATGGTATTACTTGTCATTCCTGTTTTTCCTGTTAGGCGGACTGGTAAAAATTTCTTCCCTGATCATCTTCTTCGCACTTTTTATCATTCATCTTTATGTTATTTTCTTCCGTAGAAAAGAGAAAACCTGGTTTAACCGTTTTTCCCGACTTTGGCCTTACCTGGTTGTCATGGTGATTACCGGTATATGGTATGCTTATGCCCGTGATTATAACTATCATCACCTGAGGGGAATTTTCCTGCAGGAGATAACACCTGTCTGGAAACCCGACAAAGCCACTATATTACGACTTTGGGATAACTATTCCACCAAAATGTTGCCACTCTATTTTACGATACCGGCTTTACTGGTTGATCTCCTCATATTCCTGGGTTTGTTTTTCTACCACAAAAAGGTCAACAAGGTATTACTTTACCTGAACCTGCTTGTTTTCATGGGTTGTGTGGGTTTTATCCTGTTGTTCTACGAGGTACTGACCATTCATGATTACTACTCCACAAATCTTTTGATATTTATCCCTTTACCGGTGATTGCCGGTCTGGATCTTTTGAAACGCAATTATCCGGCATTGTTCAGGAATATTTACCTGAAGCTTGTCTTTGGGACCGGCACACTGGTCTTGCTTTATGTGGGGGCCATCACAAACCGGATGTTCTATGATACCCACGACGGGCTGGTAAAAACCAACTTCCTTGTGAACCGGAACCTGATCAGTGAGACCGGAAAATTCAATGCATGGTCTGATGAACGGTTCAAGGCATTGCAGACGATCACTCCCGTGTTGCGACAGCTTGGAATTGACAGGACCGACCGGGTACTGAGCATACCTGACTGGAGTATCAACATTTCACTCTACCTGATGGACCAGAAAGGTTTTAGCGATTTCTTCTGTGATAACATTCCTTATGGAGAAAAGATGGGGCTGATGAAAAAGCTTGGTTGCAAATATATCATTCTGAATGATACCTCACTTTGTCATGACCAGGGTTTGGCTCCATATCTTCAACATCCCATCGGCAGGTACGAAAATGTGAAGATTTACAAGCTGGATCAATGAGTTGCAGGCACTTTGATGTTTAATAATCCAAAATAGCACAATGAAATACGTAGGAGCTCATGTAAGCGCATCAGGAGGTGTTGAAAATGCACCCGGAAATGCTCATGAAATAGGGGCAAAGGCATTTGCCCTTTTTACAAAAAATCAGCGACAGTGGTTTTCAAACCCGCTCACAGAAATTAATATCCGGTTATTCAAGGAGAACTGTAAAAAGTTCGGATATGATGCCTCACATATACTTCCTCATGACAGTTACCTGATCAATCTTGGAAACCCTGGAAAAGGGCCGCTTGAACAGTCGAGGAAATCATTTTTTGACGAGATGAAACGGTGTGAACTGCTGGGGTTGAAACTGCTGAACTTTCACCCGGGCGCTCACCTGAAATTAGCGACAGAAGAAGAGAGCATTGCACTGATCGGAGAATCCATCAATATGGCTTTGGAGAAAACCAAGGGTGTGACAGCGGTCATTGAAAACACGGCAGGGCAGGGGAGTGCCATCGGCTATAAATTTGAGCATCTGAAGCAGATCATCGACCTGGTAGATGACAAAAAGCGTGTGGGCGTTTGCCTGGATACCTGCCATACCTTTACTTCAGGATATGATATCAGCACAGAAAAAGGATATAAAGAAACTTTCAATGAATTTGAGAAGATCGTGGGATTTCGTTACTTGAGGGGTATTCATCTGAATGATTCCAAGAAAGCGTTGGGAAGCCGCGTCGATCGGCATGAGAGCATTGGTACCGGTTTGATTGGTGAAGATTGTTTCAAATGGATCATGAACGACAGCCGTTTTGACAACATCCCAATCATCCTTGAAACGCCGGATGAAACTCTTTGGAGTAAGGAAATCAGTTGGCTTTATAGTCTCGTGACGCGTAACGCGTGACACGTTACCGTAACTCGCTGGTTTATTTTTCTCTCTTATAGAAAAGGTACTCGCTTATCCAGATCAGTAGCAGTGTAAATATACTGCTGAAAATTACCCTGGCGAAGGTGTGGAAGAATTCACTGAGGCGGAATACCTCCAGGTAGAAGAATAAGAAATGATGCAATAAAACCAGGATCACGGAATAATAAGCAAACCATTTGATCCCCTGGTTATTCAGCGATGGTGAACTTCCCGGCTGAAAAGCTGTTCCTGTAGAAATGGAACGGATCACAAAAGGGCGTGAAAAGGCCATGAAAACACATGCTGCCGCATTCAGCCCGGGGGTATTCACAAAGAGGTCGATGGTCAATCCCAGAATGAACGATGCGAGCATTAAAAATAAACGTGGGGTATCAAACGGAAGAAGCAGGATGAAATAGATATAAAAATAGGGATTAATATATCCTCCAAACCTTATGTTATTAAGGATAAGTACCTGGAAAAAAACCAGGAAGAAAAACCTGATGATATTTTTCAGATAGACAGATCCCATTCCGGTATTATTAATACTAATTAGATGGTTTAAATGAAGCTTTCAGGGCTTCTTTTTCCTTATGCATCCTATCAATCACAACCTCGACATAGCTCAGGCTGTTAAAATCAGTGGAGAATCTCAATGTTGCATAGTTGAAATTCTCATCGGAGGCGATGGTAAAATCTTCTATGGTCCCGATGATCAGTCCTTCAGGGTAAATATCGGAATTCCCGCTTGAAATGATGGTATCGCCTTTAACAATGACGACATGCTTCGGTATTTCCCTTACCTCACCTATCCTGTAATTTCCACCTGTCCATTCAATATTCACCAACTGGTTGTTCTTGGAAAATTTAGCGGAAATTTTACTGTTTTTGTTCAATACCGACATCACCCAGGAGAAATAGCGTGAAACACTCACTACCTGACCGACAATCCTGTTTCCGATGATCACTCCCATATGGTTTTCAATCCCATGTAAACTTCCTTTATTCAACATCAGAAAATTATTCCGCTTATTGGTGGAATTGCTGATCACCTTTGCGCTGATGTAATTGTACTCAAGTTTATAGAAGGTGTCTTTCCTGTAAAAAGAGTGGGTATCCACCTTGTAGAATGCCTCCCTTAGGTCGGATTTAAGGTTTGCATTATCTTCTGCGAGTATCTTATTGGTTCTCCTTAAGGAAAAATATTCGTAAATGTCGGAAGAAAGGCTGAGAACCGCACCCGATAAATTACCAGAGAAGCGGGAAAGGGCGCTGTTCTGAAATTCATTGTAGTTAAATACCAATACGAGCGATATTACCTCAAGGAGCAGAAATAAGAAATAAAAATAGTGTCTCCGGAGGAAATAAAGCAAATAGCGCATGGCTGCTGTTACTTAATCAGGAAGGTAAATTTATCGAAATTCTTAAGTGCGATTCCTGTTCCTCTTGCCACTGCTCTCAGTGGATCTTCTGCAACATGTACCTTGAGTTTTGTACGCAGGTGGATTCGTTTGTCCAGTCCCCGTAATAAAGAACCGCCACCAGCAAGATAAATCCCGGTTTCGAAAATATCCGCTGACAGTTCAGGTGGTGTCATTTCAAGGGCATTCAGCACGGCTGCTTCGATCTTTAAAATGGATTTATCGAGTGCATGTGCAATTTCAGCATGGTTAACGATCACTTCCTTGGGGATCCCGGTAAGCATATCCCGTCCATGGACTTTGTATTCGGGTGGAGGATTATCAATATCAGGCATTGCGGCGCCTACTTCGATTTTAATCCGTTCGGCAGTTCGTTCCCCGATATTGATGTTGTGCTGCTTGCGCATATACTCTTCGATGTCGGCATTGAACTCATCGCCGGCGATTCGGATGGATTTGTTATTTACGATACCTCCCAGTGCAATTACGGCTATTTCAGAGGTACCCCCGCCAATGTCAATCACCATGTTGCCAATCGGTTCAAGAACATCGATACCGATCCCGATCGCAGCAGCCATGGGTTCATGTATCAGTCTCACCTCCTTTGCACCTGCCTGTTCGGCTGAATCTTTTACTGCCCTTTCCTCCACTTCGGTGATACCTGAAGGTATGCAAATTACCATCTTCAAGGCAGGAGGGAACCAGGTTTTCCGAATCTCTATCATCTTAATCATTTCACGGATCATGTGCTCGGCTGCATGAAAATCAGCGATCACACCACCTCTCAGCGGACGAATGGTTTTAATATTTTCATGTGTTTTCCCATGCATCATCTGAGCTTTTTTCCCCACTGCAATGATCTTCCCCGAACTTCTTTCCATGGCAACAATTGAAGGTTCATCCACCACTACTTTGTCATTATATATGATGATGGTATTGGCCGTCCCGAGGTCAATTGCTATTTCTTTCGTGAATATTCCCATTTAGATAAAATTATTAATGTTTGAAATGCCTGATACCTGTAAATACCATCGACATGCCGTTTGCATCACAATAGCTGATCGAATCGGAATCTCTTACAGATCCACCGGGTTGAACCACGGCATTGATCCCCGCCTGATGTGCAATTTCCACACAATCTGCAAACGGGAAAAAGGCATCGGACGCCATGACAGCACCTTTCAATCCGAATCCGAATTCCTGCGCTTTAACAAGGGCCTGTTTCAGGGCATCCACGCGGGAAGTTTGTCCCACGCCGCTTCCGATCAGTTGTTTTCCT
The DNA here is from genome assembly GCA_026391355.1 of Bacteroidota bacterium. Classification (GTDB taxonomy): domain Bacteria; phylum Bacteroidota; class Bacteroidia; order Bacteroidales; family FEN-979; genus CAIYUC01. Next base: position 15,868 of record JAPLDH010000059.1, on the reverse strand, counting down.
TTTACAAGTACAATAGTGTTTGATTTCTGATGTTTAACGATTTTATTTGCAAAGATAAGATCCTGGATCTCAAGGGCTGATGGAACAGCTTTTGTGACAGGATGAAAATCTGTTTCCTCTTCTGTTTTCAGATCCTTTTCCTGTTCAATGACCCCGTTAAGGACTGATTTGAATTGCATTGGTAAAACATCAAACGCTTTCTTTTTCAGGAGGATCCTGTTTTTTCTGGATTTTAAAAGTTCCAGGGCCTCTTGATCATACTCTTCAGCAATAAGTATTTCAAAAAAGAGCTTATTCAGTTCCTTAGCAGTATCGATGTCTACCGGCCGGTTTGTGGTGATCACCCCTCCGAAAGCTGATATCGGGTCACAGGCAAGGGCATCATTCCATGCATCCTTCGGATTTGTCCGGGTGGCAATACCGCAGGCATTCGTATGCTTTATCACGACAAATGTCGGGTCAGAAAATTCCCTGATGAGGTTGATGGCGGCATCGATGTCGACCAGATTATTGTAAGAAACTGCCTTCCCATGAAGTTGTTCAAACACTTTGTTGAGGTCGCCATAAAACAGCCCCTGCTGATGCGGATTTTCACCATACCGTAATGGATTGGGTTTGGGGATGCTTCGCTTAAATGTTTTGATCTTTTGGTCCTTATTGAAATATTCAAAGATCCGGGTATCGTAATGCGATGAAACATTGAATGCCTGAGTGGCGAAATACTTCCGGTCTTCAATGTCTGAACTTCCTGATTTTAAAGTCAACAGGGCAATCAGTTGGTCGTATTGGTCTGCAGAAGGAACGATCAGCACGTCCTTAAAATTTTTAGCTGATGCCCTGATCAGTGAGATTCCGCCGATATCTATCTTTTCAATGATCTCATCGTCATCATTTGTCTGTTCAACAGTATTCTCAAACGGATACAGATCCACGATCACAAGGTCGATCGGGGGAATCTCATATTGTTTTATTTCCTTTCTATCAACATCCATATCTCTCCTGTAAAGTATCCCTCCGAAAATTTTAGGATGCAGCGTTTTTACCCTTCCGCCAAGGATTGAAGGATAAGATGTGATGGTATCAATGGCTGTAACATCTATTCCCAGGTTCCGGATAAAATCATACGTACCCCCGGTGGACAGAATATTAATATTCAGGTTGTTCAGGAGCCGTGCAATTAAATCAATCCTGTTTTTTGAGAATACGGATATCAAAGCGGTTTTAATTTGTACCTGTGCTGACATGATGCTGTTATATGAACTTGATTTGGATGGCTGCAACTTCTTGTTCACTGATTAACAGGAAAAACAGACCTCAGATTGTCGTGCAATGTTACCAATTTTTTCTGAAGTATTTGTATTACTTTTACAATTCAAATTCAATTCTCCATACCAACAACATATGTTACTTCTCCTAAGGTTGATCCGAGAAAGCTATTTATTTGCTTTCCAGGCCATTGCAGTAAATAAAGTACGTACCCTGCTTTCACTGCTTGGCATAACGATCGGTATTTTCTGTATCATTTCGGTTTTTACGATTTTCGATAGTATGGCCATTTCCATCCGTGAGAACATCGCCAGCCTCGGCAGCAACACACTATACATTCAGAAATGGCCCTGGGCCATGGGGGGTGATTATCCCTGGTGGAAATACTGGCAAAGACCGGAAGCCTCCCTGGAAGACATGCGTGAACTTCAGAAAAGGAGTTCCCTGGCAGAATATTCTGCTTTTGTCACAGCTGTCAATAAAACCGTTAAATACCAGGGCAACTATGCAGAAAATGTTGCAATTCTGGGAGTTTCACAGGATTACAACGAAGTTTCCGCTTTTGAGATCGGGGAGGGGAGGTACCTTTCTCCAACGGAATCCAGCAGCGGGAAAAATGTTGCAGTTATAGGTGCAGACCTGGCAACGGATCTTTTCCGTGACAGTGACCCGATTGGAAGGACGATCAAGGTTTTCGGACGGAATATTGAGATCATAGGCGTCACTAAAAAAGCAGGGGAAGACATGTTTGGAGAATCAAATGACAGGCGGCTCATGATTCCTATCAACTATTTCAAAACCCTGATCGATTTAAGGGACGTTGGGGCAACCATTATTGTGAAAGCAAAGCCATTGGTCTCGAATGAAGCACTGATGGATGAACTGACCGGGATCATGCGTTCCATCAGGAAACTAAAACCCACTGCCGACGATAATTTTGCCATCAATCAAACCAGTATTATTACAAAAGGTTTCGAAAGCCTGTTCAGCGTTATCGGTACGGTAGGTTGGATCATTGGCGGATTTTCATTGCTGGTAGGAGGGTTTGGTATTGCCAATATCATGTTTGTATCGGTGAAGGAACGAACCAGCATTATCGGGATTCAAAAAGCCCTTGGCGCCAAAAATTATTTCATTTTGCTTCAATTTCTTTTTGAAGCTATTTTTCTTTCGATAATCGGAGGAATCGTAGGGCTGTTATTGGTATTTACGTTGACACAGATCATCTCCCACGGGTTCGATTTTCATCTCACCCTTACAGCGGGAAACATAATTCTTGGGATCAGTGTTTCAGCTATTATCGGTCTTGTATCGGGAATTATTCCTGCCTTTTCAGCTTCCCGCCTCGATCCTGTTGAAGCCATGCGAACCGGAGCGTGATCCTGTCGCTGTTGTCAGAAGGGCCAGAAATTGTTGTCAAACCAGATCTTTTCTTTCAATTCATTATCCAGGTCATTTAACACTTTCAAATGACCTTTTTCCCAGTCGGTAAGCCATTTATAGAGCGATTTTTCATGTACATTATCGCTTTCTCCGGCTCTTGCTGAATAGATCTCGATCGCCTTTTTTTCCATATCGATAGCTGCAGAGATCGCTGCGGCCTCAAACCCGGCAGAGGAAATCTTGCTGATTATTTCTTCGCTGAGCACCAGTCCGGCTATTGCATCTCCACCCGGATCAGGCAAGGGTTGTTCCCGGAAGGAACGTGATTTTTCAATGGATGCAAATTGTTCAGAAAGAAACTGGATATGAATTTTCTCCTCATCTGCCATCACGGAAAAAATGTTCTTTATATCAGGATCGGCTGTTTGCTCTGCAATTTTTGTGTAAAAGGCATTTCCTCTTTTCTCCATCAGGATGGCCATTTTGAGGATTTCCAGTGTTTTTGATGTTTCCATAATCTCTCGTTTTGTTTTCGTTGTCAAACTTATGAATTTTTTTCGACTTTTTTCATTACGGATTTCACAGATTACACTGACAGGTCTTCTTTGATCACTGACAGCAGCATCTCTGCGGCTTTAAGTAACCCGGCCTGATTGGTAATCACAATATCGGCAAATTGCTTTGAAGGTTCTACAAACAGAAGATGCATTGGTTCTACAACGGTTTCAAAATGTCGTATGACTTCCTCTCTCGTACGACCCCGTTCTTCAGTATCCCGTTTTATGATCCTGTTTAACCGCTCCTCCTGACCGGCATCAATGAAGATCCTGATATCCATCCTTTTCACAAGTTCCGGGACGGTAAAAATGAGGATCCCTTCGACAATGATGATCTCACGCGGATAAACAACAATTGTCGTTTCCTGTCTTGCAGTTGAAATATAATCGTAAACAGGCATTTCTATTGAATGGCCTTGTTTCAGGAGATCCAGGTGCTTTACCAGGAGGTCAAATTCAATGGATGAAGGATGATCAAAATTCGTTTTCAACCGTTGTTCGTTGGTGAGATGACTGTTATCACAGTAATAGGAATCCTGCGGGACCAGGGAAACAAAACTGGCTGACAAGGTGCTGAGCAGATGGTTGACAAGTGCAGATTTTCCTGAGCCGGAGCCACCGGCGATACCGATGATCTTCATAAGGTCATAAGAGGAATCCCAGGAGCAAACCTGCAGTGATTGCGCTACCGATAACCCCGGCTATATTCGGGGCCATGGCATGCATAAGAAGGTGGTTGGTCGGATCTTCTTTCTGGCCCATCATCTGGGAAACCCTTGCACTGTCGGGAACTGCTGCAACTCCTGCAGATCCGATGAGCGGATTGATATGGTTCTCTTTTTTCAGGAAGAGATTCATCACTTTGGCAAAGATTACACCCCCTGCGGTAGCCATCATGAATGATAATGCTCCAAGGATGAAGATCAGCAATGATTCGGGCTGAAGGAAAATATCTGCCTGAGTGGAAGCGCCGATCGTAACCCCGATCAAAATAACCACAATATCGATAAGGATGGTACTGGCAGTACCTGCCAATGCTTTCGTGACGCCTGATTCCTTGAGGATATTCCCGAGGAAGAACATCCCCAGTAATGGCAATGCTGCAGGTGCAATGAAAGCCGTTAACAGGAGACCTGTTATGGAGAAGGCAATTTTTTCCCTCCTTGTAACCGACCTTGGAGGCTTCATCTTGATCAGTCTTTCTTTCTTCGTGGTGAGAAGTTTCATGAAAGGCGGCTGAATTACCGGAACCAGGGCCATATAAAGGTATGCGGCAATGGCAATCGGCCCGATCAGGTTCTGAACAATGGTACCATCGGGAAGTGTACGCAAACCATTGGCCAGTTGGGAAGAAAGAAAAATAGAGGTATTCCCGTCACCACCTCCGATCAGGGCAATAGCGCCCGCTTCGGGAAGCTGAAAACCAAACACCAGCGCTCCCAGGAAAGTGGCAAAGATCCCAACCTGAGCGGCTGCTCCGAGTAACATCAGCTTTGGATTGGAGATCATGGATGAAAAGTCGGTCATTGCTCCTATTCCAAGGAAGATCAATGAAGGATAGATCCCTTTCAGCACTCCCTGGTAGAGCAGGTTCATGACACTACCGTCCTTATATACACCCAGCGGATAGACTGCTTCATGGGCAAAAGGAATGTTCCCGATGATAACCCCGATACCCAACGGTACCAGCAGAAAAGGCTTATATTCAAAATGGATGGCAAGGTAGATCAGCAAGATCCCCACAAGGATCATGACAGAATTTCCGAGGTTAAAATAGGGAAATCCGGTTCCTTTCCAGAGGGCAGAAAAATCCACACCAGCTGCATATGAAAAAGCCGGGATAAAAAAAAGAAACAATAACAAAAGGGCGGGAAGAATCAGGATCGTCTGTTTTTTCATTGATCTTAACTTAGATTAGCAGGGCTTGTTATATATGTATTACTCAATCTCAACAAGGACATCGTTCTGCATGACTGTATCACCGGGTTTTACATTAACATTCCTGACGATGCCATCCTTCTCCGACAATACATTGTTTTCCATCTTCATGGCTTCCATAGTAAGCAACTTCTGTCCCATGGTCACTTTATCGCCGGTTTTTACCAATATCGAGATGATCGTTCCCGGCAACGGAGCTTTTATCACAATGTTGGTAGTTTTCGTTATATTCCGTGGAATCTTGGTCTCTTTCCGGGTCGGCTGCGGAACTTCCTGTCTGACCAGGGTAGGTGTTTTGGCGAGTTTCAGGTCCTTCTGTATCTCAACATCATAAACTGTTCCGTTGACTTCGACCTTTGCAATGTTTTCTTCAAAACCGAGGATCTCCACTTCATAAGGATTTCCATGGATGGTAAATTTGAATTTTTTCATCAGGGCAGGCTATTATGATTAGGTATTTTTAAGCGAATTCCAGATACTATAGATTTTCGAGTTCCAGGGAGAATAATTCCGGGAAACTTTTTTAATCGTCATAACATATTTCTCTTCATCGTGAAGCTCGGAAAAGAACAGGTACAAAGCAGCAGCTATGGCGGCATTTTCATCCCCAGTGATCTTTTGCCGGGGAGTTTCGACATTTTCTTTTTTCTTTCCTTTTTCCCACCGATGCTTATAATAATAATTCATGATTCTGTAAAAATGGCTGAATATGAAACCAATCAGTGCAAGGAAAAGGAAGACTACAATGTAAGTCACAATGATGATGACCAGGGCATGTGCATCGATGGCGTTCAGGTCAAAAGTTATGAATAGCGTTTTCATCTTTTTCTTTCAGGGTTTAGCAGTGTTATCAGAGAGGAATATTGGAATGTTTCTTAGGTGGCAGGTGATCCTTTTTCGTGGCAAGGGTCTGTAAAGCCCTGATGATCCTGAATCGAGTATTCCGTGGTTCGATAATATCGTCGATAAACCCGTATCTGGCCGCTTCATAAGGATTGGCAAACTTATCCTTGTATTCGGTCTCCTTTTCAGCTATATAGCGCACTTTTTCTCGAACATCCGTAATTTCGCCAATCTTTCTGCCTTCCAGGATCTCGATGGCTCCTTTCGGGCCCATAACGGCTATTTCAGCGGTCGGCCATGCATAATTAAGGTCTGCGCGAAGTTGTTTACAACCCATCACATCATGTGCCCCTCCATATGATTTCCGGAGGGTAATGGTGATCTTTGGAACGGTGGCTTCACCATATGCAAACAGGAGTTTTGCGCCGTTAATGATGATCCCGCCATACTCCTGGGCACTGCCAGGAAGGAATCCTGGAACATCCACCAGGGTGATGATGGGGATATTGAATGCATCGCAGAATCTTACGAAACGCGCAGCTTTTTTAGAGGCTTCAATATCCAGCACCCCTGCAAGGAAATTTGGCTGGTTTGCAACGATCCCGCAAGGAATACCGTTAAATTTTGCAAATCCAACCACGATATTCTTGGCATAATGCTGATGCATTTCAAGGAACTCCCTCGAATCCACAATGGCATAAATAACGTCTTTTACATCATATGGCTGGTTTGGCTGCTCAGGGATGATCTCATTGAGCGAATCTTCAACCCTGTCGATGGGATCCGTGCATTCTGTAGCGATCGGATCTTCCAGGTTATTCTGGGGCAGATATTCCAACAGTTTACGGATGAGCATCAGCCCTTCGTCTTCATTTCCTACCCTGAAATGGGCGACCCCGGATTTAGTTGCGTGAATGGTTGCTCCACCGAGGTCTTCAGTTGTAATATCTTCACCGGTAACGGTCTTTGTAACTTTCGGACCCGTCACGAACATATAGCTGCTCTTGTCGCTCATGATGATGACATCGGTGAGTGCAGGTGAATAAACTGCGCCCCCGGCACAAGGACCGAATATGGCAGAGATCTGGGGTACAACACCGGAAGCAGCAATATTGCGCATGAATATTTCGGCATATCCTGCGAGACTGTTCACTCCCTCCTGGATCCTGGCCCCGCCGCTGTCGTTGATCCCGATCACCGGGGCCCCAACCTTCATGGCCTGGTCCATCACTTTGCAGATCTTCTTTGCAAAGGTTTCCGATAAGGAGCCTCCGAAAACCGTAAAATCCTGTGAAAAAACGAAGACCACACGGCCATCGATCGTTCCTCTCCCGGTCACTACACCATCTCCTAAATAGGACTCCTTCTCCAGGCCAAAATCGGTGCAACGGTGTGACACAAACATGTCGTACTCCTCAAAGCTCCCTTCATCCAGCAGCTTTTCAATACGTTCCCGTGCTGTATATTTCCCTTTTTTGTGCTGTGACTTTATGCGTTCTTCTCCTCCACCCAGCTTAGCTTTTTCGCGCTTATCAAGCAGTTCGGTAATTTTATTTTCTATCGACATAATCCGTTTATTAATTCCGGTTATTTGCTGCAAAATTCAATAAGAACACCATGGGTCGACTTCGGATGTAAAAACCCTATGTTCATCCCCTCTGCACCTTTTCTCGAAACTTTATCGATCAGGAGAGTGCCTTTTTCTTCTGCACTCTTTAAAGCATCTGAAGCATTTTCAAAGGCAAATGCAACATGATGGATCCCTTCGCCCTTCTTCTCCAAGAATTTACCTATCGGACCTTCCGGATCGGTGGATTCCAGCAATTCGATCTTGGTTTGGCCTACCAGAAAAAAAGCGGTTCTTACCCGCTGGTCTTTTACCTCTTCGATAGCATAGCAACTTAACCCTAACAGCTTCTCAAACCAGGGGATGCTCTCGTCGAGACTTTTAACGGCTATGCCAATGTGTTCAATATGAGTTGGTTCCATAAATAAAAAGGATTGTTAATTCGTGAACAAATGTACGGGAAAATTTTTAAATATCAAGGGAGGGACAAAGGGATAGAGGGACAGAGGGATTTTGTGACGTGTAACGGGTGACGGACTCACCTGTTCGCCAGTTCAACAGTTCACCAGTTGTATCAGCAGCAGTTACTACCTGGACCTGAACAATCACAGGTGGGCTCAGTTCCCCTCAGCAGTCCATTGATGATACCGGCTGCACATCCAACACCGGACCTGACATGGATCGCTTCTTCCGGGCAATTCTTTTCACAGGCGCCACATTCCATACAGAGATTCTTATTCCTGATCAATGCCTTCCTGTTTTCTATTTCGAAAACTGCATGGGGGCATACGATCATGCACATTCCGCAACCATTGCATTTTTCCTTGTCAAGCTCAAGCGTGACAACATCTGTAAGATATACCAATCCGTTCATAATCATATAAATCTTGTGACGATCCAACCAATAAGTCCCAATCCTGCTGCAATAATCTGCAGGGGTAAGGCAAGCTTCATCTCCTTCTGAACCCCCGAGAGTGATGTAAAGGTGGAGGTGCCTGTAAAATTCATGGCCATGAACGAGGAAATTGCCGCCAGCATTAGCAACCATGAGATGTTCTCAGGAACAGTACATCCCAAAAATCCGGTAAAGAAAAGGATGGCCGATATCCCCAGTCCTGTTACGAGACCCTTCAGAGCAAACCGCCTGAAGGGTATCCAGGGCAGCAGGATAGGGGTCAAGGCGCAGCCCGACAGGTAGGCTGCAAAAAGGTTGATCACCGCAATACTCCCTTTACTGACCGCCCTACCGATGGAGTAATCCATGGATTGAAGACCAGATATGATGAAGAATGCCAAAGGAACCAGCAGTGCCCAATATCCTCCATTCATGATCTCGACGGGGATCAGTTTCATCCGCTCCTTCAGCGGGAATTCAACCCGTCGCATCTCCTGGGTAGCCTTCATCCCGGCATCAAGGAAAGGTTTGATATCCCTGGCCAGGACGGGTCCATAGATCACTGAAAATCCGGTCAGTTTCTTCACCTCATGGGCTGCAACTCCGACAGCTCCAAACTGGGGTACGATCAGCTTACGATGGCTGACAACATTTTCCAGCTTATGGGCACGGATCCGCTTGACCAGTTCCTTTGTACCGAATGTTCCTTTACCGGCTGCACACCAGACATTGATGCCCCTTGTATTCAGCACGAGGATCCATGCGTTGATCCCGTTCAGTGCACGCCGAAGATGATCAAAGCTCAGCTTGAAATTAGCGGTCACAAAAACACGGGAGTTCTCATCCGGGGTTCCGACACCATAAATACCAGGTTCAACGGTATAACGCATTCTTCCGATTGACCAGCGCACCTTGATGGTATTCCAGCGGTCATGGTTACTCCAGAGCGTTGAAACAACCGGGAATGTCCCGGATGAAGTTATGGTCTGTCCGACAATAAACCCCTTTTCCATATCATCAGAGCGTTACGAGAAAATAAAATTCCTTGTATTCTGAATTCCGCATTCGCTATTTCTTTTCGTGTGGTTTGATCATACAAGGGCAAGGTCCGTTGAGCGGCTGGTATTTCCCCGCAATAACAGGAAATCCGTCTTTTTGCCAATCTGCCATCCCTCCGGCCAGGCTTGCCACCTGGTTATACCCTTTTGATTTGAGGAACAGCGCTGCTTTCTTGCTCCAGATCCCGACTGAATCGGCCAGGATCAATGGTTTGTCAAGTGGAAGCGATTCCCACCTGTCATCAAACTCACTATGTGGTAGGTAAACAATCGCTTCGACTCCGAATGCCCGGATCTCAGTTTCCAGCTCTTCCCGGAGATCCACAAGGATGGCGCCTTGTCTCAGCATATCAGGCACCTCGCCGGGAAGGACATGGGCAATTCCATTGATTTGGAGTTTGCAGCCGGTAAAAATTGAATCAGGCATTATTTTTTTTCGTAACGCGTGACGCGTCACGCGTCACGATTAAGATTTGTGTATAATTCCCAAAACCATTCTCTGATCTCATCTCTCACCTTCCTGTAAACTTCCATGACCGTTTCTTCCGTTCCCGCTGCCAGTGCAGGATCTTTAAAAGACTGGTGCAGCCGGTGCCGGACCTTACCCGCAAAAACAGGACACGCTTTATTTGCGCTGTCACATACCGTGATCACAAAATCGAATGAATCACCTGTAAACAGCGAAACATCCTTGGCGACTTTTTGCGACATATCTATCCCTTTTTCATTCATAACTTTTATGGCGTAAGAACTGACATGGTCTTCAGGACGAACACCTGCAGAAAAAACCTCCAGTGTCGGATCAAATGACTGCAGCCATGCTTCCGCCATCTGGCTCCGGCAGGAATTTCCCGTACATAATATCAGAATCTTCATATCACTTCATTTTAACAATTCACTAAAATCTGCATTCTTAAAAATTCCTCAAAGAGTTCCTTCGCTTTCTTCCAGTTTTCAGGATCAATACAATAACGAACTTTGGGTGGTTCGATATTTCCCTGGATCAATCCTGCATCTTTCAGCTCCTTCAGGTGCTGCGAAACCGTCGCCTGTGCAATTGGTAATTCATCGACGATCACCCCGCAGAAACAATCACTCTCCTTTGCCAGGAACTTCAGGATGGCTATCCGCGCCGGATGTCCCATTGCTTTTGCAAACCGTGCCAGCAATTTCTCTTCCTCTTTATAATCAATACTACTCTGGTGCGACATATTATCTCTATTGTTCATCGCAAATATACGATAAATGTTATTATTCCATCGAAAATTGAAATTTTTTTTTCGCAAGATCGTTATTAGGGATCGAGGCACAGAGTCACATCCGTGACGCGTAACGCGTCACGCGTTACGTAAATATACCAGTTCACCAGTTTATCAGTTAAACATGAAAACGCTTTTCTTCCTATTAATGTTCATTACCTGTATATCTGCCGGGCATGCTTTTCCGGTCGGGCAGGATACCCTGAAGCTCTGTTATGACATTGATCAGCATGAGCTTAGTAAGGCCAATAAAGAGAAACTTCAGTTATTTCTTCAGCATTACCCGGTAGATTCAGTGATTTCTTTGTCTATTACCGGGTACACTGATTTCCTTGGGAGTAAAACGTGGAATAATCGTCTTTCCAGGAGAAGGGCAGAGACAGCTAAGTCATTTATCATTGAACAAAAGAACAAAATCAACATTACTGAATGTGTTGGTAAAGGGGAATTGCCACCGGTACTTCAAGGCAACATGTCAGGTGTACCTGAAAACCGGAGGGTTGAAATCATCCTGCAAAAGAAAATACATACCAGCCAGCCAAGGTCAGCAGTTTCACTTGATAACATCGATCAGGTGAAAAAAGGGGAGAACATTATCCTCAGGAATATGAATTTCGAAGGTGGTCGGCATATTCTCCTGCCCAGGTCTGTCCCTGAACTTGATAAACTGTTTGATATTCTTACCACACACCCTTTGTTGGTCATAGCGATCCAGGGGTATGTATGCTGTACAGATTCCCTTCACGACGGGGCAGATTTCGATACACACGATGAACATCTTTCAGTTAACCGTGCTAAAGCGATTTATGATCTTCTGGTTACAAAAGGAATCAAATCATCCCGTCTTTCATATGAAGGATTCGGTGGGAAAAGACCATTGGTTTTTCCTGAATATTCCGAAGAAGATAAGGAACAGAACCGGAGAGTAGAGATAAAAGTAATAATGAAGTAAAGAGGTAATGAATTAATCATTGATAACGGTAAATGTTCTGCTGATTATTATTGAATTATTCCTGATCTTCAGGCAATACAGTCCCGTTCCCAACCGACCTGTATTTATCCTTAACGGTTGATTTGCCATCGGATGAATGGTTTCAGCATAAACAACTTCTCCTGTAAGCAGTGTAATTTCAATCCCCATGGTCTCTGTCCACGATGTTGCTGCCTTTATAGTAAGAAAACCATCTGTAACAGGAACAGGATACAATTCAATACTTTCGTCGGCTGTATTATTATCAATTCCGAGGGCAGTATGGCCTGACAAATAGATTTTCCCGGGAGACACCGAATTGGAGGTGATCAATAAACTATCCGAATAATGAACTTTATTCATCAGGGGATGGAAGGTAACGATCAGACTGAGACTGTCATCAGGGTCAAGGTTAGAAATGCCACCCGGATAGTCAGTACTGAAAATGTTGATATTACTGTTGCTCACCCCTGAAATGTTCAGCAGTTGGTGTCCTGCATTCACAATGATCAATGCAGAGTCCTTTTGTTGGTTTACAGGTATATATCCAAAATCAATGTTTTCAGGGATTGTAATGATACAAGGTCCGGAAAGATCCGCATCCGGCTTGTCCCCGTAATTTCCCATATTTATTCTTCCGCCATTTGGAGCGGGTTCCCGGAGAAATTCCGACAACGTATCACCGCCATCAATGCATTTTGACCAGCAAAAAAAATGATAATCCCCGTTTGCAGGATTCCTGAATCCGGGATTAACCGAAATGTTCCCGTTTATTCCGGTTTGGTCAGGAACACCCAAATAGAGGTCTTCACAATCCCAGACATCATTGAAAGCAATGGTAGCAGTATCGGTCCATATTTCTATTCCTGTACGGGTATGCATGACAATGTTATTTCTGATATCGGGAAAATTTCCTCCCTGTATCCAGATGCCACTGCCACCATATACAGTATTATTGAATATTTTCAGGTTGGATGCACATTCAGTAATATTCATTGCCGAACTCCAACTGGTTCCGGAAATAAAGATATTGTGATGGATCTGCTGGGGTAGCGTGTTATCCGGCAAACCCCCGAAAATTCCGCCAATGATCAGGTTTTCCCTGATCTCTGTGCTGACTCCGGGTAAATTATCGACACCCAGGTCAAAATTGATGGCTCCCACATTCCCATTCCCGTCGGTACCATCGAGAAAGTTCCGTTCAATAACGGGTCCTGAATTAAAGACCTCAATGGCATCATAGGGGCCACTCCAATCCAGGTCAGGATATCCATGGATCTCATTATCGCTGATGGTTGCAGAGGAAGTCTCCAGGCTGATCCCATAGGCCCTGTTGCCCCTGATGATGTTGTTCCTGATCCACGGAGCGCTATTCTTACACCAGACTGCCTTCCACAGGCAATTGCTGATGGTAAAGCCGATAAGCTGAGCTGAAGGACCTTCCCCGTTGATAAATTTCACTCCTTCATTCAGATCGTTCCGGTTGATCTCGGTATTGTATATATGAACCGAATCGTGATCAAGGATATACCTGGAAGTCACCACGATATTTTTCCCGAGAAAATTAACCTGCTCCTGGTAAAAGCCATCGTCGACAAGCACTGTGTCACCATTTATCGATACCACGATTGCTGCCTGTATGGAAGTGTATTCCGCCGGTACATGAAGGATCCGGCATTCCCCTTTTTGTGAAATCAAGAAAATAAAAAAACAGGGCAGGATGAACATAAGCATTCGGCGCATTGTCAGTTTTACCAATTTCATACAGTATAGGTTTAACAGGTGTCATCAATGAAAGAGTTTACAAATTAATGAAATTTATTTCTTAATATTGATGTCTCTAATGATTTATTAACCTGAGAAATTCACAATTCTGTACTATGATCAGGAATTTGTTAACCTCATTGACTTTGTCGTTGCTTATTTGTTTTACCGGCCACTCACAGTCTGCGATGTTCACCAGGGTTGCTACAGCAAGAGGGGATGGGAATGGCAATGACTTTTCAAAATCCATCGTATCAGACCCCAACGGTAACCTCTATATCACCGGGAAATTTGAATCCACCTGCCATTTTGGGAATGATTCAGTGACTAATTCGGGTTCCGGGAACATGTTCCTGGCAAAATACAACCCGTCGAAAGGCTTTCTCCGGGCTGTTGCACCCATTGTAACCGGTATAGCTGAAGGGGATGCGATTGCTTATGATGTCCAGGGTTCACTTTATGTAACAGGACTCTTTGGCGGAAATATAAATTTTGGGTATGGGTTTTCATTTTCCTCTTCTTATTTCAATACCTTCATTGCAAGATATGATACATCGGGAAACCTCATCTGGGCCAGATCCATTTCCGGCGACAATAACAACCCGGTGTCTATCACTACGGATAATGAAGGAAATATATATGTGGCCGGACACTTTGAGGGCGATCTCACTTACGACGGGTTAAGTATTAACTCATTCAACGGGGCATGTTACCTCTTAAAAATCGGAAGGGACGGACAAGGCAAATGGATCAGCCATTCAGGAGGATCAGGTACTGTTTCTCCTAAATCGGTTTGTGTGAATCCTTCAGGCAGCATTGTATTGGTCGGTACATTTTACGGTTCGGTCACTTTCGGTACGATCAACATTGATAGTTTCGGCGCTTCTGATGTCTTTCTTTGCTCGCTGAATCCTTCCGGAAATTTCAATTGGGCAGTAAATGCTGGTGGATCAGGCTATGACGAGGGTTCTTCGGTGGTCTGTGGAAGCGATGGCTCTGTATTTATCAATGGAACCTATGAAGAATCGGCCAGTTTCGGTTCATTCATCCTGAATACCGGCCAGGGATATGAGTCCTACGCAGCTTTCGTTGCCAAAACAGATGCCGGAGGAAACTTCTTATGGGCAAAATCGCTTGCTATTCCCTGCCGCAGCAATAACCTGATGAGCATTGATAGTAAGAACAATATTTACCTCACAAGCTCTTTCTGGGGATCGATAGAGATTGGCCCGTCGGTTTTATGGAGCAATGGCTATGGAGATGTTTACGTGATCAAAATGGACAAGGATGGTCAGGCGTTGTGGGCGAAAGGAGGCGGAAGTAATTACGTTGACGATGGTTTGGGAATTACGCTGTTGCCTGCCGGCAATGTTGCTGTAACTGGTATTCTCTCCGCCGGTGCAACATTAGACAGCATAGCCGTCACCAGCCTTTCTTCCAACATTTTTATTGCAACCCTGGACCAGATCGGGAAGATAGCCATAGATGAAATTAATTGTCAATCATCGGATAGTCTTAATACCGGCGATTGGGTTGAGATCCGGAATACCGGTAGTAAACCGGTTGATCTGACGGGCTGGACACTCAAAGACGGAAACGACAATAATGAATTTGTTATTGACTCCTCTACTACATTAGATCCTGGTCAGTTTCTTGTTTTTTGCCAGGATAAACAGAAATTCAGCCATTTTAATCCTGACGTTCTGAATGTTACAGGTTCATTTACTTTCGATCTTGCCTCCAACGGAGAAAAAGTAAGACTATACAATACCGACGGGTTACTGATGGCCCAGGTGCGCTATTTTGCTGTATCCCCCTGGCCCGTGTTGGCATTCGGCACCAGCAGAACCATTGAGCTGATCAATTACCAGGGTGAACTGTCGGATGGGAACAACTGGATCACCGGCTGCCCGGGAGGTTCTCCCGGAAGGAGGTACCAGGAGTGTGACAGTGTCGGGATCGAAACCATTCATCCCGCTGTACATTCTTACTCCGTCTATCCCAACCCTTCCTCCGCTTGTTTCTTTTTACAAGCTGAATACCCGGTTTCAAACATTATCCTGGAAAACTCCCTTGGCAGGAAATTGGAGGGTACGGTCATCGGAAATGACATGAATTATATGGTAAAAACTGGTGTTCTACCGGATGGAATCTATTTCCTCACTTTTACCATGAATGGGAATTCTTGTTTTGAGAAGGTTGTTATTCAGAACCATTAAGTCTTCGGAATTTGTAACTATTCACCCCTTACAAAGATAGGGCATTAATTTCGGAAAGGGAATGCAAAGGGTTCAGGTTATTTTTAATAGCAGTATCGATGACCGATCGCAGGATTGCAAAAGACTCAGCTCCTGTGAAAGACTTGAAC
>JAPLDH010000074.1 GCA_026391355.1 Bacteroidota bacterium | reverse complement strand
GCCAGTTCAAGTCTTTCACAGGAGCTGAGTCTTTTGCAATCCTGCGATCGGTCATCGATACTGCTATTAAAAATAACCTGAACCCTTTGCATTCCCTTTCCGAAATTAATGCCCTATCTTTGTAAGGGGTGAATAGTTACTTAATCTTTAATTGATCAGCCGATGTTAACTATCCAAAAGAAACTGTCAAATCTATTTTACATCATCCTTGGTTTGCCCTCCACTGCCATGGGTTTTGCGCTCTCTATCCAGATCGCGGTGTTAAGCTGGATATTAAAGACAAAATTTCACCTTGAAATTGACCAGATCGGGTATGTATGGGCGGCAGGTCCCATCGCCGGGATCCTGGGACAGCCGATCATCGGTTTGATCAGTGATAAAGTCTGGTTCTGGGGGGGCCGCCGAAGACCGTTCATCATCATTGGCGGCATATTGGCAGCCCTGATGATCCTTGCTCTTCCCAACATCGACCGGATCAACTCCTTCTTTGGCATCGGAAGCCTGATGGCCGTTGCCATCACGGTTGCCCTGACCCTCGATCTTTCCATTAACATATCCTTTAATCCCACCCGGTCGATAATCGCAGATGTAACTCCGGCAGGGGCTCCGCGAACAAAAGGCTATACTTGGATGCAATCGGTCTCCAACCTTTTTGGAAGCGGCGCTTACCTGATCGGAGCACTGATCGGAAACTATTATCTTATCTATACCGGCGTTGTGGTTGTACTTCTGTTTTCCATCGGCCCCTTGTTCTTTATCACAGAACCCAGGGAGTTGCAAAAGGACGAAATGAATGCCGGAGACCTTATCCAGGCGGTGAAAACCCAATGGGGACAACTGTTCCGTCTTTATTTTGCCCATGGTTTTTCCTGGCTTGGGATCCAAACCATGTTTGTCTATATTATCGCTTTCATTGAACAAAAGATCCATCCGGGAAGTGATGCGATTACAGGTCAGATGATTGGCTGGTCGTTCTTTATCCTGAATGCGGTCGGTTCGATCTGGCCTGCATTCCTCCTCGAACCGCTAAGTAAAAAGATCGGCAGGGTCAATACCCATATCCTGGCAGTACTCAGTATGTCAATCGGCTATTTGGGGATCGTTCTCTTCTCACGGAACGCATTCTCCCTATACGCAATGATGGTCATTCTCACCCTGGGCTGGGCAGCGGTAGTAAGCCTTCCCTTTGCTATCATGTCGGAGAAAGTTGATAAACAAAGAATGGGCTTCTTTATGGGTATCTTTAACCTGTCGGTCGTAATACCCCAGCTTATTGCAAGTCTCATTATCGGAAGTGTGATCCGTCAGGCAGCAGATAAAAGTATTATCTTTATCATCAGCGCAATTTCATTGGCAATTTCAGCAATACTCTGGATCTTTGTGCGCGATGACGCAAGAAAAAGAAAAGTGACAACATGAAAAAAGAACGAAAGATAGGTTTGGTGGCGAATGATCCCTGGCTCGAACCCGCAGAACAGGAGATCCATCGCCGGTATGATCGTTTCAGGGAGGTGATGGAGGAGATTAAGGCAGAAGCTGGAAGCCTGTCCACGTTTGCCGATGCTTATAATTACTTCGGGATACATTACGATAAAGCACGAAAGGGATGGGTTTACAGGGAATGGGCCCCGAAAGCCCAGGATCTCTATTTCTTCGGCGACTTCAATAACTGGCAGCGATATTACAACCGCATGACCATGGATAAATATGGGGTCTGGGAGATATTCCTGGATAAGGAGACCTATAAAGACCGTTTTACGCATAAAAGCCGTGTCAAGGTGATGGTACATTCCGACCGCGGTTTTCAGGAACGGATCCCCGCGTTTATCCGGCGAATCATCCAGGATGAAGACTCCATCAATTTCTCAGGACAGGTATGGCTCCCTCCCAAAAAATTTGACTGGAATGGTGACAAATTTGACATCAGTCAGCTCAAGAAACTCCTGATCTATGAATGTCATGTCGGTATGGCCCAGGAAAAGGAGGCGGTAGGAAGTTTTGTGGAGTTTGCCGAATATATCATCCCTTACATAAAAAACTCAGGATATAATACGATCCAGTTAATGGCTATTGCCGAACATCCTTATTATGCTTCATTCGGTTATCATGTCTCTAATTTCTTTGCCGTTTCTTCACGTTTCGGAACCCCGGAAGAATTGAAATACCTCATTAAAAAAGCACATGAACAAGGGCTTGCGGTCATCATGGATATTGTTCATTCACACACCGTTAAAAATATTAATGAAGGACTTAACCTTTTCGATGGGTCCGATGATCAGTATTTTCACGCAGGAGACCGTGGAGATCATCCCTACTGGGATTCGAAATGCTTTAATTACGGCAAAAAGGAGGTAATTCAGTTCCTGCTGTCAAACATCAAATTCTGGCTGAAAGAGTTTCATTTCGATGGCTTCAGGTTCGACGGCGTCACCTCGATGTTGTACTTTGACCACGGTTTTCGTGAAAACTGGGACCTCGACGGTTATTTCTTTTCCGGTGTGGAATGGGATTCCATTACTTACCTTCAACTTGCCAACAAGCTCACCCATATGATTAACCCTCATGCCGTCACCATCGCAGAAGAGGTAAGCGGAATGCCGGGGGTAAGTCGTCCGGTTCCGGAAGGCGGTATTGGTTTCGACTTTCGCATGGCCATGGCCATCCCCGATTTTTGGATCAGGGTCCTCAAGGAAAAACAGGACGAAGAATGGGATATCAATGATATGTGGCAGATCATGACCAACCGCCTGCCAGGCGTAAAAACGGTCGCATACTGTGAATCACATGACCAGGCGCTGGTTGGCGATCAGACCATTGCCTTCCGTCTGATGCAGAGCAACATCTATTTCCACATGCACAAAAAGGACTCCAACCTGGCGGTAGACAGGGGAATCGCCCTGCATAAGATGATCCGGTTGATCACCCTGGCTTTGGGTGGCGAAGCCTACCTTAATTTCATGGGAAATGAATTCGGTCATCCCGATTGGATTGATTTTCCAAGGGAAGGGAACAACTGGTCCTACCAGTACGCCCGTCGTTTGTGGTCGCTGGTTGAAAATCCCGATCTGAAATACCATTTTCTCGGGGCGTTCGACAAAGCAATGCTCAAATTGGTTTCACAACAAGGATTGCTGAATAATGATTTTGCCGACCAGCTCAACATGGATGACCAGAACAAAACGATCGTCTGTAAACGAAGCGGGTTGATCTTCATTTTCAATTTCCATGTTTCACATTCCATCCCCGATTACGGGTTCATAGTTCCCGAACCCGGAACCTACCGGATCATTTTAAATACGGATGATCCTGCCTTCGGCGGGCATGGCAGAATCGATAAATCTGTAGATCTGTTCACGCAATATGATGAAGTTGCTGATGTCCACCGGCTGATGATCTACAATACAAACCGGACGGCGCTGGTGCTTAAAAAAGTAGAAAAATCATAAAAAAATAGGACTGCTTTAATTATTAATTTCCGGTGCTCTTGCATTAAAAAATGAATTACTAAAATACTTGACTTTCCCATTTAATTATATTATTTTACCCCTCAATTAAAATTGAGTATTTTTTAACCAAGAAAAGGGGAATTGCCGCGTCTTATTCACTTTCAAAGTAAATATACTGATTATCACTTCCAATACTATTGTATTTTACTAAATATTTTTGTTTTTGCATCATTATCGAAAAAAAATAGAATCAATAATCATTTTTTAATTTCTGTCAAATGAAAAGCCTCATACGTTCTATTTCTTTGTTATGCATTTTGCTTATAAGTGTTTTCTTAAAACAAGACACTGAAAGTGAGTATTTTTTGCCACTAAAGGCATATTCATCCTTCATTACAGATTATAATCATGACGGATTTAATGATATAATAGTTGGTCATCAATCAGATTTCAACACACCTGGATTAACAATCATGAAAAATAGTTCTTGGGGAAATTTTGAAATCTCTGATACTACTAAAATTTTTAACGGAGGAACTGGAGAGGTTTTAAGTATAGATGTGAATAATGACGGATGGAATGATATTGTCACGTTCCGCCTAGATACAACTTCGGGAGTTTTAAACCATTATATAAGAGTATATTATAATTATTTCGGAACTTTTCCCAACAATAATTTTGCTGATTTTAATTTGCAGAGTTCAGCAACCTTTAACGGAATGAATTACGGAGATATCAATGGAGATGGATTTGTTGATCTTGTAGTCTATTCATTAAACAGTGGTTTCTGGGACGTTTTATACAATAATGGGAATGGAGGTTTCCTAACGCCTGCTCATTATTATATTACTGAGCCCAGTGCTATATTTTGTGCAGATCTTGTTAGCGACGGCCGTGATGATGTGATTGTTGTCGGAGCAAGCACTATAATTTACTGGAGCTATACTTATGGATTTCACGCCTATGTTCTTGACACTAGTTATATGCAATTTGGTGCTGTTGTGGATTTTGATGGAGATGGGAAAAAGGACATTCTTATCGATGACGGTTTCTATACCCTAAGAATATTTAAAAATCTTGGAAATAAAACTTTTCAGCAATTACCTGATCGAATTTTCCCTTCTGGCTGCGGACCCTTCAATGTAAGTGATTTTAATAATGACGGATATCCCGATCTTATTTTTCCCGGAACAAATGGTCATGTTATTTGGTATAACCAGGGAAATTTTCAAATTGCGGATTCGCAATTCGTTGCCATCCCAAATTATGGAGCCAGTAATGTTACAGTTAGTTGTGCCGACCTTGACAACAATGCATTCAACGATATCATTACCGTAAGATTAAGTGTTCTACCCTATCCCGAGGTAGATATTCGTTTTAATGATGGCGATGGAAATTTTATCCCCGATCCTATCGTAGGAATTGATGATAAAAAAGATATTAGTACGATTGAATTTAAGAGCTATCCAAATCCATTTAAAGATGAAACGTGCTTTCAATTTTACCTTACAAAACCAGGCTTTGTGAAGCTGTCCGTTTATGATCTTCAGGGAAAGTTAGTTACCTGTTTATTTAATCAAATGTTAAAAACCGGAAAGCAAACGAGATTATGGAATTTAAGAGATATAGCCTGTCAATCCTGCAAACCTGGAGCTTATATCTGTTCACTTATTGTCAATGGTAAAATATACTGCAACCTTAAACTATTTAAAATTGATTAAATAATCGGAGATTAAAACAGGAGCCGAGGGAGTAATATTGTTCAATTATGATACAATCTATTGTCCATATGACTCTAATTGGGTTTTCTTTGTGGATGATAACCCTACTGCTCACTGGACTCATCCTTGTCGATACATTTTCGTTAACTCTGAAAATGGTTCTTATTCGATCCAGAATCAAAAAAAATTTCCATTAAAGCTTATTGACCAATTTCAAAATATTCATACAATTGCTAGTCCTCCACAAGCTTATTGACATCCGGGGGATGTTCCCGATGGTCAATCCATAAATGGTTTTCCAGCAAATCCTCATTTATATGCAGTCTTAATTGTGGGTTATCAAAATCCTCAAGGCTTTACAGTTTTTGATTCATGGAATGACCTATCTGCATTGTATACTACATTAATAACAAAGTATGGTTATCAAAAAGAAAATATTTTCGTCCATTATGTTGATGGTACTTTCATTCCTATTGAAAATCCACGAAATGATTTGAATGGTGATAATGTTTATAATGATGATATTGATTACTCTGCCAATAAAGGTGACATCCTTCATACATTTCGAAGCATGGCGGGTATTGAACAGGATCCAATTATTCCAATTCTTTCAACAAATGATGTACTATTTGTCTTTACCGGAGGGCATGGTTCATACGGTCTATACGGGAATTCCAATACAAATCATTCTTATTTAATGCTTCCAACTCCTCCTGATCCTAGCATGGGAAGTTGGGATAAAAATTCTTCGAGGCTTTGGGATACAGAACTGGCTTCAGTTGTCAAGGATATTAATTGTGGGCAAATGATTTTTCTTATAACCCAATGTTCTTCAGGAGGCTTCAAGGATCCAATAATGAACTATAATAACAATCCAAAATGCAAAAACAGAACAATTCAGGTATCCTGTAGCATGTATGAATCCGCATTTGACGAGCCATATATAACTTATGATACAAATTTCACACAATTCACATATTATTGGACAGCAGCTATTAGAGGATATTTCCCCAAATTTTACCAGACATCCAATGGATGGAAAATAGAACCTTGGAATCTTGGTCCTTCCGTTAACGGTTCATCTGATCCAATGGCAATTAATTACGGGTTCCCATATAATTCTTGTTTCCCAACTTGTCCGCATCCGATATATAATCCAGATAGAAACAATGATGGCGTGGTTACACTTGATGAAGCATTTCATTATGCTGATGATTATGATTGTAATTCACAATGTCTTGGAAGCTCAACAGATTTTTATTGTCCATGGGGATACAATCCAACTGATTTTGAAACTCCGGATAGTGCGAAGAATATATGTTTTCATGAAGATTTGCAATCCTTAACAGGGCTAACTGGTGAGATAACAATTAACAGAACCCTTGATAATAGAAGCTATATTGTATGTGGTCCTCTCTCAGTTACTAATAACGTAAATCTAACTTTCCCATCATTGGACCCTAATACTCAAACGCCAAAAGTATATTTTCAAAGTGAGAATGCCACTTTAACAGTGTATCAAGGTTCTGCTTTAACACCAGGTTCCGGAATGTTATTTGAAGGAGATCCATTGAGTGCAATAACGATTTACGGTTCAATAAACCCGGTTTCAAATGCTACTTTCAATAATGTACGGTTTACAAACTGGAAAGCCAATGATATCGCGATTAATAATTCCAATTTCAATAATTGTATAGGCATAGAATCTTTTACCGGAAATATCACAGTGACAAATTCTCATTTTTTAGACACTCGTCTTCTTTTACGAAATGATGGACAAAATCCTGGCTATTCCGCAAAAGTTGCTGGCTGCACATTTCTTAATGCGAATAACGACAAGAATGGAATCGAATTAAGCCATTACAAAAATTTTAATATCGGCGCTTACAATTCTTATACGGGTAATAATGTCAATGGCTTTTTTAAGGGGATCAGCCTGGAATATTCAGGAGGAGGAAGTTCAGGAAACCAGTTCGTCAGGAATAATATCGTGTCAAATGCCTCCTTTATAGGTCTTGACATCTATAATTCTACCGCATCGGTAATCCTTAATCATCTTGCTGACAATTACATCGGGGCGGAATTTATGAATAACAGCAATCTTCAATTATTAGGAAGTCCGGAAGCAACAACAATTTCCGCAACTCAGGGGATCAGGGACAATCAAAGTTTTGAAATATACAGTACAGATAATAGTTTTCCGACGTATTTCCGGTATAACGCTATAATTGATGAAGACAACCAGGGGAATCCGTCAGATCCCCTGATATATAATGACAATAGCGGGCTTCCTCAATCATCGTATGAATATGATGTCAGGGGAAATTGCTGGGGTCAAAATTTCAATCCGGAGGATGATCTTTATACTTACTGGGGTATTTTTAAGTGGGAACCCACCTGGTGTCCGGGAAATAATACTATACCCTCACAGGATCCTGCAGAGGACATGTATTCTACAGCCATGAATCACTTTGATTCAGCAAATTATTTAGCTGCCAAACCTGTTTTTCAATTACTGATCAACCAATATCCCGAATCAAGGTTTTCACAAGCCGCAATGTCAGATCTTTTCCGTCTTGAACAGTTTGCAGGGAATAACTACCTGGGATTAAAGGAGTATTATCTTACAAATGATTCGATTGTAACTAATTCTATTTTGAAGGAAATAGGGGAATTCCTCGCAAACAAATGTGACATTTTATTGGACAATTGGCAACAAGCAATATCGTGGTATGAGAACAGGATCGAAAACCCGCCATCACCAGTTGACAGCATCTGTGCGATCATCGACCTTGAGGATCTTTATTTAGTAGTGGAAAACCAGGGACAAAAAGCCACCTATGTGGGCAGATTACCTCAATACAGGCCGAAATCAATTCTTCAGGATTAAGCAGCGGTATTTACCATTATTCCCTTGAAGTAAATGGCCAAACAACCGATGTTAAAAAAATGGTGATAATCAAGTACCCTTTAATAAATTTTTCCGAACTTTATACCGGCTAATTTATTCACCGGACACAGTAAAAATTAACTGGTATTTACAGTGAAGAACAAGAATTTTCAACGCGTCTCTGTCAAATCCAACAGAGCTGTTAGTTTCTTTTTCCTATCAACCCTGATTGTGGTTTCCAGTTTTGTTAATGGTCAATCCTTCAGGAATCTCATTAACCGGATGAACGATTTACCGGCAGAGGAACGACAACTGGTTGTCGACAGCTTCATGAAAGTACCCCGTTCTTTTCCGATCATTGAAACGGATTCAACTATCCATTTCATCTACCAGGGAATTGCAAAACATATAAGTATTGCAGGAGATTTCACGGAATGGAAACCGGATCTGAAAATGAATGAAATACCCGGTACAAACTTCTGGTACCTGGACGCAACTTTTGAAGCAGATGCGCGTCTTGATTACAAATTTGTGATCAATGACACCACCTGGATCCTTGATCCGAAGAACCCCAACACATGTTTGAGCGGATTTGGACCCAATTCTGAATTTCAGATGCCCGGGTACCATCCTGCACCTGAACTAAAATATTACAATGATATACCACACGGGACTTTCCACGATACGGTCATCTCCGGTAAAAACTTTCCAGAGGGAAGAAAAATTCGGGTTTACCTTCCTCCAGGATATCCTTTGTCAAAAAAAGAGTACCCGGTAATTGTCTTCCACGATGGAATGGACTATATCAACCTTGGACAGATCAATAATATTCTGGATTATCTTATCTTCCATCACCAGATTGCACCCGTGATCGGGATCTTTGTTCCGCCTGTCGATCGCTCCGGTGAATATGCCGGAAAAAAACTCAAAGCATACTCCCGGTTTATCATTGAAGAGCTGATGCCTGCGATGGAAAAGAAATATTTCATCAGCAGGGATCCGCATAAACGGGCCACAATCGGGGCTTCGCTGGGAGGCAATATCGCTTTGTATCTTGGTATGACACACTCGGAAGTATTCGGATTGATCGCTGCGCAATCCAGTAGTGTTGGGCACTATCTGTCATCCGGTTTTAAAAAAGGGAAAAAGAAAGACCTGAATATATACATGGATATAGGAAAATACGATCTGAAGCAACTTATTCCCATGGTGAAAAATTTTATCCCGGTTCTTCAGAAACAGAAATACCAATACCGGTTTTATGAATTTCATGAAGGTCATAGCTGGGGAAACTGGAAAGCACATTTAAACCTGGCGTTGAAACAGTTCTTTCCTGCAAATAATGAATAACGCAATTACCCACCCCTTCCCCTCCCTATTTTAGGGAGGGGACTGAGGGGTGAGTATATAAAGAAAACCTTATGATCAAACTTCAACATTTTTTTCTAATCCTCTTTGCAACGGCTTTATTCGCCTGTACCAACAATGAAGACCTTCCGGTTCCAAAGGAATCCCAATCCACTGGCCTGGCAGCCCCTTTGATGCTTCAACCCGATTCTACAATGATCCAATTGCAGGATTATTTCCTGGATCCGAAAAAGATTGATTCAGTCAGGATCGACCCATCGCTGAATTTCGCGATCAGCCCCGACTCTGCAAAAATGGTCATCACAGTAGGGCAGAAATCCACTCCGAAAATGAGTGTGATGAATGTCTGGATCAAAGGTTATTCGTACACAATTCTGCTGGAAAAATCCAGGAAAATCTGGCAACGGATATCATTCGATCCGAAAGAAAAAAACTATAAAAAAGTCCAGGTGGCAGGAGAAATGAACAACTGGAATCCTGCCAATACCTATATGCGGCATAAGGATAACGTATGGCAAACCGATCTTCTGCTAAACCCGGGGAAGTACCAGTATCAACTGGTCATTGACGGGAAATGGACGCTTGACCCGGCAAACCCCGACAAGGTGGATAACAATATCGGTGGCTTCAATTCATTATTGCGGGCAGGATCAATATCTCCATCAGGATTACCCTGGCTTTTCACAGATAAGGTAGGAGAATCAAAAGTCACGATCGGGGTAAAGAACAGAGTGAAAGATGTTTTTGTCCTGTGGCAGAATTACAGGCTGGATAATAAATTTATCAAGGTCGACAGTTCAGGTATAACCATCACCATACCCAGGAAAACCAAACAATATGAAAGCTCCTTTATAAGGGTTTGGGCTGTCAATAATATAGGCACTTCCAATGAGATCCTTATCCCCCTTCATAAGGGCGATGTCATTCTGAACCCTGAAGAACTTACCAGGAATGACAAAGAGGCCATGATCATCTATTTTCTGATGGTCGACCGGTTTTACAATGGTGACCATAAAAATGATGTCCCGGTTATAGATAAAGAGGTGGATCCTAAAGTCAACTTCCAGGGAGGCGATCTTTCCGGCATCGAACAAAAAATCAAGCATGGCTATTTTTCCAATCTGGGGATCAATACGATCTGGATCTCACCGATCACACAGAACCCTCCGGATGCCTGGAATGAATATCCTGCGCCACACAGGAAGTTTTCAGGTTATCATGGTTATTGGCCAATCACCCTTACTACCGTCGATAACCATTTTGGTTCGGGTGAGGAATTCCGTAACATGGTGAGCGAAGCCCATGATAAAAATATAAATATCCTTCTCGACTATGTTTCGAACCATGTTCACAAGGAAAGCTGGTTATATAAAACCCACCCGGACTGGGCTACCCAATTCATCCTGAAAGACAAACGCAAAAACCTCCGACTCTGGGATGAACAGCGGCTGACTACCTGGTTTGATGAATTCCTGCCTACCATTGATCTCACAAAACCCGAAATTTATCAGATGATCTCAGATTCAGCCCTTTTCTGGATCAAACAGTATCATATCGATGGGTTCCGTCACGATGCCACAAAGCATATCCCCGAAATTTACTGGCGGACACTCACCCGGAAGATCAATGAACAGGTGGTGTTTCCTGAAAACAAGCCTGTTTTCCAGATCGGTGAAACCTATGGCAGCCGGGAACTCATCAGCAGTTATATAAATCCGGGTGAGCTGGATGCTCAGTTCGATTTTGATCTCTATTTCAATGCCCGAAGTATCTTTGCAAAAGATAATGGTTCATTTAAAGAGCTTTTCCCGATCCTTCAGGAGACTTTCAATTACTACGGCGAGCATAACCTGATGGGGAATATCACCGGGAACCAGGATCAGTCAAGATTTATCTCCTTTGCATCGGGAGCCCTGACATTTGCCGAAAGCGACAGGGAGGCAGGGTGGAAACGCGACATTGAGGTGAAGGATACTATTGGATATCAAATGCTTGCCATGCTTATTGCCTTTAACATGACCATCCCCGGAATTCCCGTGATCTATTATGGGGATGAATATGGCATGCCTGG
The DNA here is from genome assembly GCA_026391355.1 of Bacteroidota bacterium. GTDB lineage: Bacteria > Bacteroidota > Bacteroidia > Bacteroidales > FEN-979 > CAIYUC01. Next base: position 75,836 of record JAPLDH010000074.1, on the reverse strand, counting down.
AGCCAATGATCCCGATAACCGTAGGATGATGAAATTCGACAGCCTGAATTTACATGAGCTAAAAACCAAAAACATGGTTCAGCAACTCATTCATTTACGAAAGGATCACCTGCCACTGATCTATGGCGATTTTAAACTCCTCGAAGTCAGTGACAAAGCGGTTGTGTATATGAGGAGCTATTTCGACCAGGTCGTATTCGTCATCATGAATAAAGATAAGGATGCTCGAAAAATTGACTTCGTGGTTCCGGAAAAATTCCGTAACGCTAAGCTCAATAATCACTTCGGAAATAATTTTACAGTTAAGAAAAACAATATTAACCTTTCTTTAAAAGGAAATACATTTGAGATTCTTACAAATTAACAAATTACCTCACCTCCAACTTTTTCGTCACGCGTGACGTGTAACGCGTTACGAACGAAGCAAGGGGGGTGAGGTCAAACATTTTGCCCCATGAACAAACATCTTTTTCTCCCCTTATTCATGACCCTGATGGTCATAATAGTATCAATTCTCCTGTTCTCCTGTACCCGGCAGAAAAAAGAACACACTTCATTTATCGTACATCCAGACTGGAGCAAAAATGCCATGATCTATGAGGTAAATATCCGGCAATATACACCGGAAGGTACATTTTCTGCCTTTGAAAAACACCTGCCCCGCTTAAAGGAGATGGGTGTTGACATTCTTTGGCTGATGCCGATCAACCCGATCGGCGAAATAAATCGTAAAGGAAGCCTCGGCAGCTATTATGCAGTGCAGAATTACCTGACGGTTAATAGAGAATTCGGAACCCTGGATGATCTTAAAAGGCTTGTTGGTAAAGCCCATGACCTGGGAATGAAGGTGATCATCGACTGGGTGGCCAACCACACCTCCTGGGATAATGTTCTGATCACACAGCACCCGGAGTGGTATCAGCACGATTCTGCAGGACACATCAAATCCCCGGTGAAAGACTGGACCGATGTGGCAGGGCTGGATTACAGTCATAAGGGGCTGCGCGATTATATGACCGACGCACTCAAATACTGGATCAAAGCTGCCGATATTGATGGCTATCGTTGCGATGTAGCAGGTATGCTGCCGATCAGTTTCTGGAATGAGGCCGTTCCAAAGATCAAGACCGGTAAACCGGTTTTTATGCTTGCAGAGGAGGAAACACCGCAAATGCATGATACCGCATTTGATATGACCTATTCCTGGGATTTCTTTCATCTTATGAATGATATCGCAGCAGGCAAAAAAACTGCAGACCAGATTGATACATTATGGAAGAAAGAGATATCCCATTACAACCCTGATGCTTACCGCATGCGGTTCACCTCAAATCATGATGAAAATTCATGGAACGGATCGGAATACGAACGGATGGGTGACGCAGCCCGCATAATGGCTGTGCTGACCTTCACCGTTCCCGGAATGCCCCTGATCTACAGCGGCCAGGAAGCAGCATTCAATAAAAGGTTGCGGTTCTTCGACAAGGATACGATTATATGGAACGGCTATGCGCTGAAAGAGTTCTATTCAACACTGATCCATTTGAAAAAGGAAAACAGAGCGCTCTGGAATGGAGAATCAGGATCCGGGTTGACAAAAATTCATACCACCAACGACCATCATGTTTACGCTTTTCTCAGGGGAACAGAAGGAAACCAGGTACTGGTTTTACTCAATCTGACCAATCAGCCGCAGGATTTGAAGGTTAAGGAAATTCAACTTCCCGGGACTTTTATGAACGTTTTCAGTGGAGAGGAGACTCATTTCGATTATTCGCTGGATTTTGTCCTGAAGCCCTGGGAGTACCGGGTCTATGTAAAAAAGTAAAATAAACACAGTGTGGAAAATCATTCTGAGGAGTCCTAAAGAAGTTTTCCTGGTTGGATAATTTTCCGCTTGTCTTTTCGTTTTAAAAATAACAGAAATCCTCTTCTATGTAACACCCTTACCCTGAAATACTAATTCTGAAAAGATGCAGGGTACTGGTTATCGTTTTCATTCCTTTTCCTTATTGGTTCCGCTAATTATCGGAACGCTGTCAGGGATTCCTTATCCGGGGTTTGCCCTTCAGCAGAATAAAAGTTTTATTTACCTGGTATCTGCAGGTCGAAAATACATAAAAGAGACGGAAAGCAGTGAATATATCATTGAGTTATATCACTTGCCCGGTGCCGCTATTAAAATGATCCGGAAGCTGCCCGCCGGATTACCTCATGATTCACGCAAGGCAAATGGTAAAACCCGGCAATTCCTGGCAACCTTTAAGGACAGCATCAAGGTTTTCAGGGTATCAAACACCTTGAAATATAAACAATTTTACCCGCTGGGACTGAAACCGGGTGATTACATTCAGGAAATGGAGTATGCTGCCTGGGATTTTGTATCTGATTCTTTAATTGTACCTAAAAAGAACAGGACTACAAAAGAAATCGATATGGTAACGCTTTTTCAAGACATTTCTCTCGATTCACTCCTCCGGCCAAATATAAAACCGTGCATCATGACCAACCAGAACCCACAAATAAAAGAAATCGATTACTTTCCATGGAGAAGTAGTGAAGATCTCTATACATCACACTTTTTTCACCCCTCTTTCGACCTGTTCATCGACAGTCTTTTTAATGGTCTGGATCACTTTTCACCATATCTGGGTGTTCAACGGCTCCGGTTCGAACTATTTGATAATCCGGTTTTAGCATCCTTCTACTCCCGCATATACATTCATTATATCGATTCCATCTGCTCCATCCTGAAAGACAGCTTAACAGGCAGGGGAAAGAACACAGAGCGTTTCATCAGGGCGATCTCATCAATTATTCTGGAAAGGTTCGATTATCGTGCAAATTTCCTTCTCTGGCAGGGCATCTGCGATGAGATGCTGGATTGCGATAATTCTTCTTATCTTGTTTATGATATTGGTAAAAAGCTGGGATTCGATATATCCATCGTCGTATTGCCCTACCATGCTCTGGTAATCATTGACAAATATGCTTATGAAACGACGGGAAGTAAGTTCTACCCGAAAGAGCAGTTATCCAATAAGTATCCTAACATCTTTCTCATTTCCGCTGACCCTGTAAAGATAAATGCCGATGTAGCTGTTTTTGAATTGAGCAACTACCTGCTTGACCATTCACAGGATAATAAAGCTCTTTCCTTGCTTAAAATCAGTTTAAAATACTTCAGCAATGATCCTGTGTTGTTATTTACCCTGGGCAGGGTTTATAGCAGGATGCACGACCATCTCAGGGCATTTTTAACATTTAAGCATGCCCGGCATTTGCTGCCTGATGACCTGAATATTAACTACTGTTATAATACAGAACTATCAGCACTTATTAAACTAAATAATGGGAAGCTTATCTCCGATCTATTAAAAAACTGAACGTAAATATACTCGTTAATGATAAGGACCATGACTTTTCTGAAAATGAAAATGGACTTTGTGCGCGGATCGACTGTTATGATGACGGTGGCTCTCATCTGTTGCCTGGTGTTTCCTGTTTCCGCGCAAGAGAAACTGACACATCATCTATATTTTGAGGATGGAAAATCCAATCTTACAAAGCGCTCGAAAAACGAGCTGCGGTCAACAATACGACAGCTCAGGTCCTTATCCGGCTTCAAAATTACCATTACAGGATACCTGGATTCTTCTTCAACTGATCAGCAAAAGAGACAATTGCTGGATGACCGGATGGACCAAATCTTCGACTTCCTGATCTCAAATGAAATGGGCCATTTTGTGCACCTTATAAAGATCATACCCGTGCAAGGAACGACATCCGGGCAAACCGATAATAATGAAACAGGGAGGATCGATATCAGGCTTGTGAGTAAGATCCCTGCAATCCAGGTGAATGAAACCCCACAGCTTGTCAATGAATCTGCCCAGGATGAACAGGATACGATTCTGGTGGGAAAAACGGGCGCAAGGGTCATCATAAAGGGGGGGACTTTCTCCCCTTATAAGATTTATGATTTTCATTATGAGATCAAAGAAATTATGACAATGAAGGAACTGCAGGATCATAATATGAGCAGCATGACCACACGATCCGAGGTCTTTGAGTTGACGGCTGCAATAGCCCTCTGGGTCCTTCCAAAAGATCAGGATATCCCCGTACCGGAAATTTTTTCCATTCCCGTGACGTTCTGTATTCCTGTTACAGAAAAATCTGTAAAACCAAATGATTATCAAGTATTTCGTGCCGGTAACGGCCATAAGTCATATGTTGTCTGGAAGATGACCGGGATGGTCCCTGCAAGGGGATCATCAGGAGATAGCGCCTTCTTGACAATCACGGGTGTTTATGCGGGATATTATGCTGTCGGAAAAATCCTGAAACCAAAGTCATACTGCCGGCTCAAATTACCCGGGTACACCCATCATAAGATAAGCATTACTTATTCGCATCCCAATGCAGTCTTTGCTTATGAAGGCTCAGGTAATCAGCCGTTTAGGATCCCTATGATAAACCATGCATCCATCCAATCCATATCCATATATTCAAAGGACAAATCCGGAAATCCTTATTATTTTTACTCTGCCGATCCAACGTTGATTCCTGATCCCTCAAACCGGCAGAAAGTTAAGATCAGAAGAAAGAATTTTGAAAAACTATGAAAGCTAAGGGTTTATACCCGGGAGTTTCACTACAACTGTATCTCAATAGTATTATCCTGCTTATTTAACATTGTTAAAAGTCGATCAGTTGGAATAACTGCTCCACCCTGGCGGTATTTGTTATCTTCATAGGTGAACTTAACAGGTTTACTGTTAATGGAAATAGCCTTGGGCCCAAAACAACTTTCCTTTATTGCATAGATGAATGTCACCGAATGACCCATAAAATCCATTGAAGCAGATAAACCATCTAAAGAAAGTGGAAGTACCGGATCAACAATTATATTTCCAAATTCAATACGCAAACCAAGCAATCGTGAAACAATCAGTCCAATATAAATGCCCGGCCCGCTGGAATAAATCCGCCATCCTCCTCTCAGGGTAATTTTTCCTGTTTTTATTTCTTCGTATCGTTCATCAGCTTCATAACGATTCTTAAAAACGACATCTGAACTACTGTAATAACAATTTGATTGGCGTATATCGCCACAGGGCACAATATCCCTGTACGTAACCGGGTTTGCCTGACGAAGTGCTTTCAGAAAAGCATCTGCCCTGCCTGTACGAGCCTGTGATTCTGCATAACGAATATGTTCATGCACGTACATAATACCAATTTCCCGACCGAAGAATGTACTGGTTTCGGCTCTCTGAAAAAGTGTTTGAATACCCCCTTTGTATTTGATGGGACGGTTCATCAAACGAGCGCCATCAGGACCTTTCAGGTGTTTTTCAATAAGATCCTGGTGGTGGTGAGCCTGTTCTTTTGTAAAAATTTCACTGATAATACCACGATTCATGGGCAATATACTATACTGGATATTGGTTTTATCATCACCCGGGTGAAGCAGCAAACTGATACTGCGATCTTCTTCAACCAGGCCATAACCTGCAACTACTCCATCCCTTATCAGATATTTGTTAAAATCTGCTTTGATCTGCTCACAGATCTCCTTCAATTCTTTTGCTTTTTTTGAATCGGTCTGCTCATACACCACCTGGTATTGATTAAAGGCCTGATAATTCATTTCAACTGTCCAACTTGAAATCATGCGTTGCGCTAATTCCTTGCTGACCGGCTGAAGGGAATCATTCCAGTCACCGCCGCCAAAGGGTACCAAAGCCGTACCTGGAATAAATGAATTAACGATCATATTAATCAGCCTGTCAACGTGTTCGCTAAGTGGGGTTTTTTCAGCATGAACAACTCCACGTTCATTATAGTAAGGTAAAATATCGTCGAGGAGTTTCAAATCGCCGGTAACTTTGATATAGTTGCTCAGCGCGATCATACACCAGTAAAAAACATCTCCATGAGAGCTGTCGGCCCTGATATCTGAGTAGCTGTCGAACATCCACCATTGCGGCCATCCACCATCTGTATTCTGATTCGAGAAAATAATCCGCAATACTTGTTTCGCTTCTTTATATTTTTCCATGCACAATAGCAGGTCAAACGGCCCCTGGGCTATATCGCGTGTACCCCAGGCAGCTCCGCTGAATTGTTCCAACCCGTAAGGGGTTAAAAAATGGGTAAGTGCATTCATGCCATACCATGGCAGGATTTCCTGAATGGCTGCGGTGTCTTCCTGATCTCCTTTCAAAGACAGGTTTAAACATAAGTCCTGCCAGGAAGACTGGGCATCCTTACAATCTGATAACCACTGATCATCTGCATCTTCAATTACAACTGTTTTTGCAGCGGAACATACCTCGCCTATAAAACTCATGCAGAAATCAGAGGTTTCCCGCACATCGAGAATAAAAAAAGAGCCCCCATGACCTTTATTATCGTAATACAGCGCTTCATCACCGCAAGCTTTATAATCAGAATTAATACTGTTAATTAAAATCCTGAATTGTGCAAGCGGGAATTTACCTGCAATCATACTATCCGCTTTTGGTATAACAACATACTCGCCGCTTGTACTTCCCGGGATAACAGTCCAGCCATTAAGATGATCAAAATGATGGGTAATTAACAGTTTTACATCATTACCACTCACAACTTTGAAGTCCATATTGACCTGTGGTGCTGTTTTAGATGTCCAGGTACGAACCCGGAAGCAATGATCGCCATATTTATAAATCCATCGGCAATGATTTAAACCGATCTCAAAAGCAGAAGGAACCCCGAGTAAATATTGCCGGCCATCGACTTCAATAAAGATTCGTTGCCCTGTTTCCAGTGCGAGATTAAACTGGCTGGAACAAACTGAAAGCAGAATATTAAAATTGGTATTTCCCTGGGTTAGATGCGAATTGAAAACACCATAAGCATATGAGGTTGTTGATACAATATTTTCATCGGGCGTGAACCCTGCTTTGGCTTGCATGATATGCGCATGTGGGCGGTCAACAATTATTTCTTTGGCACGCAGCATAACATGATTGTTTTGTTTGCAGAAAAATGACAACAACTGACCATTTTTTTCTTCACGATGACGTCTCTCTTCATCAAAAAACCGGTCAAGCTCTCTATCACTCAAATCATCAACCGGTAAAAAAACAGATGTATTGAATATATTTTTATCCGGAGTGAACAATTCATGATGATTTTGAAACGAAACCTCATCGCCGAATTCAAGCATAAGGTATGGTAAGTGATTCAAATCATCATCTGAAGTTGCCTGAGGATGATCTGCCAGATAGGTCCCAACAAAAATACTTTTGTGATTATCCCTGGCTGCCAATTTAAATGGGGTTTCCTGCAAGGCAAGAACAGACGATTCTCCGGAATATTCGCCTCCCAACCTGTCTGAAAGCAAACCTTCTGGAATACCTGTTTCCCGGGATGTTTTCCCATAAAACTGCATGCCATCAACACTTGCTGCTATCGCTCTGTTTTTACATGCAATCATTAACCATGGATTACCAACTGATTCTTTCAGATTTTGACGACAGCATATGACAGAACCATGGTTTTTATCTTCAAGGATGCGTCGTTCAAGATATTGACTTACATAATATTCGTTAATTAATCCATCCGTTACAGGTTTTAGCCCGGCATCCTGAACATAAATTAAATCAAGTTCGACAAGATCGTCAGATACATTAGTAATATTTATATGCCACTGCCAACTCAGACTTTTTTTTGAAAGTTGCAGTATACATACATAATCAAGTCCGGCCCAATTGCCTTCAGCGATAAACGAGTCTTCCTGTATTTTAAAACGACTATTACTCTCCGGACCCAAAAGAGCTTTGAATTCAACGGGTTTTGTTCTTTTCCTCAAATACAGGTTTGTCCCTGATTTTGAAAAAGGTGTTGCAGCTTTTAAACTTATTCTGACCGGATCAACTTCAATACTCCTGACTGAGCCATTTTCCAGGAAATCGAAGGAAAGCCCCAGGGAATTTTTAATATTCATCCTCTTAAATTAATTTCTCTATTAATTCTGTTAAGGAAGGTGTGTGTTGGCTTGTCATTTCAACAGTTCTTTTAATTTTTCTTCTTCTTTCCCTTGTTCAATCAGGTAACATTCAACTTTGTCATTTATCACATATTCTTCAAATGGTATCTGTGTCTGGTATGCTTTAATATTCCTGAGTTGTTTTTGCTCTGTCATTACATCCAATACCTTTTTCTTGTAAGTAGTATCAATGTTACCGAGCAAATGTTCCCCTTTACTTTCTATGATGTAAACCAATTCCAAATGATTATTTTCAGTCTTTTTAGCAGCAACAAAGTCCGGTCGTATTTTATACTGTTGCCAACCTTGAATTGAATACCATTTTCTGTTTACTTTATTTCTGAACCACCATAATATTTTTTCCTGTTTATCGAGAATGTCGCCAACTTTACGTTCAAGAGTATTCATAGCTGTTATTTCAACATCATCGAAAAGATAATACTTGTATGTGCTTGGAATAGGACTAACAGTAATAATATCTTCTTTCGGCACTTTAAATCCAATATTTTCTTCATCGGAAACAGCAAGTACGAGATTTTTAGCTTTCAGTTCATGTAAAAATATTTCTTCTTCCTGTTTTGTTTTTTCTTCCTGAAATTTTTTACAAAGTTGTGAAACAATAAAACTATAATGTTCTTTAAGTTTTTCCTTTCCTATTTTGGTTTCTACCTGTTGTAGAAACTTTGTTCCAATAATTTTTGCTAAAAATGGATTTTCAATTAGTTCATTCAACCTCCGTGTCAGATAATCAATATTAATTTCAGCTTTTCCGTTGTCTTGCTTTTGTTCTTCAATAAATGATGTTTTGCTGGAATCATCCAGAGTAATCGCAAATGCTTTTCTTTCTTTAGTTTCAATACTTAATGAACTTTCAAGTTTCAAAATATATTCTTCCGATAACCCTAATTTGTAAAAATCCACTTTAGGTTTTATATCGCTTTCGTAATTAAACCTATGCTTTGAGCCACTTTTCTCAGTCATTACCCAAACAGGTAAATAAAATGAATTTTGGAATTTCTCATCAAAATCTTTTTTAATCTTTACGGTTTTTGTTGCATTTATGGCTTCGTTATCCCTGAATTTTAGCTTTGTAACCAAGTCTTCAAGCCCTTCGTTTTTAAAGCCGGTGGAAACCCTGTCAAGAATTTCTCTTGTGTCTCCTTTTGTGTAATAGACATAACTTTCGTCTAATTCTTTGACCCCTGATTTTCTTGCAAAGGGTTGTCTTAAAATTCTGCCAACTAATTGCGTAACACCTGTATTTGAATTAACATTTGGAATAATTCCTAAAATATATGCAAAAGAAAAATCCCAACCCTCACGCAAAGCCTCTTTGGTAATGATGAAGCGGACAGGGCAAATCTGAGAAAATAAATTTACATCCTCAATATCATTTTGAGAACTTGTTTTTATTGCAACTTCATCGGGATTTACTTTAAGGCTAACCAAATATTCTTTTACGTCAAGACTGTGAACCCTGCCTTTTCCTCTTTGGTCATTGCCTGTTGCTTCAACTTGCAGCAAAGCTGCCGGACGGATATAAACTCCATTATCATTTTGATACTGCTTTGCGGTTTCTTCAAGTTTTTCCCGATGCTCTTTTATTTCCTTAACCATTGCTTTCCAGTCATTTTCCTGTTTGCTGATGGGTGGGAGTATGTGCATATCAAGTTTTACCATTTCCTCGTCTTTCAGTTCAAGTCCGGTAATGGTAACTAAAACATTCATTTCAGCTTTGGGCGTGGCGGTTAAACCGAGAACGAATTCAGGATTCAGGCTGTCAATGGTTTTGCGGGCATTTTCTGAGAATACTTTGTGGATTTCGTCAATAATTATGAAAGGTTTTGCTACTCGTATTGCATTACCAAGACTTGTCATAATGAGTGGTTGCTCTGTATCAAGCGGAGAAATAAAATCAAGGTTTGGAACTTGTTCCAAAAGTTGTTTATGCAAATCGTAACGATTATCGGCAGGGAAAAAGCTGTCATACCCTCCACTATCCTGAAATACTTTTAATGCTTCTTTCCCATTGGTACGGCTTATTGACTGTATCATTATAAATAATAAGACTAGATTTTCTTCAATATCATTTGTTGTTAAACGCTGTCCTTTTTCTAAAATAATAGTCCGGTTACCACTACATTGGTCAAGCAATTGGCGAAGAGGATTTCCTTTATCCCTGATTTTTTGAACGGTTTGGCTGTAAATCGTTTCACTCGGAACAATCCAAACGATAAGTCCTGTATGTTTTTGAGCAAAAAGGTTTTGATATTCTCGAATAGTTTCCACCGCAAGTAAAGTTTTTCCACCGCCTGTTGGTACTTTTAATATCATTCGTGGATAATAACTTCCCAGTCCATTTGTGCAACGGTCCTTATAATCAATGCCGCTGGTCTGAAAAGTTGTTTGCACCCAATTGAGCGTATGACGCATATTCTCTGGCAAAGCTTGTTTTGCAATATCAAAAGATGTTTTGGTGTCTCGGGCAGTTTGCAAAAACTGCTTGAGTGCGCTAACAACTTTTATTTGATATTTTTTTAAGTACATACCCGTTTATTGATTGCGTTGAAATAAATTATAAGGAATTCCCACATATTCAAACTGATTATCGGTAAGGTAGTCCTCGTCTAAAAAGCAGGATGGAGCATAAACAATCCGTTTTTTGCCAGGTTGTTGTTCTTTTATTTTTTCGGCAAGTGTCAGGTTAAGGGCAAGTCGTGTAAGCGTTTCGTAATCCTGTTTGTAAACCAAATAAATGGCTTGTTTGCCATGTTCGCCAACATAAAAATCCGCTTCACTTATTTTGTCTTCGGCTGCCAGATTCTCTCCTGTACAAAGGTAATACACATATTTTGCAAACTGATTGTAGGTTGGCAATTGTCCTTCTAACATAGTTTCGGCATCAAGCGGAATACCGAGTCGGTAATATTTAAAACCCGCATCGTATCCGTATTTATCAATAGCCCTTTTAACTCTTTCTCTTGTGATGTCTTTACAAATATTCTTTTCAGGCTCAGTTGTGGTATTTTCTGGCATTTGAACCATAATGCATTTGCGTTTCCCGCTATCTTCTTTGTTCAATTCCATTACTGCATGCATGGTAGTACCTGAGCCGGCAAAAGAATCTAAAACAATATCATTTTTTTCTGTTGCTTGCGATATTAACGTTTTAATTAGACTAATGGGTTTGGGATAATCGAAAACCTGTTGGTCATCAAATAGTGTTCTTAAATCCTTTGTGGCCTTCATATTTAAATCAGAAGTTAGCACCTTTGATTCAACAATTTTCTTTGAATATTCGTTTGATGGTTCAAACAATGAGTTTGAATCACCATTTTTGTATTTGTTTTGTTCAATCCAGGTCGAAACTGGCTTTTTATCTGAACGTACCTCTGATAAATGCCGTTTGTATTGAGGTGTACCTTTACCATCAGCAGGGAAAATCACTTTATCCTCCTTTATCATTCGTTCCATACGGTTCTTTTCGTAAACCCAAACACGATTAGGGTTACACGTATAAACTATTCCTGTTTTTGGGTCTGTAATTTCGTAAAACAAATTTGGTCTTTCTTCTTTTGTTTTATTACAAGTCAAATTATCAAAAGCCCAAGAACCTCTCGAGTCATTATTTGGATTTTGATAATTTGAAAAATCCTTCCCAACTCCTTCGAATGTAAAGGCTTCTGTTTTTCGATAAGTTATTACATATTCATGGTCAATCGAAACAAAATCTTTTGCATCGTTTGAGCCGGAACGTTTTTTCCATACAAAAGAGCCTAAAAAACACTCTTCACCAAACATCTCATCAAGGACTCTTCTTAGATTGTGAACTTCATTATCGTCAATGCTAATGAATATTACACCATCATCACAAAGTAAATCTCTTAACATCTTTAAACGTGGCACAATCATGCACAGCCATTTGTCGTGCCTTGATAAATCATCTTTTCCAACAGTCCTACCAATCCATTCTTTAATTAAAGGGCTATTGGCTTTATCATTATACACCCAACCTTCATTTCCGGTATTGTAAGGTGGGTCAATATAAATGCACTTAACTTTTCCTGAAAACTGAGGCAAAAGTGCTTTAAGGGCATTAAGGTTATCTCCTTCAATAATCATGTTCCCATTGGCTTTTTCTGGTTTGTAATGCAGTTCGGGTACTTCGTCCAATGTATGAAACGGAACACCCAAATGGTGATTCCAGATTATGTTTTTTCCTTTGAATTGGAGTGTTGGCATAGCTTATTTATTTTTATCAATTTTAAATCCAACGGGTTTTCTTGGTTCGTTTGATTTTTGGTGCAATGCATCCAGTTTGTCGAGTAAATATTTGAATGCCTGATTGAGTTTGGCATCGAGTTTAAAAATCTCTTTTTTCAATTCCTCGTTTTCTTTTAACAATGCCCTGTATCGGGCAAAAGCACGCATAATTTCGATGTTCATTTTAATGGCCTTATCGGAACGTAAAACCGATGAAAGCATTGCTACACCTTGTTCAGTGAATGCTAATGGATTTACAGAAGAATGTTTCAACGTTGCCAACCGGTCGCAATTTGCGACCAGTTCATCTTTCTCATTTTTAGTGAGTTCAAACATAAAATCTTCCGGAAACCGTTCAATATTACGTTTAACCTGCTCTTTCAGCCTTTTTGTTGGAACGTCATACAACATAGCCAAATCTGAATCTATCATTACTTTGAAACCTCTGAATTGAAATATCAATGTTTCGTATTCAGGTTGTAATATACTATTCATCTATTCATTTTCGTTTTGGTTCTTATATTTTAATTGTTCCTCAGCAACCTTTAATGCTTCAAGACCGAATTCTTCATCTTCGAGTGCGTAAAGCACTTTTTCACTTAAAAAATCAATAACCAGTTTATCCGGATTTGTTTTATAAAGGTCAGCTAATTTTAAAACCAACTCTTTTGAAAATTTACGTTCGCCACGTTCCATCTTGCTCAATATAGCCACATCAATATCAATGGCTACAGCAGCTTTTCGTAATGAAAATCCTGCCTTTTCTCTCAATTCCCTTAATTTCAGTCCTACTGTTGACATTTTATGTGTTGACTATTTTTGTCAAAGTTATATAATTTCTGTTATTAAACCAAAAAGATTTCAAATTATTTATCAACAGTTTATTATCAGCAGGCGGGGCTGCAAGAAAAGCATGTATGTGGAGTCATCTTTTTTTTACTACTGGAAAAACTCATTCTATTCTAACATCCAGAATCATTTCTTTCCTGTGTTTGTGACTGTAAGTTAATGCAATACGTTTGTCGTCGCGAACCATTTTAACGGTTTCACCGTCTAAGGTTGCAGATTCGATTCTTTCGACTTTCGCACCTTCAAAAACGATCTCTCCGGCCAGATCTCGATCTCCGTACAGGGTAATCTCAAGTTGATTATTAATCTCTGCAATACCGAGAATATCAGAGGTACAGTGCAGAATCTTTAATCCTTCAGAAACTGCCATGAACACGGGCGTTAATACCCCGTATAATGCCGGCCATATCATCTCATCCTGTGAGTATGGAATGGAGACCGCTTCACCACTTTCAGGATGAGTATAGGAAATTTTGCCAGTCTGTTCTTCGTTGTAGTAATTCCCTATGAAAAGAACTGCTGAATTGCTATTTGTGAAACGTTCTCTTACAGCGATATTATCATTGTCGGTTAATGCCTGCCTGAGTTTTGCACTTGATTTCTTCAGAATTGCTTCATATACCTGTTTATGTGCTTCTGTTTCATATCCTATCCATGTTCCCAGGTGAATCAGGGATCCGCTTCCGAGAACTTTTTCGAATCCACATGCAGTACCATGAATAGTCCGCGCAATAACGTCCGCACCCAAGAGCGATTCTTCAGAATAGGTGATCTGCGGATTTGCACACTTGATATCTTTCAGTTCATAGATATCGATCAATGGTGAATCAATGGTTTCTCTTCCTGATGGTGATACTGACAGAGCATTGCGAATGATCGTACATGGTCTCTGTGACATCTCACGGTCAGGCAGATATGGGAAAAGAACACAATTGCCACCGGCTTTGGTATAATCAATTATCGTCTGCTGATCCCCGGCATTCATCTCATCAGTTGTGAATGCCCATACCTGTTTGTAATTACGCAATATATCCGCAAAAGCTTTACTTAAATCAATCATGTCATAATCGATATTCAGTACCTGAAGCGCTTTCAGCAACCCGTCGAAATATGCCGGTCTGCTGATGGCAGAAGCCGTGAATTGAAGTTCACACTTCCCATCAACAGGTCTTTCCAGTTCAGTTGCATAATAGGGAGGATAGAACAGGACACATACTTCAGCTTTTCGTTTTGCATTAACGATAAGGCTTTCGGAGGTTTTTATCACTTTACTCATTCGTTTGACCAACGGGAAGGCACTGGTACGCTCACCTTCTGCTGTGAGAGGTGTGAACCAGTAAAAAGTTTCACCGGAATAGCCCTTGCGGCTTGGGTTGCGTCCCTGCGAAAACATATAGTAGTTCCAACCGACCAGACCGTTGGCAACGCTTGCTTTATAGAAGAGTTCCATCTCGCGTAGATTCGTTACTACATGATATTCACGGGAACCGCTCTGGAACTCAGCAGCAAACAGCGGTTTATTTCCCTGCATGGCAAAAGCTATATCATTAATGATCCGGTCATCATGCATATTGCGGTAAGATAAGAATTCAGGAATATGATCGACCCCGAATATGATCTCACTCTTATCATCAAATAAATCTTCATACATAGTGATATTGACCGGAAATTCATAGCCGTGTCCATAAATCCAGCCGGGAAGATTGTGATATAATGGAACGCTGATACCTCTCTCCCTGGCCATGCCGCTCAACATTCTCAAATAGTCGCCATAATAGGTTCTCCAGAAACAGTGCCATTCAAAATCACGGCTACGATCTCCCTTTGATGTATAAGGAAGCTTGCCGTCAGGAGGCAGATCCACATGAGCAAAGTCCTGATAATCTGTTCCCCACAAACTATTCACTTCAGTAATACTTGAAAATTTATCCGATAAGTATGAAATGAAACGATCCTTTACAGCCATTGAGTAGTCTCCCTGTTTCGCCAGCCATGAGAATACGCCGATCTCATTACAGATCTGCATCATAATTACCGGGCCACCAATTGAAATTTCGCGTTCACTGATGAACGGCATGATCTTATCATACCACAGCGTTACCTTTTCCAGATATTTCTGATTAAACAGACTGACTCCGTCACTTTGAACTATTTCACCTTTGCTGTTGCGCATCTTAACATCGCGGCCATATTGATCCATAAACCAGTCTGGCAGTCCGGCTCCCCGAAACTCAGCCAGAATAAATGGTCCTGGTTTTAACAGGCAATTTAATCCATGAGCCTGGCATCGCTGAAGCCACCCTTTGAGATCACGTTCCGGACAGGATGCGCCGTCAAAATCAAAAACAGATTCCTCTGATTCGTGCCATGCCCATGGAACGTAAGTGCTGACGGTAGAAAGGCCGGCCTCTTTAGCCGCTTCAAGATGTTTGTCCCACAGATTGCGCTTAATTCTAAAATAATGGATCTCTCCCGAATTGAGAAATACCTTTTTGTCGTTAAGATAAAAACTACCTTCTTTAATACTGAATTTCATTTGTCACTTATCATTTGTCATTTTTTATTTGTCACGCGTCACCCGTCACGTGTCACGTTTTTCGTCACGTGTCACGATTTTCGTCACGTGTCACGATTTTCGTCACGTGTCACGATTTTCGTCACGTGTCACGATTTTCGTCACGCGTCACGCTTCTTTGCTTAAGAAGATCCTTAATTTCATGACTTCGTTTCTCTGTCAGAGAGTACTGCAGGACAAAGAAAACCGAGAAGATGCTTAATAGCAATGGCAATCCGATTTCAACCACACGCATCATTAACAGCGTATAGGGTGTCTGCTGTGTGAGTGGTCTGATGTTGGTTTCAATATTGCCAAGCTCCTTATCCAGAGAATCTGGAGATAATGTTGTGTTCATTTTTGAAATGCGGTTATTTACCCCTGTGATGTTCTGAATAAGCTTTTTATAATGCTCTTTGCTGTTTTTGGTTTCCTGGGATTTAGCTTCCAGGTGCGACAGGAGCTCATTTGAACGCATCCTGGCTTTCCCGATCAACTCCTCAAAGTTTCCTGTCAGGGGTTTGCCGTCTTTCCAGGATTGAACCTCGCTGCGCAACACCCTGATACTCCCCTGTATCTTATCAACTTTTGTGACCTGGGTTTGGTCAAACATGGTAAATACGATCAGCGCACCTGCAACGAAGCTGGCGAGGGCAGATCCCATCTTAATAAACCACCAGAATACCGAGTAATAACTTCCCTCGGAGCGATAACCCGTCTTTAATTCATCCTCATCACAGATGTCGCCCACCATGGAAGATCCCAGGGTAAAGAAAAACAGCATGCCGGCAGAAAGCAGAACAGTGGGAATGATGATCAAATACGGGTATGACGGGTTGTAGCAGACAATCTTGGAAAGTTGTGCCAGGCACATGAGTAAAATAGCAATGGTGAGGGTATTCCGTTTGCCCAATTTCGGGCTGATCCAGTTGAGTGGGAATACGGCAAGTACTCCTGTGATGGCCCAAATGGTACCGTTAATTCCGAGTAGCCTGGCGCCTGCAACTTTATCACCACCGAAAACATAAAAAATCGGAATGTATGACCCGAGCAATTGGACGAAATTAAAGCCCATGGCCAGCGTAAAAATAGTCAAAGTCAACATGATAAAATTTCTGTTGCCGGTAGTGCATTTCATGTCTGTCCAGAAGGGTGTTTTTTCATGTTTGGCAGCTTTAATAAATCCCGGTTCGCGTAATTTGTAAGTCCACCAGAAAGAAAGTGGGATCAGGAATGCAGCGATCATTAAGGAAACGTAGCGCATACCATCAACTTCATTCCCTCCGGGGCCTTTGAAAATTTCCATGCTGGCGAGGGCAAAAAGCCAGGGTGTGCTCATGGCGAAAAGATTGCCGACAAAACTCTTGGCGCTGAAAAGACGGGTTCGTTCGTGGTAATCGGTAGTCATCTCCATACCAAGGGCGCCGTGAGGGATCTCGAAAATATTAACGGCAGTGAAAAAGAGAAGAAGGGAAAAAAGAATATAGGAAAGCTGAAACCATTGGAAGCCCGATTCAGTCGGGAACCAGGTACGGACCATTTCACCTTTGGGGATCCACCATATAACGACAAAAAAAACTGCAACAGCTATTCCGCCTATCAGTAAATAGGGACGACGGCGTCCCCATCGGGTTCGGGTGTTATCGGAAATATGACCAATAAGAGGATCAGAAAGAGCATCCCACAAACGAGGAACAATCAAAATAGCTCCCAGCCAGAAAGCGCTTAACCCCAAACTTATATTGCCCATCAACCCAACGAGTATTCCGGCTACGTTGAAGAGGGCAATGGGAATAATACCACCGGCGCCATAAGCGGCTAACTGTGAAAAGCGAATCCGGTCTTCTGGTTTTGTGTGGTGATCCGTGCTGATTTCTTGTTCATTCATAAAAGTACTTTTTGATTAAAATTGTCATTTCCGCTTATTTTCCTTTTCTGTTTGTGCCGCTCGTGTGGAGGGGTGATTTGCTTTTCAGCTTTTTTATTTCTTTATCGAAATCCGATTCAATCAATTTGTCCTGCACAATCCGAAATTTTTCAAATTCATTTTCGGCAAGCGCTATGGCAACTTCGTGTGACACTTTGCCTTGATGTTTCAAAATAATCTTTACCAAAAATGTTGTTGGGGTTTTTCAACCGTTCATCATCCATTGTAAAACCTTTGATGATGTATTCTTTTAACCGCTCGGTTGCCCAAATACGAAATGCCGTTGCCTGGGTGCTGTTTACACGGTAGCCAACAGAAATGATTGCATCGAGATTGTAGTATTTAACTTTTGTTTCCTGCGTTTTTCCTTCTATAGCACCGTGTTGAGTGGTGTGTTCCAAAATGGAACTAACCACTTCTTCCTTTAGTTCTCCCTTTTCAAAAATATTTTTCAGATGTTTGCTAACGGCTGGGCGTTGCACGCCAAAAAGTTCTGCAATTTTTTGCCGGGTAAGCCATATCGTTTCATTTTGCAAATAAATTTCGACGTTTACTTTGCCATTGGGTGTGGTGTAAAGCAATATTTCGTTGAAACCTTCTTTTGGCGGTACTTGTTTTTTAGCCATAGATTTAGTTTTTATTCTCAATTATTGCAATCTCTTCATCCGATAATTCATACAATTTGTAAACCAGTTCATCTATTTGTTTTTCTAATTGGCTGGTATCGGCTTTGGGGTTGGCAGTTTTGGCTGAAAGGATTTGGTCAATAAGGGTGATGAAGGGTTTCTCGTCTTTTGCTTTTTTGATTGGAATGGTGTGCATTTCATAAATTCCAATTGTTGGCATTAAATATTTATTACAATACCTTTTTAAATCTGCTCTGTCACGGTCATTGTCTACTATAAGATTTAATTCAATATTCGGGCTTCCGCCTAAACCAAGTCCGTTTACTGTAAAGTTTGAACTACCTGCAATTGCTTTCTCAACGCCACTTTGCCGGGTGATATGATACATTTTCCCATGCAAGAAATTCGGTTTTACCATTGATTTGATTTCAACTTTCTGTTGAATCCATTCCGAACATTCCCTTGCTACTGATTTTTGTGTTAGTCGGCTTTCAATAGGAATTACAATTTTATCATCCTCAATTTTAAAATCACGTTTGTTCGTTTTAGCCGGGTCAAGTGATTTTATAAAAGTTGGTTCTCCGAATAAAAATTTCAATTTGTCAATTGAATCTAACTGCCCTTTCAGATGACTGTATGCGTATGATGAAAGACTTATACTCATTTATTCAAATTCAATTAAACTGTTAAAAATAGTCAAAATATGATAGGAATTGACTTTAAGGGCAGTGGGTAAATTCTAATCTTTAATAATAAAGCTCTACTTCTGCCGGTAACGCTTTTACTGATATCTCCTTGTTACTGAAATCTTTTCGATCTTCTCCGTTCACGGTTACTTTTACGGGAAGTTTCGATCCGTTAAAGTTTTTAATTTTAATTCCATTGGCAGGTAGTTTTACATCACCGGAAATTGAAAAGAGATATTTGTTGTTTTCTTTTTTTATGGAGTATGAAATCTCACCGTAATAAGTTGGCAGATTTTCAACAGACATTCCTTCAGGCGAATCAATCCAATCCTGATAAAGGGCAGAAGCTAAAACAAGCGATTGATCAAACTCATTTTCATAAACAAACATAGCCCGGATTGCATTTATAAAATCGCTGCCGACCCACGTGTGCGGCATATCTCCGATATAACGCGGAATGCGGTATTCTTTCCAGACAACCTCAGCCCATTGATTCCATCCCTGCGGGCGTTGATCATGTAAGAAAAATTCTATTAACTCGTGCGCTCTTTCCGGTTGATCTAAAAGAATAAATGAACCGATTAAACGATTTTCATAGGGCGTGTAATTAATCCAATCAATTTTCCCGTCTCTCCTGTTTTTGAAGAATTCATAGTACTTATCAAAGGTGTTATCTATTTGCGGTTTTGGTAAGTTGTTCAGTTCGTTGCAAGGGGTTAATGCGATTGTTGTTGATGTTGCATCAAAATCACCAAGCTCAACACATCCGGGCACATAATTTATTTTTCTCGTTTTCATCGCGAGTTGAAGCGAGTTGTAAAGATTCTTTTTAAAGGCATCGCGAACTTTTTTTATTCTTCCATAATTTTCCGTTTCACCCAATATTTTCTGGATTTCCGCTGCGTCTTTCAAACCTTTCAAAGTAAAGAAATTATCCCAATACGAGTGCATCGGTTTTGCGGAATAACCTTCGTGACTGATTGATTCCGTAACCAAGCCGTAGTATGCACGCACACTGTCGTTACCGTATTTAAAATGGTCTGATGATCTTTCTGAAATCAGCGATTCAATGTAATCCGCGGCCATTAATACATTCTTGTTCTTTGACCTGAGAAAAGTGGTATCCCTGGTGAAATTGAAGTACTCACGGATCAGATAGATCATTTCCCCGTGACTGTCATTTTCGGGAACCGGATCGGGACCTCTTAAATCAACAACGCAGGGAACTTTACCGTTTTCGTATTGATGATCTGTGTACCAGTCAATAAAATCTTTCACTTCTTTTACGATACCGGATTTTAAAAGAGCAGAAGAAGTTAAAGCGCCATCGCGTATCCAGCTCCGTTCATACGAACGCGACCCGGGTTGAATGCCTGCATTATCCCTGTTAATTAATATGTATGCGATATTTGATCTGTATGTATTTACAATCCTGTTTGCTGATTCAGGTAAATTAAACTTGATATGCTCAACCTTTGTTTTCCAGAAGTCAGTTGCTTTGTTCAGTCCTTCAAAAACATACTCAACGCTTTGCTTTTCGTCAATTGATTTTTTACCATAAAAGGGAACTGCCACAAAGAATCCGGTATGTTCACCAGGATTTAAGTGAAATGAATATTTTAGTACGCCATTTGCCAGCCCGCATTGATCAAAGGCGACTTTATTCAGGGGAATATTTCCTTTTCGCACAAGATCAACAATATTTCCTTCATCGAAAATACCTGCCCCGAAGGAATCATATTTTTTTTGAGAAAGCACCACTTTATCATCGATAACTATAGATCTGCCGTTTTCTTCTTTGATTGAATTTATTTTCCCGACGCCACCGGTAAGATTCAGAAATTGGTAGTATGGATTAACCTGATACGGGCGGATCAGCAAATAAAACTCAAAATCTTTTGTCTGGTCTGAAAGATTTGTAAATGAATAGCTGATATCAAGTACGGAATTTTTATTTGCCTCTCCGCTTGTGGTCACTCCGGTCACAAATTTCAGATCATTGCACTGCCAGGTAACTGACGGCACAAAAATAAATTCACTTTTATCTTCAGAAAAGCCTAATGACTGAACGGATTTCACATTGCTCCAGTTATAAAGCGAATCACCTATCTTTATCATCGGCTCGATTGAAAACCGGGCTTTATCAACTTCAACCATTCCATCTTCGTTTATCAGCGCTTCTTTAACATCATTGTTAACGCCTGTAATTGTCCAATAGGAAGCTTGCTCTGAAAAGTACCGCGGATAATTTCCTTCCGGTGAATTTTTAGCAGCGTATATCAAAAAGTCATTCAGCGTTAATGAACTTTTAATATCCGGGAACTTTATTTCACATATACCGAACCCTTTTTCAGAATTGCTTTTTGTAAGATTTATCTTAACATACTTTGCTTCTGCTTCGGGGAGCCTGATAAAACTAACCTCACTCAGATTTGATTGTACGGAATAAACTTTCTCCCATTTCTTCCCGTCCTCCGATAAGAGAACATCAAAACTTTTCGCACAATTATCTTTCAGCCAATTGATTTGCAAACCACCGAATTCTCTTCGGGTTTTAAAATCAATAACAACATCCTGTACTTTCACTCCATTGCTTTGCCAGTAAGTTTCATTTGAATGATCAACAATAAAATCAGGTGAATGATTTTTTACAAATGAGGATGCTGTGATTGATGGGATCGGATATGATTGCTTTTCGGGCTGGAGTGGTTCAAACTTCAGATCATCAATCCAGATTGTTCCTTTGCCTCCAACAAACGATGCAATGGTGAATTCAATCCTGTCGATTCGCTTTAAACTGTGATCGGTTGTTGGTCCCCAGGCAAAATTGATATGTCTTTTCTTAATACGTATTTTTTCCCATTCCTGAGGAAAATCATAATTGCGGTTATTGACCCACCAGACATTGTTTCCCGTGCTGTCAATAAATTTTATTTCAAAATTGTTTGCCGGAGATTCGGCTTTAACATAAAATGTAAACTCATAATTATCAGGGAGATTTATCTTGAACAGTTTCTGTATTCCGCCGTAACCTGTGCCTTTGGTGAAATCGTAATCGAATCGGATTGCATTGCCTGTTAATCCTTTTTCATTGGATAAATTAAGATTAACACCATCTGATTTGATGAAAGTCCAGCCATCTTTGTTTTCAAATTCATCAAGTGTTTTGATTTGAGCATTGAGTATTGTCATTGTGAGAAACAATACCACCAATATTACATTTCTTTTTATGATTAGATTTTTCATATAAGGAAATTCTGAGTCTACTTAACATATTCGTACCCGAGTCTGTTTAACCCTTTTTGGATGATTGTATCTTTCATCACATAATTCCAAACCAGGCCGGTTCTGAAATTTTCTATCATAATCAACATCGGACCCTGATCTATGCCAATAAAATCATCATTGAACCATTTAGCTGTTGGATTAAAAGCATCATAATAACCGTATTTCCCCCATAATTTTTTACCATACTTTTCATTCATTGATTTAATGGCAGGTAACACTATTTCAGGAGCAAATGGTAATGATGCAAGCGATGCATAAGGAGCAATTGTTCCATCGTCAAAATAATTGTAATCGGGTCCGCTCGTTCCTCTTCCTGCATACCCTAAAAACTTTTTATCATCAAAATTATACTTTTCGGTAGGTCCATCACTTGCAGTAACACCCCAGCAGAGCGAATCATACCCAATCCAACCTTTAGGATTATCTATTGCGTATTGACGTTGAACATAAGTTGCCCGGCGGGAGTTTTCAAAGTAATCAATTCCCTTTTCCTTCATGTATTCATCAACTATTCCGCGATAATCAATAAATGCCTGTGAAAACTGATGACCAAATAAAGGAGGAAACGCTACGTGCGAAAGTCCTTTGTAGGGAGTCTGCCATTTATAAGATGTTAACCATGATTTGTAACTTCTTTCAACATTTTTCATTCCGCTGCCGGCAGCTAAAACATAAAGGAAAAGAGCCTCGTTATAGCCGCTCCATCCATAATCGTGCAATTTTTTTTCGGGAGTCCAGCCCATGGAAATTGTATAAGCAAATTTACCTGGGGCAGGCATTTCAAAGAAATTCCAGTCAATTCTGTCAAGTAATATGGTTGCAAGCGAACGGATTTGTTTTTCAACTTCATTATCCAGGTTGTAGTAGTTTCTGGCAAAGATGATACCCATCATCAGTATGCCTGTATCTATGGACGAAAGTTCACAATTCCATTCACGTGTACCAGAATTCATTGTCAGAAAATGATAGTAAAATCCTTTGTAACCTGTAACATTTTTATCGGTACTTTGAACTGAATTAATAAAGAAAGCAAGTATTTTGAGCGTAATCTCCGCCGCTTGTTCACGTGTTATCCATTTTCTTTCAGTGCCGATAGCGAATGATGGAATTCCAAAACCCGTTGAAGCAATACTGGCAGGAGCCCAATTTGCAGTACGGTCTTTTACAATTCCCTTTTCAGGATGATGTTCATGTAAAAAGAAAAGAAAAGTTTTATGCTGAATTGAATCGAGCATTGATTCTTCATCAGGTGTTAACGGATAATTAACCTTTCCATTTGATTTGAATACGAGCTGTTGCTGTTGTGCGGCACCTTTGACAAAAATTGAATTCGATAGGGTTACAGCCGAGTTTGTGCCGACATAGACCACAAATTCGCCGGGTTCCCAGTACTTTTTTAAGTCCGGATGATAAAATGACAGATCATCGGTTGTGAGGTTAAATGCTATTGATTTTGTTTCACCTTTTTTGATCAGCACCTTTTGGAATCCTTTCAATTCTTTCACCGGCCGTGTAACAGAGCCCACTTTATCCCGGATATATAACTGAACCACCTCTTCCCCATCGCGATTTCCTGAATTGGCAACCTGAACAGTGACATTGATCTTACTCCCCTCAACGGTGGTCATAAGGTTGGAATAGGTGAAGGTCGTATAACTAAGTCCATATCCAAACGGAAAGAGTGGGTCGTTGGAACAATCTATGTACCGTGAAACATTTTTGTCGTTGGGATCATCTGGTTTATAGGGCCTTCCGGTACTCTTACCATTATAGAATATGGGTATCTGTCCTTCATTTTCCGGGAAGGTCATGGTGAGTTTTCCCGCAGGGTTTACATCACCAAAAAGTATATCGGCTAAACCATTTCCAGCCTGTGTTCCTCCGAACCATGATTCAAGGATAGCCGGTGCAAGTGTATTCAGTTTGGTGATGGTCAGCGGGCGACCATTAAATAAAACTACGGCCACCGGTTTTCCTGTGTTAATGATTATTTCAGCCAGTTCATTCTGAACACCGGGCAGGTCAATGTTTGAGCGGCTGGAAGCTTCTCCGCTCATTTCTGCTTCTTCTCCCAGCGCCAGGATCACATAATCGGCGGAGGAAGCGGCTTTCAACGCATTATTAAAACTACTTCTATCAAGGTCATTGGCATTGCATCCTTTTTCATAGATAACAGAAACATCTTTATTGACCCGGTTTTTTATTCCTTCGAGCAAAGTGACACATTTTTCCCATTCACCGGCTGCCGGCCAGCACCCCAGCATATCCTTTTTGGAATCGCCCAGGGGGCCTATCAGAGCAATGGTACGAACCGTTGCCGGAATGGGCAGGGTTTGCTTCTCATTTTTCAGCAGCACGCAGCTTTGCGCCACAAATTTCCGGGCAAAAGTCTGACTTTCAGGGGTCATCAGTTCCTTTCCCTGGCGCTCTTTATTGCAATAACGGTAAGGATCGTCAAACAAACCAAGTTTGAATTTGGCCTGAAGAACGACTCTTACGGCATTATCGATCTGTTTCATAGTAATTTTTTTTCCCTTGAACAGATCTGCCAGGGAATTTAAATAAGCGCTTCCCTGCATATCCATATCCACACCGGCATTCAGCGCAAGTTGGGCGGCTTCTTTCAGATCGCATGCAACGCCATGCGGGATCAGTTCGTTGATGGAGGTATAATCGGTCACCACAAAACCCTTGAAACCCCAGCTTTGCCTAAGTAAATCAGTGAGAAGCCATTTATTCGATGTGGAAGGGACTCCTGCAATTTCATTAAAGGAGGTCATCACCGATCCGACACCGGCATCCACCGCAGCTTTATAGGGAGGCAGATACCACTCATTTAGCGAAAGTTGCGACATGTCCACCGTATTATAATCACGTCCGGCCAAGGGTGCTCCGTAAGCAGCAAAATGCTTAGCACAAGCCATGAGTGTATTTGGGTCTTTCAAGTCTTTGCCCTGAAATCCATGAACCCGGGCTTCTGCGATTTTACATCCCAGCCAGGTATCTTCACCGGCTCCTTCGGCAACCCTCCCCCACCGGGGGTCACGGGCAATGTCGACCATCGGGGCAAAAGTCCAGTTCAAACCTTCAGCCGTGGCTTCCATGGCAGCGATCCGTTCCGATTCCCCGATAACATTCAGGTCCCAACTGCAGGCCTGTGCCAAAGGTATGGGGAAAATTGTGCGATATCCGTGTATGACGTCATAACCGAAAATCAATGGAATTTTAAGCCGGGATTCTTCAACAGCAATGCGCTGTAAACTGCGGATGTAATCAACGGTAACGGCATTCAAAATAGCGCCTGCTTTCCCCTCTTTGATCAGCTTTTTATAAGAATCATTGAGCATGGGGCCATTGACATCCCAATCGGAGGCAAACAGCGATAATTGGCCGATTTTTTCTTCGATGGTCATCTTGCTGAGCAATGCTTCAATCCTTGAGTTGTCAGCGAATGACAGATTTTGTTGATTATTATTTTGTGATTTTACGGTGTCACAGAAAAACAACAGTCCGACCGATAATCCCACAATTTTATAAGCAAAAGTGTGATACATAAGCCTGTTTATTAAATGTCAGAAAAAATCTAATGGGTAAAGCCAAGTTTAACCAGTCCTGCTTCGACTTTCGACGATGACATGAAAAGATTCCAAAGAAGCTGTGTCCTGTAATTCTCTATCATACAAACTATCGGACCTTCATCAATGGCAAGGTATGAATCGGCCCACCACCCTTCAGTCGGATCAAAAGCATCATAGAAGCCATAATCACCCCAAAGATGGTCACCAAGTGTATAATAGAAAAAGCGGATGGCTTTCATTGACTGTACAGGTGCATATGGCAAAGCCGAAACGGCTGCCGTAGGAGTAATAACACCCATATCATTTGTCGGTGAATGAGCATCGTATCCCCATGGATTGTCGCTGGCTGTAAGCCCCCAGCAGGCTTTACTATAACCCAGATAGTTATTGGGATTTGTAAAACAATAGCTCCAGTTAATCAAAGATTGGTTTACACCCTGTTCCCAATAGTTTGCATATTGATCCTGAAGGGTTCGTGGATCCAATCCGAGAAACGAATAATGTGTAAAAAACAAGGGTCCGCCGTATGGTTCACCAAGAGGGAGTCTGTATCCATAATAACTGTTGCCGTTTATAATCCCGCCGTTTCTTGCATATCCTTGATGGTAAACTGCGGCTGTGATCGGGTGGGTGGTTGAAGTTGCTGCAACAATATATGTGATCAGGGTTTCACTATACCCCTGAATGGGCATATTCATGATCCAGCCTAAATCGGGCGACCAGTGCCAATATAGTACATTCTGCCCACGGGTAAACCAGTCATATTCCACGGCATCTGCCAGTGCATCGATCCTCTCTGTCAGGCTTAGTTCGGCAGGAATTGCCGGATCAAGGTACTGCCGCATGGTAAGCAGACCTTCAATCATATAGGAGGTTTCGACCAGGTCAGCACCATCATCATCCGTGGAAAAAGGGTACGTTTTCCCGGTAACTCCATTCAGCCAATGAGCCCAGGCGCCATGATAACGATCGCAGGTTTCAAGAAAATTCAGTATTTTGCCCAACCGGGTCAATCCCTGGTCACGTGTAATAAATCCTCGTTCCATTCCTACGATTAATGCCATGACCCCGAAACCGGAACCACCCATTGTCACGATATCGCCGGAGGTATTTCGTTCTCTGGCAAGACCACACGATGGATGGGCAAAATCGTAGAAGTAATGAAAAGTCTGTTCCTGGACCAAGGTAAGAAGTTGGTCATCAGAGATCAAAGGAAATTTTGGGGTCGAATCAAGAGTAGTGTAAAAATAATTGGTAAAGCCGTCAAATGGAAACCCGTTTTTTGATGTTAAATTTTTTGAGATATTAAAAAAGCATCGTGAAAAATCTTTTAAGAATAGTGTATTTGAAACCGATACTTTTTTATTGTTCCCTGTAAGTGAAAATGCAAGAGGCATACCTGACGACATGGTGAAATAGGTATTCAGGTTCGCGGGATCCAGGGAATCAGAAAAAGTGATCTCGATATTGACATTTTTCCAGTCAATATTTTTGGGAATTGAAGGTATTTGAAAGGCTTGCTGGTTAATAGTGATGGTTTCAATTTTGAGTTTTCCTGCAATAGTGATGAAAAGAAACTCCACCCCAGGGAAAGTTTCGCTTTGGGATCCTTTTAACCCTGAAGTGATCTGTAATTTATAGTTTGTAAGGTGATCAAGCGGTTTTTGAGGAGTAAGGCGGATACTTCTATTATTATTATAAACAACAAGATTACAGGAAATGCCGGTATTATCAGTTTTCTTTAAAAGGATACTGCCATTAACCGATGAAAGATCGAGTGTATTATTAAAGTAAATATAAAATGAGCTGTCAACATCAATGTCTTTATTAATTCCCCCGGTGCTGAGAACGTCGGGACCTGCTTTTACCTGTGCCAGTTGAATGACTCCGGTGGTTGTGGCAACTTCTTTCTTTTTACAGGTGGCACAAAAAAGAATGGTGATCACCAGGAAAACTGTTAAAAGGGGATATGGTTTCATTACAGATATTTTTAATTCTACTTTGGTATAATGGGTTCATAATATCGACATTTCCCCAGATAAAACAAAAGAGCTTCCCCTGGGAGAAGCTCCTTTATTTTTATCTGATAGTCAACAGTTAATACTTTAAGATTTTTTGAGTAAACTGACCACCTGATTTTCCATAGAATGTAATGAAATACATCCCATTGGTTAGTTGTGAAATATTTATTGTTTTCTGGCCAAGGCCAACATTATTTAAGCGGAATACATCTTGTCCGACCATATTGGTAATGACAACCTGTTGTAATTCTGTTGATGTGGTGATATTCAGCACCTCTTTCACCGGGTTGGGATAGGTGCGGATTTTACCTGCCAATGAACTTTCGCTTATCCCGTCGGGAAATTTCTGTCCCCATTTAAAAACAGCAAAAGTAGTATCTCTTAATATTGTGACTTTTCTGTTTGGATCGCCGGTCCATTCACCTGTACTCCATCCTGCGCCATCGAAAAATTTAAATTGGTATGCGCCGATTGAATCAAGGGTCATGGTGATTGTATAAATGGAGTCAGTAACCGGGAGTGCAGCGGTCATTGTGTCGGCTGCATTGGTTCCAGGTTCACTCCAGGTTCCGTAAATTCCTCCGAAATTTCCCACGATAGAGACGGGGCCGGTCGTTAATCCGGAGCCTTTCATATTGACTTTGAAGGTAGCAACGGCAGGTTTAACGCCCCATTTGTATGTAAGGGTGCCGGAACTCGTAATGGAGGCTTTACGGTTAGGATCTCCGGTCCATTCGCCATTGTCCCATCCGGCGTCTTTAAAGAACTTGAAATTATAATTCCCTGCATTCAGATTCATGGTGAGTGAATAGATGGAGTCATTATTGGCGTCTGTCATCTCATTATTGGTGTTTGATCCCGGCTGGCTCCAGGTACCATAGATACCTCCGAAATCACCGGCGAGATAAACAAGCTGTCCGGCAGTGAGCCCCGAGCCATGCATGTCAACATTCATAATGAGCTCGATTGGGGGAACAATCGGATTGGGATCATTGTTTAAAATGATATCGTCAAAATACATCGTCATATCCGCCGTAAGGGTGAGGGGATCTTCAAAGTCAGGCATCAGGTCAACAGTGGGATAAGCGCCGGTTTTGGATGTAAAATCGAAAACCATATCTTCCCACATACCCGTAGAAATCTGTGGGCTTGTGGAAAAAATTTCCAGATTGCCGGCCGTTCCACCTTCAATTTTGAATTTAATTGGGCTGATACGCGGTTTCCATACTTTTACATGCATGTACTGGTTGGTTGTCACGTCAACTGCTGTTGGTGACCAGAAACCACCCCAGGGTACACCATCTTTATCGCGAACAAACTTGACAACCCAATTGCTTGAGTTAATGCCGGTCGGATCAGGATTAGGTACAAGTGTCATGCTGCTTGAATCAACCGTGGGATCGCCTATCATCAGGTTTAACGGCATAATTTCATAATCTTCAATCACATAAACGGCCGCGCTATTGGGAGTCGGGTCGTTGTTGATCATGATGTCATCGAAATAGATGACAATATCATCGGTAAGTGTGAGAGGGTCCTCAAAGTCCGGCATGAATGATACTATAGGATAGGTCCCGGTTTTTGAGGTAAAATCAAATACCATCTCTTCCCATACACCGGTAGTGGCTTGCGGGGTCATGGAAAAAATTTCGAGATTACCTGCGGCGCCTCCTTCCAATTTAAATTTTATGGGGCTGATACGGGGTTTCCAAACTTTTACATGAACATACTTGTTATCAGTTACGTCAACAGTAGTAGGTAAAGCTGACCAGAAGCCACCCCATGGAACGCCATTTTTATCACGAACAAACTTAACGACCCATTTGCTTGTATTAATACCTGAAGGATCAGGATTGGGAACTACGGTCATGGAACTTTGATCATCAGCTCCTCCCACCATTAGATTCATCTTGATGACTTCGAAGTCAGATACGATCTGTGCTTTCGAAAAGCCGAAACTTGTCAGCAACAAAATGAAAATGAGTAATTTTTTTTTCATAGTTTTAATTTTTTAGTGAATAAAAATAATTGTGATTAGCAAAGATAATAAATAAAAAGAGAATTATGGTTTTTCTGATGTGTACATCAGATCGATTTCAGTTGCAGTTAAAGCCCGATGGAAAATCCTTACGTCATCCAATTGCCCTCCAAAATGGTTGGATGTAGGGAGAGAATAGCCTCCCCAGGGTTGTGTGGCCCACAATGTACCTTGTCTTGATTTGATGAACCCGAAAGCAAGTCTGGGATAAACATCTGGTGGTAAACCACTCCATATAAGTCCTGTAGCTGCATTTAAAGTTGGATCTGCGAGGTTGAAATCTTCCTCTTTCATCTTTTCGCCGTTGATATACATTGTTGCGACTTTGGATGGCCCGTTAAACACGAATACAACAGAAGCCCATTTATCTTTGAGAAGGGCAGCCATTCCTTCAGCCGGAGTAGGCGATAATAATTTACAAAAGGTACAGGCTTTCCAACCCAACGGGTTATTTTTATCCAATCCGTCGCCTTTGAAGGTCAGGTCATGACCGTTTGTAGCAGGGGCAACGCAGTCATAGGTGGCGCCAACCTTACATTCAGCGTAACTGCCCTGTATTTCAAACTCGAAACCATAGAAAGCCCCGAGGCCAACAACAAAATGTCCTTTGGGATTACCACCGGCATCATCATGTCCCGCTGAGTTTGTTTTCATCCAGAAGCATAAGGAAAATTCGGCAGTGTTTGACAGTTGGTCGCCATTTGGAATTTCGATAATGCTGGTGGTTCCGTCGAAGGTTGCTGCTTTTCCTGCGGCAGCCTTATAAGAGGCGGTATAGGTTATATTTATTACACTATCAGCATTAAATGTACCCACCTGGTCGTTGGCGTTATCTTCAAAATTCCAGTATGCGATCTGACCGGTTGGAACAAAGGTTCCAATGGTTGTAAATGTGCGGATAAAGCCAGGGACTGACTGTCCATCGGTTGTTGTGACAATTGGAAAAGTAAGTGTAAAAAGGGCACCATTTCCCAGTTCCTCTTTGGGTATAATGGTGACTGTGGCGCCGGCGACGGTTATTGTTAAAGGGATATTTTTTTGATCCCAATCCCTTAACAGGGTGACGTTGGTCGAGTCTACACTGGAGGCACTGATGGCGAGTGAAAAAGTGGCAACAATGATTGGGTTTGCAGGTACATTATTTGCAGATGTAGCTGCATTCAAATCAATACTTCCTCCAATCAATTGTGCAACCAGCGTTGACAATTTGAATGAGGTTGAATCACTTTTCTTTTTACAGCTTGCTACTCCCATCAGGAGAGCCAATGTGATAAATAATGAACTCAATAAAATAACTTGCTTTTTCATGTTTTTATTCAATTAGGGTGAAACAATTCATGGTGATATGTATAACAGGATAATAAAAATTACCAATTCGGGTTTTGAACAAGTGAACCTTGTGAAATGTCGATTTCACTCTGGGGTACAGGCAAAAGTTCATGTTTCCCGGAAATAAATCCCAGCGGTCCTAAAACCTGGACAGCTCTTCCGGTCCTTACCAGGTCCCAGAATCTCCATCCTTCCATTGCCAGTTCATGGCGTCTTTCGTTGAATATAATATCTCTTAATTCCGTTTGATTGGTAGTGGTAATATCCGGAAGTATGTTAGTATTACCCTGACGGGCACGGGCCCTTACCATATTCAGGTAAGTAAGTGCTTCTGACTGTTTACCATTTTCATTCAGTGCTTCGGCTGCCATCAGGAGGACATCCGCGTAGCGGATCAACCTTCGGTGAAAACCCCATTGTGTTGTGACATTATCGCCGGGTACCCAAACTTTCCGGCTATAACATTCTACTTCGATGATATTACCCAAGTCATCCTTGGTAACGTCTGGCGTCGTTCCATCACCCAGGATTACAACACCATCCAGGGTATCTCCCAAATCAATCACGGTTCCTTTATACCTGGTATCTCCGGATTCAAATGAGTTCCGCAAATCAACGGAAGGCCTGTTAAAACCCCATCCTTTGTTTGGTGTCCCTCTGACTCCCTGTACATTGCCATATTGAGCGCCCCCTCCGTCAGTGTTTTCAACCTGTATTGCACCAACCTCAAGTACGGATTCCATCCCGTTATTCCCATTAACACCATTGGCATCAGCATATACCGGTTCCAACACATATTGATTTGAATTGATCACATCGAGTGCATATTGTTCGGCATTGACATTATCGTGCATAAAAAGATAAACCCTGGCCAGTAAAGCCTGCGCAGCTCCTTTGGTTGCCCTTCCCAGATCGGCAGCAATATATTCGCTTCGCATCGGAAGATGATCTGCCGCAAATTGTAAATCCGAAATAATCAAGGCGTAGACATCTTCTTTTGATGCCCTGGTAAGGTGCTGAGGCGGATTTACAGTTGTAACTAAAGGAACCCCTCCCCATGCACGCACAAAGTCAAAATACAACAACCCCCGGATAAACTTAGCTTCAGCCACATAACGGGTCTTCAGGGCATCGTCCATCTGGATATCAGGAACGAACTGGATAACGACATTGGTCCGTTTTACACCCACGTAAAGTGTATTCCACCACCTGTCGAGGCCATCCTGTGTGGCAGAGAATGTAAAAACATCATAGGGACCAACATAATTTAACTGGTCACCAGGATTACTCCCTTTTCTGGCATCATCCGACATGATGTCAAGGATAGGATATCCTCCGGAATTGTAATACCAATCCCTCAGAATTTCATAGGATGCATTTGTAGCCAGTAAAGCATCTGCAGCCGTTGTAGGGAAGGACTGTTGGGTAAGTTGGCTTTGCAAGTCCTTTTGCAGAAATTTTTTACACCCGGGGGATACCAACAGAAGGATGGTTGCCGGTATGACGAATAATATCTTTGCGAGGATTTTCATCTTTTTAAAAATTTAAATTTACCCCAAAAGAAAAAATTGCCGTTATTGGATAGATTCCATTATCTATCCCGTTGCCAATAACATCACCACTTGCGATTTCAGGAGTATATCCATTATATTTGGTCAGGGTATAAAGGTTGTCGGCCTTAATATAAACCCTGATTGTTTGCATCGTTATCTTATTACTCCATGCGGCCGGCAATGTGTAGCCAAGGATTATATTTCTTAACCGGATAAATGAGCCATCCTGGATAAAATGGTCGGATGGTGAGTAATTATACCCTCCAAATGAGGCACGTGGTTCGGTAGTACTTGTTCCGGGACCGGTCCACCGGTTCAGCACATTTGATTCGAAATTATAGGGATCGGGTCGTACTACATCTTTGGCATTAAATATTTTATTGCCGGTTTGACCCTGGATATTGAATGAAAAATCCAGCCCTTTAAATTCCAGTCCGAAATTACATCCAAAAATAAAGCCGGGGATAGGAGAACCAATGTAGGTCCGGTCGTTCCCGTCAATTTTACCATCACCATTCACATCCACGAATCGAAGGTCCCCAACGCCGGCCTGGGCATCATGCGGATATGCATCCAGTTCGGCCTGGCTTTGAAAAATACCATCGGTTTTGTATCCGTAGAATGCACCGATAGGCAAGCCCACCCTGCTGCGGGTAACCGGGATTCCATTCCCCATGTATCCACCAATCAGGACCGAGTCGACACCGGAACTTCCTCCGATTTTCAACACCTCATTATGGATGGTCGTGCCGTTAATGCTGAAATTGTATTTAACCTTTCCCACCTGATCACGCCACCCCAAGGTGAATTCGAAACCCCTGTTTATAACGGAGGCAGCGTTGTAGGTTACTTTTTGATTCGGACCGTTTCCATAGTATCCGGGGGTTGAAAGATCGATAAGAATATCATCTGTTTTTTTATTGTAATAATCACATTCTACGGTCAGGCGGTCATTGAACAAACCCGTTTCCAGGCCGAAATCAGTCTGAGTTGTGACCTCCCATTTGAGATCCGGGTTCCCGTTTAATCCATACGAGGCGCCAGAATTCGGGGAACCATCCGTACCAAAAATGGTTATGATATTGGATTGAACCTGTGCATACCGTCTGTTGTATGGGATCTTATCATTTCCAAGCTTCCCCCAACTACCTCTTAATTTCAATTTACTGATAAATTTAATCTCCTTCATGAATTTTTCCTGAGATACATTCCAGGCAGCCGCAAAAGACGGGAAATTTGCATACCTGTTGTTCTCACTGAATTTTGAGGAACCGTCGCTCCTGAAAGTAGCAGTCAGGATATATCGATTATTGAAGACATAGTTGACCCTTAACAGGTAGGAGATCATGGAATAATTCAGGTTGATATCCACCCTGTCATATATGCTGTTGATGTTGTTGACCCCATTGGCCGGATCATAAATATTGTTCGGTAAGATGAACCAGAAATTCGGATCGTCCCGCAGGATGTTGGATCCCACCATCCCCATTGCGGTGGAAGAGGTGTTTTGCATTGTGTATCCAAAAACGGCATTGACCGAATGCTTTTTTATCTCTTTCTGGTAGGTAAGGGTGTTTTCCCAAATCCAGGTCAGATTATCATTGAACCCTTTTGACAGCGTGCTCAACAGATGCTGTTGCTGTGATATAGTACCGTCTGCATTGTAAACTGTAAAAGCCGGGGTGAAATTTTCAGATTTATTATAGGCTGCATCAATGTCAAAACTTGATTTGACTGTGAAGGATTTTAGAAACGAAATCTCGGTAAAAAGACTTCCTATGCCTTTAATTCCTTTATTAAAATTATTGGAGTAGGCCAGATCGGCCAGGGGATTGCCCACACCCGGAACAGCAGCAAAGGTTCCGTCGGCATAATAGGGGCTCAGCGTTGGGTTTGCCCGGTATGCGCTATAGGTAACATTGGGCGCTACCCTTTGCATGTATGGAGACAAGGTTAACGTGTTGCCCAATTTAACAAATGGCGACAAAAGATAGGTGTTGTTCAGTTGTAATGTGATCCGTTCATATTTGGATTTTTCAATAATCCCCTCCTGCCTGAAATAACCGCCACTTATATAATACTGCATGCTTTTCGTGGAGCCTGATGCTGATAACTGGAAATTATAGATAGGAGCAGTGTGGAATATTAATTTCTGCCAGTCAGTATTTGGGACAGCATCGATGTTGTTAAAAGAACCCGGTTTGATTTCGTTCGAAATCATTGCAAAATCATGCCCGTTTAACAAATTTATTTTTTTAGCCAGATTTTGCATACCGGTCTCACCGGTAAAGTTGAATGTGGTCTTTTCCTGGCCGATCTTTCCTTGTTTTGTGGTCACCATGATGACCCCGTTGGCGCCCCTCGAACCATAAATGGCCGTTGCTGAAGCATCCTTTAAAACCTCCATGGAGGTGATATCTGCCGAGTTCAGGTAGGCTATACCCTCCATGATTATCCCGTCGACCACGTATATCGGAGAAGATGAATTGAAAGTACCCACACCCCTTATCCTGACGATTGGTGATTCACCCGGGACTCCTGAAGTACTGGTAACCTGCACCCCGGCCACTTTTCCCTGAAGGCTTTGAACCGGGTTTAAAGCGGTGATTTTGATGATGTCTTCCGATTTAACGCTTCCAACGGAACCGGACAGATCGCTTTTCCGAACCGTGCCATAACCGATAACCACTACCTCGTCGAGGGTGGTTTTTTTGAAGTCAAGTTGCACATCTACAACCGTTTGATTTCCTATATCGACCTCTTTGGTAGTGTATCCGACATAAGAAAATACAAGTACTGCTTTATCAGTTATAGCGGTGATTGAATATTTACCATCAAGATCAGTAACCGTCCCGGTTTTTGTACCTTTGATTACAATAGTAGCCCCCGGAAGTGTCTCTTTGGTGTCGGAAGCGGTCACCACACCTTTAATGGTCCTTACCTGGGCAAAGGAAAATACCGTAATACCGAGAATCAGGATAAGTAATAACCCAACTTTCTTCGAGAATATTTTTTGCTTAAGTAAAAAGTTATCATACATAAAAATATGATTTAGTTGAGATAGACCTTAATTTTTAGCTAAGATACAAAAAAAATTCTAATGCAATCAATTATTTTCAAACGCATGGTTAAAACAAAGAAGCTGTCTCGCTTTTGAGACAGCTTCTGAAGTATGAATAGTTATTCGTTGATACTAATTCTGTATCAGGCTCTTATTTACATCCATTTCCCGTTGAGGAACAAGGTATAACAGCCGTTCACTGTCCCAGTTCAGGTGTTTATCAGAGATATTCGTTTTCTTCAGCCTTTTCATATTAAAGAAGTTATCTCCCTGGAAGACGAGCTCTTTCGACCTTTCCCTGTATAAGAGTGTCAGGTTCACTGTATTTGTATCATTCAATCCGACTCTTTCGCGGATTAAATTCATATCAGCCAGCGCGCCTGCATTATTTAGCAGGTTATACCTCGATTCTGCACGGTTAAGATAGATCTCGGCAAGACGGATCAACGGAACATTGAAATATTTGTCGTCGAACATCATGGATGAATATTTTCCATCGGTATTCTTGAAGAAAGTGGTAAAACGCTTGTCATTGTTACCGCCTGTAAAAACAAACATGTTGATGATATTTCCGGATGGCATAAACTTTCCGTTATTGGCTTTGGCATAATAGTTATACAAAGTGCTCCCGGCAGTCACGTCAGTTGTGCTTTGAAGGGCAAAAACCGTTTCGATTTTTGAAGGTTTGGCTGTGGTGGAAAATGGAGCCATAAGATTTGTATCAAGGCCGAATTTGCCACTTTCAATCACAACGGTAGCGGCAGCCTCAGCCAATGCCCAATCACCATGATAGAAATAAACCCTTGAAAGCAGGCCCTGTGCGGCATACCTGGTTGCAAGCTCATTGGCATCAGTTTCTCCAAGCCTTGTTGCTGCGTCAACCAAATCCTTGATGATCTGTGTATAAACCTGTTCAATTGTTGCACGTGCTGGTCGGTCTGTAATAGCAGAAGGGGCAGTTAATAAGGGCACACCCAAACCAAATGCTGCTGTTCCTTCTGTGGTATTCCCCAGGTACCTGATGAGATCAAAATAAACCATGGCACGGATAAATTCACAGTTTCCAATTATATAGTCGTTGAACGTCTTATCGGATGAAACAAGGGGTGCTGCCTGCAATACAGAATTGGTGATGTTAATTGTATAATAGGCCTGTTGCCAGAAGGAGGCGGTAAGAAGATTATCAGGCGACATACCTTTCTCCAGCATCTGGGTTTCTTCATAAACAATATTCCCGTCACCGGATGGTGTGATATTGTTGGCAAGCATATCGCCGCAAACCCATATATTACCTCCGTATAGGAAGCCGTTGGTCATTGAATTGTAGGTACCGATCAACGCAGCGTTGACCCCGTCGACCGTAGAAAGAGCTGTCTGATCCGAGATCTTTTTGGCGGGATCTTTTTCAATAAGCTTATTGCAGGAGGAAAACAGGAATCCTGAAACTGCAATCATCACAATTATATATAAAATCTTTTTCATAGCTTGATCCTTTCTTAGATTAGAGATTCAGGTTAATTCCAAAAGTAATTGTCTTTCCCTGGGGTGGGCTGAGATAGGTAACGCCCTGTGTAATATTCCCCGATCCGTCCCTGTTTACTTCAGGATCCCATCCCTTGTATTTTGTCCAGGTGAGCCAGTTTTCAGCGGTTACATATATACGTACACTGTTCATCCTTATGGCTTTTGACCAATTTTCCGGGATCGTGTAACCAAGGTTGATGCTCTTCAAACGGACAAACCTGCCATCATCGAGGTAACGGGTAGAGTTGTGCGTAGAATAAGTACTCGTCCATAGGTTTTGAGGTATATCGGTGACATCACCCGGCTTTTTCCATGCATTTTCCAGGGTCGTCATCTGGTTCCAGTTGGCTCCGACCTGACCACCTTCGAAGAATTTACCATCATCCCGATAAATATCATTTCCCCATTGGTAAGTAAAGTTGATGGCCAGATCAAATCCTTTGTATGAGAAGGTATTTGTGATTCCGCCAAACCATGTCGGGTAGGGATTTCCGGTTACTACAGAATTATTTTGGAAGAAGTTGGGATCGCTGTCATCCCAGGTACCGGTTTTTCCGTTTGCCAGGTGATATAACTCTTTTCCTGTTTGGGGGTCAACACCGGCATAGGGAACAAGTCTCCATGCACCAATGGGATGCCCCTCCTGTGCCTGGTTGTTTCCGTAATTTTCCCCTGCAATGATCTGTCCTTCAATACTAAGGATCTTATTTTTATTATTACTGATGTTAAAGTCCGTAGTCCATTTGAATTTTCCGGTAAAGTTTTTGCTGGTTAAAAAGAGTTCAACCCCCTTATTTTCAAGCGCTCCAACATTCATGGTAACCGTTGAGGAACCTGTTGTTTGCGGAATATTCACATTAAGCAGCATATCTGTAGTATGTTTATAGTAGTAATCGAATCCCCCTGAAACGCGTCCGTTCCATAATCCGAAATCACATCCTACATCCGTTTGTGCGGTAGATTCCCATCCAAGTTTGGGATTCCCGACATTATTGATCCTGATCCCGGGAAGTCCGTTATAGGTGGTAGAGGTATAGGATCCGAAATATTGATAGTTGCCGATCCCTGCATTACCGGTGATACCATAACTTCCCCTGAACTTAAAGAAGGAGAGTATCTTCTTTACATTTTCGGGGATGAATTTTTCCTCTGTGATGGTCCAACCTGCGGAAGCGGCCGGGAACCAGCCCCATTTATGATCTGGTCCGAACCGGGAAGAAGCATCGCGGCGCAACGAAAATGACAGGTAGTACTTATTGTTGAACGCATAGGCTGCCCTGCCAATCATGGAAAGGAAACCATATGACTCAATCCAGTTATCCATGGTTTTGACAGTACCATCTGAAGGTTGTTTCATGGAAGGACTTGGAAATTTTGCCCCATTTATCCACTCACCATATTCCGTACTGTTTTGTGCCTGAATCCCCAAAAGACCGGTGATCGAGTGTTTATTGAATGTTTTATCGGCATTCAGGGTAAGGAAATTCGTCCAGTTCTCAACATTTACCCTGCGGTCGGTGGCATTGGAATTTTCAGGGGTCAGTGAAACCCTGCCTTCGTATTTATAATCGCGCAGGTAGACGTTATTCAAACCAAAGTCGTTTCTGAGATTTAACCATTTTGTAAACTTGAATTCAGCAAAAACATTGGCCAGCAATGACAAAGTGTTGACCTGGGACGTCAGGTTCTCACGTGTTGCAGCGGTATTTGTTCCGTTTGATTTTATCGGGTTAAAGAAATCCCCTGAACTTGTATAGATTGGCATGATCGGAAGCGAACGGCTTTGTGCGGTTCCGAGGCCACCTGCCCATCCTGTAGGTACCCTGTTGTTGATGGAATATGAAAGGGAGGTATTTGCTCCAATGGAGAGTCTGTCAGAAACATTGTGAGAAAAATTCACCCTGCCGTTAATACGCTGAAAATCATTTTTCTTGATAAACCCTTTCTCATTATAGTAAGATCCACCCAGGTAATATTGTGTTCTTGAAGTACCCCCCTGTGCAGATAATGCGGCTGATTGGATTTTTCCTACCTGCAGACTTTCGTCGATCCAGTTGGAATTAGTGTTGTCAATCACCTTCTTATTTGCATTATAAGTAGCCTGTATTTGTTCGGCAGTCTGTTCATTATATGGGATTTGATAAACGAGTTGTGTATTGTAGATGCCGAAAGGAAGTTGCTCATAATAAGCTTGTTCCGTTCCTTTACTTGAATTGAGCCAGGCTTCCTTTGTCAACCGGAGATAGGATGGACCATCGAGTACCTTTAATTTATTTGTGACGGTAGAAAACCCCTGGTAATAATTGAAATTAATGTTGGTTTTTGCCTTTCCCTCACTGAGTTGCCCTTTTTTGGTGGTGATCAGGATAACTCCGTTGGCGGATCTGGCGCCATAGATTGCTGCTGCGGCAGCATCTTTCAATACTTCAATGGAAGCAATATCACCGGGATCAATTTGTGAAAGTACGTTGGTCTTATCAGGGAATCCTGTATTATTGGCAAAATCACCTGTTACAATTGGAACCCCGTCAACTACATACAAGGGTTCGCTGCTTGCCAGGATGGAGGAGGTTCCACGGATACGTGTGGTCACAGCCCCTCCTGCAAGTCCGTTATCGCTTGTGATCTGAACACCGGGGGCCTTGCCCTGCATGGCTTTGCTGAAATTTTCCACAGGCATCTCCTTGATGTCTTCCGATTTTACAGAAGATATGGAACTGGTGATATCCCTTTTCCGCTTTGTTCCATATCCGATTACCACTACTTCATCCAGCATCATTTTATCCTCAGCAAGAATAAAATCATGGAGAATGGTCTGATCCTTCTCAATTGTAAGGATCACCTGCTGTTTTTGGTATCCTGTATAACTGATAATAAGTGTAATTTTACCTGCGGGGATTTTCAGGGTAAATTTTCCATCGATATCGGTCGAAGTGCCGATATTGGTTCCTTCTACGTACAAGTTGGCCCCTGGAAGTTTTTCACCACTCTGCTTGTCGGATACCGTCCCATGGACAATTCCTGTTTGAGCAAAAGTCGCGGAAACAAACAATCCAACCCATGCAACTACCAATAGTAATCGCAATTGTAAAGTTCTCTTCATACAGTTTGTTTTTAAATTCATGAATAATTAATAGCGTGTCAATATGAATTCCAAAAATAAAAATAAAAAACCGTACATATTTAATATTTTTTCTTTTTTCTTTTTTACATTTGCATAATGAAACTAAAATCACCCATTAAATTTACAAATCATGAAAAATTTTACTCTTTATTCTATGAAACGAGCCATTGCAATCTCTGCACTGGTCATTTTTTCCATGGTGGTGTTCGGACAGATGCCGGCAGCTATTACAATCAGCCCGTCGAACGCAACTGCTAATGATTCCATAACACTGACCTTTGATCCAAGTAAGGCATGTTTCCAGAATGCCACTCTTGTAGGCGCCTCCATCATCTATATGCATTCCGGAGTTACCATTGGAGGTACTGACTGGTCGTATGTAATTACTGCTGACTCTCCAACGGGTGGCGCTGATGGCACACCGACCACACTTCTACCAAATGGAGATGGCACTTATTCGAAAAAATACCTGCCCTCAGCTTATTATGGATTTCCTGCCGGTTCCGTAGTTACCAGGTTATGCGCTGTTTTTAACGGTGGTGACTGGAACCATGACGGTCGTGATTTCAAGGCTGACCTGACCTGCGGGGACTTTTTCATTCCCCTGCATTACGCACAAACCGCACCCACTTTCGAATTTACTGTCAATATGCAGAAAGCCATGAATGATGGCATTTTCGATCCTGCAAGCGGTGATGTCGTCTATACAGTACTGGAAGGCAATGACACTGTTGCTATGACAACCCTGGGCGGGACTACTCCCAATAAATTTGCCGCTACCATCAATACCGGCATCGATTCCGGAGTGGTTTACAATTATAAATTCAGGATCAACCAGAACACATATGAAACCGTAGAACGCCAGATCACCGGAACTCCGGGTACAACCGCTGTTGAAAACTGGTGGAATGACGTTCCTATCATTCCTCCTGCCATCGTTACTTTCCAGGTGGATATGCAGTACCAGGTTGCAAAAGGAACCTTTAATCCTGCGACTGATTCTGTCGATATAGCAGGGACCATGAACAGTTGGGGAGGATCCGCCTATATGACCCGCGTGCCAGGTAATGTATGTACCTATGAGATCAGTTACACTTTTGATACAACGGCAGTCAAGATCCAGGAATATAAGTACCGGATAAACAAGGACTGGGCAACCTCCGAATTCCCTAACGGCGGAGCTAACCGTATGATGTGGGTGCCCGGTACCGCAAAAACCATCCTTAATGTTTATGATAATTATAAACCCGGAACTGTACCCATGACATTCAAATGCCATATGTTATACCAGATCAATGCAGGTCATTTTGATCCGGCAATTGATTACCTTGATGTTGCAGGTGGAATGAATGGCTGGGGCGCTTATGATGTGCTCTTCGACAGGGGACATGACAGTATTTATGTGATCAACATGAACATCGATACAGGTTATATTCATAACGGGTTACCTGTGGAATTCAAATTCCGTTTCAACGGTGACTGGTCCACTGCCGAATTCCCGAACGGATCTAACCGTTCATATTCCATCCAGGATACGACAGGCGGTGTACAGAATCTTGTAGATGTATGGTACAATGACCTGAACCCGGGTATTGCTACTCCACCCTGGGCTTACGATCTTGCCATCACCGGAAACCTTTCCGTTACCAGTGTGGTTACCGGTACATACACATATGAAGATGTAAATTACCTGCCTGAAGGCGCTTCAACGTACAAATGGTACAGGGCTGACTCAATTTCCCAGGCAACCCCTGAGGAAATCACCGGAGCAACCGCTGTTACCTATACCCTTGCTGCAGCTGAT
Organism: Bacteroidota bacterium; assembly: GCA_026391355.1. Classification (GTDB taxonomy): domain Bacteria; phylum Bacteroidota; class Bacteroidia; order Bacteroidales; family FEN-979; genus CAIYUC01. Next base: position 33,570 of record JAPLDH010000074.1, on the reverse strand, counting down.
GCCAATAAATACATTGCATTTGAAGTTACCCCAATCGCTCAGGGCCCCGGCGATTCTCTCGTAGGCAAAGCCGTGAAAGGCTGGTCTGCTGCAAAAGTTGCAGGTGTTGGAATCCCTGCGAATAACAGTTACAACGTGAAATTCTATCCGAATCCTGTTACTGATGTTCTCTATTTTGACAACCTCGAAAATATACAGAAAATCGAGATTTACAGCGTCATAGGACAACACGTTTACGTTACCGAAACAAAGAACATGACCAAAATCAGCATGAATACTTCGAACCTGAAATCAGGCGTTTATTTCATCAAGTTCTATACAAACGACAAAAACTACACTACCGCTAAATTCGTGAAGAACTAACCGAAACATAAGATAAACACTAAAAAACCCGGTCTTCGTGGCCGGGTTTTTTATTTGTATCTTTGCCCGTTAATCAAACCTCACAGAATGAAACGTCTTCTCGCTCCGATTTTCCTGATAACAGGAATGATTTTTTTTAATCCTCTCTTCTCACAAACCATCGTCACAATCCCTGTCTACCCGGTCGATAATGACTCGGCTACCGTGATCTACGATGCATCAAAAGGAAATGCAGAGCTGAAAGATGTTTCCCCACCAATTATTTATGCTCATACCGGAGTGATCACCGACCTGAGTACTTCACCATCCGACTGGAAGCATGTGATCGCCAACTGGGACCAGAACATACCCAAAGCACTGATGACACCCCTTGGAAATAACCTTTACCAGATCAAGCTTCAACCCGGCATCCGCGCATTTTACGGGGTACCACCAAGTGAAAAGATCATGAAACTCGCCTTTGTGTTCAGAAATGCAGATGGTTCAAAAGTCGGAAGGGAAGCCGGCGGAGGAGATATTTATGCTGATGTCTATCCTTCAGTTACCAGTGTTAATATTACTGAACCAACCGCTAAAGCATTATATCTTAAGCTGAATGATACCATTAAAATAGCTGCAATAAGTCCTTTGGCTGATACATTATCCATCTTCGTCAACAATACACTGGTTAAAAAATCTACCGGCCAAACCATCACCGATACAATCCTTGCCAATAACTTTGGACACAACTGGGCGAAGCAATGGGTTAAAATTGTTGCGAAAAATGATACAGCTACTGCGGCAGATTCCTTATTTTATGTTGTATTACCTGATCCTCCTGTTGCGGACCTTCCTGCAGGAACGCAGGACGGCATCAATTACATCGATTCGACAACAGTGGTGCTTTCCCTCTTCGCACCTTTTAAGAACTATTGCTTTCTGATCGGCGACGTTAACAACTGGCAGTTGGATTCTGTTTACTATATGAACCGCACACCTGATGGAACACACTACTGGTTTCAACTGAACAGCCTGACGCCACGGCTCGAGTATATTTTCCAATACCTGGTCAATGGATCCCTTCATATTGCCGATCCTTATGCTGATAAGATCAGTGATCCGCAGGATCAGTATATCAGCCAGCAGACCTATCCCGGACTGATCAGTTATCCTACAGGAAAAACCACAGAAATTGCTTCGGTTTTTCAAACGGCACAGCAACCCTATCAATGGAGTCTTATTCCTTTTAATGAACCTAAAGTGACCGACCTTGTAATTTATGAGCTCCTTATCCGTGACTTTACCTCAAACCACGATTATCCTTCACTGATCGACACCCTTAACTACCTGAAACGCCTGGGGATAAATGCAATTGAACTGATGCCGGTCATGGAGTTCGAGGGCAATAGCAGTTGGGGTTATAACCCCGATTTCGAATTTGCCCCTGATAAATACTACGGTACGAAAAATGGTCTGAAACAATTCGTCGATGCTGCCCATTCAAAAGGGATGGCAGTGATCCTTGACATCGTTCTGAACCACCAGTTCGGACAATCCCCACTGGCACGCCTTTATTGGGATGATGCAAACAACCGTCCTGCCGCAAACAGTCCCTGGTTCAACCCCATTCCAAAACATCCTTTCAATGTCGGTAATGATTTCAATCATCAAAGTTTTTACACACAGCAGTTTTGCGAACGGGTCATCAAATACTGGGTCACTGAGTTTCATATTGACGGATATCGATTCGATCTCTCGAAAGGTTTTACCCAGGTAAACTCCTATCCCAGTAATTCAACGCTTATGGCTCACAAGGACCCGGACAGGATCGCTGTACTCAACACCTATCTGAATTCGGTACGCGCTATAAAGCAGGATGTGATTTTTATCCTTGAGCATTTTGCCGACAATGATGAAGAAACATTACTTTCTGCCAACGGAATGTTACTCTGGGGAAACACCAATTATAATTATAACCAGGCAACTGAGGGGTGGAATTCCGGCAACAATTCAGATTTCTCTTGGATCTCCTATGAAAAAAGGGGTTGGGCTGATCCGCATGTGGTAGGGTATATGGAAAGCCATGATGAGGAACGGCTGATGTACAATAACATCACTTATGGAAATAAGACCAACCTGCCCTATAATTGCAGGGATACAGTTTCAGCCTTGAAACGCATGGGCATGGCAGCCACATTCTTCTATACTATTCCCGGACCCAAAATGCTATTGCAGTACGGAGAACTCGGATATGACTATTCCATCAACTATCCTTCCGGAACATCTGATTCGAGAATGAGTCCGAAACCAATCCGCTGGGATTATTACAACCAGTATAACAGAAAATACCTTTATAATACTGTGGCAGCCCTGATGGACCTGAAAAAGAACCAGCCGGTTTTTGAAAGCGCTGATTACTCCGTGAGTTTATCCGGACCGATGAAATCAATCAATCTTCGAAGTACCGATATGAATGTTACCATCGTGGGAAACTTTGATGTAAAGGAAGGTTCTGTAACCCCCGGATTTCATAATACGGGAAGCTGGTTCGACTATTTCTCAGGCGACACCCTGAATGTTCTTGCTACAAGTGACCCGATAACCCTGCAGGCAGGAGAATACCATCTTTATACCTCAAAAAAACTTCCCAGGCCTGCCTTTACCGGCATCGATGATCACAATGACCAGAATACTATGCAAACAGGCATGCTGAACATTTTTCCCAACCCTTCGTCCGACCCTGTTCATATCCGTTTTACCCTGAAGGAAAAAGCACAGACCAGGATAACCATCGTTGACATATTTGGGAAGAGAATATATACGCTGCTTTATGGAATGCAAAGTACCGGAACCCATGAAATTGGCTGGAATCTCGAAAATGAAACCGGAATGCGCGTTCCTGCGGGAATTTATTTGTGTCTGCTGGAAACGGCTAACCGGAATGAAGTTAAAAAACTGGTGGTGAAAGGCGATTAAAACATATTGTAATATCAGGCCTGATCAGCAATACAAATCCGTTTCACCCGTTAACTATTAGTTATCAAAAAATGAATATGAAAAAGTTCTTCTCATTCAGATGTTTGCCCCTCTTCGTCTTTCTTGTTGTTTCCCCGGTCATTCTGAAGGCCCATCTCCCTGCTTCGAGACTCACTGATACCGTGACTTTCAGGATGAATATGACATACATGACCATGAACAGCCAGTTTGATATGACCCTGGATACCCTGTATCTGCAGAGCGATAATTTTAACGATAGTATTGCTGTCCGCATGGAACGAACAGATACTTCATCCGTATATCAAACAACCATAGTATTGCTTGCCGGGGTGATATACCCATATCATTACTATTTTATTCATGGTGGCAGCACCATACAGGAATCAGTGGATATTATCACACGGATGGTAAGGGTAAGGGATACCACCATGACCGTATCGAACTTTTTCAATAACTACAACCCCGCTACCATACCTTTGACCTTTAATTGTGATCTCTGGTACCAGATCAAGGCACATCATTTTGCTCCTGCCATTGATTACCTTGATATTGCGGGGAATTTCAACAACAATGGCGCTTATGACATCCTCTTCCCTATATCAAAAGACAGTTTATACTCCATCACCCTGTTTATGGATACTGCACTTCTTCAGAATCCTCTGCTGGCCTTCAGGTTCAGGTTCAACGGGAACCCAAATACTACTGAATTAATAGGAGAACCTGACCGTACTTATCCCCTTCATGATACCCTTGGTAATAATCCTGATACATTTACCTGCTGGTACAATAACATCGATCCCGTGGTTCCTGCCCTTCCATTCGTTTATAATGTATTTATACAGGATTCGCTAGTAGCAAAGAAAACCCTTACAGGAGTTTATACCTATGAAGATTATAACCTGAAACCAGAAGGAAACTCGATTTTTCATTGGTATCATGCTGATTCAACCGGCGGCCCCCTGATCCCCATCGACACTGCAGGCGGTCGTATCACAAACACTATCAATTTTGTTACGGATAGCCTTCATGACATCGGGAAATATCTTGTATTCGAAGTGACACCTGTAACCAGGTCCATCGGTAACGACAGTGTGATCGGGTTGCCGGTTAGGGTTTACTCCCAGAGCAAAATCGTTGGGGAAGGAATTAACGATGCGGTTAACAATCCGCTGGCAAGGATCTATCCAAATCCTGTCCATCTCCGGCTTTTTATTGAACCCCTGAAAGAAATCAGAAAGAGTGACCTCGTTAATCTTGCAGGTTTTATTGTTAATTCAATTAAAGGAAAAAACTCCGGACGGATAGAGATGGATATACAAAACCTTGCTTCCGGAAACTATTTTCTGCGGATTTACGCAAAAGACGGGACAATGGGGATCTTCAAGATCATAATCCGGCGATAGATCCGGATAATCATACTCCGAACTAAGATATTATGTCATCATCGACTTTTGAAAACCAATATAAAGGCGTATGCCAGAGCATCTACCAGGGTAAAGTCAAATCAGCGATCGATTCCCTGGCTTCCATGCTGAGATATACTACCCATTCGGAATATTTTTACCGGCTCGATGGAATCTCCGACAGCTATAAGAACCTGCTGAGATATTCTTTTGAGGGGTTCCGGGATACGCAGAGAACCGAAATCCTGAACGGGATATCCGCCTCTCTCCTTTCGCTGGCTGATGAATTACATTTGAATATAGTGGAGAAAGAGTTTCCGCAGCGCAGGGTTGAAAGAATGATGATCCTGTCAGAATTCGGCGAGGATCAGGAGACAATGAGTGCACGGATAGAAGAATTTCTTTTCGGACAGGAAATCCGGCAGATGGTTAAGGAAGCTGGCGCTGAAACCCGGATGGAAAAAGTGCATGAGAACATCTTTAAGTTCATCTGGCTGACCGGAAAATTCCAAAATCACCATACCACCCTCATCCGCAGGATCAATCAGTCGGAAGCAATGGAGTGGTATGAGAAATGCCTTGTTGTATCCGCACTGACACTCAGTATCCTTGATTTTTTTGATTCTGAAAAGATGATACTGCTTACAGAATTCATCGAATCGCGTGAGCCACAGGTCCATCAGCGGGCGCTCACTGGTCTTGTCATTGTTCTGCTGATTTATGATCAGCGAATAAAGTATTATCCGTCTGTGATCAGGAAACTTGAGGAACTGCATCAATCAGGGTCTGTCCAGAATGAAGTCGAGGCCATCCTTCTCCAATTCCTGATGGCCAAAGAAACAGAAAAGATCACCAAGGAATTTGAAGAAGAGATCCTTCCTGAAATGAAAAAGGTGATGCCCCGTTTGGAAGATAAGCTTCAGTTGGGAGAATTGTTTGACGATGATGACATGGAAGGGAAAAATCCCGGTTGGAAAGACCTTATTGATGAAGTTCCTGGGTTATTTGAGCGGATAGAGAAATTCACCAAAATGCAGATCGAGGGCGGAGATGTGTTTATGAGTACTTTTTCTTTGCTGAAACGGTTTGATTTCTTCGATCGCATGAGTAACTGGTTTGTTCCTTTTTACGGGGGTCATCCGGAACTGAAACCGGTGTTGGGAGATGATGAAGAATTCAGTCCCAGGCTTATGGAAGGGCTCGAAAAAGCTTTCTACATCTGCAACTCCGATAAATATTCCTTTGCCATAAATTTCCATGCAGTTCCTCAGCAACAGAGATCCATGATCATCACCTATTTTGAATCGGAACTGGAACAGATGAAAGAGATGATCGATGAGGAAAAACTGTTGGACAAGTCACTTGAATCCAATGCGATCATGACCCAGTATATCCAGGATCTTTATCGCTTTTATAAGCTATACCACTATAAAAATGAATTCCAGGATATTTTCCAAACCGGTCTTCATCTGAGCCGCCTTTATTTCTATAAAACATTTTTTGAAAGAGAGGGGTTTACTGAACGGCTGGCCGGATTTTACTTTGACAAAGGCCATCACCTGGAGGCTATAGAACTTTACAAATTCATCGTCGACAAAGGAGGTCCCAAAAGCGAATACTTTGAAAAGATCGGTTATTCATATCAGCAAGCCGGGAAGTACAGGTCTGCCATTGAATATTATAAAAAAGCGGACCTGTTTGATGCAGATCGTTTGTGGATACTAAAAAAACTTGGTTGGTGCTCTTTAAAATTAAAAGATTTCGAAAATGCGCTTAAATACTTTGAAGATGCCTCAACCATCCAACCCGACGACTTGAATATCCGGGCACAGATCGGCCATTGTCATATAAATCTTGGCAACTGCAACGAAGCGCTTCAGCATTATTCGAAGGTCCGGTTTTTTCAACCGGATAACCTGAAAGTGCTCAGACCAATCGCTTATTGCCAGTTCATTTCCGGAAAACTTGAAGCTGCAGAAGAATCCTATCTGGAGATCCTCCGGAAATCGGATGCCCCCACTCCCTATGACCTGATAAATGCGGCTCATGTTTTTGTATGCTTAGGAAAACGGACCCAGGCAGTTGAATATTATAAAAAAAGTATGTTGGGGAAACTTTTCACCCTGGAGATGTTCATCGATGCTTTCCTGGAAGACACACCCCATTTGATCAGGAATGGTATTAAAACTGAAGAGGTTCCCTTATTGCTGGATTTTCTGCTTTTCCAGATAGAATAGTTCAGGAAACCTGAAGAACGATCTTATCACTTCCCCCGAATTCATGAAAACGAATTGCTTTCATGTTCATCTTTTCTTTCATTGATTCCCTATTTGATAATATTGGTAAAGGTATATAAAATCATTTTACGTTTTGATTTTCCACTTTGTGTTGTATCTTTGATTCTCAGGATTTGAAAAAGAAACCAAAAAAAGAAATATTATGGAACTCACCAACCAACAAAAAAGTATCTGCCAGCAGGTGATCAATGTATTTGAGACAGGATCCGTTGAAGGCGACTACAGTTGTATCTCCATATTTGCCGACGGACCCCATAAAACCCTCCAGATAACTTATGGGCGCTCCCAAACTACAGAATACGGCAATCTTCAGGAGCTGATAAGTATGTATGTGGATGCCGGGGGCACCTATAGCGATCAGTTACAACCATACATCTCACAGATAGGGACAACACCGCTTGTGGATGATGATGATTTTAAAAAATTACTTAAGGACGCGGGCAAAAACGATCCTGTGATGCAACAGGTACAGGATGATTTTTTTGAGAAGAGATACTTCCTTCCAGCCATGACATGGGCTGACAACAATGGATTTGAATTGCCCCTTTCGATGCTTGTTATCTATGATTCCTACATTCATAGTGGCCGTATTCCCGACTTCCTGAGACAGCGGTTCACTGAATCTCCTCCCATAAAAGGGGGCGATGAAAAAACCTGGATCACCCAATATGTCAATACCCGCCAGGATTGGCTTGCAACAGCCGACAATCCCGTCCTGCATCCTACCGTTTACCGCACACAATGCTTTTTGAATGAAATTGCCAGGGATAATTGGGACTTATCATTGATCCCGGTAAAAGCCCATGGAATAGATGTTTCGGGGTAAGCCAAATGGCAAGATGGTAAAATGCAAAATGGCAAGTCGGTGGTCATTAATAGCTGCCATTATCTAAATTCATTGTATCTTGCGTGCGATTTGTATCAAAAACAAACATTTATCAGTTAATTGATTGTATTATAAATACTTTCTAAATACTAATCATTATTAGTTAAACCTGGAGGACAAAAAATGAGAAAATTTTTATTACTGCTCTTTATGTCGGCTGTCACTATGAACTTTGTGTTTGCTGACCCCATTGATACCGAACTGGCCACAAAAGTTGCCAGAAATTTCTATCTCCAGGCTCTTAAGAACAAAGAGTTGTCTGGTGTTAATCTCAAACTTGCTTATACGGAAAAGAGCACTTCCGTCTCCATGCTAAAAAATACCGGCAATCAGGAAATTCCGGTATTTTATATATTCAACGTAAATCAGAACAATGGTTTTGTGATCGTTTCAGCCGATAATGATGTTACTCCTGTACTTGGGTACACAATTACAGGGAGCTATACGGGAACCAATCTTCCACAACCTTTTCAGAAGTTGATGGAAAAATATAAACAGGAGATCCTTTTTGTAATTATACACAAACTTAAAGCAGATAATGAAATTGAAGCCAGGTGGGAGAAACTTGAAAACGGTAAACCGTTAAATCCCTCAAAAGATGTAAAAAGTGTGAATCCTTTGGTGCAAACAACCTGGAATCAGTCTCCGTATGAAAATGAAATGTGTCCCGCCGATGCCGCAGGCCCCGGAGGACATTGTGTGACGGGTTGCCCGGCCACTGCCATGGCCCAGATTATGAAGTACTGGAATTATCCTGCATCAGGAACGGGTTTCCATTCATATAATGCCAGTCCCTATGGAACCTTATCTGCCGACTTTGGAAGTACAACCTATGATTGGGCATCCATGCCGGATCATCTGAATAGCTCAAATAATGCCGTTGCATTATTGATGTTTCATTGTGGCGTTGCTGTTGAAATGAATTATGGTCCGAACGGGAGTGGTGGATGGGTGATTGAAAATGACCAGAATGGCAATCATCCGGCATGTTCAGAGGTAGCTTATAAAACTTACTTTGGTTATGCTGCTTCCATTCAGGGTCTTCAAAGGGGATCTTACTCAGATGCTGCCTGGAAACAGTTATTAAAAACGGATCTGGATGCAGGTCGTCCTATTCAATATGCCGGATGGGGATCAGGTGGACATACTTTTGTTTGTGACGGCTATGACAATTCGGATTTCTTTGACATGAACTGGGGCTGGGGAGGTCCTTACAATGGTTTCTTTGATCTTGACGCGTTAAACCCTGGAACCGACTATTTTAATAACAATCAACAGGCTGTAATTGGTATCCAGCCCAGTCAATCCTCGAATACTACCCTGGTAATGTATTCTGCAATTACTGTAACACCCAATCCGATCGGATTCGGGGAGGGATTCAATGTGAATGCAGATATCCTTAACTCTGGAACGACAACTTTTGTAGGTGATTTTACTGCGGCTTTATTTAATGACCAGGGCACTTTTATTGATTATGTTCAAACCCTCAGCGAATCGGGACTGCCGGCGGGTTATCATTACACCGGAGGCCTTACCTTTACTTCTACAGGTATTACAGGTGCAACACCAGGAAACTATACCATCGGTATTTATTCCCGCCTTACCGGGGGTGGATGGAACCTTGTTGCCATCGGGTCTTATTCAAATCCACTCAATGTTACCATTCAGGGGGCTTCAAATGATATGCAACTTTATAGCAGTATTACCGTCGACCATAATCCCATCATTATCAACCAGGCTTTTACTGCTACTGCCAGTATCGCAAATAATGGCTCTTCGGAATATACCGGCGACATCTCCCTTGACCTTCATTCTTCTGATGGCACCTGGGTACAGACCATTCAGGAATACACCGGTGTTTCTTTACAGGCGGGATATTACTTTCCGGATGTAACATTCTCTTCCACAGGATTAAATGTTGAACCGGGAACGTATTATCTTGTGGCCTGGGACAAGCCTACAGGGGGTGTTTGGGCGCTTATTTCCTCTGGTACATACAGTAATCCGATAGATGTCAATATAGCCGGTCAACCTTTGGTTGCCGACAGCTATGAACCCAATAATACGGAAACAACCGGCTATCTTTTACCTGTTATCTTCTCTGGAAATACTACCAACAGTAACTCGAATGGCTCAAATATCAATAGTGGAGATGATATTGATTATTATTCGATTGATCTTCCCGCTGGCCATAGTTACGACATAAATGCCCGGCTCCACGACAGTTACAACAGTGGTAATGGCCAAAGTTATACAGCAGATGTGATGTTTTCCTATAAAATAGGATCGAAATGGTCTGACACTTACGATGACATTATGCCTTCGGATATCGTTGTACCGAATGGTGGAACGCTGCTCTTTCTAGTGACTCCCTATTTCCCGGGAGGGACCGGAACATACCTGTTTGACATGAATATAACCAGGAATCCAGCCGGTATTGAACTTTCGGGAGATATCCGTAATCTCCTGGTATTCCCAAATCCTGCAAAGGATATTGCCACATTCCGGATAGACCTTAAAAAATCAGAAACACTCACGGGAACCTTAAATAACGTTTTCGGTCAGAAGGTTATGGAAATCAAAGGCACCTATACTGCTGGCCAACATGATATAGAGGTTGATGTCAGCCAACTGCCTGCCGGATATTATACCTATGAGATCATGAACTCTGCAGAAAAAGCCACAGGGAAACTGGTGATTACCAGATAAAAGGGACGTCCTGCCAAAAAAAGAGAGTGCCTCAAACTTTTGAGACACTCTCATTTTTTGTGCCCAGAACAGGACTCGAACCTGCACATCCTTAAGGATACTAGTCCCTGAAACTAGCGCGTCTACCGATTCCGCCATCTGGGCGAAGAGCCCCAACCCCTGCACCCCTCCCCCATTTGGGGGAGGGGGTGGGGTGGGGTGCAAAATTAGGAAGATTTTGCAAACCACAAAGAGCATTTGCAGAAAATAAAAAAGTTATATACCTTTCGCCATCTGAAAATCACGATAAGGTTGCTTCAACACCGTTCAGATCATCAACAGAGACCAAACATCATTATTCACAATTAACCGTAAAAACATGAAAACTACAAACAGAGAATTAATGCACCAGGCCAGGGAAGCATTATCAGGTCAATGGGGACTGGCCGTAGGAACCTACCTGGTTTATATGCTGATTTTCATAGTACTTGGAGGAGGGCTTGGCTTTCACGGGGGGATTGGACTGATCCCTGCTGCCGGAGGCATTTTCACATTGATCATTTCAGGTCCAATGGCTATCGGGATGGCAATTTTCACACTGTCCATTGCCCGGAAACAGGGCGCCTCATTAGGCCAGTTATTTCTCGGTTTCCAGAATTTCGGGGTAGCCCTGACGGCCTATCTGCTCATGTTATTATTTGTCATGCTCTGGATGCTTTTGCTGATCATTCCCGGTATCATAATGGCGCTTGCTTATTCACAGACCTTTTTTATCCTTGCGGAAGACAATAACATCACAGCTATGAATGCCCTCCAGAAAAGTCAAAAGATGATGGTTGGATATAAGTGGAAATATTTCTGCCTCGGTTTACGCTTTATCGGTTGGGGGTTATTGTGCATTCTTACCCTGGGGATCGGGCTATTATGGCTTCTGCCTTATATGCAGGTTACCTTTGCAAAATTCTATGATGATATAAAAAACGGAGCGGTTCAGGAGGTTGCTAACCAGGTAACAAACTAATTTTCTTCCTCTTTATTGGTTGACAAAAAGAAAAAAAGAAGAATTAACCGCAAAGACGCGGAGACGCAAAGAACCCAAAATCAGAGATTTAATGTACCCACCCCCTCCCTAATTTTAGGGAGGGGATTAAGGGGTGGGTATTTGGGTTAATTCCCCGCTGCTTGCAGCGGAATTGGGTTCAGGGCTTGCCCTGAGGTTCATACCATTTGATTTTTTAGCGTCTTGGAGTCTTCGCGATGAAATAGTCTTTTTAGTCAGCTCCGTAAGGGGGTAGGTGAATTTATAAACCCAGCACAATGAAAAAATCCATCATTATTACTCTTTGCTTTTCCCTTTTCATTTCAGTAGTTTCCGCCCAGGTTCCGGCTGCCTGGAGTACCCTTGGAATCGGCGGAGGCGGCGCTTTGTATTCCCCCTCCATCAATCCTGCTGATCACAATGAGATCTACATGGCCTGCGATATGAGCGAACTTTTCCACTCCTCCGACAGGGGCGGCAGTTGGGCGGAAGTCAATTTCCTGAAAATTCAGGGTGGCCATGATGCCTGTATTCAGTTTACCAGCGATCCCAATATCCGGTACACGGTGGATTATACCTCCATAAACGGGATGGATTATATCCGTCCGATGAAAAGCACCGACGGAGGAAATTCCTGGAATGTACTCGCCGGTAACCCTTATCCATTGCAGCCAAACGGAGGACTTTTAAGGCTTCTGGCCGACTACAACAACCCCGGTCACCTGATTATCGCCGATTACGGGACAATCTGGTTTTCGAACGACGGAGGGATTACCTTCCACTTCGTCCATACGAATATCTCCTCAGGCGCCGGCAACCATATTGCAGGGGCATTTTTCGACAATCAGAATATTTACATAGGCACAAACGATGGACTGCTGCTCTCCTCTAATGGAGGACAGACATTTTCAACGATGTCCGTTACCGGTATCCCTTCCGGCGAGTATATCCTTTCCTTTGCAGGGGCTAAGCAAAGCGGAACTCTCCGGTTCCTTTGCCTCACTTCAGCGAATGTTTGGGCCGGTTATACTTATGGCGACAATTACTGGAACGCGATGAAAGGGATCTACCAGATGGATAATGCCAATGGGTCATGGTCCAGCCGGATATCGGGGATCAGCATCGGCAGCGATTTTCCCGTTTTCATCGGAATGGCCTCCAACAACATTGATATTGCATATATCAGCGGGGGAAGCGCCGCGGGGAATCCCATCGTGATGAAATCCACCGCCGGTGGTTCCTGGTCCCATGTCTTCATTGCCGTCAATAACCAAAACATCTACACCGGATGGTGCGGATCAGGAGGTGATCACGGATGGGGATATGCAGAAGCGCCATTTGGGTTCACCGTCGCTTATGACGACGCCAATACGGTCATGTTCACTGATTATGGCTTTGGCCACATCACTACTGATGGCGGTACAACATGGGCGCAACAATACCTTTCGCCGGCTGATCAGAACACGATGAATGTGCCAACCCCAAAGGAAAAGAAATACCACTCCTCCGGAATGGAAAATACCTCCTGCTGGCAGATCATCTGGACGGACAGCCTTCATCTGTTTGCAGGATATTCTGATATAAACGGGATCATGAGCGATGACAAGGGACAGAGCTGGAAATTTATCCCCAACCTCACCCAGAATACGGTCTATTGCCTGATTAAGCATACCAACGGGAATAGTTACGCGGCCACCTCAAACGTTCATGATATCTACCAGTCTACCCGCATATATGATGCCCAGATCGACGCAGGAACCGGTGCAGTCTGGTATTCCACCGACAACGGGATCAGCTTTTCCGTATTGCATAATTTCAACCATCCCGTGGTCTGGATCGCCATTGATCCGTCAAATGCAAACCGGATGTATGCCAGTGTTCTTCATCACAACAAGGGTACCATCGGAGGCATTTATGTCACAAATAACCTGGATGCAGGAACTTCTTCCATCTGGACAAAAATGACAAATCCCCCCATTTGCAATGGCCATCCCGATATGATCAACGTATTGAATAACGGTGACCTTGTAGTCAGTTTTTCGGCCCGGAAACCGACCACCGGTTCTTCGTTCACGGATAGTTCCGGGGTGTGTTATTACAATTATACTTCTTCTTCCTGGTCATATCGTTCCCATACCAACATGCGGTTCTGGACACAGGATGTGGTGGTTGACCCCAACGATGTTTCACAAAACACCTGGTACGCCTGTGTTTTCCAGGGTTGGGGAACATCCGGTATCAATGGGACAGGAGGATTGTACAAAACCACGGATAAAGGGCTGAACTGGATACGGATACAGGATGATTACAGGGTGAACTCATGCACCATCCGACCCGGAAATCCTGATGAAATGTACATGACCACCGAAACGGAAGGCCTTTGGTATTCTGCCAATGCAACCGCCGGAAATCCGGTATTCACCCAGGTAGCAAACTATCCGTTTCGGCACCCGATGAGAGTCTTCTATAATCCCTTTAAAGATGGCGAAGTTTGGGTAACCGCATTCGGGAACGGAATAAAACTTGGGACAGATTCAACTTCTTCTATCATCCCCCACTTTGCTATCTTCGGCCAGATAAAGGTCACCATTTTCCCCGATCCTTTTTCAGATTGGTTCAGGGTTTCCGTTGTGAGCAACCCGGAAGAAAAAATATTCCACTATCAGTTGATCAGTATTGATGGAAAAGTATTGTCGGAAGGCATCCTAACCACCGGTACAACATACCGTCCTGATCAGATGGAAATTCCGTCAGGAATCAGTTTTCTAAAGATCACAGATTCGGAAGGGGTGAGTGGTACTGCAAAACTTGTAAGGTATTAACAGGGTAAAAACGCGCTAGGCAATAATTTGAATAAACCCCCGATAAATAATCTTATTACAAAATTATCTGACGAATTAAGGAAGAAAATCGCTACATTTTTTATTCCATTTTTATCATCAATTAACCAGCTCTAAAATGAAAGTGATAGAAATAAATACGACACTACTTGAGGGTTACTTATGGCTACTGGACAATCTAAGCCCAAGCAATATGCTTGACCTCATTTCTAAACATTCTCTTTCAGTTTTGACTTACATCAATGACAGAAAGAAATCCTTTTATTGCATTTGTTGCCTGTAAGTCAAAACAAACGGCAGCCGAAATCATCAAAGACCTAAGTAATAGCGGGACTTTAAACCGGCAAATTGAATCCTTTTGACAAAAAATATTTCATTGACACTCACACTCACGCCAACATTCGTTGATCTAGTTATATGAGATTGCAATCGTTTAAGCTCATAAAAGTCTATGGAGATTAATCTTTATCAAGGGCAATTCTGATACCGTCCCATATGATACTAATCATAGCAATACAACATCCGATAACGAAAGTATAACCGATCAGAGAATATATGAAATCCATAGGACAACCACTTATAGATACAAAGATACAAATAGATCCAACCGGATATGTTTACGTCTCAATAAAAAATCTTCAGGTTGAAACAGCAGCGTAGGATTCCGATCTCTGAAACACAGGTAATTTTGGGCAACCGGTTAAGAAACCGGGAGATCGCTTTCAACTTTCCCATGACGTTCTCTTTGGGAGGGATTGAAATATTTTTGAATGGTTTGGGAAAACCGGTTAAAAGTGTTGTAAATTTGCAGTTCTATACCAGAATGATAATGTTTTCCACACCAGAAATAGAAGAAAAGGTTCGTAAAATCGAAGAAGAAGCCAAAAAGCGTTGGGAAGCAATGACTGAAGAGGAGCGCGACAACATTCGCAGAATCGGACGCCGCTTTGCCAAAAAGGTAAAGAGTTGTTATCCTCCGGGTGCCGTTTATTAGTTGAAGTGGCCACGTAGGATTCCGATCACTGAAACCTACTTTTTCGCTCAGCAGAAATTGTTAGGTTGAGTTCTAAATAAAAAAAACACATGAACAAACGTGACAAAGTTTTTATAACAAAACTGGTTGAGAACCTGGAAAGCTATAAAAATTCAATCAATACTGATCTGGAGCAAACGGAAAAAAACTGGAGCAGGATCGACGCGACGTTGTCATACATGATCACTGACTGCGAAAAGTTGCTGAAAGATGCACGGAAAGCGCGTGAAAATACAATAAAACTGATTGAACGGAGAAGGCTAAAAAAGCATGGAATGAGTTCCAATGCGAATAAGAAATAGTTTTTTACTCTTTTTATCGATCAGATAGATCAACAAAAGATCAAACTGCAGATGACATTCCCCTCACCCGGCAAACTCACCTTTAAGGGGATGATCTTTGAATTTTTGTGGCAACGGCTTACCCTGTGATAATTTTGCAACTACCATTTTGAAATCTTCAACAGGAAATCCAATCAGGCGGATTTTCTGGTAGTCTTTTTTAAATTTGGTAGTCCGTAAAATTTCCATAATGGGTTAACTGTTAAGATCATTCATTAAGTCCTTTACACTCTTAAATGATTTCCCTTTACCCTGCTTTGCTTCTGCGATAGCTTTTAAGGTTTCTTTTTTGTTTTTTTCGCTTTTATCCAGTATCCGCGCAAAGTCTGGAGATATTTTTGCAATTCTAAGCCAGTTTCGGCCGGCTTTAGACTTTTCGTTAATTTCAACAAGTACAGTCATAATGTTTTTTTTTACAAAGATATTGCAATCTTTTAAAAAGGCGCCACTGAATACAGCGAAATTTCTTCGTAGGTTTTCAGGGTGCGCTTGTCGATCACGTCGAGGGTGTACTGCTTAAACTTATTTTCGTTATCCCTGGGCTTGTGACGGATCACCAGGGCACGTTCTAACCTTATCGCCTGTACTGCAGTACAGAGAACAATACGAACCGTATAACGCTGCCGGTTCATCTTGTTAACGTAGGTAACAACTTCCTGGGTGCGGTGCTTCCAATGCTCAAAGTGCCGGTATAGGGTCCTATAGAGATTGGTCCGGGATGACCCTACATACACAATTTTATCGTTTTCCTTAATAATGTATATACCGGACCGTTTCCTGGTATCTGGAAATGTCGTCCGGCCTTTGGAAGTTGAAGTGGACATGTAGGATTCCGATCACAAATTAGGCAATAGGCACCAGGCAATAGGCAATAGGGAAAAACCTAAGTACAGGTTTTATCTTAACTTTGTCACTCACACACATTCACACTCAAACTCACACCCGCTTCGTTGAAGTGGCCACGTAGGATTCCGATCACAAATTAGGCAATAGGCACCAGGCAGTAGGCAATAGGGAAATCTGTTTAAAATGAGGTTTATTCTTAAATTTCTCACTCCCACAGTCACACTCAAACCCACACCCGCTTCGTTGAAGTGGTCACGTAGGATTCCGATCACAAATAAGGCAATAGGCACCAGGCATTAGGCAATAGGGAAAAACCTGAGTACAGGTTTTATCTTAACTTTGTCACTCACACACATTCACACTCAAACTCACACCCGCTTCGTTGAAGTGGCCACGTAGGATTCCGATCACAAATAAGGCAATAGGCACCAGGCATTAGGCAATAGGGAAAAACCTAAGTACAGGTTTTATCTTAAATTTCTCACTCCCACACTCACACTCAAACCCACACCCGCTTCGTTGAAGTGGCCACGTAGGATTCCGATCACAATTAGGCATTAGGCACCAGGCATTAGGCAATAGGGAGTAGAATTCCTGACACTCTCCCTCTCCCAACGCTTGGATGAGTTGGTGGGGGCTATTGAAGCATCTACATTGGATTGCGGTGATTGAAACGGAAAAGTGATCAGGACGATAAAGAACCAAACCTTCCAGGTTTTTGTTAATAAACATATTTACTGTTTGATAAAATAGTTTAACTTTTTCAAATTCAAACCTGGAAGGTTTTTCAGACAGAACATTAATTTGTTTAACCTGGTTTCTTCACTTTCGCCAGATTTATCGTCATCACAGGGATCTGTTCATTATTGAAAAGCAAACTTTCATACCATGCCGCAGAACTCACCGCATGATTGACATCAATGATCATTATCAGGTCACATCGATGGGAAACGGCATAGGATATAACCTGGGAGGAAAACCTACTTTCTTTTTCAGCCTTGTTTACAAAGAATGGAATTTCATCCATTTCAAAACTCCGGGAAATTTTTTCCATGAAAGCCGAAAGCCGGCTCTCCTGAAGGTGATCTTTATGAAAGTATTGGTAAAAATGCATCTTTGCATTGAACATCCCTGAAAAATATTTGGCCCAGGCGACCTTCTTATCCGGATGAAGAGCATCGGTCATCGGTACAAGAATCTTGCTGTATTTCCCATTAAAAATACCGTTCTGGACTATAATTACAGGCACCGGCGATTTATCCGTGACTTTTAAAATGTAACTTCCCGTGAGGTATTGCCACCCCTTTTTCCCGTGCGTTCCTATGACCATCACTCTTGCATGCAGTTCTGCGGCAGCCTTGTTAATTGCAGTAAAAACAGTACCCTCTTTCATCATGGTTTCAATGGAGATCTTACAATTCTTTTCATACAAAGTTTTGAACTTATCCAATCGTTCCATTATAGATTCAGTTCCTGCATGTTTTTTCCTCAGTGAAGCCTTTGCTTTATTGTCTACAACATGCAGAATGACCAGTTTGTCGTTAAGGATCCGCGCAAGTTCTGCAGCATGCAGAACAGCATTTCCACAGACTTCCGAAAAATCTGTCGGTACAAGAATGATTTTATTGGCAGGTGTAAGATCCGGTTTGTCCAAAATAATCCCTTTTAAATTGTACATGTTATTATTTTTGTAAAATTATTAATAATCCATGAAACAATGAAACCAAAACCTTCCGGTAAAAAATCAGCCACAATAGCCAGACCCGCATTATCCCGAAAAACCAAAATAGTGATCGCGGCAACTTTGATCGGAATCCTTCTGGTTACCTGGTTTCCTTACAGATCAACCCTGCATTCAGGCTTTACAGTGTGGGACGATCCTGACTATGTCCTTTATAATGCACAGGTTCACTCTCTTGATCTTAAAACTGTCTCTTATTTTTTTACCAACCAATCGGCACGTAACTATCATCCACTAACGATGATCTCCCTCGCCATTGATTATCATTTTTCAAAAACCAAGGATGGCAAAGTAAACCTGGAAGATGATGCCGTTTTATTTCACCGTGTCAATCTTATCCTGCACCTGCTGAATGTAATCCTGGTTTTTGTCTTTATCTTCCTGCTGTCAAAACGAAATATTCTGATCGCTGCAATTTGCTCCCTGCTGTTCGGGATCCACCCGCTCCATGTGGAATCGGTAGCCTGGATCACCGAAAGGAAGGATGTTCTTTATACATTTTTTTTCCTGCTTGGCCTGATCTCCTATTTATACTATCTTGAATCAAAAAAAATTCTCCTTTTTCTACCGGTTGTTCTATTCTTCCTGCTGTCGTTATTCTCGAAGCCTGCAGCCGTTATCTTCCCCTTGATTCTTATGGCGATTGATTTTTATCGTCAGCGGAAGTTTACAACAAGGTCAATATTGGAAAAAATCCCACTCCTTATTCTATCCGCCACATTTGGTGTGATCACATATATGATCCAATCCAAAACCTCCATCTCGGCATTTTCAAGTATTTCGATCATTCACCGTGTACTTTTCGTTTGCTATGGATTCCTAATGTATCTCTTTAAACTGGTTGTCCCTTTGAACCAGTCAGTTTTTTACCCGGTTCCGGCAGTGAATTCGTCAGGCTATCTGCCGGTTATATTTTATATCTGCCCAATTATTGTCCTTGGCCTTGCCGGGCTGATGATTCTATCTTATAAATACACACGGGTCTTCATTTTCGGGATGCTGTTTTACTTTTTTTCTGTTATACTGGTGTTACAGGTGATCAGCATCGGAAGTGTCATTATCTCAGAAAGGTACACATATCTGTCATATGTCGGGTTGTTTTTCATTATCGCGTGGTACCTCGATTATTTTCTGAGAAAACAATTGAATTCCTTCCAATTCCTGAAGTATGTCATTGCATTCTTTCTGATTTTATATTTATCTGCTTTGAGTTTTCTTACCTATCAGCGGAATCTTGTATGGAAAGATCCGGTAAGCTTATGGAGCGATGTTATCAGGCAATATCCAACCGAAGTAACCGCTTATGTTAATCTGGGAGAGGCGTTCGAGAAACAGAAAAACCTGGAAGCAGCAATGGACAGTTATGAAAAGTCTGTTCAATACGGGCCGGATAACGGGATTGCCTGGGACGGTCTGGGACGAATACATGGACTGTTGGGGGAGTACGAAAAATCTGTTGAAGCCCTGACAAAATCAATCGAAGTAAAAGGAACATCTGCCATCACTTATCTCAACCGGGGGATCTCCTATTCTTTTCTTAAGGATTACCCGAAGGCCATTGATGATTATACGACAGCTCTTTCACTCAGCCGCGATGATGCCGACCGGTTCAATATCTCACGAACCCTGGCCTACACCCTTGTGGAGGCAGAACAATATAAAAAAGCCATTGATTACTATAACTTCCTGATCGGAATCCAGCCTGATAACGATGATTTTTACCTGAAACGCGGAGTTTGTCATTATCACCTGAAAAATTACCCGGAAGCCATCAGCGATTTTACAAAAGCCTCCGGTCTCAATCCTAAGGAAAGCGCGGCATTTTTTGATCTTGCTATTACTTATTACGATCAGAAAAACTATACCAGGGCATACTATTATGCCGAAAAGGCAAAATCAATGGGATTTAATGTGGATGCGACATTTATGAAGAGTCTGGCGGAGAAGAAGAATAGAAAATGACGGAGGATGAGATAAAGATAGTTGAGGCCATTTAATAATACGATATTTGATAATTCGTTATATAATCCACGAGAGAAAATTGCTCCATAAAAAGAAGGTTCGTAATTTTGCTTTATGGAAAAAACCGGCTACAAAGAGATTAGAATAAAAGGTTTGAAAGGTAACCTGGAACTATAAGTGTCAGTAACAGTAATAAGCTGAAATATTTGTGCATTTAACGAATATTTATTGGGCATTAATTTCGTAACTTCGTTGTGTGAAAAATCACAGGAAAATATTAGTTGACATTGAGATTGACAAGCTTACGAACTCCATTGAAAATTTAATTTCGGGAGATGTATTTGATACAGAAGTTTTTCAACTTTTCGCAAAGGACAGCAAACTGATTAACAAAGCAGATTGGCAATTCAAATGGCAGGAACAGGTTAAACTCAATGGTAGAGAGACTTACAAACTTGTAATTAAGGACAATCCAAAAATTATCCAAGGACTGATAAGTTTAAGCGACCAAAGAGATCACATTTACATGCACTTGATTGAAAGTGCCAAATTCAACAAAGGCAAAACAAAAATATACTCAGGTGTACCAGGCAACTTAGTTGCTTTTGCATGCAAATTGTCATTTAACAAAGGTTATGATGGTTATCTTGCTTTTGATGCCAAGACAGTTTTGGTTAATCATTATCAAGAAACACTTTTCGCAACCCATTTCAGAGGTACGAAAATGATAATTGAACCACCTGCAGCAAACATATTGATTAATAGATATTTCAAAAAATAAAAACAATGGGACTAATTAGAGAACCAAAAAATGTCAACTTCACTGTTCTAGACAAGCCATGGACTGACGAGGAAAGAAAAGAGTTTAGTGCATTTATCAAGATGCAGAAAGAACAGCAAAAAAAACAAAGAACGCTCACAACGACCACCGGGCAACGAAGAGTTGTTTCTTAATTCAAGTTTTGAGACCCCTCTGAAAAGGGAGTCAAATCTTAAATTGCTAAAAAGTGAAATGGCTAAAAAGTAAAAAAGCAAGATATTACCATGAAAGGTAAGAAAAAAACCGTACCTGAACTTTGGCACACAACGTAATTATTTCATCCTCATGTTCCTGTATCAATCTCATGGAATGCGAAGGTAATAAATATTTTTCTTCCCATTTTTTTCAAAACGCCTTTTGTAAAAATTCCCGTAGGTTTGAATGGATAATTCCCTGATTTGTATTGCCATTGAAATCATCCATCGTGATAACGAATTTTGGATAATTATCCTTGATCAGCAAGAGGTTCCCGAATTCCCGCTCAATCGTTTGGTCATCGGTTAAAAGGTAGGCACATTGGATATATATTTTTTCTCCCTGTCGCTCACAAACAAAATCGATCTCTTTATCGCCGGTTATAAGGTAACCGAGTTTATTTTCCTTTGAAAAAGCTAACAGAAAAGCATCATCCGGATCTCTTGATAAAATGACCTTCGATTTTACCGGATGGCTTTCAGCAAAGGTTTCCATTATTCAATCGTATCGCTTATACGCTGTAAAGTAATGTACTTACGTATTTCAGGCCGGCTGACAACAAGCAGGTATTCCTCTATGATCTGTGGACAGATGTAAATCCGGAACCTATCGCAGAGTAATACATCTTTCAGGGTTTCAAGCCGTTTCCCGATTGTGAAACTGATCCAAATGTTTGTATCGAAGGCGATCCGTGTTTTATCTGCAATATGAACCATTTTTTCCGGTTATGCGTGAACGCCTTTAATGAGTTTCATGATATCATCATCTTCTAACGGAACATTATCAGGTGAAGTAGAAAGATATCGGGCAATTTTTTCTTCCGGCGTTTCCAATTCCACAAAATCTAACAATTTTAACATCGAAAGAAACGCCTTGGCTTTCGATTTTTTTACTTTTATCGTAATGGTTTCATTTTTTTCTTTCATAGCTATATGAATTGTGCATTATTACAAAATTAGCAATAAAAACAGCGTTCACAACATAATGGAAAGAAAAGATGATAAAGTTGCTTCGGCCTTGGGTGGTCAGTCTTACTGGTTTGTCCAATCAACCCCGCTTTTACAGTGTTGCAGGAGTTATATGAGGAAATGAATTCAGCCAGATTGTTTAAAGTTGCAAAACAATATCCGCAGAGTGCCGCCATTCAACGGCTTGGATATCTACTCGACCGTAAATTGAATATGGAAAAGTTATCTGTGACTTTATTGAAGGTTTTGGAGGGGCGAAAATGTTACTTTATCCCTTTGTTGGCGACTGGACTTGAACCTGCACAGCCAAGGGCCACTACCCCCTCAAAGTAGCGTGTCTACCAATTTCACCACCTATGCTTACATTATTCTTATCGGTAACCAAAGGAATAAAAAATAAGTTTATATTTGCAATTCTTTATACAATATGTAAAGATACGCGAATGATAACTTTATGAAAAACGAGGCGGTCTCATATAATTATCTTGAGGATTTTCTAATTAAAATAAGGTCAAAAGGCCGGTATTCATTTACTTATAAGGAAGCGCTTAATTCTTTTAAGATCTCCGAACAGGCATTGGATCAGAATCTGTACCGGTTGAAGTCTAAAAATGCGATTGCCGCGATAAGGAAAGGATTTTTCGTGATCATTCCTCCGGAATATTCTTCAAGAGGCATGCTCCCTGCCTATCTTTTCATCGACGATCTGATGCATTCCCTCAATAAAGAATATTATATCGCCCTGTTGTCTGCTGCAGCGTTGCACGGTGCTGCACACCAGCAGCCAATGGAATATTTTGTTGTTATTTCAACCCCTGCAGTTCACAGCATCAAGAACAATAAAATAGTGATCAATTTCCTGGTTAAAAAAAGATGGTCTGCAAATGATGTGGTGAAGAAAAATACCGATGCAGGATATATCAATGTCTCATCCCCCGAACTAACCGCCCTGGATTTGCTTTATTACAATGCAAAAATTGGAATCAACCGCGCTTTTACAGTGTTGCAGGAGTTATCTGAGGAAATGAATTCAGCCAGATTGTTTAAAGTTGTAAAACAATATCCGCAGACTGCCGCCATTCAACGGCTCGGATATCTACTTGACCGGGAATTGAATATGGAAAAGTTATCTGTTCCATTGTTAAAGGTTTTGGAGGGGCGTAAATGTTACTTTATCCCTTTAGTTGCTCAAGGACTAAAGAAAGGAGAAACCGACAAAAAATGGAAAATCATTGTTAATTCAAGAGTGGAAGGAGATTTATGATTCCAAGAAGGTATATTGACGAGTGGAAAGAATATGTATACTGGAATGATAATACTCAGGTAGAGCAGGATCTGATTATAACCAGGGCGCTGGTTGCTATTTACAATGATGATTTTCTTAAAGGGAAACTTGCATTCAGAGGTGGCACGGCTTTATATAAGCTGTTTTTAATACCGCCGGCAAGGTATTCGGAAGATATTGATCTAGTTCAAATCAAAGCCGCACCCATTGGTGAAATACTGAATCATCTTCGTAAGTCTCTATCCTTCATTGTTGCAGAAAAAGTGACGGTAAACAGGGGGAATTCAATGACGGCAATGAACTACCGTTACCTGGCCGATGGTGCACCTCCACAAAGAATGAAACTTAAGATTGAGATCAATTGCAGAGAACACCTCGCTGTCTATAATTATAAGGACGTCAATATTTCAATAGCAAATACCTGGTTTTCAGGGAGCGCTTATGTTAAAACATATGAACCGGAAGAACTCCTGGGTACAAAACTCCGGGCGCTTTACCAACGCAGCAAGGGCAGAGATCTTTTTGATCTTTGGTATGCTCTTATTCAACTCAAACTTGATACAGGGAAAATTATTCACGCTTATTATGAATACCTGACCTCAACCGGTGCAAAAATCAGGAAAGAGGACTTTATAGCCAATGTCAACTCAAAAATACAGGATGATAATTTCAGAAAAGACATTTTGGGAATTCTTCAGCCGGATATCAATTTCGATATTGATGTGGCCTATAACGTTGTTAAAACTGAAATTCTGGAAAAGCTCTGATTAAAGCCCAGATTTACTTACCTCCCAATATCCCTGCCAGAATAGCTTCTGAATCTCTATAACACATAACGTTATGCGTCACGTATTTCAACCACCAGTTTCACCCCCGGAATAAAAAAGGTCATTGATTTCCTTAAAGATTCATTTGATGCAAGCATCGCTGATGTAGAAAAGAAAATCGATTTCTGATCTTTACAAAGTTTGCTCCCGCGTTCCGGTTCCGATACCTCGGGGTCGGAACGTTTTTTTTGGTCGTAAACAGATAAATACAAGTAACATAAAAATTTTTATGTTTTAATAATGATTTTCGTAAAAATTTATTTTAATCAAATAAAAAATATCTAATATTGCTTAACATTACCCAATATTAAGCAATGTAAAACGGCAAAGAATTGTAAAATAAAGGAAAGTCATAAATTTGGAAATAAACTTCTTTTTACAATAAACACTAAAAGATTCGACAAGGATACGAATATTCAAAACCCTCATTTTCTGCAAGAGAGCGTTACTTCTTAAATTAAAATGTCTAAAGAATATCTTGAATGAGCAATACTCCGGTAAAAAATCATGCAGCTAACCTCCCGATATTCAGACACTCCTTATAGAGGTCTTTGTATTTTTCGCAACTCATGTCGAGAGCTAACTTTGAAAAAATAAAATCTGTTATAAACTGATTGAAATACATAACCTTAACGTCGGTCATCGAAAATGAATCCCTTTCTTCTTTCGGAACATTCAGGTAGTGTAAAGCCTTTGCCAGCGACACAGTGGACAGGGATGTATTCACATGAAAATGAAGTTTGCTTTCGCTCCGTGCCTGGCAATCTTCAAGCCCTGCAAAGTTTTTTGCAGCGTGGAAAAGGAATTCAATCTGATATTGCAGACGATAGTATTGCAGGATCTTCTCGGAACTCAGATTCAAATCGGTGGAGAATAGGATGGTATGGGTTGTTCCATATCCATGTTGGTCATATTTCTGTATGTACACAATCCGGATCAGCCGTTGAAGGCTAACAATATATACGATGCCTGAAAAGATATCTACATCCTCAGCTTCTTCAAAACAAAGTCGGATTCTCCGGCGGTCAATATATTCAACATTGACCTTATCAGCGTACTTTTTTTTACGACCTCTGCCGGTATTCTGTTTGCCGGTAAATTGGTATCTGAGGTTGGCATCATTACGCAATCTGTCAACTACAAATCAGATGCTTTTCTCTTTTATCCCAAGCCCATCCTTCAGGTTTTTACGAACATATGGTTGTTAAATTCATTTATAAAAATTTACCGGAGTCTTGTAAAAAATAAAATTTATGAAAAAGTTAATAAGTTTATTGTTTTTTTCAGTTATCTTAATTTTTTATGGACAACTGAATATTTATGGACAAAAAGTATTATGTATCAAGAATACAAAATCTGGGGAAAAATATTATTTTTATAAAGGTGATGAAGTAGACTTTTCAACTTCTTCGTACTCTAACAAAGGGGACCAATTAATGGGGTTTCTTACTGATCCCGCGCGACTTATTCTTCAGCATCGTTTGACGAACCAGGTAAGTGTATGGGTAAACGGTAAATTTGTACAACAGGGACATGAACAGCTTGGAATTCATTATACAACAACAAATTATGAATCACCACATTATGAATATAAATCCGCCTGGCTAGATGTAATTGACACAGTACGGGTTCTTGCAATAAAAAAGATTGTTTTGAGAACTTCAAGGTTGGATTTTAATGCTAAGAAATTGGTATCAGTTACCAAAAAATTTAAATTAGGTAAGGAATGGATAATTACTAACGATTTTAGTGCTGATCAATAAACGGTAGTCAAATTAGGGCGTTCAATTCGTGAATGAAAATAAATGGATCATAGAAACCAAAGCATCGCATTCATTGGTTTTGCTGGTTGGATATAAATATATTTTTAATGAAAATGGGGGGAGCACACGAGATAACCCTAGTTATTGCTTTTGAAAATCCTGATATTTTTGGAAAAGCAAATAGTTATAAAGGTAAAAAGTATAAAAGACCAAAGGGACAATGGCCTTGTGCAGAATTCTAAAAATCGGACGCAATTAGCTACAGAAAACTTTCAGGAATTAATGGTTTGTGATTAATTCCAAATCGGAAATTGCTAAAGTGCTAAAAAGCGATATGGCTAAAAACCAAAAAAGCAAGAAAGTGAAATTTTGCTATTTCGCTATCTCGCTTTTTCGCTATTTGCCTTGTGCCCAGGACAGGACTTGAACCTGCACAGCCAAGGGCCACTACCCCCTCAAAGTAGCGTGTCTACCAATTTCACCACCTGGGCGAAGAGTGTGTGAGTGTGGGTGTGAGCCTGCCTGCCGGCAGGCAGGTGTGGGTGTGAAAAGGGATTGCAAAAATAGATCTTTTTTCTTATTTGTCAAGAATAAATCATAGCAAGCTTAAACCGAAGGCCGCTATAATCCCGAAACAGACCGTCACAAACTTCCTCAGGTTATACTGATGATTTTCTTCCGCCTCGAAAAGTATCGAGGTAGAGACATGCAGGAAAATCCCTACTACAATTGCCAGGATATAACTGAAATAAACCTCGATTGATCCACCGATTGAAACATGCAATAACCTGCAGAACAAGGACCCCAAAGGTGTCATCAGGGCAAAAATCACAAGGTAGGTAAAAGCTCGCCTTCTCGACAAACCATAATGCAGGAACAGGCTCATCATGGTGATCGAAATTGGTAAATTATGGATAACTATTCCCAGTACGAGGGTATGTTGTAACTTTATATTGAACCCTGGTGCGATCGGCATCCCTTCAAGGAAGGAATGGATACATATCCCGAAAAGGAGAAGAAAAGGGGAAACCCTTTCCCCTTCAGCATGTACATGACTGTGGCCATGTTCGGCTCCTTCAGTGATCAACTCAAGCATAAGTTGAATGAGGTATCCAAGAAGGATGAACAATCCAAGGTGCTTTGCCGGTGTCGAGTAAATTTCAGGGATCAGCTTCAGAAAACTTATCCCGATCAGGAATGCTCCACTGAAGGCCAGCAGTAAACGTTGTATCTTCGGATTCCCGGAATCGATCAGAAATACAAGTGAACCACTTCCAAGGACGGTGAGGATAAGGACAAGATAAATGATGAAATACATATCGTTTGATTGACCTGCAAATTTAATAAAACCGAATAAGGAACTTCTCCTGGTTTAAGAATTATTAATCCAATAATATGATAAAAATCCCAGGTCAAGCCCTTGACCCAAATTCCGCCGTAGAGCAGCAGGGAATTAACCCAAATACTCACCCCTTAATCCCCTCCCTAAATTAGGGAGGGGGAAGGGGGTGGGTAGATTAAAAATAATACTTTTGTATCGACTTTTGTATCGAACCTTTAATAATTCTTTGAATGACAGAAAAAATCGAACACCTGAAACCTGAACCACTCTGGCGCTATTTCCTGGAAGTATGCCAGGTACCCCGTCCTTCGAAAAAAGAGGAAAAGATAGCGGAATACCTGAGGAATTTCGGAAAAGAACATGAATTTGAGACCATTACAGATATTGCAGGAAATGTGTTGATCCGCAAGCCTGCATCCAAAGGTAAGGAGCATCTCCGTCCTGTAATCCTGCAAAGTCATATCGACATGGTCGGTGAAAAGAACAAAGATGTTCCCCATAATTTTGAAAAAGATCCCATTCAGGCTTATATAACTGAGGGTTGGATAAAAGCAAAAGGAACAACCCTGGGCGCTGACGATGGAATAGGCATTGCTGCCACCCTTGCCATATTCGAATCCAAAGAACTGGTTCATGGTCCACTGGAAGCGCTGTTTACAGTTGATGAGGAAACAGGACTTACAGGCGCTTTCGGCCTATCCCCTGATTTGCTTACCAGTAAAATATTGCTCAACCTCGACTCCGAAGACGAGGGTCAGATCTTCATTGGTTGTGCAGGAGGATGCGATTCTACCGCTACTTTCAAACTGATGCTTGAAAACGCCAGCCCGGATCTTGCTCCCTTCAGGATTGGAATTACCGGACTTAAAGGTGGTCATTCGGGGGATGATATCGGGAAAGGCCTTGGAAATGCCGTAAAGCTGCTGAACCGGTTCCTGTGGAATGCCACTAAGATGTTTGGCATCCGGATCTCTACCATTGATGCCGGGAATCTAAGAAATGCCATAGCCCGTGAAGGATTTGCCAATATCCTTGTTCCCAAAAAAGTGGAACGAGCCTTTATCGACTATGCACAATTGTACTCCAATATGATAAAGGATGAATTAAGGACTACGGAAACCGGCCTGGCATTTTCCCTGGAATCCTGCCCAAGGCCTAAAAAAATGCTGGAACAGACCCTCCAGAATAACCTGCTGAATGCCCTTTATGCCTGTCCTCATGGAGTGATCGAGATGTCGCGTGAAATCCATGATTTCGTTCAGACATCAACCAACCTTGCATCGGTAAAAATGGCGAAAGGAAAAATAGTTGTTACGACCAGCCAGCGAAGTTCGGTTGAATCGGCCAAAAAGGATATCGCAGACTGTGTTGCCAGTGTTTTCCGTCTTGCCGGAGCTGAAGTTGAACAATCCACAGGTTATCCCGGATGGAAACCAGATACCAATTCGGAAATTCTTCGCCTGACCGTGAATTCCTATAAAAAGCTTTTTAACCAGGAACCGCAGGTACTTGCCATTCATGCAGGACTTGAATGCGGCCTGATCGGCGCCATATATCCCGGTATGGATATGGTCTCCTTTGGTCCCACTATTAAAGGTGCACATTCGCCTGATGAAAGGCTGGAAATTGAGAGTGTAGATAAGTTCTGGTTCCTGCTGATCGATATCCTGAAAAATATTCCCTCTTCATGAAATATCTGACATTACTTTTCTTCCTGCTGATCAATGCCGTCAATGCGCAAGGTCACCTGGATTACAGGACAGATACTGTCATCAGGTCCAGGGTATATCATGATATGTTTGTCCTTGCCTCAGATTCCCTGCAGGGTCGGCGGTCGGGAACTTTTGGGGAAAAAAAGGCTGCTGCGTATATAGTGGAGAGCTTCAGGAAAGCAGGGTTAAAACCAAAAGGTGACGGAGATACGTCCTACCTTCAATCTTTTCCCGAACCGGCAATCAGTCCATGGAATATAGAAAATAAGCTGGTTGCAGGCAATCATGTGTTTGTTTTTTACAAGGATTTCGGGGCAACCAAATTCTCAGGAAATGGATATGCAAAAGGCAAAGTGGTAAATACCGGTTTTGGGATCAGTTATCCGGAGATGAATTGGGATGATTATTCTGATTTAGCTGATCTTTCAGGAAAGATCGCCGTGATTAATTTGGGCCTTCCATCATGGTTTAAAGGCCGTTTACTTACTGGAGGAATGCTGACTCCATCTGCAAGGATCAGGAATGCTTTAGCCAGGGGAGCTGCGGGCATTATTTTATGGAATAATGATTCACCTTTCTTTAATGACCTATTTGACTTCGACTCGGCCGACACGGTGACAATTCCCGTCATATTTGCGAATTCACCTTTCCTGTTATATCTTGATAAGCATAAAGAAACCATCGTCGAAATGCGGATAAAAGTTACCCGTAAACTATCTTTTTACCATAATGTGATCGGGTTTATCGACAACCATGCAGCGGGTACTGTGATCTTTGGTGCACATTATGATCATATGGGGATAAATTCAAGATCAGAGATCCGTTATGGTGCTGACGATAATGCGAGCGGAACGGTTACCATTATGGAACTGGCCCGCTGGTTAAGTCAGTCAGGTGATAAAAAGAACAATTACCTGTTCATTGCCTTCTCAGGTGAAGAAGAATGGCTGAAGGGATCAACTTGGTTTTGCAACCATCCCACTGTCGATCTGTCGACAGTCAGATTCATGTTCAACTTTGATATGGTGGGAAGATTAGGGTGCGAAGGAAGAATGATCTATGCTTTTGCTACAGGCACCTCACCCATATGGAAAAAGATTTACCGGGCAATGCCTTCATTCGGGTTTAGGGTCAACAAGTTCAGGGGAGCTGCAAACTTTTCTGATCATTATCCCTTTTATCAGAAGCAGATTCCAGAAGTTTATCTTACTACTGGATTTCATTATGATTATCACACCAAATACGATACGCCCGATAAAATTAATTTCGACGGTATGTTGTCGGTTGTCCGCTATACTGAGGAATTTTTAAGAAGAGCAGGAGAGTTTGACTCGATTCCCTTCTCCAAACCTTCAGGATGGTATCAGTTCTCATCCACCCTGAAATACATCTATGAAGAGCTGGATTACGTGCTGACGGTTGGAACCGGAGGCTCAGAATAGTACTTTTATTCATAACAGTTAACTGTTAACTGTTTATAGTGCTACTCCGGCCCCTATCCTTACTCCTCACTCCTCACCCCTCACCCCGACCCCTCCCCCAAGAGGGAGGGGAGAACATATTTCGACACCCTCCATAATAGTTGAAGAAAAAATGCGCAGAAACATGTGACCTTTTTTCATTTTGGTGGATTAATATCAACTTTTGTTCTGACGGAATATAAGATCGATATAATGAAACCTTATTATGGGCAACCTTAATGATACTATTACACGTGAATTTTACTTTGGAGCAGGTAAAGAGGTTCTTGAAAAAGCCAGAATTCTCAGAAATTCTATGACCCCCAGTGAAAAAATATTTTGGCAGAAAATCAGGAAAAAAAGATTTATGGGTATAATTTTTCGACGTCAACATCCTATCAGTCGGTTCATAGTTGATTTCTATTGTCATGAAGCCAGATTGGTCATCGAAATTGATGGTCTAATACACAGTAATCCAGCTAATCTTGAATATGATGAGAACCGAACCTATGAACTTGAAGGATTAGGATTAAAAGTAATCAGATTCAGGAATGATGAGGTTAGGTTTAACATTAAAGAGATCCTGGAAATCCTGAAAAAGGAGGTTATCGAAAGGGCCTCTACTTTGAAAGTGTGACTTTCAATCAGGATACAAATCTCCCCCTCCCTCTTGGGGGAGGGGCAGGGGGTGGGGTTCATAGTCCTACTCCTGCCCCGATCCGTACCACCGGGTTGGAATAGGGCGAATTATACGACTCGTTCAGATTATAGAGAACAAGTATTTCTATAAAGATCCTTTCGGTTACCGGAAGTTTATAACCCCCTCCCACGAAAAGACTACTGATCTCGATCTTTTCCTTACCCCTTGAGAATGTATTGTTATTTATATCGAAAATGGAACCTTTCGGATCATAAACGTAGGGGCGGGTATAGGTCAGGTACTCATATTCAGTATGTGCAAAGATGTTTCCGAGCCAGTTGTCGAACAGGCTGCTCAGGTAATACCTGAGAAATATACTGCCTCCATAAACATTCACATCAAAATTCAGGTATTTGCGGTTGATTGTGTCATAGTAATAATTCTTGTACCGGCTGTATTCGTAAGTAAATCCCAATCCACCATAAAACTGGTCAACGATCCGCACCATAACTTTGGGAGAGATATCAATTCCTGTATTGGTTCCGAATTGGAATCCAACGTTACCGCCGACCGAGATACGGTGCCAGAAGGATTCGGGATTACTACTCTTTTTATTCTGGGCGTTCAGGTTGGGAGTAACCGGAAGGAATAAAAGGAAGGCAAAAACACAGCGGAGTAAAGCACTTTTGTTCATAAGTGAAACGATTCTTACTTAATTACTGAGGCTCAAATTTAGTCATTTAAATCGTAAATATGCAAATTTTTCTGAATAGTCACAAAAGCACAAAGTGACAAAGTGACAAAGGAAGAATTCATGAAAAAAAGGTGAAATAAAGTATTGCCAGGTAAAAAGGGATTTGTATATTTGCACTCCCAAATTTTTGTTCTTTGTTTGATGCTGCAATTATAAACCTATCGATCAGTGTTTATTGAGTGTTTGGAGTATGTGGAAAAGTTTTTTTTGAAATTTCGATAAAAAAACTTGCACATTAAAAATAAGGGTGTAATTTTGCAGTCCCAATTTGAAAACATAAACCGTGAAAGCGGAAAGGGATAAAGTTCTTTGAAAGATTGAAGTAAAAGCCTAGTAGCAAATATCCGTCAATTTATTTTTTTGATGTGAAGTAAACCTGAGGAATTAAACTTAAAATTTTACAATGGAGAGTTTGATCCTGGCTCAGGATTAACGCTAGCGGCAGGCCTAATACATGCAAGTCGAACGGTAACAGGTCCAGCAATGGATGCTGACGAGTGGCGCACGGGTGCGTAACACGTATGCAACCTACCTTTGTCTGGGAGATAGCCCCGAGAAATCGGGATTAATACCCCATATTATTATGATGAGGCATCTCATTATAATGAAAGCTCCGGCGGTCAAAGATGGGCATGCGCGACATTAGCTAGTTGGTGAGGTAACGGCTCACCAAGGCTACGATGTCTAGGGGTTCTGAGAGGATTCACCCCCACACTGGTACTGAGACACGGACCAGACTCCTACGGGAGGCAGCAGTAAGGAATATTGGTCAATGGACGCAAGTCTGAACCAGCCATGCCGCGTGCAGGATGACAGCCCTACGGGTTGTAAACTGCTTTTGTACGGGAAAAAACCTCCGGTCGTGAACCGGAGCTGATGGTACCGTAAGAATAAGCATCGGCTAACTCCGTGCCAGCAGCCGCGGTAATACGGAGGATGCAAGCGTTATCCGGATTCATTGGGTTTAAAGGGTGCGCAGGCGGAATGATAAGTCAGTGGTGAAATCCTACAGCTTAACTGTAGAACTGCCATTGATACTATCGTTCTTGAGTACATTTGAAGTGGGCGGAATGTGTCATGTAGCGGTGAAATGCTTAGATATGACACAGAACACCGATCGCGAAGGCAGCTCACTAAGTTGTAACTGACGCTCAGGCACGAAAGCGTGGGGATCAAACAGGATTAGATACCCTGGTAGTCCACGCCGTAAACGATGATTACTCGATGTTGGCGATACACAGTCAGCGTCTAAGCGAAAGCATTAAGTAATCCACCTGGGGAGTACGGCCGCAAGGTTGAAACTCAAAGGAATTGACGGGGGCCCGCACAAGCGGAGGAGCATGTGGTTTAATTCGATGATACGCGAGGAACCTTACCTGGGCTAGAACG